>JAFWNB010000005.1 GCA_017545505.1 Candidatus Saccharimonadota bacterium | reverse complement strand
TACTGTAGTTTTATCATTCTTATCAGTAGAAGTATTTACTACAAATTGAAATGAATACCCATCGCTAGGATAGTAGCTATGGAATGTTTTATTGTCGACATGGATTCTATCTTTTGATTCCGAGATAAAATAAGACGACATTAACTTATAGAGTTCGTCGTCTGATTTTGCGATGAATTTGTCGATTAAATACCTATCCATAATAATCATTATTATAACATATTTTTAATATTTATCACGGCATAATCGTCGGTACATCCGCCGGGTGGACATTCGGATTGAACCGTACATCTTTAGCCCACTCATTGTAGCTCATACTCGGCACGAAGTATTTGCCGCCTAGTTTATTCCGGGCAGCTCTCATCTTTGGTTCGTATTCCTTTCCAATGTAACCACGCACAGTTGAGCGGCAGAACGGGTGAAGCGGAGGGTAATTATAGCCCTCTTGCCGTTCGCTCATTTTGTAGATCTGGCCGTCATGATTCCGGCACATATCAGAAGTTCTGCCGTCTAATGTCGCTACGAAGACGTACCGGTCTATCCCCATTTCTTGGTAAGCGATAAACTCTGTTTCGTTCTCGAAATGGTTGGTTTCCGTTCGGATCAATCGTTCGGCGTAGAAGCTTCCCGCATTGAACCTTTGCCTGATTTCGTAGAGCGCCCTTTCTTCGCTCATGCCGGTCATTATAGCCTTAGTGAGCGTCTGTTGGAGCTGGCTCGCCAGTACATTCGAGTTTTTCCATATCCGATTGCTATAATTAGCGCCCTGCCATGGAGTATTTAGCATGACTTCAATTCCGCGTGCGTTGAGCTGTTCGAACGCCGGCGTAGCGCCAATTCCTTTGGCCGTATCGTAAATTGTCTTGCCGAACGCTCCGTTGATGGTTTCAATGTGAGATTTGGTCTGGATCTCATTTTCTAGGATAGCTAGTTGTTTCGTTCGGCTCCATAGCTGGGCGTTTATCATCTCAAGTCGTTTGACGCGTCCTGTGAAGCGCTGAGGTAGGTATTTGGATAGTCCGGCGGCTTCCATATCGGCATAGAACTTTTCTACTTCAGTCGTCGGGACTATTTTCTCGAGCGCTGTCATATCGAACTTATTCTCGCGGTAGAATGACTCGTAGATGGCTTTGAGGCTCGCCACGGTATCTTTTTCGGCTTCTTCGTAGAGAAGTTTGATCTCACGGAAATGCCAGTCCGAGTTTCGCTCAGCCTCGGTTAGTCTTGCGATGGCACGCTTATCCCAATAAGCCGCAGATCTATTCTTCATCTTTTTCCTTATTGGCGTCAGAGATTTCGTTGACAGAATAGTTTGCTACCGCCTCGGCAAGTGATTCCTCTTTTTCTTGTTTGGCGATTTCTACCGTTTCGCTTGCGTCCTTGACGAATGAGAGCTGACTTACGAGCAATTCTTTATCTACCATTCCGTCCAGATTTAGGATCATTTGCGAGGTTTCGTAATCATTTCTTGGTAAGTTTCGCTTAAACACGGCATCCACATCAGATATTGATACTTTAGGCATAGCGGATTTAGTAGAGAGAAATGTATTATAGAGAGCAAATCGCTCCATTAGTCCTCGTTCAAAATATCGTTCTTTATTCTTCACGTTCTGATCGAAAGCAAGTAGTTTATAAGCGATCGCCACTCCAGATGAGTTTCCGACGAAGTTCTCGTCAGCAAGATTTGGTGTCATTGAGATTTTATGAATGTCTTGTTCAATGTTTTGTCGGAGGACATCCGTGTCGGTTTCGTTAAGAGATTTGATTAGATATTCAATTTTAGCGTCAGCTGGAATGTTTGAAATCATCCGATGTTCTTTAAGTTCTACCATCTGCTCTTCAGAGAACTTCACTCCATAGAAGCAGAGAATTGCATCGACTAATTGCTCACGGTCATTAACGCGATCGCTTTGGATTAGATTATATGCGTCAATCAGCGAGATGACCGGTTCGAAATCACCCAAATATTCTTTGTTATTGACGTATTCTACGACTGGGACGTCTTGGAATGCGTGTTTTTCTTCGCCAACCAGCTCTAGTTTATCGTTGATCAGCTTGTAGCTGCTGACAATTTCTTTATCTGCAACAATTACGTCGTAATATGCCGGTTTCTCATCAGTAGGCTTCTCGAATTGTGGACGATAATTCACGGCAAACATTTTATTATGCTGTAAGGTGTTATCGTAGACTATAATGGTATTTCTAACGTCGAGGACAGCAGATTTAGGTTCGGCATTTTCGTCTGCGTAGACATACTCATATTGCATCCCAAAAATCGCACAGTCTTTAGCGATTTCGGAATCGATATCATTCATAGTTTGTTTCTTGTAAATATCGAGGAGTGGTTCGATATCGATTCCGTCAGTTACCTGATAATCCACAGGGTTTCCGAGCAAATACCCGACATTTGTATCGACGATATATTTGGCGTGATTAACCATAACACGATTATTCCTGAGAATGTCTGGTTTCTCGCGATGCGTAATAGCCTGATCTCCAATGTAGTATTTATCGAGAAGATCGAACCTTGGTCGCCTCTTCTCGTTATAGTCGATTGCGTCCTTAATTACTTGGGCGGTTATTTTTGTATCTTTTGGTAAAGTGTATATCATTTAGATTCCTTTCCAATAATTGCGGTGTCTATTTCGAGGTGAGCTCGTAAGCACCGATTTGTCTATCAGTTCCACTTCCCGTGGCTCCGACACATATTCATAAATGCTCGCTAGAACATCCACGGCATCATCATGCTCGTTTTTGCCTTTTTTCTGATAATTCATGACTTGTCGATAGAAATCAGGGAAACGAATTCGCCAGTTTTGTGGCATATAAATGTGATTCGCCACCCAAGCTGAGCTAGCGAGTATTCTAGACTCTTTATTGTGGGTTTGCGGAATAGCCCGGATATCCGTTTTGTTTGACTGATACTTTTCAATGAGGAGTCTTTCTACATTTCTGGCGAATCCGCGACCGCCATTATTGCTTTCTATCCTGGCTTCGCTTACTTCTCCAGACGCCAAGAGCTCCGCGACCTGTTTTTCGGTTGTTTCCATCGGCTCATCCGTAAAGACTAAATCTGTAATATAAAACTCATTCTCGTAGATTACTCCATTTACCGAACAGAGGTAATCAGAGCCTGTGTCGGCGGTATCTGTAAAATTTATGGTCTTGTCAGCATTCTCCGGCAATATTTCCCACTCCTTAAAGCTCTGATATAGTCTGCCGCCTACGTCTATTGGTTTTTGATTATAGTTCGCTTCTACTATGTCATTATTCATTTCTCGCGTTTTTAGATCATAATCTTTTCTTGAGAGAATGCTGGGGCAGAGCATAACCCCATCGTCTTGCACTGCCTTTTTTGTAATCACAACTGCATCATTTGGATATGACTCAATAATCCGTCCAGCCAAGTCGCCTAAAGCCCATCTTGTCATAATTACTATAACTTTCCAATTCTGGCCCTCAAGTCGTTGAATCATTGTATTTGTGAACCAAGACCAATGTTTTTCAAGAGTCATCTCATTGTAGGCTTCCTCGGCATTTTTAATAATATCGTCAATTAGAACTATATTTGCTCCGAAGCCGGTCGCAGTACCTGTTGGAGATGTTGCAAGATAATTATTCTTACTCGAACCATTTAGAGCCCACAGCGACGCACTCGCTTGGCCTTGCTTTATTCGTGTTTCTGGGAAGATATCGGTATATACAATTCGGGTATCGACTTTTCGTTGATTAATCGTATCGCGTACCTTTCTTGCAAATGAGGTAGAAAGTATTTCATTGTATGAACCAGTCATGACGGCGAGTTCGGGATTTTGGCCGAATATCCATTCTACCAGGCAAGTCGCTGTAAAAGATTTATAGTGGCGAGGTGGCAGATTTATTACTAGAAAATGCTTTTCGCTCTGGCTCATGAAGTTTTGAATATCGTTGCAGATTTCTGTAAGATATTTTCGTTCTTTTGTGTAATGCGCAGGATATAGCAATCGGCAATAATCAATGAAACTCTTTCTCGCAAGAGATAATCTCATTTCAAGATTTTGTTTCGGATCGGTGCGAAGCCTTTCAATTAGTTTATTCATTCTATCTCTCCTAGTAGTTTTCGGATTTCGTCAGCTGTCAATTCGTCGTATGGCGATTTTTCTTCTTCAGCTATTTCCATATCAATTGGCTGAAGCGGTGCGCCCTCGGCCTGGTTCATGGTCGTTTCAAAGTCTTTACTTGATCGTCGAGCCCGATTAGCCTGTAAGAGTGCTAGATACTCTCCATAGGTAATATCCGTTGCCGTTTCAGCGGTCATAATCTTCTTTTTTACGTCATCTTTTGGCATCGCCCAGAGCTTTCGGAGCTGATAACGTGGAGAATGACGAGGATTAAAGTTGTCGTCTTTTGTAATATCATAGCGGTCGTCGGGACGGTCTTTAAATGTAGTTGGCGGTTGATATCCTTTAACGAAGCGTCCTTTTTCGTCACGTTTTGCTGTATTTTTTGCTGTTTTTCTAGGTGGATTTTTGGTCGTTTTTATAGTTTTACTCGACCTCTGTTTATCCACTTGCGTTGAAGTGGATACTGTTGTATTTTTTACATCAAAATTATTTGGCGATTTCTGGATCGATTTTGACGTAGCTTTCGCCATTTTTTATTCTCCGATTTTGGCGGTAAACTCATCCCATCCGGAATCATCGTCGTCAATATTCAGATGATTAACAAATCTGAAGTACCGTTTTCTGATTACGTCACAGAACTTCGGGTCAAGTTCCATCGCGTAGCATATTCTATCAGTCTGCTCGGCCGCCATAATCGAACTGCCGGATCCGGTAAATAAATCTAAGATTATTTCGTTCACTCTACTCGAGTTTCTCATAGCATTCGCTCCGAGCGTAACTGGTTTCTGTGTTGGGTGAACATATGTCGTTACTTTGTCACGATCATAATCCCAGACCGTTGATTCGTCCTTGAGATTTTCGAACATCTTTACAAGTTCTTCTTTTTTCATCTCTGACAAATCTCGTCTTTTTAACCCTAAAATCGTTTTTTTATCTCTCGCTCCATACCAAGCGGCGTGTTTGCCGGTTCTTTGGAGATACATACAAGCTTCATGTGCGTAATGATAATCATATCGACCGAGCGTCATGCCTTTATTCCAGATTAATTCTTCTTTGTAGGAAAATCCGGCATCTTCAAGGGCTTTTCTGAACTCGATATGGTTAGAGCTTGCAAACCAACAATATACGGCGCACGTTTCTGAAAGGTGTGGTTCGGCGGCAGAAAATGCGTCATAAAGAAAATCATAGAGGACAGAATCTTTTAAGTCGTCGTTCTTTATCGATCCACGTTTTTTGCTTTTATAATTAACGCCATATGGTGGGTCAGTATAGAGAAGCGTTGCGATTTTACCATCCATCAACTTTTCTACATCCTCTATTTTTGTCGAATCACCACACATCAAACGATGACGACCGAGCTGATAAACTTCGCCAGGACGACTAATCGGCTCGTTTTCATCGTCGAGCTCCGGAGCAACATCTTCGATAATTTCTTTTTCTTCTTCTGGAAGATCTAGGTCTAGGCCCCAGTCAGAAAGATTTAGATCTGACCATTCTGCCGCAAGTTTATCTAAATCCCATTCGCCGTTATTTACATTATCGCGAATCACGATTTCTCGCTCGCGTTCTTCGGATAGCCCGTGCAATAAATAAGTCGGAACTTGATCCATTCCAAGGGCTTTCGCCGCGTCGTAACGTTGATTTCCAGCAATGATTACAAACTCGCCGGTCCTATCGCTTAGCAGAATCGGTCTTGCCTCGAAATAATCAGGATTGTCAGCAATAGACTTCTTTAGGATCTCGAACTCTTTTGCTGAAATTGTACGTGGGTTGTTTTCGAGTTTTTTAAGCTCTAGAATATTTCTGTATTCCATATTTTCTCCTTTTATTCGTAAAATGTTTTGGACGGTCAATGGCCTCAATTAAATCCGCAAAAGTTTCCGGCAGAGCCGCGCCTTTATAGCCTATAAGCTCAACCTTTAGCCGTTTTCTCAAATTACCTTTACTTTCGTCGGTAATAACTCCGACTTCGGCAGCGACTTTCTTCTTTGGTAGATAGAATAGAAATATTCGATTTCCTCTGACACGAGGCCAAAATATTTTATTGAGATTTTTCTCGATTAAGAGCCTGCAAAGCGTCGTCTGGCAGGCCGCGACCGCCAGCCTATACGGGAAGTCCACAATATATGAACCACTGTAAGACTCCTTGAGTTCATCGAGTATGACTCTAGTAGTCGTAATCGATTCGAGCTCTTTTATTTTTAGATTATTCATAGGATTTTCTCCATTAAAAAAGCGACAAGTCCTTCGACTTATCGCAACTAATTTATGGTTATATTATACCATATTTGTGCCTTTTATGGTATAATAAGCATTAGCAATAAGTTATAGGCACTCTTATTGCAATAAAGTTGCGGTGTTCTAACACCGATTTTTTATTGCAAATTGGTCATCTCTGGAGACACTATGACAGAAGAAAATATCGAAGTGAAAGTCGCAAAACTTGAAACCAAGGTAGATACTATTATTGAGACCGTGGCGCAAATCAACAATAAGTTCGATTCCTTAAGCGAGGATCGCGTTACTAGGCGAGAGCTTGAGGAGTTTAAGAAAGAAGTAAAGCACTCGCAAACCGTGCGAACTTTACTCTCTACGATTCTCACTTTTGTTATTACATCTCTTATCGCATATGTTCTCGCAGATATTCTAGGCAAATGACTGCCGTATAGGAGTAGCAATATGCTTAAAGGAATTGACATTTCGCATTGGCAAGCGAATCTCGATATCGCCTCAACGGGCGCACAATTTGTAATCTGTAAAGCAACTCAGGGTACGACTTTTGTCGATCCGAGTTGTGATAGACATTATCAGATAGCTAAAAGGCTTGGTTTGAAGCTTGGTGTTTACCACTACGCTTCGGGCGGCGATCCGGTGGCTGAAGCTGACTTCTTCGTTCGCAACATTAAAGGTTATATTGGTGAAGCTATCCTTATTCTTGACTGGGAGAAAACTCAAAATGGTCGCTATCATGAGCACGCATCATGGTGCTTGAGGTTCCTGAACCGCGTTAAAGAATTGACTGGCGTAAAGCCGCTTGTTTATATGAGCGCCAGCGTCATTAAAGTTGCCGATTGGTCTAAGGTTGTCGCCGGAGATTATGGACTTTGGGTTGCCGGGTGGCCAGATAATCGCGATAGCTGGGATATTCCAGACTTTAGATGGGATGTTAAACCTTGGCCATTTTATGCTCTTTGGCAATATACCAGCTCCGGTGGTCGTCTTGATCGTGATGTTTTCATGGGCGACGCGACTGCTTGGGATAAATATGCAAATCCGTCTGGTAGTCCAACTCCGTCGCCAACGCCCACTCCGGCTCCAGCTAGAAAATCTAACGAGGATTTAGCTACCGAAGTTATTCGTGGCGATTGGGGAAATGGTCAAGAGCGTAAAAACCGTTTGGCTGCGGCTGGCTATGATTATGGTGCCGTCCAGAGTATCGTAAACCAACGACTCGCTGGTTCTTCTGGTTCTAATGGCTCTGGCGAAGTCTGGTATACTGTTAAATCTGGCGATACGCTTTGGGCCATCGCTCAACGTTACGGTACTACTTATCAGGAAATCGCAAGACTTTCCGGCATTCCTGATCCAAATAAGATTTGGCCAGGTCAGAGAGTGAGGGTAAAATAATGTTACCAGATAAGGTTTATGAAGTTCTTCGTTGGCTTATTGCAGTCTTTTTGCCAGCTCTCGGGGTCTTTTTCTCGACACTAGCCGAGGCCTGGCATTGGAATTTACCTACCGAAGCCATACTGACTACTCTCTCGGCTGTAGAGCTGTTTCTAGGCGCTATTTTCGGCATTTCTAAGGTAATTTATGACCGAAAAGAAAACACCGAAAATGACTTGTAAAAATCTCAAAGTAAGGTTAAATACAAACACCTATGAAAATAGATGTTAATCAATCAGATAATCCACTTCCGGATCCGTTAGATATCAGGGCTTGCGATGAGTTCTTTGAGGCTCTCGCAAGCGAAGAGGTGGAAGTTTAGGAGAGAAATATGTCAAAAGAAGATAAACTTCACGAGGCAGTAAAGTTAATCAATGAGGCTATTATGGCTGAATATGAGCGATTAGAAGAAATTGCTAAAACCGAAGAGGGCGATCCAATTTTGATCGAGGGAGAAACTACAGCTGGTTATTTTTGCCATTTGATGGTTGATCCGAAAGACGTTGCGAAGATTGTACTCGAATACAACTATCCTGTCTGGCATATTTTACAACAAGACTACCCGGACGGTATGTGGGAAGACTTGGGCCGGAAGTTCGGTCTGGCTACGGTTTGCAGTATCGACCTCTAATTGAAGAAAGACTTGCAATAATCTTAAGTTAAGGTTAAATACATAAAACATTTAAGATAAGGAGCTTTTATGAAAGAACGGAGCAATAAAGATTTAAAGCCTAGCGTGGACGCGTTCGAAACTAAGGAGTTTCGGGTGGGGGATGATCATATTTCGATTGGGACTGGGCCAAAGATGAAGATTAGTGGGAAAGATTCGGTAGAGATTGACACTCACACCGTAAAGCGTGATCTCAAAATCCATATCGAACATTCATTGAGAATGCCTGACGACTGGATTTTTGGAGAGATTAATTTTCTAACATTCTTGGCTCAAGTGCGAGATGAGCCAAGAAAAGACGGTATTCGAGGGGATCGAATTACGGAACTGCACATTATCGATCCTGTAGAGAAAATTGAGCCAGTCGCTGTCTTTAAGCATGGAGAGTGGCTCATCTCTCCGTCGCCAGACCGTAAAGCGATGATGGAAATCTTAATCTCTTATTTGACTTTTAACCCTGTAGCCAAAGATAGCCGTTTTGATTATCTCGAGGAGAAACGCAACCATGAGGATTCGAATAAAACAAAAACGAAGTAAACATAAGGTCAAGGTCGCTTGGAGGTAGCGATCTTGAATTGCCGAGCGTTCTAGGTGCTGTCGTTCGGCTCCCGGCACCACGCCTCTACGAATAACCCACTTCAAGTCCGTTCTGGGTTAGATGTAGAGGTGTGATGTGGGGATTATTTTATTCTCTTGATTCAGCAGAATCAAAATAGCTTTCGTCTACACGATAAACAGTTGCAGGATAAACTTTATATTCATATTTGGACATGAGTTCAGTTAATTCCTGACCATTTATGAGCGTTATATTGGAACTTCCGGAACGAGCTGCTTTTATGGCTTGATCTGAAAAATACGAGGTTGTCATCATAATTCCGTAATCGGCACGATTAGTATCTATGGCGCCACGAAGACTATTAATTTCATCAACACTGACTGCGTGGTTACTGTTGTACGATTTACACTGAATACAGACACGAGTCGTGCGAAGACTGCCGCTATCTAGTAGATATCCAAAACCATCAATACCAAAATCGCCCGAGTATGCAATACCTTTAATCGTATCGAGTTCGAATCCCATTTTGCGTAGGAGGCCTCGACAAAAACTTTCGAATTCTTTTGGACTCAGTCCATATACCCTATCAAGAATAATTTCTTTCCATGTATCGTCGGCATAAACGGAAGTGTTTGAAGAGTCTAAATCAGAATCACTTATCATCAGGCCATCTTTTGACGATTGAGCCTTAACCTTTTCCATCTTTCGACGTTGATTTTCTTTATTTTTTATTGGCCTAATAATGTCGAGGATATCTCTCTCGATATCGAGTTTATCAATGTCGATATTCTGGCCCTTAGATGTCAACTTTATATCTTTTCCGCGATCATGCTCTACTAGGCCAGCAATTTGCAGGTCTCTTGTGGCAAGATTTCGGCCAAACCAGTGATAGTGGTTAACATTACCTTTATCGGTGACCTCAGAATAATTTAATTCGTCCGATGTGAAGTCTGTGTATTCGGGCAGCAACTCCGTTAATTCATCATACGAAGACACTTCACCACCGTGATCCTTTAATATCTTCAGTATTGGAATATAGTAATTTTTCTCCTGACGAACTGCATGTTTGCGCTCATCCGATAGAGTATAATTATTTTGTGATTTTTCATCCATATCGCAAATCCTTTTATGTATTATAACATATTTTGCCCATATCCGATAGTCGGCGTTTTTTATAAGAGAGCGAACATATATCTCGGTTTTATGGTATAATAAAGGCATGGTTGCGGAGGAATACAAAAAATTACTTGATGAAGAGAAGAGCAATGTCAGGAATGACATACACTCATTTCATAGATATTTCGGCAAGTTTATTCCAGCCATTCCTGCTTTTGCTATTAAAACTTTTACTAATGAGGGTGACACTATTCTGGACACGTTTTGTGGTTCCGGCACTTCGTTAGTTGAAGCTAAATTCAATAACAGAAATGCTATCGGGTTTGATGTTAATCCGTTAGCTATTATGGCTTCGAGGGTAAAAACTACGCCTATCGATACTGAAGTTCTCGAAAAAACATTTAAACGCTTACTTGAGGATATTGAATCTGACGGTGACGACGACTATGAAGATCCATATTGCGTAAATATAGACCACTGGTTCAGACCAGAGGTCAAAAAGGACCTTCTGAGAATTCGAAAGCATATTTTATTGATAGATGACCAAACGATTCGCGATTTTTATCTGATGGTTTTTTCTGCATTCATGAGGAATGTTTCGAATTGTGATCCACGTCATGTATTTCCTGGCTATAGTAAGAGACTGCGAGCTCTTGACGCTGAAGGTAAAAGGCAGATTCACGTAATGTCATCTTACAACAACGCAGTGAAGAAGAGAATTAAGCAAATAGGTACAATACCCAATAATTCGTCGACTATCACTTTATATAATCAGTCGTCAAAAGTTCTACCAAAAGAAATAGGCGATATTTCACTTGTTGTCATCAATCCTCCATATATAAGCTCGATTCGTTATCTAGAAACGATGAAAATTGAAATGGGGTGGCTTGGCTTAATAAATTCCCAAAAGGATTATATAGACCTTGATAAAACCCTGATAGGCACAGAACGCTATTATAAAAAAGACCTTGAACAAATTGAATGCAGCGTTAAAATACCAGAGTTACAAGAACAGATTTCAAACCTCAAACGTACAAATCCGAAGATGGCTAAAGTGGTGGCGGAGTATTTTAATGATATTCAGATTGACTTCAGTAATTATGTTAAAGTTTTAAAAAGCGGTGGACATGTTGTCATAAAGATTAGCGATTCCAAGGTTAGAACGGAACAAATCCCCACACATGAGTATTTTATTAAAATCTTAGAGCAGCAAGGGTTAAAGTTTATTTGCAAATTCAAAGACGATTTTGATCCAAATTCACGTTCACTACTCACGGCCAGAAATTCATATAGCGGAATTATGACATTTGACTGGATACTGATATTTGAAAAACCTTAGGAGACTGATAATGTGCGATAAAATTTACACCATGCGATACATGGGTTCAAAGATTAAACTATTAGATTTTGTAATTCCAATTATCGAGTCTCTCTGCAATGACGGAGACACGATTATTGATCTTATGGCTGGTACTCACTCGGTTGGCTATGCTCTTAAACCAAATCATAGGATTATATGCAATGATATTCAGGAATATAGTAGAAATATAGGCGTGGCTCTTATAGAAAATAATGGGGTAAGTTTAACTAAAGATGAAGCTCTTCAGGTCTATAATTCCGTAGAAAAAGATTCAAAATATAATCTGTTTGAGAAATTCTACTCTGATACATATTTTTCTAAAGAACAATGTGTCGATATCGACAAAATAAGACATGCTGCCGATCTTCAGGAAAACGAAATTCGTAAAGCCTTAATCTTGACTGGGCTAATGTATGCAATGGGATACTGCCAATCGAGCGCTGGCCATTTTGCTCAGTACATGCCGAAAGATAATCCTAGAATCCAAAACTTAAGAAAATTGAGCATAAAGGATTCGTTTGTTTCGTGGTTTTCCAATGCAAAAGTATCGAATACTCCATACGAGAACGTGGTTTTGGCTGAAGACTATTCCGACCTATTATCTGAAGACGTGGCTAAAGAAGCGAAAGTAGTTTACCTCGACCCACCATATTCTGAGGCCCAGTATTCACGCTTTTATCATCTTTTGGAGACGATGGTTAAGTACGACTTTCCGGCGTTAAAATACAAAGGTCTTTATCGTGAAGATAGATTCCAATCTAACTTTTGTTATAAAAACCGAGTAGGGGATGAGTTTGAAAAAGTCGCAAGACTATGTAAAGAGAATGGCTCGTCTCTAGTTATAAGCTATTCCGATAAAGGCTTAATTGGTATCGATAAGCTAACAAAGATATTGAAGTGTCACTACGATTCCGTAGACATTCATTCAAAAGCTTATAAGCATTCTATGCAAGGCAGAGGAATGACTGA
This sequence comes from Candidatus Saccharimonadota bacterium, assembly GCA_017545505.1. Lineage (GTDB taxonomy): Bacteria > Patescibacteriota > Saccharimonadia > Saccharimonadales > Saccharimonadaceae > Nanosyncoccus. The sequence goes on along the minus strand of JAFWNB010000005.1, from coordinate 53,448 downwards.
CTCGCTTCATGAAATCGTAATTAGTTGTCACTAAGTTCACTTATATCTATTTGCTCAGCATATGGCTCTTTGACGGACCAATCTACGCGTCTAGCGGCTTTTACTCCATTATCGGTGAACAAAAAGACTTCAGGGACTATTTTTCCTTTGAGGTATTCTGGATAAAATATACTTTTAATCCTATCAAAATTCCAATCTTCGTTAGCATAAATCCAGGCTCCCTGAAATGCTTTATTGTTTTGATGCCCATGTTGCACATAATGAGACCACTCGTGTTCTAGCTCTAGTGGTTGCTTTGTGCCGCCCGTAAAAGTCAAGATAACATCTGGACCGCCAGACGCAGATTCAACTAAGGAAGCAACAGTCTTGCCGTCAATATTGAATTGGAACGAGAACTTTAGGAAGTTCTCCAAGAAAACAAAGAACTCTGTAGGCTTCACTTCTCCCACTACAGTATTTTCTTGACTATTAAATTGGGACCTAGTCTCTTCCCAGTCATAAGATAATCTCTGGCCAATATTTGCATTATCTAACGAAAAGTTTTCCATCGCATAATCCAACTCAAAAGAGTCAAGTTTATTGTGATTTGAATCAAAACACTGATCTAGATTTGTATCGTAGTATATAAATAGCGGTTTTCGTTCAATAATATCTTCGAATCTTATTGCCTTTATTTTGTGCCAGTAATCGTCTTTATCGTCAGAATCACTCATTTTTGGGACAACAAATAGAATATGCATATTATGCTTCCTAATACTAGATCCCTGCCAATAGTTCAAAAGGTTATATTCTATTATAGAGTTGCTAGAATCGGTAAAGCGGTTAAATAGAACTCTCATGAAGTAACTATTTCTAAATTTTGATCTTACCACTGCTATTTTAGGAAAATTCAGAGAGTCGCGTTCGAATGGAAGACCGGGATTTTTTCCTAAAAATTGCTTAATGTGGGCTTGCGTCTCACGAAGAGTTAATAGTTTGGATTCATGTTCCAAAATTCTTTTCAATGTTCTATCATTTGTATGCGCGACTAAGCTTGTGGGGTCATCAAGAATAATTTGGCCTTTTACCACTGCATTTAGTAATCTATCGTTTGCTCCTATCCCATAATAAGCAGTGTACCGACTGCCTCGTTTTATCATTCCTCGTAAAGTCATTTGGGTGGAGAAATTGCCGCGTAATCCTCCATAATTAGTATCTTCAAGAAATTTATAATCCTGTTTATCTTTTCTCGTGCGAACAAGCCCTTTAGCTATTGAGTTCGCCATCTTTGCCATATCGTTTGTATTTGTATATCCATTAAGCTTCGTGTACTGCAACACCAAAAGAGAAAGATATAATATTTTTGGCAACTTTACAGAATAATATTCCATCTATTAAATTATATCATGTATGGCAACTGAACACAAGATCTACACTTGCTCAATAGCGATATTTCTGTTATGATATATTTATTATGTTGTTTAGTTATTTTCTCCGTTTCCAAGCACCACTCTTGGTGGTGCGTCGTTAGTTGATTCCGATTAATTTGGAGTTGATCATCTTCCCGTATCTGTGACGCGGTAATTCAATTTCTCTAACTATTCAGAATCAAAAATAACATAAACATCTTGAGAAAGCCGCTCGTTTATGCTATAATTGAATCAATAAATCTTCAATTTGAGCATACTAATTGACGACTCCGCGAGGAGTCAAAGGACTCCTCTGTGAAAAAAGGAGTCCTTTGTTTTAGGCTAGTTTCTAGCACCGTATCAGCTGACGGCAATGTTTTCTAGCGAATTTAAATTAATGGAGGTAACGAGGTCAATCCTCGATCTGATTTTGATACCTCGGAAAGAACGGACTATGATACAAACTTTGGGCGAAATCATCTCTGGCTGGCAGACGAGCTACGCTTTTGCCGTTGCCGGGGATCGTGCCGTCGCGGAACAAGGCACAAAACCGTACATTGACAATGTTACTTCTTTCAGAAGTATACAACGTCATTGTTTCAATGACAATGATAACCGTAATCGCGCAATCGACGAACGGGCCGACGCGGTATGCCGCAAGATGGGAAATAGTGGCGATGAAATAGCGTTTAAGCTCTATTGTAAGGCTTTTAATCATCTTTCCGAAGCTACCGTCTGGGACTGCGTCGAACTTGCGAGTAGTAAGGGTCGCACTCCGGTTAAATATTTGTCTTGGTTGCTCCGTCAGGAGCTTATAAAAGTTAATAAGTGGTAGCCGTGGGACGCTTGCCATAGCTACCAAAAGGAGTACTATGACAAGTCAAAAAGACGACATTACTTTATCTGAAGCATTTGATAATTACTTGAACGATGTGATTATCTATCAAAATCAATCCAGTCGCACGATCGAAATGCATAATCTCGTTAAAAAGAGATTCGTGGATTTCGCTGGTGACATTCCAGTTAGTGAACTCAACTTCGCAACAATACGTGGTTGGCGTGATCAAATGGCTGGAGAGCATATGAAAGCGAACACGATTCGTGGCTATCTCGTAAAAGTTCGCGTGGTTGTTAAATACCTCAATATCAACGGCTACAAATGTATTAATGCGGAAACCATCGGCATTCCTAAGCGCGAAACCGTACCGGTCGATTGTCTTGATTTTGACGAGATAGAATTGTTAGTTCGAACTGCATTTATGAAATCCGTCGGCTATTCTAAGTTTAAACGATATAGAAATCGTGCTATGTTAGCACTACTTTTCAGTTCCGGACTTCGTGTTGGCGAATTATGTTCGCTGAATGTCTGCCAAATTAAGCCTGGGGAGAATACTTTTACGATTATCGGTAAGGGAGATAAGGAACGTCTATGCTTCATGGATGATCAGACTCATGCTTTTATCGACGAGTATCTGGCTCTCCGTGACGATAACGAGAGAGCATTATTTGTTGCCGAAAATAACAAAGGAGCACGGGTTCATAAAGGAGTAGTGGAAATGGTGGTTAAAAATTGTGCGAAAAGAGCCGGTCTTCGCTCGACTATCCATCCTCACACTTTTCGTCATTCATTCGCAACTAATCTCATCAAAAATAATGCGAATGTCGTGTCGATCAAGGAAATGCTTGGGCATGAGAATATCCAAACCACTATGACTTACACCCATCTCGCTAACGAGGATCTACTCAGGGCTTATAATCAGAGCCACACAGCGCTATCGGCGGTATAAATAAAATGAGGACGCGTGTGGGTTTAAAGTCCTCATTTTTTTATTCAAATTTTACGGATTTTGTGGTATAATGGAATTAGATTTGGACGGGATGGAGCAATACGTCCAAAGCCGCACCTTTACCAAGATGAGGCGTATGAGATTTAGAAATCTGAATTTCAATTTCAAGTGTTTCTACTTCGGTAGGACCATAGCACTATCATGGTAAGGATGAGGTCACCGGTTCAAACCCGGTTCGCGGCTCCATTTTTTTTAGTTTAAGATTTTACGCCGTGGTCGTGGTCCGCGTCGAAGTGATGATGATGGTGTTTCAAGGCGTGTGGGAAAATAAATTCCAAGCCAATTTTAATAATCACGACAGAAATTAGAATACTCACATAAGATTCGATATTAATTTGCCAGATTAAATACACAATCGCAGAGATTAAGACGGCGATCGAAATCCAACAATCGTTCATGGTTTCTGCGCCGCTAGCCATCACTACTTGAGAATTAATTTTCTTACCAGTTTTCTTTAGATATAAAGCTAACCCATATTTTACTAGAAGACTAGCAATTAAAACAATCATTACGGGTGCAGAATAGTCAACCTCTTCCGGATCAAAAATATTTTTAATCGACAAAATAAGCAGTTCTAAACCAGTGGCGACAATAATTAACGCGATTATAACCGTGGTAAATCTCTCGATTTGATTGCGCCTTGAATTGAATTTCTTGTGACCTGCGAGTTTTTCACTAATAATCACAAGAAAACCAGAGATTGAGTCGATCAGGCTATGCGTCGCATCGGAAGCAATGGCTAGCGAATTAGAAATTATACCAACAATAATATTAAAAATAGCTAGCAAAAAATTTATTAAAATAAATAATAAACCAGATTTTACGATAGCTTCACTACGAATCTTTTCCATAATTAAATATTATCATAATTTGCTATAATAGAAATAGGAAAGGAGTATTAATGTTTGATTTAAAAGGAAATGTGGCAGTAGTTTCTGGCGCATCAAGTGGCTTAGGTAAACAAATGTCATTTGCGCTGGCTCGTCAAGGTGCAAGTTTAGTAATATTAGCACGACGTATTGAAAGATTAGAAGAATTAAAGCCAAAGTTATTAGAAGAGGGTGCCGAAAAAGTAATTGCAATAAAATGCGATGTTACATCAACGAAAGACATAGAAGAAGCTGCCAAAAAAACTGAAAAAGAATTCGGAAAAGTAGATATTTTAGTGAACTGCGCAGGATCTTCAAAGGATAAAGGTGTAACGGAAATGAGCGATGAGGAATGGGATTTCACAATCGCTACAGACGAAACAAGTGTTTTTAAAATGACACGAGCCTTTGCGAAAATTATGCAAAAAAATCATTACGGTCGTATTATTAATATTGCATCGATGTATGGACTAGTCGGTAATACAGAAATTCATACTATAGCATATCACACGAGTAAGGGAGCTGTTGTTAATTTTACGCGTGCCGTAGCAGCCGAATTAGCAACTAGCGGTATAACTTGTAACGCGATTTGCCCGGGATATTTCGAAACGGAACTTACGAAAGAAGTACTAGATACACAATCATTCCAAGATTTTGCAAAAACCCATGTCCCGATGCAAAGGTACGGTAAACCCGGTGAGCTTGATGCGGCAGTAGTGTTTTTGGCATCAAAAGAATCATCATATGTTACAGGATTAATTATGCCGGTTGACGGCGGATACACATGTATATAAAGAAAGGAGTAAAAATGAAAACTAAATATACAGGCACCAAGACCGAAGAAAACCTCAAAAAAGCGTTTGCTGGCGAATCGGAAGCACGCAACAAATATACATTTTTTGCATCAAAAGCAAAAAAGGATGGCTACGAACAAATAGCGGCGATTTTCGAAGAAACTGCGGCCAACGAAAAAGAACATGCTAAAATGTGGTATAAAGAACTGCATGGCGGCGCAGTAGAAGATACAGAAACCAACCTAAAAGCCGCAGCGGATGGTGAAAACTACGAATGGATGGATATCTATAAAGGATTCGCGGAAACGGCACGAGAAGAAGGTTTCAATGAACTAGCAGAGAAATTCGAAGAAGTCGCAAAGATCGAGAAGTCACATGAAGAAAGATATCTTAAGTTATTAGAAAATGTTAAAGAAAAGAAAGTATTTTCAAGAGAAGGCGACACGATATGGGTATGTCGTAATTGCGGACATATTGTAATTGGTAAGAATGCTCCAGAAGTATGCCCGGTCTGCGATCATCCGCAAGCTTACTTCGAAATAAAAGCTGAAAATTATTAAATTCACAAATAGTATGTGGTATAATATATCACATACAGATGCCGACTTAGCTCAGCTGGTAGAGCAACGGTTTTGTAAACCGTAGGTCGTCGGTTCAAGCCCGACAGTCGGCTCCACGAGTAAAAATAAAATCGGACGCTTGCGTCCGTAATTTGTTTTTCGAGTGGAGCGGACTGTACTTGCTACAGTCGGCTCCATAAAGAATTAGAGAACCACAAGGTTCTCGTTTTTTTATCTGTATGGTATAATATTCTTATGGATATCATATTGGTAGTTTTATTAGTAATAGTAATAGTGTTATTGATCTTTCTTGTTTTTAGAAGAACAAAAGTCGAAATCCCATCCGATTTTAAATCAATGGAAGAAAAACTTATCCGAGTAGAAGGTGAAGTTTCAAAAATTAATCCTTCAATCGATCGAAACTTTCGTGAAAACCGCAAAGAAATATCAGAAAATTTAGAACGTCTTCAATCCGGTAACGAAAAAAAGCTTGAAGAAATGCGAGAAACGGTAGACGAGAAATTGAAAGCATCTGTAGAGAAACGTTTTAATGAAAGTTTTAAAACAATCTCCACACAACTTAGCCAGGTTTCACAAGGGCTAGGCGAAATGAAAAATATGGCAACCGAAGTTGGCGGTCTAAAGAAAGTCATGGAGGGCGTAAAGACGCGGGGCATTTATGGTGAAGTTCAACTAGGCGCAATAATTGAAGACATTTTAACAAAATCACAATACGAAGAGAACATCATCACAAAAAAAGGATCAGCCGATCGTGTAGAATTTGCTGTGAAAATGCCGGGCAAAGAAAGTGTAGTATATTTACCGATCGACTCGAAGTTTCCCGTAGAAAACTATTCAAGATTGATTGCGGCGTATGACGAGGGCAAAAAAGCTGATATCGAATTATATCGCAAAGCTCTATCAAATGATGTAAAAGAGCAAGCTAAAAAAATTAGCACAAAATATATTGACCCACCTGCAACGACCGATTTTGCGATAATGTTTGTACCGACAGAATCACTTTATGCCGAAATAATACGTATTGCGGGATTGCCAGACGAAATTCGTAAAAAATATAATATTTCCATCGCATCACCTTCTACATTGCCAGTAATGTTATCAGGACTTTTGATGGGATTTCGCACAGTGGCCATCGAAAAACGCTCAGCAGAAGTATGGCAAAAACTCGGCGCGATTAAAACACAATTCGGTAAATTCGGCGACTTGCTTGACGGAGTGCAAAAGAAGCTTCAGGAATCAGCCAATAAAATAGAATCTGCCAAAACTACATCTCGCCAAATCGAGAAAAAATTAAAAGACGTAGAAGAGTTACCGGAATCAGAATCAATTAAGTTAATAGGCGAGACGCTTAAATGAAACTCAATCAAAAACAAAAAGAAGCCGTAGAATATATAGAAGGGCCGCTCTTAGTGTTGGCTGGTCCAGGAACCGGCAAAACTCAGCTTCTTTCGGAAAAAGTAGCATATATATTAAAAAATACCGATACAAACCCAGAAAATATCCTTTGCATGACATTTACCGAAGCTGGCGCGACCAATATGCGCGAAAGATTAAAGACAGTACTAGGAACAGAAGGGCAAAAAGTCAAAGTAAACACATACCATGCGTTTGGCTCTGATATTTTATTACAGTATCAAAACTATTCAGAAGACTATGACCGTCGTCTAGATTCACCAATCGACGAAATAACACAATTTAAAATTATAAAAGAAATTCAAGCGAATCTCCCAGGAAATGATATTTTACAAAAAGACAACGTAAAAGACATTATTAGTATAATTTCATCAGCGAAATCCGCCAATTTATCACCTAGTGATCTTAAAAAAGTAGCAGAACAAAATATAGACGATTCATTAGTGCTCTCAAAGGCTATTTCGCCACTACTAAAAAACATAGTACCACGCGTTTTTAAGGAATCATACGAAAAAGCATATTATCCAATTTATCAAATATTACAAAATTACACCGACACGAAGCCAGTCATTAAGAATATTGAACGTTCGATCGCCGGGATGGCGAGAGATTTAAAAGCTGCCATTATAGAAGCAGAATCTAGCCAAAAAATTAAATCTCTGACATCTTGGAAGGATGCGTATTTCGAAAAAGACGGCAAAGGTAACTATCGTTTGCGCGATCGTATAGCCAATAAAAAATTGCTAAGTATTGCTGCGATTATGGAAAAATACGACCAATATTTAAAACAAAATGGTCTATATGATTATGATGACATGATACAGGAAGCGGTTAATGTATTAAAAAAAGACAAAGGATTCAAGGATACACTCTCGGAAAAATATCAGTTTATTATGTTGGACGAATTTCAAGATACGAACCCTTCGCAATTTTCAATCATTAAACAACTTACAGATTATGAAAAACCTCCGATTATGGCAGTAGGTGATGACGACCAAGCAATTTATGAATTCCAAGGAGCTTTATCTACAAACCTGACAGATTTTCAAAATCATTACAGCGCACACGTTATTGCACTTACCGAAAACTATAGAAGTACCCAAGAAATACTTGATTTTTCGCGCGAAATAATCGCACAGGCACCAGATCGTTTTGCCGATAAAGAACTCATCGCGCACAAAGAAGCACCAGAAAAATCGCAAATAAAGCGGCATGAATTTATTTCCTCGGACGCCGAATATGCATTTGTGGCCAAAAGAATTTCTGAGTTAATTAAATCCGGTACAAAACAAAATGAAATTGCAATTATTTCATATAAAACAAAATATTTTATGCCATTATTACCGTTTTTGAAATCGTACCCAGAGATTAAAATTGCCTACGAAAAACGCGATAATCTATTTGAAGACGAAAAAATCCATCAAATACTTACCGTTTCTCAATATATTTATGAACTTTCGAACGAACGTAACGAGAATGTGTCGATTCTAGAAGTGCTTTCGTATCCATTTTTTGATTTGCCTATGTTAGAAGTGATCAAGGTGCTCGGAAAAGCGAGAAATGATAAAAAAGCAATTTTTGATGTTCTAGCCGAGTCTAAAAATGAAAAAATCCAAAAAGTCGCTTCATTCTTTGCGGATTTAATTAGGATATCAATAAATGAGCCTCTTGAAATTTTTCTCGACTATTTAATTGGTGCAAGTGAATTGAATGGCTACAGATGTCCATTCTTGGAGTATTATACAAGTAAAAACGAATATGAAACATTCAATTTATACGAGAACCTAGCGGCCCTTCGCGGAAAATTGAATAGGCATTTCGGAGAAAAAAATATCAAGTTATCGGATTTAATAACGATGATAAATGACTATCAAAATGCCGAAATGCCACTAAATACTACGAGTCCATATAAAGATACGGATGAATCAGTCCAAATATTATCAGCCCATAAAGCCAAAGGATTAGAATTTGAGCATGTTTTTATTATATCGGCAGATCATTTATCATGGGGTAAAGGTAAAGGAAATAATGACCTCTTAAAACTACCAAATAATTTATCTCAAATTCGCCATACCGGCACAACTGACGGTGAAAAACTACGGATATTATACGTTGCGCTTACTCGCGCCAAACAATCATTAACTATTACAAATTCATTGCACGATTTTAACGGTAAAACGCCCGATCGTCTGGAGTACTTTAATGAATTTGAAGAAAACGGCAAAATAGTATCACCATTCCTGCCCGAAAAATATGTCGAAACTGAATACGCTTTAGTGGCACGTGAAGTTGCGACAAAAAATATTAAAAATTGGCTAAAACCATATAGTAGAACTATACCCGAAATGCGCGCCATTTATCAGGAAAGATTAAAAAATTTCAAATTGTCAGCATCCAGCCTAACTTCGTTCATAGATATTGTGTATGCTGGTCCGCAAGAATTCTTCAAAAACTATGTCTTAAATGCTCCACGCGAGCCAGAAACCGAGGCCTTAGCATTTGGCACATTAATTCATAAAGTATTTGAAACGGTTACAAATAAACAGATATCCGATGAAGATGCAATTGAATTATTTATTAAAGAATTAGATAAACGAGAACTATCGAGCGAGATTAAACAAAAAATCCGCGAAAAAGGACCAGTTGACCTAGCAGTATCATTAAAAGAATTCGGCGCTATCCTACGTCAGGGAAAAGCCGAAATAAATCTAGGCCCAGAAAAGATTATCATAAATGGAGTACCAGTTGTAGGCAAAATCGATCACATGATTATTGACGAAGAAAACAAAACTATAGAAATATACGATTTTAAAACTGGCGGCTACCATAAGGAAAAATGGCAATCACACGCCACTTTATATAAATATATGCTTCAACTCGGCTTTTACAAGCTACTTCTCAATAATTCGCCGACATATAAAAAATATAAGATTATGAAAGCGCATATATTGTTTGTGACGCCCGATAAAGACGGTTTAGTATATGACAAAGAATACTCATTTAATGAAGAAGATGAAAAATCTTTGATAAAAATCATAAACGCAGTTTATAACCAAATCATTAGTCTGAGTTTTATAGACGATCAAGAAGTGTTTGTTTCACCTGATAGTAGCTTAGGTTTGAAAGATATAAAGAAATTCATTGAGCTTTTGCTTGCAAAAAACTAAAAAATAAATATAATAATTGCACAAACTATAAATATATAGTTTAGTATTTTTATGAGAGGAGGTGGAGTGATTGGCGACTTGGACCTGTCAGAAATGCGGCAAAGTTATGGCTACCGAGTATGAATATATTAAGCATATTTGTGCTGGGACGACCATGCGCACCTGCCCTGAGTGTCTCGGTAGTGGGATTAAAGTTCAGGCTATCGGCCCGAACGTGAAATGCCCTCGCTGTGGCGGCAAAGGGAAAGTCTAACGTTAAAAACTCTCTCTCAGGATGCGAATCATTCAAGTTCGCATCCTTTTTCTTGCTAATTTTGCTAATCTGTGGTAAAATAAAACAAGTTATGGCAAAGAAGAATAATACCAAGAGAAAATTAGTTGGACTCGTTTCAGAAGAATCGGGAGTTCGTGCGTATTATACCAAGAAAAATACCATGAATACTCCAGATAAACTATCGCTGCGTAAATACGATCCGGTTTTAAGGAAACACGTAGTTTTTACAGAAACCAAGAAAAATCTTGGCAGAAACGAAGTCAAAGAAAAGAAACGCTAAATAATCCCCGCGATGGGGATTATTTTTTTAATTTTATAGAAATTTATGATAGAATTAAATAGTACATTTAGGGGTATAGCTCAGTTGGTAGAGCACAGGTCTCCAAAACCTGGTGTCGGGGGTTCAAGTCCCTCTGCCCCTGCCACATTAATCTGTCATAATATGATATAATAGGGATATATGGAAGGTAATAAGAATAATAAACCACGTGGGATATTGGTGTTTGGCGCTCCATGTAGCGGTAAATCGACATTTTGTGAGAAATTCAGTAAAAGATTTGGTTTAGCATATTATGATCTTAACGAGTTGAAAAATAATAACAATTTTACGCGCGAACAAATTTTAACTATCATTGCTGAAATCCTAAAAACTAAACACACTATCATGATTGAGGGCGAGATAGATACAGAAAAAGACCGCATTGAAATTCGAAATACTTTAAGAAATCATGGTTATGAACCGTCTTTGGTTTGGATACAAACCGATATGTCCACAATACGAACCAGGCTAAAATCAAAATTTAAATCAATTGCTAAAGCTAAAGATTTCTACGAACAAGCAGTGACAAAACTCGAGGCTCCGGCCGAAGAAGAGCATCCAATAATATTATCCGGAAAGCATACTTTTGAAACTCAAACCAAACACGTAATCACTGGGCTAGCCGATCTATCGGAAAAATGAAAATAATCGATAAAGAATTTGGCGAAGTAATCGTCAGAAAAAATGCTTTGACGAGAAATATTAAATTTAGTATTTCGACGTCAGGGCGTTTGCAAATGTCGGTACCAAAATATACGTCCGAGTTTTTGGCAAAAAGATTTTTAAACTCTAATCGTACAATGATTAAAGAGAAGTTACCGATTAAAAATCCAAAAGATCAACGCTCGCGTGACTATCAAAAAAAGATGTTAATGAAAAAAGCCAAGGAATATCTTCCATACAGATTAGAATACTACGCAAAATTATACGGCTATAAATATGAAAAATGTCGCTTGTCGCACGCTAATACAAGATGGGGTAGTTGTTCGTCAAATAAAACAATATCGTTAAATATTGGACTCATGAAAGTACCCGAAGTACTACGCGATTACGTAATTTTGCATGAATTGGCGCATTTAAATCATATGAACCATTCTCGTGACTTCTGGGCAGAGGTCGCACAACACGATAAGAACTATAAAATTCACGAAAAGAAGTTAAAATCTTTCAATCCAGGCATATAAAAAAACAAAAAACATATACATTTTATAAAAAACTTGTGCTATAATTAATTCAAAGGAGGAGAGGTGGAGCTAAGAAAGCATCTTAGTTTTAAAGTTATAGCCGCTGTGGCCTATGTAGTTTGTTTTTTGGCCTACATTATAATTGGTCTAAGGCCAGTCGAGGCAGCACAAAGCTACTCTATTTCTGGTAATCTCGAAATACCTAGCATCGATTTAAGATCCGATGTTACTACTGTAGAACTCGAAGATGGTGTTCTGCCAACCCCAAACAATATAGTTGGAAGCTACTCAAAAGCAGATAATAAGACATTCTTGTTCGGTCATTCTAGCACCGTATTCCAACGATTATACGAAGTAAAACTCGAAGAAACAATCATCTATAATAATACTAACTATAAGGTATCAAAAATCGAAATAGTACCAAAAACAGACGTCAAAATGAATAAACTATTAAAATCGGAATCAAAAGACACAATCATTATTATGACCTGTGCCGGTCAATATCTAGGCAACAAAGATGCAACACACCGCCTAATCATAGAAGCAATTAAAACTTAGGCAATTCTTCAAATAAAATAAATCATATTATATAATATATATAGAATATGGCGAGAATTAAAAAGCATCGATTAAAGCAAATCATAATTAGAATTTCATTGTTCGTTATAATATTTGCTTTAGTTTTCTTCGGCATTCAATTTTTTACGAAAACAGGCATTTTTCGCATTCCAGGAGTAGTGTATTACGATGAGAGTCTGAGTGCAGAAGAATTGGCAATTTTAGAAAATATTTTCACAGAAGAAATAGATTTAGATAAAGATGTTACAATTTCGGCCGAGAGTAGCCATGAAAAACCGAGCCTCGAGGAAGGAGAATTTTTATATTCGGTAAAAGTAGCCATTGCAGATTTTTACGACACGAGGGAAAACGTATCTGAATTTGCTGAAAATGAATATATGGTAATCCCAATAGATGATTTGCAATTTAATCAAAAGCTATTAACAATCGATGGTGAATATTATTTAGATACATTTGAATCCGGAGCAATTTTCCGTAAAATAAAATTCGAATCAGAAAAATATCAAGAAGAAATAGCGCCACTGGTAGAAGAAGCATTCACAAAAGAATTTCCTGAAAAATCATCTGTACTGTCGTTCGCTCAAACAGGTGTCACTGCACTTTCCCGTGGTATGAATCAAAAACTTGCAAGTGTTGGGGGCGATGCAACGTATTTTGCTGAAAACATAAAAGAGTATTTGTCGAGCTTTGATTTAACTCATACTTCAAACGAATCATCATTCACTGATTTTGCCAACTCTAATAATATATGTTCAGACAAAAGATTTATAAATACACTTCTTGCAATTGGACTCGATATTGTAGAGTTGACAGGGAACCATAATCAAGATTGTGGCGATCAAGCAGCAATCGAGAGTATTGATGCATACAATGATAATAATATAAAAACAGTAGGGGGTGGAAAAAGTGCAACAGAAGCCGCAACACCATTAATTATCAACCAGAAGAATAACAACATAACATTTCTAGCCTACAATCTGTCAACTGGTGGAGCTACCTATGATAACACGCCAGGAGCAAATCAGTATTATGAGGAGAACGCAGTAGCAGAAATAAATGCAGCAAAAAATAGAGGCGACTTTGTAATAGTCGACATTCAGTATTATGAATGCAGCGCATATGCATCAACTTATGAAGATAGAACATGTGATTATGCAAATTCATCAGCTGGCGATCAAGTTGGCTTCTTTAGACATCTGATTGATTTAGGTGCAGATTTAGTTATTGGTACCTCAGCACATCAGCCACAAACCTTCGAACTATACAACAACGGCGCCATCTATTATGGCTTAGGAAATCTATTTTTCGACCAAGTATGGTGGCCTGGTACAACGCGAAGTCTTATACTAGAAAACTATTTCTACAAGAATAAATTGTTGCAAACCAGAATAACCCCAACAGTTTATGATTCAAGTATGCAAACGAGCGTAATGGATAAGGAAACAGCGAAATGGTTTCTAAATCGACTAATAAGCGAAAGACCATAAAAAAACAACAAAGAATATTATACTTCGCAACGCTTATAATATTAATTGTTATTATTATAATCAGCGGAGTATATATACTAAACTACTTAAAATCTAAGGAAATTACTCCAAGCCCGATTACGACAGAACAAACAAATGAAACATCGAAAAAAACAGAAAAAAAAGAAGAAATAATAAAATCTATTAATTTTCAGCCAATTATTGACGAATGGACAAATAGCGTTGGAGGAAATAAAAGTATTGTTATTTATGATTTAGATAGAAACGAAATTGCAGGGTCGTATAACACTAAAGAAGAATACCGAACCGCGTCATTATATAAGTTATTTGTTGTTTATGAAGGATATCGTAGGGTACAAAGGAATGAATGGGATAAGAATGCGACTGCCGGTGCAACAGGCCATACGGTTTTGGAGTGTTTGGATCTAGCAATTAGAGAGTCATATTCGCCATGCGCAGAAACTTTATGGTACATGATTGGTCAGGCCGAATTAGACAGCATCATCGTTAGTGATTTTGGTATCAAAAATTCCGATATATCTCATCTAATTTCAAACACCGAAAATATTTTAGAAATCATGAAAATATTTTATGAACATACCGAAATAACTGACCAGGACCTTATAAATCAAATGAAAGATTCGTTTTTGAACCAGCCAATAACTACATATAATTGGCGCCAAGGGCTACCTAGTGGTTTTACGAAAGCAAATATTTATAATAAAGTCGGTTGGGAATATAATCCGAATAAAAAGTATTGGGAAATATATCATGACGCCGCCATTGTGGAAGCGCCAGAGATAAACAGGCATTTTATCGTAATAGTAATGACAAATTACATCGATTTTACTCGAATTAAACAACTGGGCGAAATGATTGAAAAACAACTATATCAATAAGTACTGAAGAATTGCGACCAATAAGTTTTATAGTCAGAATCTTTATCAAAAACAAAACCAACGGCCAATTTGTCATAATCCGGGTTTAGAATATTTGCACGATGGGCCTCGCTACCCATCCAAAGCGCAACGACCGTTGCGGGAGATACTGCTGCATTGCCAATTGCTAAGTTTTCACCGCTAATACCACCAGAATCAGGTGCTTCACAAGCAGTAGACCAACTAGATCCGTCTGGCCTAGTATGGCTATATAATACTTTAGTTTCATTAGCTCTGGTATCGGCGGCATTTTCGCATGTGTCACCCCAGGCTAATTGATTTAAGTTATTTTTAATACGAATTTTATTAACTAATGTCAGAACTTCATGCTCCCACTGCTTAACGGGAGGATCAATTACGGTAACAGAAATCGAATCTTTCCTAGTCCCGTCATAAGTACCAGCAGTAATAGTAGTAGTGCCTATACCATTAATTACAGGATAACGGCAAACAGTGTTATCGAACCCAAGCCAAGTTCTAGCAGAGTTGTAAAAGCCAGAAATGACATTGGAGTCAGAAGTTTGCCAATACATTTCGCCAAGATCGGATAGTCCACCACCTACGCATAAATCAATATCAGGAGTAGCATAAATAACAATTGAGTTTTCATTCCATAATTCTCCGGATGAAACTTCGGAATTATCAAATTCATGACTCGAAGTAGAAATATAATCATCATTTCCAGTCACATTAGTAGTAGAAACTACGGCAGTCGAATCAGTTACTGAATCAAGTAGCGCAGTCTCATCGACGGATTCATCGACAATATCTGAACGTTCATCGACGGCGCGAAAAGTAATTCCGCCATTAAACCAAATCGCACTAGCAATCAAGATACCGGCGACCAAAATAGCGGCAGCATTAACGGAAAGTAATATTGTCATTTTTGACTGTTTTTTTGGAGCTTCTTCAGCGCTCATTATTTACCTTCTTTGTTAATTTTTTGTCCAGAAATTAAATCGCGAACATTTAATAATATTTGGTTCAAAGCCGGCATCAATAACAGGAAGATTAAAACCATTATAAAGTTCAAAACGATTACTTCAACTGAAGGTTTAGAGCCGCGGAATAAAGCCATAAATATCAAATAAAACACCACCATATATACTAAAGCAAGCGAGCAAAAAACTACAATATACGAAAAGGCCTTTAACCAAATAGAAGAAAGGTTCAGAGAACGATAACGTAAAATCGTATAGTAAAAACCGATGATAGTAGCAGAAAGCGCTAAGGGACCGAGCCAAATCATACCCCAATTACCAAACAGAGGCATTATAAGATTGACGATCAACACAATAGTACTAGAACCACCAAAACTACCCATAATTACCAAATCTCCACCTTTCGTACGGCTAGAACGTGTTTTAATAAATTGTTTAAACAGCATAAAAATGACCGCAGGGACGATTAAAGCAAAGTAAGCTATATATATATAATATAGGGCATCAATATTCATCGTAACAGAATTTCCAGCATTAGATAGAGTAACATCGCTATATAACCATTCTGGTTTCGCAAAAATTGTGGCACAAACAGCTAAACCGAGAATCAAGAAAACAATCGTGATTGTTCGTCCTAATTTTTGTTTCCAGGCTACATAACCAAGAAAAGAAGCATCTAGTAGAATTGCACTAGCAAAAGTCCATTTAACGTGCCAATCAATCGTATCGACGGCTGATGATTTTGCGGTGAGAAAGAACATTATAGAAGACATCCAAACTGTAGCAAAAATAGCAGCCGCAAAAAACCAGGCTGAATGGACTCTACTACCTTTTTTCGCGCCCAAAAAAACTATTAAACCAGAAAGCAATGTCAATATAGACACAGTTCCAAGTAACATTACGATTAATTGCACAATAACCTCCTTTTAAACCATTATAGCACAACCTAAATAAAATAGCACAAGACTAATGTTGTTTTCTTATAGGCATGTTAACATCTTGGGGCACGTCCGGACCGGTGCCGCCATTGATTTCCCCAATAACAGTTGTTATATCGGAGATTGTAAAATCTATATATTCATAATTATTAATATAGATTGTGTAGGTAGCGCCAAGTTCGAATTGTTCAGTACCAGCCGATAAATGGTTAAAACTCTTTGCAGAAGTATGCGATAATACAGTTTCTCCTTTAGAATCCCGAATTTCAATTGTGGTACCACTATTAAGAACAGAGTCAAAATATACACTGATATTATGTACATTAGAAGAGCTTCCGAGAGATACTGCCATACCGCTAGCGCCAACTGCAAAAACAGTACCGCCATTCATTACAATCCCAGTACCACTATCGAGCGCACCATTACCATTGTTGGCTGGTCCATCAATCACGACATCGCCACCATTGAAATATAAGTAACCATTTGAATCTATCCCATCGCCCGAAGAGTTTACATAAACATAACCACCATTTATGCTTAATGAGCAGTCTGCTTCAACATTAAACATTCCTGAACCAGGCCGGTTCATAGAAGAATCATCGGCGCCTCCACCTGCATTAATACCATCGTCATGTGTTGTTAAACTAATATCTCCACCGTTTATGGTAACTACTTTCGCTTCGATTCCTTCATAAGCACGCGAAACAACTATGGAGCCATTATCGATAATTAATTCATTATCTGCATGCATGCCGTCATCAAGTGAATCAATTTCAAACACGCCGCCAAGAATACCGATATAATTATTGGAATGTAAGGAATCATCATAAGATGTAATTGAAAAAGAACCATTGTTGATTAATAAGCTGTTAATTGCTTTAATACCTTTAGCGCCAGAGTCAATAACAAAATTACCATTTTTAATGAATACGAAACCTTTTCCATTATCTGTTTCATTAGTAGCTTTTATTGCATCAGCATTAGATTTTATATTAAATGAACCATCAATAATATAAACAGAATCTTTTCCACGAATAGCATCATCGTTCGCGATGATATCATAATTACCAGAAATAAATTTTAAATCATCTTTACTAACAATCCCGTCTAAATAATTAGATGTAATGTTAAGCGAACCATCACCTTGAAAAGTAAGATCGGCTTTAGAATATAAAGTGCCAGTAATATCGCTATCATATTGAGTATCATATGAAGGGACGTCCTCTAGATAATTGTTACCGACAAGCTCGATAATTAAATCATCACCCTCAAGACAGGCAATTGCTGGGCCATCGGTGCTCGAGATTGAAACATTGTCTAAAACCAATTTAACTGGATCTTCTTTTGAAACATTGATTATAATATTTCCGCCGCTTAGTGCTCCACTTAGATGATACACGCCAGCCTTAGTGATTTCTAAAGAATCAGAAAGCTCAATATCATAATTGGAATATCTCTGCCAATTAATTTTAGAGTCACCATCATCGATGTCAATCGTATTAAATATTTTAAGGGCCGAATTATCGGTTTGTTGATTATTTAAAATAAAAACACAAACTAAAACAACAACCATTAATAGAACTAAAATAATTAAACGCCAATTAAAGATATTGTATCTTTCTTCAGATTTAGACATTTATATTTCCTCTTCCATTTGAGGATGAGACAAAAGAACCTTTAGATTACTGTTTTTTACACGTATTTCGTCAAGAAATTCCTTTTCTTTTATGCCAGACCGTAATGTAATGTTATAAGTTAGTTTATATAAACTCCCCATATTAGTAGTTTTCATACGAACAAGATCGGCTTTAGAAGTATATTTCTTAAAAATATCATTAAAGACGTCTTCATAGTCAAGATCCTCCGGAATTACAATTTTTAAAACACGCTGTTTTTTATTTGGTTCCAAAATTGGGGTGTAAGTAAATAAGAGAATTGCCAGAATAGCAATGATAGTTATGATTGTTGCAAAAAGCACATGACCCATACCACAAGCAAGACCAATCATCATTGCGAAAAATACACTCAAAAGCTCTTTAGC
The DNA here is from genome assembly GCA_017545505.1 of Candidatus Saccharimonadota bacterium. Classification (GTDB taxonomy): domain Bacteria; phylum Patescibacteriota; class Saccharimonadia; order Saccharimonadales; family Saccharimonadaceae; genus Nanosyncoccus. The sequence goes on along the minus strand of JAFWNB010000005.1, from coordinate 34,688 downwards.
TTGCCCCTGAATCGAACGAAATCGAATTAAAGAAAAGGCACCAAGAATTGCGATAGAAGTACCAAGATTACCGTTAATCATAATCATAACAGCCATCACAAGAATTGGCAAAGTAGCCAAAGTAACTAAGAATCCCTTACTGGTTTGAGAAGTTTTCATATGTGTAAGGGCGACAATTACGCCAAGCACTAAAGCTACAGCAGCACATATTAAAACTGTAGTTATACTTTGCCCTGTAGCATTGATTTCAAATATACTATTAAACATTATTCTCCTTTCTAATTAATTCATATGCTTTACCAACTTTAGAAAAACGTTGAGGGTAAATTTTAAGCTCGGACATTTTTTTAACTAACCATAGAGGAAACGAACCTTGAGCTTTCAACTCCATAATGATATTTTGACTATCTTTAAAATAAATTTTATCACGTATTTCTTTTTTAAAGTTTAAGTTCATATCACGATACATTAAGTTTTCATCAAAAGTAATCCTTAAATCGTCATCACCTTTATAGCTTTGTCTATTATACGAAACCATAATTTTTGGCTTAAGATTAAGATTTTGAATTAAATAATCAACTTCTTTTGCAATCTGGAGGTCATCTTTAGTTTCAATCGAGCGTGCAGCCAATTCGACCATTGATTTATTATGTTTAACTAATTCATTGAAGTCTTCATGCGTAATCATAACGCGCCTTTTAAAACCAGGGTTATTATCTTTACCACGAATTTTAGTTTTAATCTCTAAAAATACCCTATCATATCCGCCATAGGAACGAGCTCTAAGTTTGTATTTGAAAGCGGTCCAATCAATCGATTGATTAATTAAATCAAAATTATCCGTGTCAAAATAAATATTAAATACCTCAGATTTAAAATAATTATCTCTCTTCATATGCTTTTTGATGAGTGGCAAAATTTTCTTTTTTTGAGAATCAGAAATTAAATATTTCTTTTCGATTCGATCAAAAACTTTATTGTCCATATAATATATATTATAATTGAAATCTTAAAAATATCTGAAAAACAACGAAAAATGATATAATATAAATATTCTATGTTAGAGATTCGGGGAGTAAACAAAACCTATCAAACAGGTGGGCTAAAAACCAAAGCGCTTGATAATATCAATATTAATTTTCGCGTCAATGAATTTGTAGCAATCCTAGGACCGTCTGGATCCGGCAAAACAACACTGTTGAACATTATTGGCGGATTAGATCATTACACTAGTGGCGATATTAAGATCAATGAGATCAGCACCAAAAACTATCACGATAAAGAATGGGATTCATACAGAAATCACAGAATCGGTTTCGTATTTCAAAGTTATAACTTAATACCGCACCAAACAGTTTTACAAAATGTTCGACTAGCCCTAACATTGTCTGGCATATCTAAACGAAAATCAATCAGGCGCGCAAAAAAAGCATTAGAAGATGTTGGATTAAAGGATCAAATCAATAAAAAACCGTCCCAGCTTTCTGGCGGACAAATGCAAAGAGTCGCCATAGCAAGAGCCCTAGTGAATAACCCAGATATATTATTGGCAGATGAGCCAACAGGCGCACTAGATTCCGAAACAAGCATTCAAATAATGAACCTACTAAAAGAAGTTTCAAAGAATAAACTCGTAATAATGGTCACACATAATCCAGAATTAGCCGAAAAATACGCCACACGTATCGTTACGCTTAAAGATGGCAAATTAACATCAGATTCGAATACGTACAACGGAAAAATTAAAACAAATCTGAATGACGAAAACAAAAGAAAGAAAACATCAAAGACAAAAATGTCATTTTTGACTGCACTATCATTATCCCTAAATAATTTACTTACTAAAAAAGCACGCACAATACTAGTCGCGCTGGCTGGCTCAATTGGAATAATTGGTATCGCTTTGATTTCAGCAGTCTCAACCGGTTTTCAAAATTATATCGACACAATAGAAGAAGACACTCTTACGTCATACCCTCTGACACTAATGGAAGAATCAACAGATTTTACGGGAGTATTACTAAGTCTATCAAATAATGATACAGCATCAGAGAAAAAAGATAAATTAATAGAAAACCAAGTAATTACTTCTACGCTCGGAAACGTATCCCATAACGATTTAGAAAGTTTCATGAATTATTATCATTTACATGAAAAAGACATTTCAAACAATATACGTTTAATAGAATATCAATACAACATTGACCCATTGATTTATACAATAGATGCATCTGGTGAATTAGCAAAACTAAATCCAAATTCATTCTTTACCTCGGTTATGGGCGATTCTACACTTTTATCTTCATATTCAAATATGACATCGATATTTCAACAAACCGAACTAGAAAATATTACAGAAAACACCGAAATAGTAGCTGGACGATACCCCGAAAAATACGACGAAATCGTAGTATCATTATCAAATCCAGGACAAATTTCGGATGTCTTAACATATTCACTAGGATTTCATAATACAAGAGAAATAAGCGAGACACTTACAAAGATTTTTAGTGGTGAACCGGCCAATATTGAAAATGAACCATTAGAATTATCATATGAAGATGTACTAAACGCTGATTTAAGATTAATACCAAATACGTCAATATTTAAATATAACGAAAAATACAACGTATATGAAGACATGTCGGAAAACAAGGACTATATGCTGAGTTTATATAAGCATCAATCAGAGAAATTAAAAGTAGTCGGGATCGTCACACCGAAATCAAATATGTCAGCAATTAGAAACGGAATTTTATATTTACCAAGTTTGACAACTCACATTATAGAAGAAGCAGAAAAAACCGAAATAGTTAAAAAACAATTAAATAATCCAAAAATAGACATCTTTTCAGACAAGAAATTCGGCGAAAAAGAGAATGATTTTGATTTTCAATTTTCTGATTTAGCCGCTGTAGACAATGAAGCATTAAAAAATGCATTTAACATCACGATCGATCAGAATGCAATTAGTTCAAAAACAAAAGAATACTTAAACCAAGTATCGAACGATATTTCAAACGGCACGAGCTCACTACCTGAGATTAGAAAAAATCTTATAAATAGATTTAAGACATTAGCGGAGGGGCTAAAAGAAATACTAACCTCCAAAATTGAAAGTGGAGAAATAGACCCGGCTGATTTAATAACAAATCCAGAACTAGCCAAACAAATCATTACAGAACTCACAAACGAATTCGTAAATAAACAAGATTTTTCAGAATTAGAAAAACAATACCAAATTCCAAGTGAAAACATTAAAACAGCATATACTGGACTTTTAATGGATTATTTAGCCAAATCCATACAAAACATTACAATCGAAGACTACACTCATACCGAAACCGCCGTAATGGCGTTCGATAATTTAGCTGTAGCAATTACAAATATCTCGATGCAGCAAGAAATACTTTCTAAAATAGGAAATCTTATTGCTTATTTATCAAACAGTTTTGCGAGAGCATTTAATATAGACGAATCAGCTTTAATTTCAGCTTTTAAACTAAATTTTAGCGAAGAAGAATTAGCTAGAGTAGTATCAGCAATGTTTAATAAAAAAGAAACAACACTGGCAAGCAATTTATCAGCGCTTGGCTACCAGAATCCCAAAGAACCCACTAGAATATCATTCTATTTTAACAGTTTTGATGGAAAAACGATTTTTATAAATTTTCTAGATGAATATAATAGGCTAATGGAATCATATAACAATGAAGACAAAATTATCGATTATACGGACGCAACTGGAATTTTGATGTCATCGGTTAAAACTATAGTAGACGCCGTATCATACGTCCTAATCGCATTTGTATCAATTTCATTAGTCGTTTCATCAATAATGATAGGAGTAATAACATATATCTCCGTCTATGAACGCACGAAAGAAATAGGTATTTTAAGAGCGATCGGCGCAAGTAAGCATAATATATCATCAATATTTAACGCCGAAACATTTATAATTGGTTTACTATCAGGTCTATTCGGTGTGATTATTTCATATATATTAATTCCGCCAATTAATTTAGTGCTGCATCATTACACTGGTGATATACCACTCAGTGCAAGTTTAGATATAAAAATGGCAGGTTTTTTAATCATTTTATCGATCGTATTAACATTGATTGGCGGAATTATACCAGCACGAGCCGCCAGTAAAAAAGATCCGGTAGAAGCACTAAGAAGCGAATAAGGCTGTTTGAAATCTATATAAAAGTATGTTATAATATACAATGATAACAACTTGTTGTAGCACTTTAAAAGGAGAATGAGTATGAAAAAACCGATTTGTATGATGTACGAAGGTATAAAAGATAATGAAAAAAGAATCATTATCGACACCCTCGTAAAAGCGTCAAAGATTTACGACAGAAAACTGATGAATCTCGGTAGGAAACCAAGATTGAATTCACACGAAGAGAATATCGATACCGATATGATTATCGCACGCTCCAAAAGAGTCGTACAATTAGGGGCATATGGCCCAAGATACGACGCAGAAGATATTTGGTATCAAATATCAAATAGTGAAAAAATGAAGAGAAATCCATTTTTAGCCGTATTTTTTACGACGAAAGATATCACGGTGAAAATGGGCGGCAGATATCTAAACTTCTGCTATGGCTATACTGCAGGGAATGTTGTCATTATTTCTCTCACAAGAATAAGGGGCTTAGAAGAACCATACAAAAAGCTAATGATAGAAGGTTTAATAATGCATGAAATCGGTCATGCATTTGGCTTATGTCTTGGCGGCAGAAGTAACACGGAAAATAATTTCGGCATACACTGCACGAACCCGGGATGCGTGATGAACCAGGGCCTTTCTGAAAAAGAATTAATATACATTTTCAAAGAGGCCTTTAAGGATTATCATCGTTGTTATTGCCCCCAATGCATGGAACAAGCAAAATTAGTCTATAATTGACCAGTTAATCATCTCATTTGCAAAAAAGCGCCTATTTAGGCGTTTTTTTCATATATCTATAAAATCATGGCTGGAACTTCAGGATGTAATTAGAAACCCCGCAAAATATGAGAGGCTGCTGGAAAATGTCCATTACATCGCCTTTGGCCTAGGCATTACAGAGATGCATTAGCGTCCTATTATCATTATTATTTCTCAGATATTTGCCCAAGATGGGCATATTTTGTTTGCTTCGAGGAATAGCCAGTTTAAACGAAAATATCACTATCGAACCATTTTATTGGTAGAATTCAAGTAATACCTAAAGAGGAGTTTTATGGGTAAGCAAAATGTCGCTAAAAAGAGTACGACTAAGATAGAGTGGACAGAAGAAGCGAAGAAGAATGTCTACGAGCTAATGATGGCTCTAGATAGGATTGATACAGAACAGGCAAAGATGACGCCCGAAGAAAAGGAGCGCAATAAATGGGCGGCCTGGGATGGCGACAAGATGCTGTTCAAGTATTAAGGGATATACGGCTGCGATAAAAAATAGCTCCGAAACAACATGGAGCTATCTTTGGATTAATTATCGCAGAATACAATCTGTCATATCGTCTTCTATTTCGAGAATGGTCTTACCATCAAAAGCTTTTGTCTCTAAAACCGATTCGGCTGGCGAGCAAATGGCAATTACGTCTCCGCCACCCTCATATTGATCGGTAAATTTCCAAATTTTATAAGTATCTTCTTTATCATAATCTGGTTCGATATGGTAGAAGAAACCATTGTATTTAAACTCAATCTCGCCATTATGGTCGAGAGTTTCGATATATTCTTTCTTTGCTTCTTCTTGAGCCTCTGTCATAGCTTTATTCCTTTCAAGAATCCCTTGTATTTTTCATACAGGTCTTTATTAATTATATCACCATCTTCATTAGTAATTGGCGTCGGCTTAGATCTAGCCTTTCCGTTATAAGTATGCATATGGAGATATGGCTTATCGCTGTCGTGTCGGCCATAATCAATGTCAAACTCTGGCATTCTATCTTCTCCGTATTGTCTGAATTGACTAAATGTTCCGTCCGAATTCAGAAGAATATATGCCGTTCCTGGGGTGTTGCTATAAAATGGCAAGTTGCCTTTAGTACCTTTCTTCGTGCCAATCTTTTTAAGTACCTTAACGCCATTAATGGTTCCCACTTGTTCCCATTCCTGACTTGAGAAACCGCCACTTTTTAGATACGATCCGCTACTTCCCATGTTTTCTCCTTTCCGTAAGGCGCTGGGAGAAATTTTTGTAATAACTGATATTGTTATACTTCTCTTCTAGCTCCGGAATAGGGCCGCCGGCGATGATTAGATTTGATGGACGCAGAATCTCCTGCAGCTTATTAATGCCATCCAAGAAGACGCTTTTACTAATAAAGCTAGCCATACATCCGTTAGTTGAAATCGCAATAGAGGATTCTTTTGGTAGGCCGTCCAGGCACCATTCAAAATCATCCATATATGCCCAAGAAGCAACCGGAACGATATTTATGCCATTCCTCTGTAAGTAATACGCCACAGTACGATTGCGCCCTACATTATATTTACGCACCCAGAGCGGCATATCCCGATAAACTGAGAAGTCAGTCGTAACTACACCCTTAAACTGACGATACTTATCTAGATATCTGTCACAGTTACCCCAGACCGATTCAAAATGATAATCGTCAATGAAGTGATCCAGATAGTAATCATTTGGATTTTTAATACTATTCTTCTCGTTAAATCCAATTACTCTATCTGGTATAATATGAGTAGGTTGGAGCTCGGGATAGCGTTCTGAGCCAACGAGATTTGCGCCGTTCAGGTAGTCGTAATACTTGAACGGCTTAAATTTTATAATATGGCGCTTGTCCATACTACATCCTTTCTTTTTAATTTGCTATTACTACAATTTTCCTTTAAAAAGTCATTGTTAAGAACTCCCAATTATAGGGGTGATATAGTCGTTATAAATATTTTTACTTATGCTAAAAGTAGATAACTAGACCGCTAAGTCAGTATCCCGACATAGCGAAATATTCACGAATGAGTTATAATAAATTAACGGTTATAAACGGAGGTTTAATTAAATGGATGACAAATGGCGCAAGGAAGCTATCGGAAAGCGGATTAGAGCTACTCGAGAAGAGTTGCAAATGAGTCAAAAAGCTCTAAGTAAAGCAACGGGCATAAAAGATAGCATGATTAGTGATTTCGAACGCGGCGTACGCGAGCCAAGCACTGCTAATCTAGCAAAAATAGCACATGCTCTCTACTCGACAATGGATGAACTGTATTTTGGTAACGAAAGCAATAAAATGCTACAAACTACCAATTATGGCATGAAAATCGTAAATTGCTTTACAGAGCTAATGCTGGATGAAGCTATTGGTAAGGTCGAAGAAGACAATGATGAATTTGCGCCAAGTGGCAGATATTATATCCCCTTATGGGGCGACGCATGGGCTATCAAACGGCTTCTCGACAATATTTACGAGTTTAAGCAAAATCAAAACACATATCCAGACCCAGACTTATATCTAGACCAAATCAAACAATCCGTTGCCAACGAAATCAATAAGAACCATCCGGAAAAGAAACCAGAATCTCCATTTGATCTTGATGAAGTTCCATTCTAGCTACCACCGCCAATGAGCGCAACCTCTAAAGAAACGAGGTTATTATGGCGAAAAGTCACACATTCAGGAAAACGAAACCCGGCGAGCCAATACCGGTTACCGCCCGGCAACTTGAAAGCTTTATGCTCGAGCATAATGGCAGATTCAATTCGCGCGATTACGATAAATTCGAGCGTATGGAGCTGATAGAATCGTCTGTCCGTGACGCGATCCATGAATTAAAGACCTATTCCCTAGAAACACTAGCACAGCGCTTCGATGTGCGTCTTTTTGGGCGCGGTAAACGCGTTTTTGCGAGGTTAGACGCCGAAGACGACAAATGGTACTATTTTTCCCTCGCATACATTCCACGCGCGCTAAATAACCGCGACGTGAATGACGCGATAGTTCAGATGTTCTTCATTGGTAAGTGGCGCGTCCACAAGCTTTCACTCTGGGCCGAGCCGGAAGATATTAACCATTACGGCAACGATTCTAACAAAACATTCTATCATTTAGTCAATAGATAGCACCCACTTGGACACAATCGGGTTTTGAAAGTTATTGTGCAGAAAATAGGGGTGGGATTTTTTCTTGACGCGAGACGGTGAAAGATATTCTAGTATGCGCCGAAATACTTATCAAAGAATGATACGAGTTTAGCAATGATGCCGTTTCTCTTTTCATTACGTTGAGCGCCAGCGGCACCAAAACGGCTCATTTTTGGCATAATACGATCAACATCAGTTCCGGACGTCTTCATAACGCCATCGCGGAATGCGTTCAAGATAAGTCTTTTAGTTTCGTCAGAGTTAAGGTTTTCTTCTTCAATAATAGAGTTAAGTTCTTTTTCGCGCTCGACATTAACAAACTTCTGCCATGTATCGCGAATCTCCTCGCCGGTGTTAGTGTAGGTTCTAATAAACTCGTGAATAAGCTCCTTCTTACTACGAAGCTCAAGGCTGGAGCTAACGGCCTTGTCGATATCAACAAGGATTTCCTTATTTTCACAGTGGCTATCATGATATTTAACGACGAGAGCGAGAATGTAATCAACATTAACCTCGGTCTGGCGGATAAGTTCAACTTCGAACACGAGATCATCGTTGATAACTTCTTTATCGGGAGTCTCTGGACGTAACTCGTCACGCAGATTAAGATAAACAGACTGGTAGTCCTGTAAATCACGCGGCGTTAAGATATCTTGCTCAGCGAATTCGTCGAATGACTGCAAGATATTGCGAAGACGCAAAATCTTACCAAATAGCTTAATGAACTCTTTTTGGTTTTCTTCACCAATTGGACGCTCTCCCACTGGATAGTTTTCACTAAGCTTATTGATTAAGTCGGTATAACCATCAACGTGCTTGCCGTCAGATTCGTCGTAGCCATTAAAGTATTCACCAAAGGTCTTCAGAAGCACAATGCCACTAGCTTCTTTGTCGCCGAACAAAGCAACTGCGTCGTCTACCTTATCTTGAAGATTACGGAAACAAATAATGTTACCGTAGGTCTTAATTGAATTCAAAATACGGTTCGTGCGAGAAAATGCCTGAATAAGCCCGTGCATCTTCAAATCTTTATCCACCCACAAAGTATTAAGAGTTGTAGCATCAAAACCGGTCAAGAACATATTGACGACGATAAGAAGATCTAGCTCGCGGTTCTTCATACGCATTGAGACGTCTTTGTAATAGTTCTGGAACTTATCAGAAGAAGTATCGTAATCTACGCTGAACATCTTATTGTAATCAGCGATAGCGGAATCCAAGAAGTCGCGCGAAGACTGGTCGAGCGTAGAGGTATCTACATCTTCATCACCCATAAAGCCGCTAGTATCGTCTAAATCTTCATTGGCTGCAAAGCTGAATATGGTAGCGATCTTAAGCTTTCTGCCGCTCTCAGCGAGTTGCTTCTTGAATTCGTTATAGTAAAGCTTTGCCATATCAATAGACGACGTCGCAAAGATAGAGTTGAAGCCATTTAGCTTAGTCGTAATCTTTTCTTCGGCGCCGCGATGCAGAATGCTTTCAGAAATATTTGCAACCTTGCGGTAATCGTAATAGAAACTGCGCTTGGTCTTTTGGTCAAAATGATCCAGGACATACTTAGTAACCTCAGTAATACGACGAGGGTCCATCATTGCACGTTCGCGATCAATAGCTGGAATATCGGCGTCGGCAATACCTTCCTTGGAATGCATCATCTGAAGATAATCGATGCGGAATGGTAGGACATTCTTATCATTAATAGCGTCAACGATGGTATATGTATGCAACTTATCGCCAAAGGCTTGCTCAGTTGTCCTTAGCTGTGGATTTGAGCTAGAGCCGGCATTTTCGGCAAAGATAGGAGTACCAGTAAAGCCAAAGAGATTGTAATTCTTGAAATGCTTAGTAATATCCATATGCATGTCGCCAAATTGCGAGCGATGACATTCATCAAAGATAATTACGCAATGCTTGTTGTAGACTTCGTGTTGAGGATTCTTCTTGATGAAGACGCTAAGCTTCTGAATAGTAGTAACAATAATCTTATAATCACGAGTAGCACCAGTCTTAGGGTCTCTATTTTCGAGCTGGCATTGCAAGATATGGGTATTATTATTGCCATTAGCCGCGCCTTTTTCAAAGCGGTCGTATTCCTTCATCGTCTGATAATCTAGATCCTTACGATCCACGACGAATAGAACCTTATCGATATAAGGAAGCTGAGTCGCGAGCAATGCGGTCTTGAAGCTAGTTAGAGTTTTACCGGAACCAGTTGTGTGCCAAATATAACCACCAGCATCAGTCGAGCCTAGTGTCTTATAGTTAGTAGAAATCTCGATACGATTCAAAATACGCTCTGTAGCGACAATCTGATATGGACGCATTACTAGGAGTTTCTGGTCGGAATCAAAGACGCAATAGCGAGTCAGAATATTGAGAAGCGTATGCTTGCTGAAGAATGTTTTTGTGAAATCAATTAGATCAGGAATAATCTTATTATTGCCATCAGCCCAGTAGGATGTGAACTCAAAACTATTGCTAGTACGCTTGCTCTTCTTGCGACCTTCACCAGAAAGCTCTTTAATATGAGAACTACGCGTAGTATTGGAGTAATACTTTGTTTCGGTACCATTCGAGATCACGAACACCTGGACATAGTTATACAAACCAGAGCCAGCCCAGAATGAATCACGATCGTAGCGCTTGATCTGGTTAAATGCCTCTTTTAAGGCCACTCCGCGGCGTTTAAGCTCGGTATGGACCATAGGTAGACCGTTTACTAGTATTGTGACGTCATAACGCACGTCGCGCGCTCCAGACTCTTCGACGTACTGATTAATAACCTGAAGCGAGTTGTTATGAATATTCTTCTTATCGATAATTTTAATATTTTTCGTAGAACCATTATCTAAACGGAAGCTACAAACATTATCCACCTGGACACGGTTAGTCTTATCTTCGATAGAATCACCTGGACGAGCGATATACTCGTTGAAGAAACGAAACCACTCGCTTTGGCTAAACATGAAGTCATTCAGCTTCTCAATTTGAGTTCTAAGATTTCCAATAAGGTCAGCCTCGGAGCCAATCTTGATATACTCATAGCCTTGATCCTCAAGATTACGGATAAACTCTTTCTCAAGCTCCGCCTCACTTTGATATGAATCGGCTTTTCTTGGAGACGGAGTATATTCGGCTACCACTGTAGCCTCACTACTCTCGACAACGATATTGAATCTACTCATTTTGTCTCCTTTATTTTTTCGAGATTACAGCTCTCGAATAAGCTCTGCATGTATACTTTCAATTCATCAATATACAACTTAAAGATCTGATTGCTCTTTCGTCCATTTCTAAGCAATAAAACATGAAAATAAAATGCTTTAGGCTTCTTTGCGATTTCCTCATTAGTTGGAGTTGCACTTTGTATATCTATCGACGATAAGACGAAAGTACAAGTGTTTGTTTTAAGGAATTTTCCGCCTCTATTAACTCCAGTAGTATGAGCAAACGAGAGCGACCTAATAAAGCTCACAAAGCTTTTGTCGCTCCTGTCGTTAATAATATCGTCGGTAAAGATCGGTTCCGTCTTTGATTCTTTGAATATGTCTTCTTTTGAGCCGGTAACTTCGAAAGTATCAAAAAGTTCAATAATATCGCAGAATGCACTAAAAGCAACAAAGAATGTCAGGATATCATTTTCTGAATAATCTGAATAATCATCAATTGTATCCAGGATAGACAATGACCAATAAAGTCTATTCAGAAGCGTGAAGTGCTTACTAACTTCTGGCGTCCATTCCGAATCTTCGTTGTCTAGAATATTAATTATTTCCTCATTAACCCTTTGAGGATCCAATAAGTATCCTTCCTTTGGCCTTTTGTTGTGAAGAAAATCAATCGGGTTAAGCATTTACTGCCTCTACTTTCTGTTCCTCAAATGAAAGCAACTTGTCCCTGTAGTAAGCGTATTGCTTTTCGCGTGCCTCAATTTCGGCCGGGAGACCTTCGGAAATATCGGATGTGAGTTTATTGAATCTATCCAAAACGTCAACTATTCTTTGCTGCTCTTTGTTATCTGGTATTGGAACCTTAATTCTAGCCATTACATTACTCATTAACTTTGGGTTACCCATACCACTGTTTACGTAATTCTTGGCTGTATTAGAAAGAATATAATAAAGATAATCATTACTAACAGTCGAATCTTTGACTTTTAGTAATCCGCAAACATTTGTTACGCTGAACTTGCCAGACCGTCTAAAAACAGTACCGGCGTTTGCGCCGTCTGTCGTCCAAGTCAAATAATCTCCGTCGTATTTATACGTATTTATACAGCCAAGTATGCCGTTATTTTCGGTCTGAGACGAATAGACCGGGTATTCACCGGCATTGTCTCTAATGAAGTCTTTAGACATAACAAAGCCCCTCGAAATTTCGCAAATATCCTCTATAGAAACCCATCTTACTCCTCTCTCTCTCTCTCTCTGCTCATTTTTGTCAAAGTTAAGAAGTAGGTCGCGATAGTATTCGTATTGTTTTTTGCGGTTGCTAAGCTCCGCTGTAAGCTCCGCTGTAAGCTCCGCTGTAAGCTCCGCGAAATTGTCCAATACCTGGACAATTTCGTTTTGGATTTCTAATGGCGGAACTGGAATTCTTATTCTTTTGATCATGTCAGCGTTAACATTGGGAACTGATGATTTTTGAGATTCGAACTCAATAGTTTCCAATGCATACTTAATATATTCAACCGTAACCAAGTTTTTATCGTTGGGATATAAAACTTTCAGACGGATGATTGGTGTAAAATTAGGTTCTCTTAGGGTAGGACATCCTATTGTTCCAATCGAAGAAAAAGTGACGGCGCGTCGATTTATGCGGTATGTTTTTGCATAACCCCATATAGCATTATCGCCTACACCATTAGAGTAAACAGGATAAATATATTCGCCATCTGGATTCTTAGCTTTTATAGATTCTGCAGGAGCCTCACCGCCGGTCAGGACTTCGCATATATCACCAATCTGAAGGCGCTTAACTCCATTCGGACATTTTTCTTTAATTAAGTTCTCAAGCTTGCTCATCTTAGCCCTCGATTTCTGCGATTATTTTATCGATCTCAGCGCGAAGCTTATTCTCTTTTTCGACTATCTTCGAGATATCTTCGTTCAGCACTTTAATATCAATCTTCTCGCGAGTATCTTCTTGTTCTACATAAGTAGAAACCGAGAGATTAAAGTCTTGCGCTTCAATTTCTTCATATGTCGCTAGATGCGTAACATGCTCGATTTCTTTACGAGATGCGTATTCTTCTACAATCTTATTGATATCCGCATCGCGAAGCTTGTTATTGTTCGTTACTTTCACGCAATTCTTAGAAGCATCAATAAATAGGACCTTATTGTCGACCTTATTCTTTTTCATGACGAGAATACATGTAGCAATAGAAGTACCGAAGAATAAGTTATCAGGCAACTGGATAACGCAGTCGATAAAGTTATTGTCTACTAAATATTTGCGAATTTTCTTCTCGGCGCCACCGCGATAAAACACGCCTGGGAAACAAACAATGGCGGCTGTACCATTAGAAGCAAGCCAAGAAAGCGAATGCATTACAAAAGCGAGATCAGCCTTACTAGACGGAGCGAGTACGCCAGCTGGCGAAAAGCGCGGATCGTTAATAAGGACCGGATTCTCAGAGCCTTCCCAGTGAATAGAATAAGGCGGATTAGAAACAATAGCCTCAAATGGCTCCTCATCCCAGTGCGCTGGGTCTTTTAGGGTATCACCAAGCGCAATATCGAACTTGTCTGGGTCAATATCGTGCAAGAACATGTTGATGCGACAAAGGTTGTAAGTCGTGATGTTAATCTCCTGACCAAAGAAACCGTTACGAACGTTATCTTTGCCAAGAATCTTGGCAGACTTCAAAAGAAGCGAGCCGGAGCCACAAGCTGGATCGTAAACCTTATTGATCTCTTTCTTGCCATGAGTTGCAATCTTCGTTAGGAGTTCTGAAACTTCTTGCGGAGTAAAGAATTCGCCACCAGATTTACCGGCATTTGACGCATACATGGCCATCAAATATTCGTAAGCATCGCCGAATGCGTCGATTGTATTATCTTGATAGTCGCCAAGCTTCATATCACCAACGCCGTCCATGAGCTGAATAATATGCTCATTGCGCTTTGCAACTGTGGCGCCAAGCTTGTTGCTATTAACATCAAAGTCATCAAAGAGACCCTTCATGTCATCTTCGTTCTCAGTACCTTTTGCGGAGTCTTCAATAGCATTAAGAGTCTTCTCAAGTGTTTCATTCAGGTTCTCGTCATAAGGAGCCTTGGCGCGAACATTACAGAAGAGCTGCGATGGCAAAATAAAGAAGCCTTTTGTCGTAATAAGTTCTGGGCGAGCTTGACCAGCCTCTTCGTCGGAAAGCTTGGCATAGTCAAAATCTTTATTACCGGCATCCCACTCACCTTTATTGATGTAGTTGGTCAGATTCTCGGAGATATAGCGATAAAAAAGCATTCCAAGCACGTACTGCTTGAAATCCCAACCATCAACTGCGCCACGAAGATCGTTCGCGATGTTCCAGATTGCGCGGTGTAGCTCTGCGCGCTCAGACTCCTTTTTGTTATTCATTCATTAACTCCTTAAATTACACCTAAATATCTACTATCTATTATATCACGAAAAGGCCAATTCTAAGGTGTTATGGCGCCCCAGTTATATCACGAAATGCATAGTTTTCCACAAGGCCATTAGTCGAGGCAAGAAGCAAGCCCTGCTAACCTGTAATCGTTGTGAAAAATACAAATTATGATATAATTATATCTATTAAAGTATGAGCGGATATGTATACATTCTAACGAATCCTAGTTTTAGGGATGATTGGGTAAAAATAGGAAAGAGTTCCAGGCCTGTTAATGTCCGTTCTAAAGAGCTTGATAATACTGCCGTTCCACTGCCTTTTGATATTTACGCAGTGATGAAGACCGAGAAATATAACGAGGCAGAAAAGCAAATACATGACCTTATTGATTTAGTTAACCCTAGCATGCGCATACGAAAGGGTCGCGAGTTTTTTAACGTCACCCCAGAAAAAGCATTAAGCATTTTCGAAAAGTGTGCAATGACCCTGGATGATGCCGAGATTACGATAGTAAAAGAAAGTCACGAAAACCCTTTTCTTAACGATCAAATAGAGACTGCAGTATCAAGCGAGCATAAGTCGAGAAAGCCGAAGTCGGCTGAATCATTTACCGAAGAATATCACCTAGAAAGTAAGCCAGATGACATAAAGATGCTGTACGGCGAATTGAAACGCCAGATATCGGCATTAGATAATACAAGTATTGTCCCAAAGAAACAGTGTATCAATTTTCAAAATTCAAGAGAAAAGAGCTTTTGCTATTTAATTCTCTATAAGCAATGCATTAAATTGGTGCTCAATATGAAGAGAGGAACGCTCGACGATCCTGACAATATCACCAATGACATCTCTAATCTCGGACATTGGGGCCAAGGAGACTATAGGGTCGACATCTATAATACTGATGACATCGAGAAAATAATGAAGCTAGTCAAACAGGCTTACGATTTCGCAAATAGCATAAAATAGCTTCCTTTACTCCACACTCCGGACAAATCTCTGTCTCATTATCTTCGCGCGATAACGCAGGATATCCTACATAGTTTTTTCTGCATTTTGAGCACTTAGGTGTGACTTGAGTGGTCCTAATGCCGGCAAGGTATGTCTTAACGTTATTCGTCATAAATCCACCGAGCATACCGTTTTAAGGCCAAATTCACGACCGAGTTCTTCCCACATATCGTCTGGAGCGTCCTGCTCTAAAACTCTACACGTCGGGTAGCCATAGCGGAGCATAATCTTCGCCACAACGCTTGGGTCTACCATGAGCTGACAATAATAGTCGGCTTCGGTCTCACCCTCAATTAGAATCGGATCCCGTTCATTACCTGAAGCTATTTTTTCGAGTCGTCTCGTTTCGGCTATTATTGCTTCATTCACGAGCTTAATAGCCGGAATAAGCTTTTCGTCCTTAGCCATAAATACTCCAAATTAGATTTGTCGTATTTAACCTTATTATGGATATTTTGCAAGTCGAATCTAAGACTACAACTATCCCCCTTGTGCTTATCTGAAAAATATAGTAAAATGTTTATATAACGATTGAATAATTGCGGTGATTGCGTTAAAGCGTCGCCGTTTTTTATTTGTATCCACCCCAAAGAATGAGGAGGTAAAAAATGAAATGGGAAACCTTTCAAAAGACCGACTAGTACCGGAGCCAGACGTTGCTGGCGCCTATATTCAACCCCGAGCAGAAGCCTGGGCAAACTTAGACGAGCTAACAAAGAATACTGCAAAGAATAACCCTTTGCTCT
The DNA here is from genome assembly GCA_017545505.1 of Candidatus Saccharimonadota bacterium. Taxonomy (GTDB): domain Bacteria; phylum Patescibacteriota; class Saccharimonadia; order Saccharimonadales; family Saccharimonadaceae; genus Nanosyncoccus. The sequence continues at coordinate 18,231 of JAFWNB010000005.1, read as the reverse complement.
ATTTTGTTGAGCTCCTAATAGAAGTCGACGAGAAGAATAAACGTCGAGAAAGAATTGAGAGACTAAAGCATGAATATAGAAATATACGAAGCGAGAGCGCTTAAAAGAAGCCTTGAGACCATAAAGAATGAACGTGAGCGAGCAGAATTTTCAAAGAAATTCTTTCGTAAGCTACAGCCGTTCGAGCTCCACAAGAATAAAAGGAGTTTTATATGCAACAAATTTATGGTAAAAAACGATTTGCCAAAGCTGGAGGTGGTGACGAGATGAAACTAATCGATGAGATTCAACTAACGCCAGTCCACGATCATAGTACCGGGATACTAGCGTTCGCAACGTTTCTACTCTACGGCACGATTTACTGCGATAGTATCGCCCTGATGCTTAACCGCAGCGGCGGTTATTATTTGTCGTATCCGACAAAACCCGATAACCGTGGCATTAAACGCGGACTCTACTATCCCGTCAAACCGACAATAGCAAACAAGATTACTGAGGCTGTCGTCGCAAAGTATGAAAGTCTAATGAATGATCGACACGATAGTTCTCAGTCTGAATTCGACTCAGTTCAGATTAACAGAAGAGATATACGACAAATTCACGCCAAATGCTAGAGGACTATTCGAATCTCCATTCTATAATTTTGGTGGCGGCAAAGTAATTTGCTGCCACCTAAATCCGAGCCGCGAAGATAAGAAACTGGGGCACTATTTGCCAAGACTAAAGCTTATTAAAGCAATCAGAGCTGGCGGAGCCGTAATTGATCTACTAGTAGAATTTTCAGCGCCAAAACTCCTGTTTGGAAATAATTTTGATGAGCTAAAAGATAGTGACTTTTCTAGCGTAGTATCAAAACTAGCTAAAAAGCTGAGCGATATGGGCGTTATTACCCAAAAAACAGATATAGAAACTGCTAGAGCGTTGCGCGTCCACTTCGGGAAGAACGTAGTCTTAACGAATTATACGACCGCTTCTGAGATTATTAGCGAACTGGCAAAAGTAAACATTACTACTCGCAGGCAAAGCGACACAAGAACATATAAGAACTACGGCGAGACGCTACACTTTTTCAATAATTCTAACGGAATTGCTATCTATAACAAGAAGAAAGAGCTAGAGCGTAGTAGAGTTTCCGAGAAGACGCTAATTGAAAACGACAACTACTGTCAGCTATCTCTGTTAGATTTGTTCGAACAACACAGACCGTTCGAGGTCGTAAGAATCGAAACTAGATACAATTCGCGTCGCGCCATAAAGGCAATATTGGCGAAAGTCGGCGAGGATTCAGACAAAATCTGTTTTAATGAACTCTTTAACATAGAGCTCGCACGCAAAATTCTTCGATACGAGTTCGGCCGCATTGCTGAGACTAACCTCGGACTTTCCGAAGCAGTAGCGACCGCACCCGAAGAGTTTATTAAAGACTTAAACATCAACAATCCCGAAACTAAGCCAAATCAAAAGCTGATAGCGTTAGCCATTCATGAACTTATAAAGGACACTGGCTGCCGCGAGATTAGGAACTTAATTCAAGCTACGCCAACGCAATGGTCGAGAATCACCAAGATAATCGACAATATAGTTTTCACTAAGCATAAAAACTCTGCATTTGACGTTATTTCAAGAGCAATCGAAGAGTTTGAACCAATAGACCTAGAATCTTACGGAATCAAAACAATATCCTAAAATCACCGATTCCATTGAATCGCAACTAGACTTATTTAAGGTTTAGAGTATGATTGTACATAACATGAGCGAACCAAAATATCGGTTCAATAACACTTCACGCGCCATGGCGCCATCTAGACGCTTTCCTGAAAGTTTTACAGAAGAGCCGCCAATAAAACGGAATGCAATTCTATTCGCACGCGTCTCCACTGCTAGGCAGGAAAAAGAAGGCTTATCTCTTGACGAAATCCAGCTCCCGAAAATGCGAGACTATGCCACAAGGCAAGGTTTAAATATCGTCAAAGAATACAAAGTCGGCGAAACTGGCGGACAATACAAGGAACGTAAGCGCTTTAATGAGATGATAGAGTATTTTCGCGATCACGAAGAAATCACAGATCTAATCGCCTTTCGTGCCGATCGTATTTCCAGGAACTTTCGCGATGCCGTACTTATCGATGAGTTAATGCAAAAATACGACAAGCATATTCACTGCGTCGATGAGAATATAGAGCTTAGCAAAGATAGCCGAGCGGCCATCTTGACTAACTGGAACGTAAAGATGTTCGTCGCTCAGGAATACCTGAATCGCATCAAAGAAGACGGCGTCAATACGAAATATACCAAACTAGACCGCGGCGAGCTTCCATGGAGCGCACCTTTCGGGTATGAGCATAAGGTTATTCAATTAAAACCGAAGATTAAGACCGTTGTCCCACTCGAGCCTAACGCCACGATCGTAAAGCAAGCTTTTCGGCTCTACGCAAGTGGGAGCTATTCGGTTAAGACACTCACTAGATATATTAACCGCAAATATGGGCTTAGAATCGCATCTAGCAACGTTCAATGCTGGCTTCGCAACAGATTCTATATAGGCTACATTTTAGATCGAAAAACTGGCGATTATTATCCGCATAACTACGAACATTTAATAGATACAGATCTATTTGACGCAGTTCAGGATATGCTAGATGGACACAGAGTTATGAGACGAAGATTGGACGGCTCAACAGACGCGCCTTATCGAGGCTTAATCCTTTGCGCGGACTGCGGTTGTACTTATACTCCAGATTTCAAGACAAAACGCTACAAATCAGGCAAAGTTAGTCACTTCAAGTATTATCACTGTACTAACGCCAAACATAAACATGAGAAGATTGTATGTATTAAGGAGGAAGTTATCGATGAAGCTATCCGCGAAGTGCTTAGGCAATTGAAGCTACCTGACGAAAAAATAGAAGAACTCCGCCAAGAGCTCGCTGAACTGCACAACCAGAAAACGGATTTCTATAATGCAGAAAGAAAAGAGCTTGTAAGACGCAGGAAGAAGCTACAAGAGCGTCAAAGGAACGCCTACGATGCCTTAATGGACAAGAGTATTACTCTAGACCTTTATAACGAAAATAATAAGCGCTACAAAGCGGAACTTGCCGAAATCGAACAAAAAGAAAAGAAACTAGACGGTGCCGACTCGAACTACTATGATACGGTCGGAACTCTGTTAGATGTCTTTGAGAGAGCGGATCGGATTTTCGAACAAGCTGAAACGGAAGATAAAAAAAGACTCGTCGGTTTTCTACTATCGAACCTACGAGTTTCTGGTAATTTAGTCGAATTAACACCGAGAGAACCATTTAAAACGCTTCTTTTGGACGTTAAGCGACCCTTATGGCTGGGGATGAGGGATTCGAACCCCCGAATGGCGGGACCAGAACCCGCTGCCTTACCACTTGGCGAATCCCCAAGCCACTTTATTTTATCACATTTGTACTAAAAGTGCTATAATAGACTCACTATGGCAAAGAAAAAAACTTTCACAGAAAAAGAACTCGAAACGCTATCCGCCGAAGAAATTATTGATAAAATTCAACATGATAATTATTCACTCCTCACAACGTTAGGTTCAGAAAATCTACGCAAAGAAATGGTACCAGTCGGAAAAGCTTGCAATGCAGCAATCAATTATTTCTTTGGCTCTACTGGTCCAGATATTAATCCAGAAAAACACAACCATGCAGCACGTAAAAAACTCGTAAAAGTATTATCTAAACTAGCCCCTGGCTCATATGAAGGTATGCCAAAAGACCAAAAAAACGGCCTAGTAATTGGTTTTAATCATCCATCGCTTGGTGAAATTGGCAGAATACTTACAATGAAGATTGATATTATGGGCGATAAACCAATGTATTTTCCGGTTAATTTACCTTGGTACGAAGCTCTTGCCCCAAATTACGATAGAATTAAAAGACTAGGAATTGTTTTAACACCTACAATTACGCCGTCTACATGGAAGAAAATGAATTTAAAGGAGGGAACAAAAAAATACGAAGCAGCCAATAAATTAAAACGTGCTTTTAGAGATATCTACACGAACCTTTCGCACGAAGCCGTAATGAACGGCGGAGTAATCTTTGTGGCACCATCCGCCACGCGTCAAGCTACGGTCTTTAAGTCGAAAAAAGCCTATGACAAAAAAGAAGAGATTATCCCGACAATGTCTATGCTCGCAGTAAAACTATATTCGGATCCAAAGATGAATTGCGATTTTTTGCCAATGGCTATTTTACCACCCAAAAATTATAAACGTGGACTTAATTTCTTTAAGAAATATCAGCTAATACCGGGCGAAATAATGACAGCAGATTATATAAGAAAAAAATATTTCAAAACCAAAAAACCAAAACGACTAGAAGGTTTTGATTATGATTTTCATCAAAGGCTCGCCGATAAACTCCCAAAAGAGTTTTGGTATTGACAACTATTAAGTAAAAGAGTATACTATTGACAAGTCTGGTATCAGACTTTTTTTATACAAAAGGAGTAAAATGGCAAAAATCACTAGAATAAAAGCAAGTGACGGCCCCTCGAAAGAGGATAAGTCTGATGCGCCGACAATTACTCGTAAAAAAGTTGTCGTCAAAGACAAAAAATCTTCAAAATCAAAGGCAAAAGATATCAAGAAAGCAGCAAAAAAAATCGATAGCGCCAACAAATCAAAAAAGAAAGTATTTATACTATTTAGACCATTCGTAGCATTTGGAAGATATCTACGCGACTCTTGGCATGAATTACGCCAAGTTCGTTGGACAAATCGCAAAACCACTTGGAAAATGGTACTCGCAGTGATTATTTATACTGCTATATTCATGATAATTATCGCATTGCTCGATTTGTTCTTCTCATGGTTATTTAATTTAATTTTAGGAAAGGGTTAATATGGCAGTAAACAGATATGATAGTACACGTGCATGGTACGCAATTTCAACATATAGTGGATATGAGGACAAAGTTGCCGACTCAATCAATCAGCGTACAAACACCGTAGAAATGGCAAACAAAATTTTCGAAGCAATCGTACCGAAAGAAAAGCAGATTGAGATTAAAAACGGCAAACGCAAAATTGTCGATCGTAAAATATTACAGGGTTATGTACTAGTAGATATGAAATTGTCAGATGAAACCTGGTATATAATTCGAAATACTCCAGGCGTTACTGGTTTTATCGGTACCGGAACTCAACCTACCCCAGTTTCCGAAAAAGAAATCGCCAAAATTAAAAAACGCATGGGTGTCGAAGATCCAAAATTCTCCGTTAAATACGAAGTTGGCGAAGTTGTTTCTATCACCGATGGTCCGTTCAAAGGCTTCGATGGCTCAATTTCCGAAATCGATGCGGCTAAAGGTAAACTCAAAGTTATGGTGTCGATGTTTGGTCGCGAAACTCCAGTCGAGCTTGACGCTTTACAAGTCAAACAACTTAATTAATTTGCAAAAACAATCATAAATTGGTATAATAATATAGTTACGCACTAGAAAGAGAAAACTATGGTAGAAAAGAAAGTAATAGGCAATCTAAAACTACGAATTCCGGCCGGACGCGCCACTGCGGGTCCTCCAGTCGGTTCAACCCTCGGTCAATGGGGGCTCAACATGATGGACTTTATTAATCCATTTAACGAAGCCACCAAAGATTTAATGGGCAAAGATGTGATTGTGCATATTCGCGTGTTTGAAGATCGTACATTTGATTGGAAATCCTTAGGTCAACCAGTAGATGATTTAATCCGCGAAGCTATTAAAATCCAAAAAGGCTCCGGCAAACCAAATGTCGACAAAGTAGGCAAAATCACCAAAGCTCAGCTCCAAGAAATTGCCGAGAAAAAGATGGACCAATTAAACGCCGTTGATATCGAAGGCGCCATCAAAATTGTTGCAGGCACTGCTCGTTCAATGGGCGTCGAAGTGACAGATTAAAACATAATAAGCCAAAATAACTTCCAGAAATTGGGAGTTATTTTTATTGACAAGAAATATAAATAATGATATAATAGATAAATAGTCCATTTTGATAAAATTGAAGGGGGGTAAACACATTTGGGCATTTCGTACGTTAACACAAAAAGAGAATTAAGGAGCAAAATCAAAAACCTCTACAATACATGGAGTAAGGTTCAAAAAAACCGACTCGATGAATACTATGAGGTATTAAGCGAAGCCGAAACGGCCTCAATGGTCGTTGCGAAAATGACTGCTGGAAAAAGGCCCAAGATCAAGATAATAAAAATCGATAGGGCTACGATCGAAGAGATCAAAAAGAATCAGGTAGGGTTCTTGAATCTTCCCGAATGGGAAGCGGAAGAATATCTTGATTCTTTAGATGAAAAAGAATTAATTCAGCTGAAGAAAGAGATAGAGTCACACCTGGAAAGGTGCGATTACGAAGCAGTCAAAAATGCTATTTCAGAAATGAGATATTTTCTAAGAAATGGCAAAAAACCAAAGTGTGGTTTATACGACCCTGATTTTAGAATCGGGGCAGTAGCCCGAAGCCGCAAAAAAGCTAACTATATGAACGACTGATAATTCTCATCGTTCGTGTTCCTTTCTTTTAGGGGCCTCCGGGCCCCTATTTTCTTGCCAAAATTTTAAAAATTTGTTATAATATACTGAGTTAAATTAATATGTGGGAGGAATAATCCGCAAGCACCACAGAAAGGAATTTATGGCTAATAAAAAAGCTGAAGAAGAAATCAAAAATGAAGCTCCAATAGAAACAACTCCAGAAGTAGTTGAGGAGACCATAAACGAAGAACCAGAAAAATTTGCCAAATCTGGCAAAAAATCTAAAAAACATATTGAAGAAGTAAAAGCCGAAGAAGAACGCCAAGCCCGAAAAGTTGAACGTAAAGAAAAAGAAGCCGAAGTTAAACCAAAAGGCGCTACACCTGTCACTCGTCCAAAAATTGAGCGCCGCGGTAAAAAATACCAAGAAGCTGCAAAATTAATCGAAAAAGGTAAAACTTACTCATTAAAAGAAGCTATCGAGTTAGCAATCAAAACTAACCCTTCAAAGTTCGATGCAAGCGTAGAAATCCATACTCGCTTAGGAGTAGATCCACGTCAAGCCGATCAGAACATTCGTACAACTCTAGTACTCCCAAATGGCAATGGTAAAACCATAAAAGTTGCAGTATTTGCGCCTCTTGACGTGTGTAAAGCTGCAAAAACAGCTGGAGCTGATATTGCAGAAGATGAAGCATTCTTAAAGCAATTAGATAAAGGAATTATCGATTTTGATGTTTTAATCTCAACACCGCAATACATGCCAAAACTCGGCAAATATGCCCGCCTACTTGGGCCAAAAGGCTTAATGCCAAATCCAAAAGCTGGCACTGTAACTACGGACGTAGAAAAAGCTGTCAAAGAATCAAAAGCCGGTAAAGTTGAATATCGCGTCGACAAACAAGCAATCGTACATATTGGTATTGGTAAAACATCATTTGGCACAGAGAAACTTCTAGAAAATGCAAATGCGTTCTTTGATAGTCTAAAATCACAAAAACCATCATCATTAAAGGGAACTTACGTAAAATCAGTATTCGTTACAACTACGATGGGACCATCAATTCCTGTGGAAAACTCATATAACTAAACAATTAAAAAACTTCCGGTTTAATATCCCGGAAGTTTTTTTATGTTAAAATAAAACCATGGAAATGATAAGAAGTTTAGAAACATATGAATTAATAATCTTTATAATCCTCGGACTAGCTGTCCTGTTGTTTGGCTTCCGAGTCAAGAGGGCCGCATTTTTTATAATTTGGTTTTTACTTGGTTTAAATCTGATGAATTTCCTCATGCCTACTATTAATAATTTAGTACCGCAAATAGACGGCAACGATCTCTGGCAAAACCTATTGCCGATTGCTGGCGGTCTACTACTCGCATTACTTGGTTTTTCAATCGAAAAAGTTTGCATCGGCGGTATTTGTTTCGTATTAGTAATGCTAGCGACAATTCAATACTTTGGAACTGATATTCAAACTCTAGCAATAGGTGCAATTATCGGCGTAATTGCCGCCGGTGCCGCAGTAGCTCTCATGAAACCAGCCATCATTATTGCTACATCTGTTGCCGGCAGCTACGCTCTTACCCTCGTACTCTTTGCGTTCTTCCCACAAATTCAAGGTAACTTCGACACTCTCTACTGGCCTATCCTCATCGGTCTCGCTGCCGTTGGCGGCATCTTCCAGTTTGTCACCACAAAACGAGATTATTAGCTTGCAATCTACATCTTTTTGTGATAAAATAGAAAAAGTTACCAAAGACAGTGGCGGAGAAATCTTAATAATGCCACCGAGGAAATTCTTACAATTTATTTGGTGACGCTATTTAACAATTAGCTAACTAATATTAAATCTAACCAAAGGACTTTTTATGGCAATTTCAAAGGATAAAAAGAATACATTGGTTGCTGATTTAACTGAACTATTATCTAGTGCTAAAACTACAGTTTATGCCAGATATCAAGGTCTAACCGTAGCTGAACTCCAAGAACTAAGAAAAGCTGCACGTGAAGCAGGAGTTAAGATCAAAGTTGTTAAAAACCGTTTAGTAAAAGTTGCTATGGGTCAAATTGCCGTCTATAAAGACACTGACACTACCGGCCTTACTGGCCAACTCCTATATGCGGTTTCTGATAATGACGAAGTTGCTCCAGCTAAAGTTTTAGCAAATTTTGCCAAAACCCACACTGCACTTGAACTAGTTGGTGGCTTTAGCGATCTGGGTAATACTCTTTCGAACGAAGACGTTAATGCATTGGCTGCAATGCCAAGCAAAAACGAACTTATCGCTCAAGTGGTGGCACAACTTCTTTCACCAGTCACCGACAGCATTTCCGGTCTTTCCGGTGGTCTGTCCGGAATTATTTCTGGTCTAGAAGCTCATGCAAATTAGCAATCAAATAATTAGAAAGGATAAATATGGCTACAGATATTAAAAAATTAGCCGAAGAATTGGTTAAATTAACCGTTCTCGAAGTAAATGAACTTAAAAATGTCTTAAAAGACGAATATGGCATCGAGCCTACCGCTGCAGCTGTCGCTGTTGCTGCTGGTCCAGCCACTGACGCTGGCGCCGCTGCCGAAGAAAGCAAATCTGAATACGACGTCGTATTAAAAGATGCCGGCGCACAAAAAATCGCAGTCATTAAGGCTGTAAAAGAAGCTACTGGTCTTGGCCTCGGTGAAGCAAAAGCTATCGTCGATGGCGCTCCAGCAACTGTTAAAGAAAAAGTTGCCAAAGACGACGCAGAAGCTATGAAAAAAGCCCTCGAAGAAGCTGGTGCTACTGTCGAGCTCGCTTAATTAATCAAAGTTAGCTAATTGTAATACCTAAAAACTGGAATTATACTTTTCGGGGACGGGTCGCTCGCACCTGTCGTTACAGGGCTCGCGCCCTCATCCTCGGTCGTGACCTCCGGAAGCCCCTCGAAGTATTAATTCCAGTTTTTTTGTTGTATAATATAGTCTATGAATGATTTTGATTATTTAGGTGAGGGGGAAGTATATCTAGATGCGGCCTGTCAAAGCTTAAGGCCTCGTCCAGTTATTAATGCACTAAACGATTATTACACTAAACATAACTCATGCGGTGAGCGCGTCAAATATAAATGGGGCATAGAAACTGACGAAAAAGTCGAAGCTACTCGAGAAAAAATCCTTAAATTTCTTAAATTATCTCCACGTAAATTCACGGTATCTTTTACGCTCAATACTACCTACGGCATAAACCTAATTTTATCTCAATTAAAACCCACCGAATTCAAAAAAATCATCACTAGCGACATTGAACACAACTCGCCATTTTTAGCCACTATCGCCTTTTCAAATCGAACTGGCCTTCCACGCGAAGTCATCAAAAGAAACGACGACGGTTCAATTAATACTAATGACTACGATTTTACACAATCAGTCGTCGTAATTAACTGTGCGTCAAATTTTGACGGCCGCAAATTAGAAAATATCAAAGAAATCGTCAAAGTCGTCCACAAAGCTAAAGGTATCATTATTATAGACGCCGCTCAAGCCATGGCACATTCTAGCGATATTCTAAAAGGTGTTGAGGCCGACGCAATCTGTTTTTCAGCACACAAAATGTATGCACCATCTCTTGGAGTAATTGTGTGGCAAAACTCCCTACAAGAAAAACTTGACGTCGGATTTATTGGCGGCGGCATGGTCGATGACGTGAATAAAGAATCATATCTACTTTCTGCCGAAAACAAAGAGCACCGCTATACGCGCTTTGAGTCTGGTCTGCAAGCCTGGGGAGAAATAGTTGCACTTGGTACAGCTATAGATTGGCTAAACGGTCAACCAAAATCAACTTGGCAAAATCTGAATAATAACACCAGGGAACTGTTTAGTTTTTTAAAAAGTTCAAACAAAGCCCACTTAGTAAATAATGAGCCAAACCCAACAATGTCATTTTATATTGACGGAATAGATTCTCATTTGCTAGGGAATGCCCTCTCGCGTGAAAACATCATGGCTCGCACAGGCTATTTTTGCGCACATTACTACTTAAGTCATGTACTAAATTTGCCACCACTCATTAGATTTTCACTTGGACTCCAAAATAGTGGAAAAGACATTGAAAAAATCAAAAAAACTTTAGCAAAAACCCTTGACTTAAAATAAACATATCCGCTATAATAAATCATATGAGTGGACGTGTGTGGAGAAATAATTGCAGCAAATAGCTGCATTTTTGGCATCCGGCAATTTAAAAGGTGGAGAAAAAGGAGGAATTAATGAATTCAGATGCGAGAACTGAATCAGCACCAAAACTAAAAAAATCTAAAAATCTAAATCTATTTAAGAATAAATATTTCATCATCTGTTTAGCAGTTGTAATTATTGCGATCATAGTCGTAATTATTTTAGCAGCGCTAAATAATAAACCAGCCGACGGAGGCGAAAGCGGCGAAGTGTTGGAGAATACTGACATATATTATAATGGCAGCATCCTAACCGAAGCCGATCAAGAAATCACCAAAGAAACTCTAGAAAAATATGTCGACCTAAACATTAAAGGGCATACCCAAATTGAAGACGAAACCGGAAAACACGACATAGTAGCAGTAGAGGTTACCAATAAATCAGACCAGATTACCTCAATTGCAATTGATTTAGCCGCGAAAGACAACGATGGAAAAACATTAGATATTTCATCACTTTATGCCGAAGGTATAACTCCGGGTCAAACGCAATTATTTAATCTATTCTACTATACAGAACTTACCCCAGAACAACTCGATTCTGCAAAATATGAGGTTTATAAAGCATACACTTACGAAAGTCCAAACATAACAGAACAAACAGAATCCGAAGCAATAACAGAAGAAAACACGGAAGAATAACAAGAAATGCGAACAATAATAAAGCAAAAGCTAAAAAAGACGAACAATAACCGTCTTTTTGTAGCTTTATGCTTTATTGCGTTTAGTATATTATTTAACGCTATAACATTATCTAGCAAAGTAAATGCCGAAGCCGTACAGAGTACACTTACTCTTACATTAGATTCTCTCATTATGTCCGTAGAAGTATCGCCATCGGCCAATGGCGTATTTGCTAAATCCGAAGATTACGGTATTTCAGTTTCAACCAATAATTTTACAGGTTATACTTTGTCAATCAAGGCTGAAAACTCTACTGATTTAGTCGGAGTAAGCAATCCCAACAACACATTACCATCAATTAGTACTGCTATTTCAGAGGCAACTTATAGCTCAAATTCAGCATATAATAACACATGGGGTTACAGGCCAAGCCAATACGTTACTACGAGTGGTGGGATAAACACGACGATCGAAAACACAAATTTCTTACCATCGCCAACCACCTCGGGCACATTAATCGCAGTTACGGAATCAGCAAATAATAACGCCGATAATTATTCAATCGCCATAGGAGCAAGAGCAAATTATGCTCAAGCTTCAGATTCTTATTCAAATAGCTTTATCATAACGGCAATAGGAAATCCAGTAGCCTACAGTATCTACTACAATGCAAATACAACAGACGCAGTAAACAATATGCCAACTAGCCCACAAGGAGCATCGGTCCCAGGCGGTACAGCTACCATAGATAGCAAAGCAACATTAAGCGATAAAACGCCAACACGAACCGGATATAATTTCGTAGGCTGGTGCGATGTAGCAACTACAGATGATGCCAATACGGGTAGTCAAACTTGCCCCGGTAATACATATCAGGCAAGCGCATATTACGGCATCGATCAAACAACTGATACAACAAATATTAATCTATATGCAATCTGGCAATCAAAAACTTACACAATCACGCTAAATAAAAATGGCGGGACTGGCGGTTCAAACACTGCTACTGCAACCTACAAAGCCACAACCTTATCATCAATCACTAAACCATCACGTTCTTATACTATTTCAGGATTCACTACGCCATCTGGCAACAATGCTGATGGCGCGACTGTCTCTAGCTCTTCCTCTCTCACATCTACCTACACATTTAACGGCTGGTATCAAGAAGCCGCTGCCACCCACCTAATCGCATCAAATGCTACTACTCCAGTATTACAAGCTAACACTGCCTATACAGACGCAAACGGCAAATGGACCTCAACATCAACCCAAACACTTTATGCTGGTTGGACGGGCCAAGCAAAAACACTTCCGACAATTACAAAAACCGGCTACACTTGTGGTTGGACTACCACCTCAACTGGCGCTACCTCTATCCAATATGCCTCTGGTGCATCATTTGCACCAACGGCAAACACGACACTCTACGGAGTCTGCGTAGCTAAATCATACACCATCACATTGAACGCGAATGGCGGAACTGACGGCTCTAGTTCTACCACTGCAACGTATGGCGCAAATACACTAGCTACAATCACTAATCCTACTAGAGCCAATAGCACATACTCAGTATCCGGTTTCACATTAACTCCATCTGGGGCAAATGCTACCGTATCCTCAACTTCCAGTAAAACTAGTACACAAACATACACCTTCAATGGCTGGTATAAAGAGTCAAGCACTACAAACAAAATCGCGAGCAATGCTACCACACCCGCATTACAAGCAAATACGACATATACCAATAACTCCAGTCAATGGACCTATGACGGCACAACAATCCTTTATGCTGGTTGGACTGCGAACGGATATAGCGCCGTTACGCTACCAACTATCACTAGAACAGGTAGCACTTGTGGTTGGAGCACATCAAGTACTGCTACAACTATCACTTATGCTTCTGGTGCATCAATCACTCCGACGAACAACACTACACTATACGGTGTATGTATAACCAATGTAACATTAAATGGTAATGGCGCAACAACGCAAGGAACAACATCGGTTAACCTAAATTATGGGGCGCAAGCATTAGGTAGTATTACTACACCACAACGATCATACAATGTTTCTGGCTGGACCACACCTTCAGGCAACAATGCGGACGGAGCCACAGTTAATGGCGGCACTTCCCCTGGGACGCTCACGAGTAATTACACCTTCAAGGGATGGTACCAAGAAGCAGCCGCAACACATAAAATCGCAGGAAATGGTACTACAGGTGATTTATTAGTAAACACCGCTTATACTGATTCTAATAATAAATGGAATTATACTGGCACTTCAGAAGTTACACTATATGCTGGATGGTCTAGCTCGTCTATAACGTTACCTACTATCACTAAGACAGGCTACACTTGTGGCTGGACCACTACTTCCACCGGCGCCACATCTATCACCTATGCCTCGGGCGCTTCATTCACACCTTCAAGCAATACTACATTATATGGTGTCTGTACCATCAAAAACAACTTAAGTCTCAAAGTATCCTTCAACTCCACCTACGTCTCTAGCATCAAGGTCTGTAAGACTAGCGGTGACTGTAGTGGTAGCAATTTAGTAGGCACCGTTAGTACAAGCGGAAATAGCGTTTCCGGATTAACATACAATACTGCTTATTATCTCTACCCAACCTATACTACTGGTTCTAAACTAAGTTCATGGGCTAAAGATTCTGGTGCGGTAGGTACACTATCATCTACGTCTACCGCTAACCCAACTTATACCATTGGTGATGGCACTAACGCTGTCACCCATAACGGTGCAAGACAAACTTACACTGTTACATTAAATCAATGTAGTGCCACTACTAGTGGTTCTACATCAGCTACTGCTACCTATTATTCTACGACCTTGTCCAGCATTACTTTACCAGAGAGAGCCTATAATATCTCGTTTACAAACAATGTATCTGGTGCTACCGCTTCTTCTACCGCCACCCTAACGTCCACCTACACCTTTGGTGGTTGGGTAGCATCATCTTGTAGTGGCACTTCGCTTGTAGCTTCTAATGCCACTACTCCAGCTCTTCAGGCCAGTACCAGCTATACAGACTCATCAAAACGCTGGACCTCTACTTCAAATCAGGCTCTCTACGCTAAATGGACTGCTCAAGCCAAAACTCTTCCTACTATCACCAAGACTGGCTATAACTGTAGCTGGTACGACAGTACGAATGATGTTACCTATGCATCTGGCGCTTCAATCACACCAGCCAGCAATTTAAGCCTCACCGCTACTTGTACCGCCAAAACTTACACCATAACCCTTAATAAAAATGGCGGTATTGGCGGTTCTGATTCAACTACGGCAACTTATGGTTCTGCTACGCTTGCAACAATAACGAACCCAACGCGCTCAAACGTAATATATACCAGGACAGTGTCTGGTTTTACTAGAACTGCAAGCGCAACGAATGCTTCGATTTCATCCACAACAACCCTAAGTAGCTCAAGCACCGTAAGATATACATTTAATGGGTGGAGGCAAACATCTTCCGACACAAGCACGCTCATTGCGTCAAACGCAACAACGCCCCAATTACAGCCCAACACAACATACACGAACGCTAACAGTCAATGGACTAAAGACGGGGCGGTCACTTTATATGCTGGCTGGAACACAAATCAAACAGCATATAATAGTGTTACATTACCAACCATCACAAGAACGGGTAGCACTTGTGGTTGGGCCACATCAGATACCGCCACATCATCATGGGACTATAATTCCGGTGCCACAATTACACCGTCGGCAAGCCTGACGCTTTACGGCGTCTGCATCAATAGAATTACATTAAATCGCAATGGCGGTACAACTGGCTCTACCTCTACTACAGCCACTTTCGGTTCAACAACATTAGGTCCAATCACCACCCCAACCAGAAGTTATACAGTGAGTGGATTTACAGCCGGCTCTACGGCAACATCTGCGACTATTTCAAGCACCGAAACTCTTACATCTAATTACGACTTCCAAGGATGGTGGGATGGAGCCACTAGTGGAGTAAAAGTTGCCAATAACAGCTCAACACCAGTATTACAAAGTAATACAGTATACACAGATTACGGTACAACATGGATGTACGTCGAACCAACTACGGTGACGCTATATGCTCGATGGGCTGGATCCTCTGTAATACTACCAACAATTACAAAACCAAATTACACTTGCGGCTGGAGTACATCAAGTACAGCCACAACAATCACTTACGCTTCAGGTGGTTCATTCGTGCCATCAGCAAATACTACTTTATATGGCGTATGCGTAATTAACAGATATACAATTGTCTTCGATGGAAATGGAGCCACCAATGCTACAACGGGCATGAAGACCGGATCTAATTATACAGTTCAGCTAACTAACATAACAGAAGGCGATGAAGTAGAGTTATTGGCATCAAACTACTATAAATCGGGTTACGGATTTGCTGGTTGGTCATTCGATAGCACTGCTCAACCAGGTGGCTCCGCATCTATCTACGGCCCAAATGAAACAATCGTAGCTCCGGCAGCAACGACGGCAAACGAAACAAAAGTATTATATGCAGTTTGGGTAGCACCAACGGGTACAATACAAAACTGGACAGAGTGTACAAGTATAAATATTGGAGATGTAATTGCGCTTACGGATGCACGCGATAGCAACGTCTACACGGTAGGCAGACTCGCTGATGGTAAATGCTGGATGATGGAAAATTTAAGATTAAATAGCGCAAATTCCGCAAATAGTACACTAGCAGAAGGCTTTGGTGGCGTATTTGACGGGCTCGCAAATCCGGAAACCAATACCTTTACTAGCTCCACAACTTCAAATAGTAAATACAGTACATCAAATATCACAGGTAATAATCAGGGTTACAGATTCCCACGCTACAATGAATCGAACATTTCGAGTCCAATTACCAACCCGACTTATGTCAAAGATTACTCAGATAATAGCGAACAGGGAGCATATCCAGACACTAACGTATATTTATACGGTAATTATTACACCTGGGCTGCCGCAGCAGCAAATACCGAAAATATTACCGCAAACAATACAACAATACACACATCAATCTGCCCAACAGGATGGCGTTTGCCAGAAGGTGGCGACAAAAACAATGAAACAAACAATGAATATTGGGAACTTATCGTCGATAAACTAAACAACGGTGTAAAACCAACAAATTATAATAACGACAATAACCCATATTACACAGGAGATACAGAAGCTATACCAATAAGCAAACTAATAAGGCAATATCCAAATAACTTCACTTATCCCGGATACTACAATACTTCAACACCAACTTATCGCGGTTCATACGGCGGTTATCTAACATCGACCGTAAGTGGCAATAAGAGCTCATATTTCCTACGGCTCACAAAATCAGACGTCAGACCAGGAAGCTGGGGAACCGAACGCTACTATGGCTATTCGGCTAGATGTGTTGCCAATAATTACATCACTTATCATCCAAATGGTAGTAATGTGCAAGGTACCATGGGTAAACAAATGGCATATAGTAATCAGGAAGTTCAGCTAATCGCCTCCAACTTCTCACGTTCTGGTTACGGTTTTGCTGGTTGGAGCACAGATCCTAATGCCCAACCTGGCGGCTCTTCTACTATTTATGGTCCAAATGAAACCATTACTACCGCATCAAACTTCAATTCTACCGGCCTAGATCTCTACGCTGTATGGGTCCAATCAGCTGGCACTATTCAAAACTGGACTGGCTGCAATAATATGAGTATTGGCAGCGTCACTGCATTAACAGATTCTCGTGATAACAATGTCTATACCGTAGGTAAACTCGCAGATGGTAACTGCTGGATGATGGAAAACCTAAGGCTGGATGCGGCTAATTCCACAAATAGTTCGCTAGCGCAAGGCTTTGGTGGAGTATTCACGGGGCTTGCAAATTCAGAACAACTTGCTAACTTCGCAGATGTAACTACGGCTAATAATAAATATAGTACTTCAAATATAACTGGTAGTTATCAAAGCCAACGTATCCCGCGCTACAATAATACAAATACATCTTCCAGAGCTACTTCACCAACAAGTGGTAATGCTAATATTTATAGTTATGGTAATTATTACAACTGGCCAGCTGCAGTTGCAAATACCAATAATATAAGCTCTAAGAATCAAACAGTTTCCACGTCAGTTTGTCCAGCTGGATGGAGAATACCATCAGGGGGAGACAAAGCAAATGAAATCAATAATGAGTATTGGAATCTAATTGTAAGAAAAATTAATAATGGAACTGAACCAGCAAATTATAGTAGCGCAGAAAGGCCATATTATTCAAGCACAGAAGCTCCAAATGTTTCAAAACTACTAAGAAAATTCCCTAATAATTTCATCGATGCAGGTTTTATTAGCGATTCCAAAATTTGGGGTCAAGGAGCAAGCGGAAGATATTGGTCGTCAACCAACGGTTCAACCTTAGGAGATGTAAATAGCGAAGGCGCATTTAGAATTATTATATCTGATGACCTTGTTACGCCAGGAACAACACAGCTTCCGAAGTATCTTGGCACGTCAGTACGTTGCGTAAACACCACACTTCATAACAAAATATCATCCATGACAAAAGGTACTCAAACTGCCGCAAACCTTAAGGCGGTAATAACTAAACCAACAACAAATAGCCAAGATACTGATACTTCGAACTCTGGCGTATATACCTATAATGCGTCAGTATTCGGTACTGCAACCGACGAAAATAACAACTATCCAATCTACTATTACCGTGGTATTTTAGACAGTGATTTAAATGGATCTTCCACTTCATATGGCTCAGCTGGTAATGGTGCGTACTATCCAAACTACGTCAAACTAACTACTACAACTACAAGTGGTACATATAATACGTGCTG
>JAFWNB010000004.1 GCA_017545505.1 Candidatus Saccharimonadota bacterium | reverse complement strand
TCTCTAGTGTACCGGTTGTGGTCACCTACTGCATCGCCGGGTAGCTATGTTCGGAAGAGATAAGCGCTGAAAGCATATTAAGCGCGAAGCCCACTCCAAGATAAGGATTCCCTAGGAGACTCCTAGTAGATGACTAGGTTGATAGGCTATAAGTGGAAGTATGGCAACATACGGAGCTGAGTAGTACTAATAGGTCCATCGCCTTTTTATGTTTTGGACTTAGCTAGCAACCGGTGTTTAATTGCACCGTGAGCGTCATTAAAATCTTTGTTCACCTTATGGACATCAATAGTAATAATAGTGACGCTATTATTACAATTTGGTGCCCATAGCGCCAGGGAAATACCTGTTCCCATTCCGAACACAGAAGTCAAGCCTGGTAGCGCCGATTATACTGCAACAGCGGGAAACTAGGAAGGTGCCAAATTATAAAAAATCACTCCGAAAGGAGTGATTTTTTCTTGACAAAAACAAAACAAATAGTTATACTATAAACATAAAGGTTACACGAAACAAAAACAAGGATAATTATCATGAAAAAAATAAATATAAAAAAAGGCAACCTAATTTTTATATCGTTATGTTCTTTTCTTAGTTTTTTTATGTCTAGTTCTCGCGTTTTTGCAGATAGTGATATAATCAATATTCTTCCAGACGAAATGACAGAAATAATACCTTCATCTTTACAATATATTTATGGTGGCAATAGAATGACTGGCATGAAATCCACGCAGGGTTTTACTATAACTGACAAATACTTTATCATTTCTCAACTTTCTAGCGATGACGCCGATAGTATAATTATAGCCACAGACTATTCTAGCCCCAGTACTACGCCCGCCTGGACAACGACACAAAATGTTGGCCACGGAAACGATGCAACTTGGAACAATAATACGGATCAGATTATAATAACTGATAAATACAACAGATATTTTTTCGATGCTGAAAGCGGTGAGTATCTTTCAACTAAGATTTCCCAAAGATATGCTAGCGGTATCGAATACGATGGTGCCACCAATAGGTTCTTTGAAGCAAGAGGAACAAACCCTGGAATTCTGCAAATAATAGATGGAAATACCGATAACGTAATTACATCGTTTGATACGAGCAGTCAAATCGGGGCTCAAAACGTTGCCTATTATAACAACCACATTTATCGTACTGCCTGGTCTGCTTGCAATGGTAATGCCGACGCAACAAATACTTGTCAGAATGGTTTCGGGAATGGAGCTAATGTTATCTATCAATTCGATAATAACGGAAATTATACTGATGCTTTTTATGTCTGGAGTGGTAATAATAGTAATAAATGGTTTGGCGAATTAGAAGCCTTAGCTTTTAGTCCAAATGGTGTTCCGTATTTATTGTTTAATGGGCATACTCTCTTAGATCGTACTGAAGAGTATTCTGTTTATAAAATTATTGACGAGACAATTTTAAATAAAATGGGTGTTAATAACGATAAGTACACTCTAAGATATAATCCCAATGGAGGCCTTAATGCGCCAAACGATCAAACTTGCCAAGCAATTGGGGTCAATGCCGGTTGTTCTATTATCGTAGTTGATGATGAACCTGCATATTCGGGGCATTCATTTAAAGGCTGGAGTACTTCAGACGAATCGGATACACCGGATTACCGCCCTGGAGAAGAATTAGTTTTACGCGACAACATAATGCTATATGCGGTTTGGGAAAACGATGCTCCGCAAGAAGATACTGATAGCGACAGCGACGACGAAAAAATGGAAGAACAAGACAATGTGCCTGTAATGCCGGATACCGGCTCGTTTACAGGAGAATCCAATGCGAACCAAATAATGACTTCAATTATCGGAATTTCACTAGGCGCTCTCTTCGTCGCTATAATGCCTAGATTATTCCATAAGAAAATCAGCTTCAAAAAATAAGCTAGAAATAAAATAAGTGCTGCGAATATCGCAACACTTATTTTTCTTGATATATTATTTTATTCTTCGTCTTCGCTTTCTTCTAGAGCGCTCAAGAGAGAATCTTCAACATTCTGTTTCTTTTTCTTAGTGGTAGGCTTTGATAGCTCGATATCAATATCATAACCAGTAAGTTTTGAGGCAAGGCGAACGTTTTGACCTTGTTTGCCAATCGCAATAGACTGTTGCTCTGGCGAAACAATTACTCTTGCCTTTTTATCGTTAATCTCAACTTTGTTGATTTCGGCTGGGCTTAATGCTTCACGGATATATTCAGAAGCATTATCGCTCCAGTTGATTACGTCAATCTTTTCACGATCGCCAATCTCATTCATTACGGCTTGAACGCGAATACCACGACCGCCTACGAAAGTTCCGACTGGATCAATGCCAGGGACAGTAGACATTACCGCAATTTTAGTGCGGCGTCCAGCCTCACGAGCAATACCACGAATCTCAACGGTACCATTATCTAATTCTGGTACTTCTTGGCGGAATAAGCACTCGACGAATTCTGCTGAACCGCGAGAAAGAATCAATTGAGCACCTCTTTCTCCGCGCTCGATGTTTTTGATATAAACTTTAATTCTGCTACCAACCGAATAATGCTCGCCGTCAATTTGCTCACTTCTTGGCATGATACCAGTAGCTCTGCCTAAATCAATTCTGACCAACTTAGACTCTACTCTGGATACCGTACCGGTGACAATGCTGCCAACCTTATCTTCATATTCATTCAAAACAGCGTCGTTTTCTGCTTCACGTAAGCGTTGAATCACAACTTGCTTGGCGGTTTGAGCGGCTACACGTCCAAAGCTCTTTACAACATGTTTTTCTTCTACGACATCGCCAACTACGGCGTCTTTTTTGATTTTTTTAGCCTCATTTTCAGGGATTTCCGTTGAGGGATTATAAGCTAACCCTTCTTCTATAACTTCGCGCGCCACAAAAACATCAGCTTCACCAGTTTTAGTGTTTAAAATTGCGCGAACGTTCATATCGCGGTCACCATTATCCTTTCGCCAAGCAGCAGCAATGGCTTGTTCGATCACGTTTAAAACGGTATCTCTTGGTAAGCCCTTTTCATCGGCGATAAGATCTACCATGGTGGACATTTGCTTTAAATCTAATCCTTCCATATTCTCCTTTCAATTAAAAAACCGCCTCTATCTCAAGAGTCGGTTAAATCTGTATATATTATATTATAGCAAATGGGTTGCATTTTGGCAAGTGGTTTGGTATAATAAAGGTACTGCTAATTACTTGTAATAAAAAAAGGGAAATATGAATTTAAATGAAGAACAAAGGCGTGCCAAGCTTTTAAAGTCTAGAGCGGAAAGGCTACCAGATATAAAGAAGCAATTTGAAGAGGCACAAAATCGTAATTTTAACTCAAATTTTAAACCAGGTGGCAAAGATGCGAAACTAGTAGAAACCACCTCAAAAGCGGTAAAAAAAGCTCCACAAGGCAAAAAAAGCGCAAAAAACGCTAAATTGTCCGCTAAATCCCAGGCTAAACTCGAAGCTGAACAGAGAAAAGTAAACTTATCGGTTTCTACCCGTAAAGGCGATATGGTTCACCATCAAAGAATGCTATCTCAAGATGTCAACACACAGGCAACTCAGCATATCATTGGTATTCCAGTAAATAAATCGCGCTACAATGGCTATAATGGTGAGCAGGTTACAAATGCTAAATTAAAAGCCATGCGTCCAGATTCGGAATCGGTTCGTATCATCCCTGTTGGGGGTGTCGGCGAATTCGGTATTGGCAAGAATATGACAATCATTGAATATAAATCTGAAATGATCGTTGTTGATATGGGCGTGCTCTTCGCTGGCGAAGATTATCCAGGTGTCAATTATATGATTCCAGATATTAAATACTTAGAAGATAACATTTCTAAGGTCAAAGCTATCCTCTTTACTCACGCGCACCTAGATCACATTGGCGCTTGCCGACATTTATTGCCGAAGTTTTCTAACCTCATACCAATTTACGGCACGGATTTTACCATTGGTATGATTAAAAAACAGATGAGTGAGCTAGAAGAAGAGCCAGATTTAAATTATCAAGTAGTTGACCCATTGAAACATGAAAAAATCCAGGTTTCCGAGCATTTATCAGTTGAATTTATTCATACCTTGCACTCTATTCCTGGTAACGCAGCGATTGTAGTACGTACACCAAATGGTCTTATTTATCTCTCTGGTGACTGGCGTCACGAAGAAAAACCCATGGGTGTGCAGACAGATTACGCACGAATTGATGAAATTGTAGCAAAAGAGGGCGTAGATTTGATGATAAATGAATCTACCAATATAGATTCACCAGGCAAGCATCCACACTCTGAATACGACGTGGGCGAAAACCTTGGCCGCGTAATGGACCACTATGCAAATGGTAGAATAATTATTTCCTGCTTTTCTTCACAGATTTTACGTATTGAATTAATCTTAAAAGAAGCCGCTGCAAGAGGCCGCAAAGTCGCATTTTCTGGCTTTTCGATGATTAATAACCTAGAAGTAGCACTTCGCGCTAAGTCTATTAAGGTGCCAAAAGATACCATCGTAAAAATGGAAGAAATCATCAAGCTCCCAGACGAAAAAGTTTGTATTGTTTGTACTGGTTCACAGGGCGAACTAAATGCAGTTTTGAATAGAATGGTGACCGGCGCGCACAAATACATCAAGATTAAATCCTCTGATACGATTGTATTCAGCTCTAATCCAATTCCTGGCAACGAACCACATGTTGTAAATACGGTTGATGGTTTACTGCGCGAGGGTGCACAGGTTATCCAAAACGGCAAGACTCACCTTACGAATATTGGGCCATTGCATCTTTCCGGCCATGCTTATTTCGAGGATCATGTTGAATTTGTCACTCGTCTTCATCCTACTAACTACATGCCATACCACGGTGAATTCTATATGCTAGAGCATAACGCCGAGATGGCGGAAAATGTTATAGGCATCTCGCGCGATAGAATATTAGTGTCAGATGATGGTGATATCGTGGAGCTAACACCGGATAAAAAGATTCGTAAAGCCGGTCGCATTCATGTTGGTAATAAACTTTATGATGATGCTGATCAGCCAGTACATGAAGCCGTAGTCAAAGATCGTATTCATATCTCTAGAGAAGGTATCTTTATAATCGTCCTTACCCTCTCTAAAAAAACCGGACATTTAATGAAGACTCCAGACATCGTTTCCCGTGCTTTTATTTATCTAGATAATTCTGAGGAATTAATTGGCAAAATTAGACATTATTTACGCCAAAAAACTGACAAATCTATTTCTTCTGACCCCGAAATGAAGGTATTGAAGGAAGAAATTAAAGAAGATATCACGCATATTCTCTTTGACGCTACCGGTCACACGCCGATTGTGATTCCGGTGATAAATAAGGTATAATAATTTTCTATGCTATAATGATTTTATGTATGATGTAATAATTGTGGGCGCCGGGATTGCGGGGCTCACTGCAGCAATCTATTTAAGACGCGCCGAAAAATCAGTTTTAGTTTTAGAAAAAAAGATACAAGGTGGTCAAATTGTAGGCTCTTTCAGCGTAGAAAATTGGCCAGGCGAGCAGAGTATTTCGGGTACTGATTTAACAGAGAAAATATATTACCAGGCGAATAATCTAGGTGCAGAAATTAAATTCGAAGAAGTAACAGAAATCAAAGAAAAATCGCAAAATTTTCAAGTTAAGACCGATGAAACAGAGTATACCTGCGGTGCCGTTATTATTGCCGCAGGTGCAGAACCAAGAAAGCTAAGCAAAAAACAAACTGAGGATGCGGGGAGTCGCCCAATCTCATATTGTGCTATTTGTGATGGAGCTCTTTATAAAAACAAAATCGTCGTAGTGGTTGGTAGCGGCAAAACCGCCGATCACGAAGTAAGATATTTAGAAAATATTGCTTCAAAGGTCTATCAAATTCATCATGATGATCCGATTCCAAAAGATGCTGAGGGAATTTTTGCGGCAATCGGACATGTGCCAACCACGCAAATTTTTAAGGACCTTGTGGATTTAGACGAAAAAGGCTATATTATTGCCGATGAAAACTGCACTACTTCGCACTCAGGTATTTTTGTGGCAGGGGATTGTAGAACCAAAAATATCCGCCAATTAGTCACGGCCGCTTCTGATGGCGCCGTAGCGGCCGAAGCAGCAATTAAGTATTTGGATTAAGCATGGCGGACCAAGAATCATTAAGATGGGCGGAAAAATCTAAGCAGATTGAAGCTGAAAAGCAAAAAGCTGCAAAAGCTTTAGCTGACGCCAAACCAGATAAATCAAATTTAGCATTTCTTGATACGCCTAGCACCAAAACTAAAGGTTGGTCTAATGATTATAATGTGATTCTCGCTCATATCGAAAAAATAGGTAACACCTCTGTTATTTTGGCAGTTTGCGGGGTACTATTAAATATCGTTGGTTATGTCGGAAGTCTGGTTAGTGCGACCTCAAATTTAGGTTTAGCTGGTGTTATAATTAGCGGAATACCTTCTGGTATTGGGCTCATCTGTACCGGGCTCGCAATAATTATGGCTATTATTACGGCCATTTTTAAAATTATTGATAAAGTCAAGAACGGCCGCAAATTCGATTCCACATTTTGGTCGGCTATTTCAGCTGTGGTTGTAGTAATCGCATACTTCCTAGCCCGATGGTTAATTACCAGATTTAGCTAAAATATGATATAATAGAAAAGTGCTCGGATGGCGGAACTGGTATACGCGTTCGACTTAAAATCGAATGGAGAAATCCGTGCGGGTTCGATTCCCGCTCCGAGCACCAAAACATAAAAAGAAGCCGCTTGCGGCTTGTTTTTATGTTTTTAGCGAGGTCAGGGAAGACTTTCCCGCTCCGAGCACCAAGCGAAGTGAGCGAATAAAAATAAGCTCGCTTATTTTTATTTCGAACGAGCGCAGGTGCATAGCGCGCCTTTAGCGCGCGTCGCACCAGAAATAAAATAGGCCCCATTATTTATGCGCTATAATTAATATGAAGATATGTAAAGGAGGAGAAAAATGGTAAAAAATCCAAATGATGCATCCAAAGAAAACCAAGATTTTAAAGAAATACAAACACTAACATCGTCTCAAAATAAAAAACTAGCTGAAGTCGCTATAGCTGCAAACGAAAGCGACATAGTTAACAACGATGGTAGGGAGTCTCTAGAAAATATAACAAGAGCAGTCGACGTAGTTCGTGATCATTTCCCAGAAGATATTAGTCCGAAAGAACGTTTTGAGCGCGATCCTGGGTTAAATCCGCTTGTAACTGAAAATGACTACAAAGAAGCATTTAGTCTCTTCTTACAAGAAGAAATAATCCCAACCTATCAACGTAGAAGTGACGCTTATAATTTAGGAAAATCAGTTTTTTATCCCCACAAAGAAACTGTACATGATTATTTAGAAAAAACAAAAAAAACCATTCAGGTTCTTTCCGGTGAAAGCGGGGTAATGCCTAGGGCAGATGTCGCAATCTATCTAGATAAATCAGCTAGGCCAGTGAGTTGGTTCATCGATGAACTATGGGAGAACTTTACGGATGAGCCAAAGCCAAAAACTGAACATCTCGCAATAGACAGGGTATTCTGGTTTGATTACTTCGAAGTTGAACTCGAGTGGGGTGAATATCTAAAAGGAGTTGACCCGCCCAGATTAGCTACATGGAGAGACTTACCAATCCGTGATGTTACACAGGATGAAATAATGGATCTTCGGGCGCTTCTAAAAGATGGTATAATAACACATGATGAAATAGATGAATGCATTAAGAAGAATGCCGAGGTAGAACTAAGAATAAATAGAAGAATAATCGACAATGCTTTAAAGAATAAAGAAATACAAGAAAAAATAGAACGCAAGGAAATAACAATTAAGCAAGTAATTGAAGAAGCCTTAGATAAAGTAAAAATCCTTTTTTATAGCAAACCCGGAATTAAAGCCATTTATGATTCTTTAATAATTGCCGCAAAGCTAAGGGGGCTGTTTGTCCCCGGAGGTTTATCAGAAAACGATCTTGAACATCCTGAATTGATTTTTGACTATCCAGTTGGTATGGATGGAAAAAATATAGCGATTGTTGACGAGGTAGAACGAACAGGCGCAACTGTAGAGATTGCTAAACATTTTGTAGCATGGGCTTTTCCAGAAGCGGCAAACGTAAATTCTCATATCTTTTATATGGCCTCTACAATACCTGGCAACCATTCTCAGGGCGGGCAATTTTTAAAAATCCCATTTTGGTATAATTTAAGACATGATGATGGGAGCGGACGCGGCATTAAAGGGATTAACCCAGCGTATTATGAGGAAAACTACCGTAACAATCCGAGCTCTATTAATAGGGCTGCCGTGTTTGGCTCAGATTTTTTAGGAACTCCAATGGACTACGATACGGAAACAGATAAAAAATCATTAAATCTACGTAAACAAATCGCTCGCGTAAGGACAGAATTTGAAAAAGGACATATTAATTTGAATGATTAAAAAACGCCTCTAAAACCTAGAGACGTTTAAAAACACTATAGTCGGGACGAGCGCTTGCATAAACTAAAATACGACTTTCTAGAGGATTATCGAGAAAATACTCAATTTTTATTTCGAAACAATCTTCGATATCAGCTATGAAGCCGCGAATCCAAATATATTTTTTGCCAACCCTAGAATATCCATCCAGCTCAAAAACAACTTTATCAAGCTGATCAGTATGAAGGTTATAAAGAACTACGCTTACGAGCTCTTCGTACTTGGCATTCAGGATATTGTCGGGAAAATGATCCTTATCGAACTTATAAAAGGTTCCGCGACCATTCAAATACCTGAAATTTGTGCGCCTAAGAACCGATCCAGGTTTTCTTTCCGGTGCCTTTACCTTTATCAATATCGGCTCAATATCTCTCTTTTTGTCTATTTCATACACCCCCTCTCAGAGATATTTTTAAAGTACAAACTACCACCGACTATGGCTATAACAGATATTATAGCACAAACACAATAAAAAGTCAAGTATGAATTAATGGTTTTTTAACTTTAGCTAATTCATCAGCTTTTTTAATTAATGCTTCTACCTTAGCGTGGTCGGCTTTTTGTTTTTCCTCTGTAAAGGCCGCCTGTTGTCTCTTTAAGTCGCCCAAAAAACCAGTCCCCTTAGCTGCATTCCAAAAAATCCTCTCACATGGCACATTTTTATAGTGCCACGGCTTATTAAACAGATTAAAATGCACCAATTTAGTGTCGCGTGGCAAATCCTTTACTGGCTCTGCATTCCATTTTGGGTCTAAATGCAAGATTTGCCCTTTTAAAATCACATTCAAATAATCCTGGTCTGGTGCAACGAGATCGGCATCGTATTTCCGGATTAAATCAATCATAGTTGATAAATACTTAATTTTTCGCATTTTTCTAAGATTCATCACCTGAACGCCAGAGTTCACATATTCGGTATGTGGCACTCCCACCGCATTATCTACGTAATTGCGAAACTCTGGTATCACAGTAACTTTGGGATCCACCATCGCAGCCAAGGCATTTTCGCCCAGATCGATATCATATAACTCTCCGATATCACCCCTTAAAATTACATCACTATCAATGTAAACTGCTTTTTTGTGAAGTGGGAACATCAAAGGAATAAAAGCTCTGTAATAATAAACCGCACTAGAAAAGAAATCGCCCGCCCCTTTCTGGCGTCTAGTGCAATACGCTACAATAGCTTTAAGATACAGGCTTCGCGACATTTTTTTGAACTGCAAAGCAACATTTTTGGTTACAAGACTTCTGAGGCGCCAACGATTTACTAAATTTAGCCCATCATGCAAAATAATCACGCGATAATATCTCTTTGGGTCGCAATGTTCAGTCAAAGAATGAATAGCCGCGGCAGCATACGGCGCATAAGCACTATTAATTGTCAAAAAAACCGGCACAACCTTAACGTGTTTTTTAATTGGATTTCCTGTATCAAAAATACTCATTTACTTAA
This sequence comes from Candidatus Saccharimonadota bacterium, assembly GCA_017545505.1. Lineage (GTDB taxonomy): Bacteria > Patescibacteriota > Saccharimonadia > Saccharimonadales > Saccharimonadaceae > Nanosyncoccus. Next base: position 172,453 of record JAFWNB010000004.1, on the reverse strand, counting down.
TTTTATCATTTTTCTTGATATATTTGAAGTATTCATAAGTATTATGTTTGCTCATTTCTTTCATGCTTTCATAAGCCTTTTTGGCAAGCAATGCGCGGTTTTCGTCCTCCGTTTTATTAGAATCTGGATAAAAAGGCCCATCTAAATAAACGTCCATCCTAGGCAAATCACCTTTCTTGTTCTTAGTGCGCTTATGATATGTAGTAGTCATCGTAAAAATCGGCAAATTATTACGAGTGGCATATTTAAAAGATTTATCACCGGCGGGGAATTTACGAATCTTTGTAGCGTAAGGCCAAACATGGGCTTCGGGATAAATCACTAAAACGTTCTTTTGCTTTAGACGCTTATCTACTGCATCATTAAAAGCTTGCTTTTCCTCTTTTGTTTTACCAAGGGGCAAACCTCCAATCATCGGTAAGAATTTACCAATGCCAGGTATTTTAAGGTTAACTGGACTAATTATAGTAAAAATTCGCCGATTCACCGCTATAGCTGGACCAAAAACATCATGGAAAGGATTAGTATGATTAGCATAAACCAAATAGCCACTCCCCTTTACTTGTTTTAGTTTCTCGCGGCCATAATACTTAGCTTGCCAATAGTGCTTTTCATACCATTGTCCAAAAATCCAAAATATGTGAAACAAAATCGAAGAGTACATCCGTACAAAAGGATTTTTAGGAATGAATTCATATCCTTCGGGCAAACCAACCTCAACCTTCTTTTCTTGCTCGTCAGTCTTAATTGGGTCATCTTCTTCATTAGTATAATAAAAAACTCTCTCAGACTTAGGAATATCTTTTTGAAATAATTCAGCTTTTGCCATTACAAATTATCTTTCAATTTATTGTATTCATTTAATATATTATCATATTCAGTTATCTTTAAGACTTTGTGAATCTTCTCAATTTCAAATGGTTTAACTTTTTGTACATGAAACAACGGCCAAAACTTAAAATTATTAGAAAAATGGTGGAGTACGGTATCTTTTTTGGGGCGCTCGGCTTGTTCGTTGTATTTTCTTGGCATCAATTTACGCCTTTCGATTGTTTTATTTAGTGCCGCTTGGTCGGCTAACATCATCCAGCGCTCAGTACATTTAAGGACAGCGCGTTCAAACATTTTTGTTTTTTTACATTCGGGCATATTAAAAAGCATCACGCCGGAATTCATATAGTCTTGTTTAAAGAACCCATGATAATGATAGAAGTTTTTTCCATAAATATCTAGCACGCCAGCCGCTTCGATATTATCTAAATCTGTATTGTAAAAGTCTTGAATACTGCTGCGACAAACAACATCATAGTCAAGATACAATATGCGTTCTAATTTGGCGAGCTCTGGTATTTTATCAGCATACAAGCGGAGCATCGAGCAGGGCGTAAAATATGATCCCATATTTTTTTTAGGTAAATTTGCTATAAAAACATCTGTAGCGTCAATCAAAGTAACTGAGTTTTTGGGGTTATTTTTTTTTACTAATTTATCCAAAAATAGGGCAGACTCTTTCTTGAATGGCTGCACGTCCTTATATTTAATGGTAGCGATATAAAAATTATACTCTGGGTTAGTTTGGCTTTGTTTCTTCCCGTTTATAAGTAACGACAAGATAGAAACTAAAACCCCGCGCGAAATTCCCGCATCGCCACAATATAAAATATTCATGAGTATATTATACCAAATTCATCCTATTCTAGGGTTTCTTCTAATAAATCATATTTTTCGTTGTCTAAATTTGGTTCTATGATGCGATGAGTCTTAAGCTTATTAAGCTTCGCAGTCCTCTTTACCGCACCGGCGTGACCAGAAAGCGCGGCGAATGGCGCAAACTGTGCTGCTCGTGCCTCACTAGACATGCGCGGATGAAATTTTGGCTCGTAATGAGGATGGTTGATTATTTCTTCATATTTCATGCTTTATGTCCTCCGATTTGGGCATTGCGTTCCCGTCCGGTCGCACCTTCTTCGAAATTAATTCCTTTTAAAATTGCATTTTTTCCGTAACGTTTTTTGATGGCGAGTATTGCTTTGTTGGCTTGTTTCTCTTTTTTAATTTTAGTTTTATCTGTCGCTTCGTCAAATAATCCGAGCTGCCTAGGTTCCTTTAGGGAGTCTTTTTCATATTTAACATGATTTACATCAATTGTAATTCGCCGAATTAAAAGGGAAGGATCGACAATTTCTTTAAATAAATTAGTCACGCCATCAACAATTTCGCTCGTAGAATTTGTTGACTTTCTAAAATTATGAGTTCCTCGCGCGAATTTTGGCACAACACGACCATAAAAATCTAATTTTGTTTTACCACTAAAACCATAATCAACATTCGTTTTATCATAATTTATCATTAAAATAATTTGATCTGCCACTAGTCCTCGTTTTAGCAGATTTAGTCCAACCTCTTCCGCCATTTCTTGTGCTACCACTAGGGCCTTCTTGAAATTATATGGTTCTTTTAGGACTTGGCCGGAAGAAAAAGAATGATTTTTTGGCCGGCAAGCTTTAATATCACGTATTTCGCAGGGCTCAAATCCCCAAGCATGGTCAATCAATAGCTCGGCATTAACACCAAATAACTTATATAAAAAATTTTCATCCCTCTCTGAACACAGAGCCACATCGCCCATCGTATAAACACCAACTTCGGCGAGCCTTTTGGCGTAACCCCTGCCGACTCGCCAGAAATCTGTTATTGGCGTATGTGTCCATAATTTCTCGCGATAAGATTTTTCGTCTAGCTCTGCGATTCTGGCCCCAACTTTATTTGGCTTCGCTTTTTTAGCTAAAATATCCATAGCGACCTTAGCTAAATATAAATTTGTTCCTACGCCGGCCGTAGCAGTAATGCCGGTTTTTTCATAAATCTCTTTCATGATTTTTTGAGCCAAATCTACTGCCGACATTTTGTAAGTTTTGAGGTATGGGGTAGCATCAATAAACACTTCATCAATCGAATAAACATGGATATCCTCTTCGGCAAAGTAATGTAAATAAATATCAAGAATTCGCGTGCTGTAGCTAATGTAGTATGCCATACGTGGTTTAGCAATAATGAAATCTCGTGCTTTTTGTTTGACTTCGTAAAGTCTAGCGCGACCAGGGATTCCAAGCTCTTTTAACGTAGGCGAAACTGCCAGACAGATAGTCTTATCGGTGCGTGATTCATCTGCTACTACTAGTTTAGCTTTTAATGGATCCAAGCCTCTTTCGACGCATTCCACCGATGCGTAGAATGATTTAAGGTCTATCGCGATATAAGATTTCGTCATATGTTTATTATAACAATAATTAAAAATCGCCATAGAATCTCTAAAATATATTGACAAAAATTACAATATATGCTATAATACAAAGATGGCTTACAAAGCCTAGTATCTTAAAAATTCATCTTAAAAGGGGGTGTTAAAAGATGAAAATAAACGTGTTATGGACAACGATGGTTACCGAAGCGGAGCAGAAGGCAATTCTGTCTGGAGTTAGGCAATTTGTCAATGCTCTGTCGATTCCGAAGGAGTCGATCAAGGTTTACGGTTCCTCCCGTTTTGTCAAAAACGGCAAAGTGAACTCCGCTAACAACATTCTGGCGAATGCTAGTAGAGTTGGTCGTCTCGTTGAATCTACCAACATCAACAAAGAGTTGATGAAGGAATTCAAAAACGAGATTGTCGTTTTGGTCACACCGCGGAATCTCGCCGGCGACGGTAACTATGTTTTTGGTTACACGTCAGCTCCGTGTTCCACAATCAGTATAGGTCAGTTTAGGAGGCTTGACCCATTTTGGAGGCACTGGGCGATTGTATCCATCGTGATGCACGAGCTCGGCCATACACATGGTATGGCGTGTCCGGATCCGAAGAACAAGAGAAAAACCATAAGATACTCTTATGGTTATCATTGTACGAATCCCGGATGCATCATGCGCCAGAGCTATGGCGTAAACGAATTCGTTAATCACGTAAAAGATGCCATCGACAAAGGCAGATTTTTCTGCCCAGACTGCATCAACGAAGCTATAACGGCGAATCGCCGCAAAGGCTGGTATCAGAATCCTCGGTAATTACCGAGGATTTTTGCATAAAAAATGGAGGTGCCTACCGGAATTGAACCGGTGTACGCGGTTTTGCAGACCGCTGCGTAACCACTCCGCCAAAGCACCACCTGTAATTATTCTATCATAAATTAGACGATTTGCATTAAAACTACGCCAACAACTACTAAGATAGTAGCGAACATATGTGCCAATACAGCTTTTTTATTGAGTTTCTCCCGCCCCACTTTAGGCGAAATCAAAGTTAACACAATCCCCATAAAGAATATAAATATCGGTTCAGCAGTGTCAGAAACAGCCGAGGCGAGAGCTACAGATGGGGCAATCACTAATGCGTAGCGATAACAAAAATCCGCTACCACGCCAATTACCGCGTTTAGAACCATCGGCCGAAAAACTTTAAATTTTGTGGTCTCCACAACATAAAAGAATCTCTTGCGCCATTTATGTTTTAAGCACCCTGCCACAAGATTGCCGATACCCTTTCCAATTAATACCAATACGAGTGCGCTCAAAATATCTAACCCTTTTGAGCCTTCTAACACAAATAATAATGCACTCGCTACATAAGCAATCACATATAGTAAAGCGTAAAAAACCGCTTTTACTTTGAGGTGACGACTTCTCTTACGCGCAGAAAAAATAATTATTAATGGCGCTATTATAATTAGTGCGAATGCTACCAATTGCAAGGGTGAAAACTTTTCGTTCAGTAAGAACCAACCTAAAATTAAATATAAAACTGGAGCAAATTGCAAGAAAATACCAATACTAGTAGAATCTTCAAGCTCTAACGCGCGATAATAAGGTATACCGGAAATTCCACTAATAAAACCAGCGATTATTAAAAGAATAATGGTTGAAATGGCGACCGTGCTATAATTTGCTCCAAAAATCACTGCTATAAGAAACGCTATGAAAAGAGTAGTAAAGCCATAAAATATTTTTTGCGAAACCGATTCTTTACCTTTGAAATAATAATCTGAAACATAGTTATCAATAAAGATTCTGGTAGAATCTGAAATAACATTTATTGCCATCAAAACTAACCAGTTCATGCTAATGCTCCGTAAATAATATAACCATAATAAATAGTAAATATAGCTAGCATCAAAACTCCTTCTATGCGGTTTACGTCATGATTGCGGCGCGCGATTAAGCAGATAATTGCGGCTGATACCATCAACATTACGAGATCTAATAACTCGAAGCTACTTGGTGAAATTGAGCCCGAAATCGCGATCGGCAGTGCTAAAACGATACAAATATTAAATATATTACTACCTACGATGTTGCCGACCAGAAGGTCGCTTTCGCCCTTTCGCGCCGCTGTAATAGTTGTAACTAGTTCTGGTAGGGATGTGCCGAGCGCTACTACGCTAAGAGCAATCACTCTCTCGGAAATACCGATAGCTGAAGCGATAAATGAGGCAGAACTTACGACTAATTGGCTACCGGCAACTACGCCAACTAGACCAATAATCACTAGTAAAAATGATTTTCCGAGTTTATATTTGGGTTTTTCGACTTTTTTTAGTTCACTTTTGTTTTTGCGAGCCATCGCGAAGAGATAATACAGAAAAATACAGAATAGCAATAGACAAATAATTGCGTCACTTCGTGAAAAAATATTTTCAAGTGCACCAGACAAAGTTGTGTCGAGCACCAAAACAATTAAAGCTGTAGATATCAAAAGTAGTAGTGGCAATTCTTTTGAGACAGTATCTTTTTGAACCTTAAACGGTCGGATGACCGCCGCGATACCAATTAAAAGCAAAATATTAATAATATTACTACCAATAACGTTCCCTAATAATATATCGGTGTTACCGTTGAAAAGGGAGGAAAAAGAAACTGCAAGTTCTGGTGCGCCAGTACCAAAAGCCACGATAGTGAGACCAATCAACAGTTTAGAAACCTTAAAATTAGACGCCACGCTAGAAGCGCCAGAAACTAGCCAATCTGCCCCTTTGATCAAGAAAATAAATCCGATCACCAGAACAATTATTTGTAATGCAATTTCCATGTTTGTTTCTTTAAAATGCTTATATATAATATATATGATTTTTGCACAAATTGCAACAGTTGTGATATAATATAAACACGCGCGAGCGTAGCTCAGTTGTTTAGAGCGCTTCCTTGCCAAGGAAGAGGTCGAGAGTTAGAGTCTCTTCGCTCGCACCACACCACAAGGCTCTAGTTAGCCTTATTTTGTTGGCTAACTCTCGGACTTCGTTGCGAGAGTTAGAGTCTCTTCGCTCGCACCATATTTAAGGCTCCAGCAGGAGCTTTTTTGTTTTTTATTATTATGCTATAATGTTTATATAAATAAGGAGAACAAAATGCCTACATGGTTAATCGTAATAATTGTAATTGTAGCAATCATTGTACTTATCGCTATGTTTATTGGCGGCATCTACAATGGTTTAGTCAAGCTAGATGAGCGCGTTAATGAGGCTTGGTCGGACATCACAGTTCAACTTAAATATCGCGCCGACCTAATTCCGAATGTATTAGAAACCGTTAAAGGTTACGCCAAACACGAAAAAGAAACTTTCCAAATGGTCACCGAAGCTCGTACCGCTGCTATGGGGGCCAAAACCGTTAAGCAAGCCGCTGAGGCCGAAAAAGAAATGCAAACCGCTCTTGGCCGCATCTTTGCTATTGCCGAAGCTTATCCAGAGCTCAAAGCTAACGAAAATTTCCAACAATTACAAACTCAACTCCAAGACGTTGAAGACAAAATTCAAGCATCTCGTAGATTTTACAATGCTGGCGCAAAAGATTTGAACACCCGTATCAAAACTTTCCCAGTAAATATCGTTAATAATTTTGTTGGTCATTTTAAGAAACGTGACTATTTCGATGTTGACGAATCCGAAAAAGCCAAAATCGAAAAAGCTCCTGAAGTTAAATTTTAAAAATGTATAAACAGATTGCAGAAAATAAACGTAGAACCGTATATATTATTGTAGGTTTCGTAATTTTAATCGGCATAATTGCAGGATTATTTGCGTGGGCTTATAACGATCCATGGATAGCAGTCTGGACTATAGTTATCGCAATTATATATGCGCTAATCCAATATTATGCGTCTAGCTCGCTCGCTGTTGCTATGACTGGCGCCAAAGAAATCACCAAAAAAGACAATCCGCGTTTGTATAATGCCGTAGAAAATCTTAGCATTACAACTGGTCTGCCTATGCCAAAAGTCTATATTATTGAAGATCAGGCACCAAACGCTTTTGCTACTGGCCGCGATCCCAAACACGCTTTAGTTGCGGCTACTACCGGTTTGATCGATATCATGGACGACAAAGAACTTACGGCCGTGATGGCGCACGAAATGTCGCATGTAAAAAACTATGACATTCGTGTTTCTATGATAGTATTTGGTCTCGTTTGTGTTATTGGTCTAATATCTGATTTAGCTTTTCGTATGATGTTTTACGGAAGCCGCCGTCGCGACAACGAAGGTAGCCCGGTAGGATATGCACTTATTATAATCGCCGCGATTCTTTCTCCTTTTGTCGCAAGCATTGCACAAATGGCTGTGTCTCGTCAACGCGAATATCTCGCCGATGCTTCTGCCGTTAATATTACAAGATATCCAGAAGGCATGATTAATGCACTAAAGAAACTACAATCTCATTCGCAGCCAATGAAAAGCCAAAATATCGCTACAGAAGCCATGTATATTAATAATCCCCTGCGTAAAGGTTTTTTTAGCAATCTTCTAAGTTCCCATCCTCCAATTGAAAAACGTATCGAGAGACTTGAACATGGCAAAAACAACTTCTAAAAAAAATACAAAACAGCCTAAACTTCACAAATCGTTCAAACGTTCATATCGTGAAGACTATGTAAAGAGTTTTGAAGTGCCAGGCATTATGCAACATTTTTTTGAAACATTTAAAATTTTGTTTAAGAATTGGAAGCTATTTTTACCGTTCTTGATAATCGTTGTGTTATTAAATATTCTTTTTGTCGGTGTCATGAGCGAATCGAATTATTCGCAATTTCAGAATGTTTTAAATGAAACCAATAAACAGGTTGGTGGTGGGGAAATGAATAGTTTTTCAAAGGCCGGGTTGCTCTTGATATCTACTATCACAACCAGTGGATTATCTGGAAATTCTAGTGAGGCTGCGGCCATTTTTAGTGTGATAGTTTTTCTTATAATTTGGCTCGTTACTATATATTTAATACGACACATTTTAGCCGGCCATCATGTTAAATTACGTGATGGATTATATAATGCCATGACGCCACTGATTTCAACATTTGTAGTTTTTGCCGTTGCGGTGATTCAATGTATTCCAATTTTCTTACTTATTATTGCTTATTCGGCCGCAATACAGACAGACTTTTTATCTACTCCGTTTTACGCGTTATTATTCTTAGTTTTTGCAATACTCATGATAGTGCTTTCTGGATATTTATTGTCCAGTTCAATCATCGCATTTGTAGCTGTCTCGGCCCCTGGACTTTATCCACTATCAGCTCTACGCACCGCATCAGAATTAATGATGGGACGCCGCATTAAATTTATTATTCGTCTCATTGCCCTAATAATTCTATTTATTATTATTTGGGCAGTTATCATGTTGCCGTTAATATTGTTTGATTTATGGATGAAATCTTTTGAGTGGACCGCTGGTATACCATTTATTCCAATCTGTCTCACGATTATGACTTCATTTACTTGTATTTACGCGACCGCATATTTATACTTATATTATAGATGGATGTTAGATTATGACGAAAAATGAAGCCGAACAAAGAATTCTAAAATTACGCGAACTCATTAACGACTATCGTTATCATTATCATGTGCTAGACGAATCTATTATGAGTGAAGCGGCCGCAGATTCTTTAAAACATGAATTATCATTATTAGAAAACGAATATCCAGAATTAATCACTCCGGATTCTCCAACACAACGTGTAGCTGGGAAGCCGTTGGATAAGTTCACTAAAATCACACATGACAAACGTATGATTAGCCTAGCTGATGTTTTTTCACGCGAAGAAATTGAAGATTGGATCACTCGCAACGAAAAACTAATACCAGGCGGAAAGATTAAAGAATTCTTTACGGATATTAAAATGGATGGGCTAGCTTGCTCACTTAAATATCGTAATGGAATATTTTACCAGGCCGTTACACGTGGCGATGGACTAGTCGGCGAAGACGTTACATTAAATGTCAAAACCATTGAAAATATCCCGCTTAAAATAAGTGTTAGTGAAGCCGAAATTCGTGGAGAAATTGTAATTTTTAAAAAGGATTTTGAAGAGCTAAACAAGAAACAGCGAAAAAAGGGCGAACCCGAATTTGCTAACCCTCGCAATTTAGCCGCTGGTTCGATTAGGCAGCTAGATCCAAAAGTTGCCGCCTCTCGTCCGCTTAAATTCATTGCCTACGATCTAGTCACTCCAGATTCTGTCACTTGGCACGATGCTTACGAAACTTTGCGAGCTCTTGGTTTTCAGACTTCAAACGAAGATAAAGTTTTTTCCTCCAGCCAAAAGCTAGAACTATTTAAATATATTGCTGAGCTTGATGATTATCGCAAAACCTTGCCTTTTAATACGGATGGCATGGTAATCAAAATTAATGACCGCAAGGTTTATGACGAGTTGGGTATTGTTGGAAAAACTCCGCGCGGTGCAGTGGCATTTAAATTCCCAGCTGAAGAGTCGACTACGAAAGTTCGTGACATTGTAATCTCAATTGGTCGTACTGGCGCAGCTACACCAGTGGCAATTTTAGACCCGGTAGAAGTTGCTGGCACTACGGTGCGCCATGCTTCGCTTCACAATGCCGATGAAATAGCGCGTTTAGATATTAGAATTGGCGATACGGTTATTATATATAAAGCTGGCGATATTATTCCGCAGGTCAAAGAAGTTTTGACTAGCCTTCGCCCAGACGATTCAAAGCCATACGATTATCGGGAAGCATTAAAAAAGCAATATCCAGAATTAGAATTTGAACGCCCAGCCGGCGAAGTAGTATATCGCGTAAAAGGCGAATCGAGCGATTTTATTTTGAAACGTGCAATTGAGTATTATGCTTCTAAGCCTGCACTAAATATTGAAGGGCTTGGTGAAAAAAATGTTGAAGCATTGATTAACTCGGGCCTAGTAAAATCAATTGCTGATTTATATAAACTTAAGGCTTTAGATGTTTCTAAGTTAGAACGTTTTGCTGATTTGTCAGCCCAAAATCTAATTACGGCTATCAACAATTCTAAAAATCCACCTCTCGCAAAATTTATTACTGCACTCGGAATTCGTCACGTCGGCGCTCAAACTGCTGTAACGTTAGCGCGAAAATTTAAAACTTTAGAGAATCTTGTAAATGCAACCGAAGATGATTTATTAAATGTTCCAGATATTGGCGAAGTTGTAGCTGAATCGATTCTGGCTTGGTTTGCGAATGAGGAAAATCTTAATCTCCTAGAAGAGTTAAAAAAACTTGGCGTTTCGCCAGCTGAAGAAAATGCTATGAATTTACCATTAGAAGGAAAATCATATATTATTACTGGCACCCTCTCTTCGATGGGCCGCGAAGAGGCTGAAGATAAACTACGCGAGCTTGGCGCCACAGTTACGTCGTCTGTTACTAAAAACACAACTGCCCTAATTGTTGGTGAAAAACCTGGCAAGTCCAAAACCGACAAAGCGGCTAAACTCGGCATCGCTACGATTAATGAAGTAGAATTTTTGAAACTAATTAAACAAAGCTTTTAGCTTCTAGAGTCTTTGATAATCTACAGCCCTGCTGCAGATTTCGTTTTGAAATCTTCAGTATCAAAATATACATTACCTTGTTCATCAATCTGTGCTATTTTGACGACCAATATTCTAACCTCCTTCTTAATGTACGAACAATCTATCGATATTATATCATAATTTTATAGTTATAGCAAGTATGGTATAATTTAACCATGCCTGTAAGTATAAAAAGATATTCGTCAAATCTTGTTGAACGTTTTCTAAGAGAAAAGAATCGTTTATTAACCCTCTTGCCTCAACCTGTGAGAATTGAACACGTTGGTAGCAGTGCTGTTGGGATTGGCGGAAAAAACATTATCGATATTCTCATCGGCGTTCCAGAGAGAAAAGATATGAAAAAAATAAGTATGATTTTAATAAATAATGGTTATTATGAGGGGAACGACAGCCATAATGACAGAGTGTTCTTAACAAGTAAACAGGGTGAAACTGGAGAAGGAGATTATCATATTCATATTTGTCCAGTTAATGAAGAATCATTTAAAGATTTTATATTATTACGAGAGTATCTTATAAACAACCCAACAAAAGCTAATGAATATTTAAAAAAGAAACACGAATTTGCAGTAAAAGCTGGTTTTGATCGTAAAAAATATAAAGCGCTAAAATCTATCTATGTATCAGATCTTCTGTCTAAGGCAAAAAAATAGGCCTCGGTTTAAGCCCACTCTTCTCCGTTATTCGCAACAAAAAAGAGTCCTGCGATGGCAGCAACTCCGAAATGGTGAACCGCGTCCAATCGAATTGGAATATCCTCGTAGAGGACTTCTACCGAGTGAGGGGTATTATCAGTATTTTATATCCTACAAACTATATCCCCGGCCTCAGTAGAACTAATGAATATACAACCCAAAGCATTAGCAACCCGGTCGAGCAATAGAGCCGCCATTGTCAATGTAAAAGCTCTTTTAAGAGCTTACAATGTCAATGATATAATTAATAACAGATAGGAATATCAGTAAACAGATGAGTAGGACAAACGATAATTCCCATGAGCATATGCAGAACAAAAAAGCTGACGAGTATAGAAGTCTCGACGCGGCAAAGAAAAAACTGCATTTCCTAAAAGCCTTAATGGATATTTCGCGACCAGATCAAGAAAGGCCTGATTTTGTTTTTATTGATGATGCTAGCAACAGAATCGGCATAGAACACTTTCGTATTGACATTTCTATGGGAAGTCGTAAGAATTCCGGTATAAAAATGACACAGGGTGAAGCTAAAAAGATTTTTAAAAAATATCACGATAATATCGAAGATCATATGGAAGAAGCTCGTGGGGATATAGAAAAGATACTAAATTGCAGAATGAGAGAATGGCAGAATTTTGATTACTATACTTTCTGTGAGAACTTTAAAACGAAGTTTAATGACCACTATTCAGAGGTTGAAGCATATAAAGCGAAGTGGAATCTGTCTAGCATTGGTTTTTTGATTGAGTTTCTTGTCCCAGACGCAAAATATTTGGTGTCGGCTAAAGGCGAGAGTCTTCATATCCAAGAACTCTGCGACTTCCCAATAACGACGGAGATATGGCAGATTTTAAACGATTCATTAGATAAATTAGATTTTATTATTCTGGATACCAACCAGCACTCAAGGAATAAAGACAGCATCGTATTGATTGATAAAGAAAATGAAGTTCGACAGATTTTTAAAGAATTTGCGCCACTATTCAAGGGAGAGAAAGGTAAAGTAAGCTTTAATATAACTAGTTAGATTTACAAAATACCGTCAAACGACGCACCTCTAACCGAAAAGAGGTAAAATGGCAAAACATCACACATTTAGAAAGACAAAACCCGGTAAGCCAATACCGGTTACTGCCCGAGAATTAGAAAGCTTTATGCTCGAACACGAAGGAAAATTTAATTCGCGCGAATACGACAAATTCGAGCGTATGGAGCTTATTGATTCTCCAGTTCGTGACGCGATCCACGAATTAAAGACTTATTCCCTAGAAACATTAGCGCAGCGCTTTGATGTGCGTCTTTTAGGCCGCGGAAAGCGCGTATTTGCGCGGTTAGATAGCGAAGATGATACTTGGTACCATTTCTCGCTTGCGTACATTCCACGCGCGTTAAATAACCGCGACGTAAACGACGCAATAGTCCAAATGTTCTTTATTGGCAAATGGAAAGTTGGAAAGCTCTCGCTTTGGGCGGAGCCAGAAGATATCGTGCATTACGGCCACGATTCCAACAAAACATTCTGGTAATTAGTCAATAGATGGTATCCACTTGATCACAATCGGTTTTTGAAAGTTATTGTGCAAGAAACAGGGGCGGGATTTTTTCTTGACACGCAGAGGTGAAATGTTTCGGAAAAATGTTATAATATTAATATGACGTACGATAACATATGGCTTTTAACTGAGGAACGCCCAAAACCCTCGGTTGTATTACAAATAATCGAAATGTACTGTAAAGATTTCGATGATGAAATAACTGAAAATAGTAATATTAAAATTAAGCCAATTATCAGAGACGGTATTTTTCAATTTGTCTATGTTATCGAAGGGCTAACAACAAAGAAAAGCGACCATATTTACATTAAAACCGTCAGCGGCAGTTCAAGTTTCTTTGATTTTCTCCTATTCAAGCAAAAAGACGAGCCGAAAGAAGATAGTGATGATAGCCCTATAATGGCTATAGAAGAAACAAAGACAAGCGATGACGAGTCGAGAAATACTGGAGTTTATCAGAGGGGTTCAAAGTTTGTTTATATCCGCCAGTACTATAAGAACACGAAATTATATATGCTTTATAACGATGAGCTTGAGGCTCGCGAGAATAAGCAACCGTCCGACACGAGCGTATTTGGTACAAATATCCTCCTTACTTTAGGAGTAACAATTGTCGGCAAAGATACTTCGCGCTGGTTTAAGCCATTTAAGACACTAGACGAGCTTATTGATTTTAAATCGAGAATGCGAAGACCGCCAGCTGGAAATGTTCCCATTCTAATAACAAAGCATAATGATAGGATAGAAATTTCTGGCCGTCTTTCAAAACCGGCTGAAGAAGGTAATATAGGCCACGATCCGAACATTGGTGCGCTTTCTATGATTTCTGCTTGTATTAGAAAACTGGGTTGGACAGAAAGCATAGTAATAACAAAACACGGCGTTTTGCAAAGCTACATCAACCGAAGCGGCGCAAGCAACAAATTCGTGTCGATATGTAAACTACTGGGGTTGTCTTTGGAAAACATTACTTTACCGGAAAAAATAAGAACATCAGAATCATATTGGCATTACGAACGACACTCAGAAAAAATGGCCGACATTCTTTTGCATATTCAAACAATGTATCACGGAATAAAGTGTGTTTACGAAAACCACGCCGGCTGCGAACGCGGATATTTTAGATCCGATAAAGGTTTGCTCGCGTTGCCGAAAAAAGATAGTCATGGAGTTAATTTGTACCTGCCAGACGTAGTATTGCACGATAAGATCTCGAATGAGACACTGTTGATCGAAGGTAAAATGCTGACTACTCTTGCGCAAGGCGTAGAAGAGCTAAATAACTATGATAGCATCGAAAAAGAATATATCTACCCTCACTATCCCGGAACAAAAATTCAACGCGGTCTCAGTATTTTTGGTGGCGAGTGTAAGAACTTACCGCACGAGAAGGTTCTTTTTTACTTATCTGATAGCGGTAAGATAATAATCAGTAACAAAGCGCCCAACTTCGTGAAACAATGTTTTGCCGGTACCGGAACGCTTATTCAGTAGCATTTCCAAGAAGACTGAGCTGAGAATACTTTACCGAAGGTTCTTCTTTGACGATATTTTCACTTAATGCCGTTGCGTCGCACTGGCTTGCGTCGCCATAATTCGTAACTAAAACCTCAACTGTTTTCGTATTTCTATCAGAAAAGTGATAACTACAGTTCGAGTATGTTTTATCAAGATAATTTACGTTATATTTTTTACTCCACTCAATAAGCCCATCGTTGCGCATACCCTTGTGGACAAAAACATTCGACAAAGCAAAGAGTACGCCTCTATCGTTAAGATCATCAAGCAGTTTAAGCAAAGCGGCGTCTTCGACCTTAGTCCAATCTTTAAAACCGCGGTTACCATCGTTATAAGAGCCAGTCGAGATTAAATACGGTGGATCACAATAAACTAAATCTCCGGGTTCCAAGAATGACAAGTCATAATCTCGAAAATCGATAGAGGAAAGTTTTACATTCTTATTACGTAGGGCGCTGCAGAAACGCTTTAAATTTGCCTCTATAGTGTTATTGTAAGAGCTACGTTCTTTCCCGAATGGGCTATTAAACTCATGGCTATTATTAAAACGTATTTGGTGGTTAAAGGAGTAGCATGTAAGTACAAAAAGATCTAGCAACGACTTATCTTTATTGTACTCGTTCCTTAAAGCCTTATATCCGTCCGCATTCGTTTTCGAAAGATCATATTTTGCAATACGATCTTTAATTGCTGACACGAGCTCATCTTCGTTACTCTCTTGGAAGAATTTATATAGATCAACAAGATACGTTATTTGGTCATTTGCGTAAATGTTTTTCGCCTCAACATTAAGGCCGACGTTTAAACCGCCAGCAAAAAGATCAACAAAATTATTAATTTCTTTAGGAAAAAGCGGAATAATATCATTTAATAATTTAAATTTGCCGCCAGTATAATTCATAGGACTTTTGATATATTTGGAAGTGGCCATTACTTTACCTCCTTGGATATATAGACGACCATTTCTTCTAGATCTACCGTAATCCTGGAATTTGAATTGCTTTTAAACCTCTTATAAGAGATATAAGTGACTTCAAACGAATCAGGTTTTCCATATTTCTGCATAATACGTTCGATATCTTCAAGTTGCATGATGCCGTCCGTACTATAGCTTAGAAAGATATGCTTAAAGTTAGCGTTTGCGATTAATGATTCAAACGCTTTTAATACTTTTCTCTTTGAACAGAAATCAGATTTTTGCCCATTGTCTGGTCTTTGGCCAGTAACGCCACGAACTTCTGGGTAATCATACTTGGCTGCAGTTTCTAGGACGTGATAATTTGGCAAATATTGTCTGGAATTATAAGGCGGATCAATATATAGAATGTCACCAGAAATATGCTTCAGTAACTCCAGACCGTCCTCGTTATAGCACTTATTATTCTTGCCGTTTTTAACTATTGGTAATTCTACTAGCTCGAACTTTTTGCTAGATCGTGGATCCCACTTCTTGCTATACGCTCCATATGTGCCAGCTATATTAGAGATAAACGGAACACCTTCTACTACTGAAGCAACAAGATAATAATACTCATTATCGGATAATATTTTCTTATTTCTCCATTCTTCTATCACATTACGGGCATAGTCTATTCTTAGTGCATTTGAATCAGTCATATACATTCTTCCGCCAACCGGAGAATATGTATTTTGGAAGAAGCGTTTTTCCTGCGGTAGAGATTCCATTTGATCGGTAGGCATATTATTAAAATATGAAATCGGATCATCGATATTAAGCTCTTCCTTTAGCTTGTCGAAAGTCGGAATATCATCATTTTCGATAGTGGCGCGTTGCAAACAATAAGAGAAATAAAGGAGATCGTTTGAATAAATCTCGAAATCTTTTTTAAAGTAACGCGCAACTGAAGCGGTACCGGAAAAAATATCACAAAAAGACTTAGCATCATCAGGTACGTGACTACGAATGACCTTTTCGATGTTTTGAAGAAGCTGAGTCTTATTGCCGATATATCGCATAATTGACGCTCAACTTTCTTGATTGTTATTAGTTTTTATTTTCAATATCACTTCATTAGTATCTTTGTCGAGATAAATATCAAATTGACTGTTGCCTTTTTCGGCGCCCAAATTAGCCAATATCGCCTTAGGTAAACGAACGCGCATATCTTGCTGAAGCACGTAAGTTCCAAAATAGATGCACGAGCCTTTCATAATTCCTCCACAATACTAAAACTAGTCTAATTATAGCACATAATTGGACTACCTACCATTAGCGTTATGATTTTTAATAAAAATTGTAATAGCTTCATTGATGCCACATTTTTGACAGATCCGAGTCTTGTTGTCCGTACGTGACAGCGCCGGATAACCAACATAATACTCACCGCATTTCGGGCATCTGAGGCGCTTTTGAGCAGCCTTTAAACCATTAGTAGATAACTTACTCATAAAACTCCTTAGTCCTTGCGAGACGACCTAACTTATCTAAAGTACGCACCTATGTGGCTAGGTTTTTGTTTAACGAAAAAATTGCGGATATTCTCGCAAGGTTTATGTATTTAACCTTAACTTGTGGAAAAATACAAGCTCTTAAAATGCTTATGCTTGCCCGACTAACCATTAGCGGGTATAATTGGAACTAGTTAAAAATTGCGGCACCTAATTGGGTGTCTTTTTTAACTTATAACCTTGGTGGGGAGTGTGCTCGGTGGGCGCTCGGTGGGGAGCACACTCGGTGGGAAGCAACGCTCGTTGTTCGAGCAATAAGTGCCTCAGGCACACCGGAAAGGCTTTTATGCCTAGAACCCCTTACAAGAAAGCGCAGAAGTACAAAGATAGCTTTCTGTGCTCAAACGAGATCATAATCTCCACCAAAGAAGCGCGCAAACTACTAGGCAAGGCAGACTCTGATAAAATCTCAGATCTAGAGCTTGCCAATCTCATCGGACTAATGCACCGTATCGCTAGCGATCTTATTGATATAAAAATCGTCCATTCTGGCGAAAAGGTGGTATAGTATGTTGTTAATGAACGATGGAGTAAAACGCATTGCGTTCGGCTACACTCGCGTCTCGACGGAAGAGCAAACTCACGGCGCTTCTTTGGAAAACCAAAGACTTGCAATACAAAAATACGCAAACCAACACGATATAGAAATAATTGGCTGGTATACCGACGCCGGTATTTCAGCTAAAACCGCACACCGCCCAGAACTTCAGAAGATGCTAGCAGATATCGCTAAGCGCAAAGGGCGCATAGATCACGTGGTCGTTTATAACGTCTCGCGCATTTCTCGCGATATGACGTCATTCTTCAACGACATTGGCTTTGTCTTAGCCAAATGCGGCGTCACATTACGCTCTACGCAAGAAGTAATCGACGAATCGCCGACCGGACGCTTTATGCTTAATATCGCATTATCGGTTCACCAACTTGATAACGATATTAAGTCTAAGACTGTTAAGGACGATATGTCGCTACTCGCTAGCTACGGTTGGTGGTTATCTCAAGCGCCGCTCGGGTTAAAGCTAAAGCCGATCGTAACCGGCGAATATACCAACGACGGCAAGAAGAAGCACCATAATACGCTCGAAATAGACGAAACGAACGATATTGGTAAGAATATCCAATTCCTGCTAAATCGTTTCTCTGAGGGCGATATAGCGCCTATGGAGCTAGTAAACCTAGCACATAAGATGGGCGTAAACGGCAAGAACGGTAAACCTATCACTTTGAACACCATGCTTGGCATTTTGCGCCAGTCGGTCTACGCCGGTTATAACACGTCTAAAAACCTACTAGACGGCAAGCCAACCAAGATTAAGGACTTTGACGGTCTTATTGATATTGATACTTACAATAAGAACCAAAGGATCCTAAGTGGCAAACGCGCTCCGCTAGTGCCGAGTAATAGCGAGCTATATCCATTGCGTAAACTATTGATTTGCTCAAAATGTGGAACGCTGATACGATCTAGCGCGCCACGAAGCTCAGCTGGTAAGAGGTCGCCGCGATATCACTGCACGACAAAAGGCCATAGTTCAGTCCCGATAGAGCAAATGCACCAACTATTCGTAGACTTCCTAGAGGAAATTACGCCTAGTGAGGGTACTATTAAACTATTTAGAGAAATAGTGAAACGTACAGCGGCCAAGAAGCTCGGCGATACTACACGCGAGCTAGCACAGCGCCGCGAGGCGATATCGGATATCGACAAGAAGCTAATAGAAGCGGTAGACGCTATGCTAGACGGTAAGATTACAATTGACGACAAAAACAGGTATAGCGAGGCTTTAGAACAGAAGCGCCAAGACCTGCGACGAGAAATTGATAAATTGGAACGGAATCAAGGCCTAAATGAAGCCACAATAGATTATGTGTGCAATTTCATGACAAAGCCGGCCAAACTCTGGAAAGACGCCGACCTCGAGACGAGACAGGCGTTCCAAAAAATGCTGTTTCCGAATGGCCTACACTTTAATATCAAGGAGAAAATTTTTGGAACGGACGATTTAAGCCCACTCTTCTCCGTTATTCGCAACAAAAAAGAGTCCTGCGATGGCAGCAACTCCGAAATGGTGATCTCGGCGAGAGTCGAACTCGCGTTGTCGGGATGAAAACCCGATGTACTAACCGTTATACTACGAGACCACGAATTGATTATATCAAATTATCTTAGAATTCGCAAGAATAAGTATATTCTATACTATATGATGTTTTATCAAATGGTTCTTCTGGATAAAACTTAGCTACAGTATTATTTTCGTCGCAATAGTTTTTTAGATATTTTCCGATTTCAAAATTCTTTTGCGTATCATGCAAAACTAATTGCCGCAGTGAAACTGGAGTCAATCCGGTATCTTTATACTCGCTAACCACTTTTTTTACTGCATCATCGCTATTATTTGACTCAACGATTCTTTCATAAAAGAAGTTTTCATAATAATCAGAAGCAAGGTTATCAATCTTTGATTTTACGGTATTTTCCGGTCTGAAAACAAAAGAGCATGCTAGTGCGGCTAAAACAATAATAATTGCACATACAATAATACCAATAATTAATCTTTGAATTCCAGAAAGTCTACCCCAAAAACCTTTATTGTTCTTACTCTGAGTTTTTTTAGTATTCTTTTTACTCGGGATAATGTAGCTAATTTTATTTTTTTTCTTCACCATATAATAATATTACCATAAGCATTAAAATATGTTAAGATATAAGCATGAGCAAATTCTTTAAACGCACGAAAATTCTTGCTACAATCGGACCAGCAACCAATACAAAGGAAATGATAGAAGATATCATTATGGCTGGTGTTAATGGCTGTAGGCTCAATTGTTCTCACGGTTCAAATGAAGAGCGTGATCAACAAATAAAATGGATTCGTGAAGCTGCCAAAAAGAAAGGAAAGAGTGTTGCGATTTTACAAGATTTGCAAGGCCCTAAAATTCGCCTCGGTGTCATAAAAGACAATCGTTTAGAGTTAAAAGAAGGTGATGAAATCATTTTAGAATCAAAAGAATTTGAGTATGATGGCGGATTGACGATTCCGGTGCAATATAATTTAGCGGAAAAAGTCAAAATCGGCGAGCCGCTCTCGATGTTTGATGGCAAAATTAAAGCTGAAATTATAGATATTGTATCCGAAACGGCCATTAAGGCAAAAATTCTAAATGATGGCTTTGTTATGTCGAAAAAAGGTATTAATCTTCCCGATACAGATTTTGGCGGCGATATTCTTACCCCGAAAGATTTAGCGGATGTAGAATACGGTGCAAACTGTGATTATGATTATGTTTCACTTTCTTTTGTACAAACAGCCAATGATATTTTAAAGCTAAAACAATTGTTGTTGTCGTATGGTTCGCGCGCAAAAGTTATAGCTAAAATCGAAACAAAAAAAGCAATTTCCAGCGAACAAAATCTAGAAGCAATAGTTAAAGCTTCTGACGGAATCATGGTCGCTCGTGGTGATATGGCAGTCGAGGCTGGCGCAGAAGTTGTGCCAATTGTCCAGCGAAAGCTTATCGCACTTTGCCGTGAGCACGCTAAACTTTGTATTGTGGCAACTCAGATGTTAAGCTCTATGGTAGAGAATCCCGAACCAACGAGGGCTGAAGTATCAGATATTTCAACGGCAGTTGTGCAAGGTACCGATGCCGTGATGCTTTCGGATGAAACGGCCGTCGGTAAGTATCCATTAGAAACTGTCAAAGAAATGAAAAAAGTTATTTTATTCACCCAGAATCATTCGCGTGTTGCCACTATAAATAAGTTACCAACAAGTGAAGAGTTTGAAATATATAATGCAATCTCCAACGCCACTGCTAGACTAGCAGAAGAAATTGAGGCCGACGCTATAATCTGTCAAACTGCATCTGGCGCCACTTCTTTTGCAATGGCTGCCGAGCGCCCAAATTTACCGATTTTAACAGTGACATCAAATCAAAAAGTAGCCAACCAACTCGCGTTAATATATGCAAACTCAGCCTTTTGTCGGCCATATTCCGAGGAATTCGGCCTTGACCTAGTAAAAGAACTAAAAACCTCTGGATATTTACAAACTAAAGATGGTCAAAAAGACCTACTCGTAGTTTTAGTATCAGGGGATAAAGATAAATTTGGTACCGATACAATAAAAGTTAGGAATGTATAGCTTTAATACCAGGTAACTCCTTGCCGAGTAAAAACTCAAGCGCTGCGCCACCACCTGTTGAAACCAGGGAATAACTCAAGTTTTTATGATGTTCCATTAAGTTTTCTACGAAACCCGTCGTATCGCCACCGCAGATCACGGTTTCACTATCCGATTTTTCGCCAATCAAATCAGCCACAATCGTAGAAGATGTAGCATAGGCTGGGTCTTCTGCGTAGCCCAAAAGTCCATTCCATATAATGGTTTTTGCGTCCGTAATGAAGCCTGCAATTTTTGCAGTAGAAACAGGCCCAATATCGAGTTTATCTCCCGCGGCGTTCTCGTCAAAATCTTCTGCGACATAGATTTTTTTATTGTCAGTTTTGTAGCCATCGGCTGCAATTTTACCACCCACCACTATTTGGTCGGCTTGATCTAAGAATTTTTCAATTAAAGGTTGTTTATCTTCAACTTTTGCTCCACCAATTATCAAGAGAACTGGTTTGGCTGGATTCTTGATAATTTTTTCGAGATTTTTGATTTCTTTTTCTACTAATAACCCAGCATAAACTGGCAAATAGTTTTTTACTGCATCAGTTGAAGCGTGTGCGCGATGAGCTACGGCGAAGCCATCTTGTATATACAGCTCTGCGCCAGTAGCATCAATAATACTTTTAATAAAATCTTTAGAATTACCTTCTTCGCCATCATTAAAACGCAAGTTTTCTAGTAAAAGAATTCCTCCATCCGGAAGCGATTGAGTGGCAGACGTTACCTTACTTCCGTATATTTCGTCAACAAAGCTGACATTTGATATTAATTTTGAAAGCTCTTTTGCGATGGGCTTAAGCGTGAGATCGACGTTTTTGCCTTCCGGGCGGCCCAAATGAGATATTAATACTATTTTTTTAGCGCCTTTTTTTCTGAGGAGTTCCAACGTTGGTAAGCTAGCACGAATTCGCAAATTATCAGTAATTTTTCCATCCTTAATTGGAACATTATAATCAACACGCACCAATACAGTCTTATTATTTAAGTCAATATCATTTATTGTTTTCATATTATCATTATAGCACGAAACAAGCTTTACATATATTCATCGTGTGATATAATAAAAATCATGAAAAATCCTAAAACTTATCAACAAGTGATTGGTGAAACAATCGAACATTTGCGTAATGAAAAGGGATGGACTCAGGGAGAGCTAGCCGAAAAAGTTGGCTCCAGCCAGTCTGCAATTCATCGTATAGAAAAAGGCAGGCAAAACATTTCTCTAGAAATGGTTAAGAAAATATCCGAGGCTTTTGACACGCAAATCCTCTCTATAAATGATACAGTTTCGCAAAGTTTTCGTATTCGTGGTGGCAAAGAACTAAGTGGAGAAATCACAATTAATACATCGAAGAACGCCGCTGTAGGTTTACTCTGTGCCTCATTATTGAATGAAGGAAAAACCGTCCTTCATCGCGTTGCTCGCATCGAAGAAGTATTTAGGATTATTGAAGTACTCGAATCTATTGGTGTTAAATGTCATTGGCAAAACCGTCACAGAGACTTAGAAATTATATCACCACGCGAATTAAGATTAGAAGAGTTAGATATCGAAGCAGCCCGCAGAACGCGCTCTATTATCATGTTTTTAGGCCCGCTACTTCACAAATTAAAGGAATTTAGGCTGCCATATGCTGGGGGTTGTTCGCTTGGTACGCGCACGGTCGAACCGCACTTAAAAGCCCTAGAAACATTCGGGCTTGAAGTCGATGCGGAGTGCAACAGCGGTTTTTATGAAGTCCAAGTTAAACAAGAAATTCTTCGCGACAAATCTGATCGATATATTGTTTTAACTGAACGCGGTGACACCGTAACAGAAAACGTATTGATGGCGGCTGCACTTAATCCTGGTAAGACAACGATTATTGGCGCTTCTTCTAACTACATGGTTCAAGACGTTTGCTTCTTCTTAGAAAAACTCGGCGTCAAAATAGAAGGCGTCGGCACTACAAGACTAATAGTTCATGGGCGTTCCAGAATTAACGAAGATGTCGAATATAGTATTTCGGAAGATCCTATTGAAGCTATGAGTTTTATCGCGGCGGCTTTAGTTACAAATTCCGAAATTACAATTACTCGTGCACCGATTGAGTTCTTAGAAATCGAATTAGAAATCCTTAAAAATATGAACGCAAAATTTGAAAAAACCGCTGAGTATTTATCGGCCAATAATCGTACGAGATTAGTAGACCTAACGATTAAAAAATCAGAACTAATCGCGCCGGTAGATAAAATCCACCCTATGCCTTTCCCGGGATTAAACATTGACAACCTGCCCTTCTTCTCGGTAATTGCGGCAGTTGCAAAAGGTCGTACTCTAATTCATGACTGGGTTTTTGAAAATCGTGCTGTCTATATTACAGAGTTGTCAAACTTAAATGTAAAAGTTGAGCTTTTGGATGCACATCGTGTCTATATTGAAGGTCCTACAAATTTCCGTCCTTCAGACTTAACTGCACCACAAGCTCTTCGTCCTGCAGTAGTAGTTTTACTTGCGATGCTTGCGGCCCCAGGGACATCAATTCTTCGAAATATATATACGATTAACCGCGGTTACCAAGATTTTGCCGCGCGCTTAAGACATTTAGGCGCTGACATTGTGCCATTAACCGGAATTTAAGCTAAATATATCTGATATAATACAATTATGGACAAAATTCTAGAGGGATTAAATCCGCAGCAAAAAGAAGCGGTAGAAACTTTAAGCGGGCCAGTATTAATTTTGGCTGGAGCAGGTTCAGGCAAAACCAAAACTCTCACTCATCGCATCGCAAATTTAATCGCACACGGCGTGCAACCTTCGCATATCCTCGCCGTTACTTTTACCAATAAGGCAGCAAATGAAATGCGAGGAAGATTATGGAGTTTGTTGGGGCACAGCGAGGAACTATCCTCACAACAAGTTCCACGCTCATTTATGCCTTACATGGGCACGTTTCACGGCATTGCTGTAAAAATTTTAAGAATCGAAGCAGACATCATTGGGCTTGATAAAAATTTCGTAATATATGATACCGACGACCAGGTGTCTTTGATTCGCAGAATAATGAAGGATTTAAAACTAACCGACAATAAGCAACTAAAACCAAAATCAATCCAGTCAATTATTTCTAGCGAAAAAAACAAAGGTAATGGCCCAGAAGAATATGAAATGACGGCACTTTACCCAAGTCAAAGGCAAATCGCTAAAATTTTTCATAAGTACGAATCCGAAAAAAGAAAAGCGGAGGCATTAGATTTTGATGATTTATTATTATATGAACTCGAACTCTTCGCTCGCCACCCAGAAATTCGTAAAAAATGGCAAGAAAAATTCCAGCATATCTTAATAGATGAATATCAGGACACTAACGTAATCCAATATAATATTGTCAAACTTCTTACCAATGATGAACGAAATATTTGTGTAGTAGGCGATGATTGGCAGTCAATTTATTCTTGGCGCGGCGCAGATTTTACTAATATTTTAAATTTTGAACGAGATTTTCCTGGCGCAAAAGTTATTAAACTTGAACAAAACTATCGTAGCACTGGTAGTATTCTCGCGGCATCGCAAAAGATTATTAACGAGAATAAAAAACGTACCGAAAAAACACTATTTACTGAAGCCGGTCAGGGTGAACCAGTAGATATTGAATCATTGCAAGACGAAAATGCAGAAGCAAATTTTGTAGCACTCAAAATTTTGAATATGCAAAAGGACTATCCTGATTTTAGCGACTTTGCTGTTTTGTATCGCACGAACGCACAGTCATACGCTTTCGAAAAAGCCTTTATCGATATGCATATTCCATACAAAATCGTAGGTGGGGTAAGATTTTATGATCGCAAAGAAATTAAAGATGTTTTAGCAGTCTTAAAAATAATAGTCAATCAACGCGATAAAGTTAGTTTAGCGCGAGTGGTCTCTAATGTTTTAAGTGGCGTAGGTGAAGCGTCCCTAAATAGAATATTGTCGGCCATAGATTCAATGGATGGTTCAAAACCATTACTGGATCCAGATCTTCCAGAAGTTTTAAAAGCCGGAAAAGCTAAAAATGGTTTTTTGAGACTTGTGAATTTCTTGAAAAAAACTTTGCCAGAAGCTAATCCAAGCGAAACAGTTAAAAGTATAATAGAGTATTTTGACTTCAAAAAAATGACGGACGATGGTACTCCTGCATCAGAAGACAGAATGGGAAACTTAGAAGTATTGGTGGCTAATTCATTACAATATGAAAACCTCGAAGATTTTCTAGCCGATGCCACTTTGATGTCTTCAGCGGATGAAGCATCTACGAAAAATTCAGTAACACTAATGACTATACATGCAGCGAAGGGCCTAGAGTTTCCAGTGGTATTTATGGTGGGCATGGAGGAAGGGCTATTTCCGGGAACAAGAGTTTTTGATGACGGAGAAGAATTGGAAGAAGAAAGAAGATTAGCTTATGTTGGTATGACGAGAGCCATGCAAAGACTATTTTTGACTTATGCGATGAGCCGTTTTTCGTATGGTTCAAGAAGTTATAATGCGCCTTCTAGATTTTTAATCGAATTAGGGTATAATCCATATGGTTCGTCTGGCTATAAAGATGTGGACAGTGATGGCTTCACGGATTTTGACGATTTTGATCCTTTTCCAGAAGATGTACCAGTTTTTGAATAATTAATTATTTACGATTCAAACCGGTGGACATACGTAAGACAAAATTACACTACGCTTTGAATATAACATTTTTTTTGGTTAGTTTTGTAATTTCTTCAAGTCTTTTTCTAGCCTCATCAACTGTGTCTGCGGATAATGATACTGTTATAGATGATGTGTCAGTAGAGGTGCCAATATCTTGCACTCTTTCCGGTACCGGTATGACCTCGCACACTGATACTGTTAACCCAGGCACCTATAAAGGTGATATTGGTATTACTACATTAAAAGCCATCTGCAACGATAGTAATGGCTTTGCTATCTACGCAGCAGGATACACCGGCGAATCCATAGGAGAAACCAACAGCAATAAACTAGTAGGAGCAAATACTAGTCAAACTATTAGTACTGGCACCGCTACATCTGGCTCTACATCAAACTGGGCTATGAAATTGGCTACTAATGCTAGTGCGACTTATCCAATTATAATTGCAGGCAGCAACGCTGATACTACAAGGCAAACTGGAGATCCAGATTTTTCTGCCTATGCAGCAGTGCCAAACGAATACACCAAAGTAGCCTATAGGACTTCTGCTACCGATATCGGAAGTTCTGCAGTTGGCTCAACTTTAACTACTACTTATGCTGCTTTTGTTTCTTCTACACAATCTTCTGATACATACGCTGGTAAGGTGATATATACACTTATCCATCCACATAGTGCTCCCGCCCCAGTCCCAGTTTCTAAAAACTTATACTATGCAATTACTGGTAGTGCAGATAATTATACTCTAACTATAAGTGATTCCGATATTACATCTGGAGCAGTAGCTAGTGGACCGGTAGCCATTGATGGATATACATTCGATGAAGAAGAAGGGACCCCGAATACGCCTTGGTATTCATATGCTAATCAAATTAAAAATGTAGTAGTAAGCGGAGTCGTAGCTCCAACTTCTACTAGTGCTTGGTTTGCTTTTCTCGAATATGTAGAATCATGGGATTTGTCTGGTCTAAAAACAGATAATGTAACAAATATGTTTTGGATGTTTGCCTATGCCGGCTACAATGCTACTACTTTTACTCCAAATCTCTCCTCTTGGAACACCACTAGTGTAACAAATATGTCTAGCATGTTTTACTTTGCCGGATATTATGCTACCACCTGGTCTGTCGGTGACCTTTCAAATTGGAATACTTCTAGTGTCACAGACATGTCTAGCATGTTTTCCTGGACTGGTACCAATATTTCTACCGCCTGGTCCGTTGGTGATCTTTCTTCTTGGGACACTTCAAAAGTTACGAATATGTCTGAAATGTTCAGTTATGCCGGTCAAAGTGTCTCTACTTTTAGCTTAGATCTCTCCTCCTGGAATACTTCTAGTGTGACGAACATGTCTTTCATGTTTTTCGGTGCTGGCCAATCCGCTACCACCTGGTCTGTTGGTGATCTTTCTTCTTGGGATACTTCAAAAGTTACAGATATGTCTGGATTATTCAAACAAACAGGTCACTACGCCGCCATCTGGTCCGTAGGCGACCTTCATTCCTGGAATACCTCTAGTGTAACAAATATGTCTGACATGTTTTCATCCGCCGGCTACAGCGCCTCCACCTGGTCTATTGGTAACCTTTCAAATTGGAATACTTCTAGTGTCACAGACATGTCTGGCATGTTTTATTTTGCCGGCTACAGCGCCACCACCTGGTCTGTCGGTAATCTTTCAAATTGGAATACTTCTAGTGTGACAAGAATGTATAACATGTTCTGCTCTGCCGGCTACAGCGCTACCACTTTTAATCTGAATCTCTCCTCCTGGAACACTTCCAGTGTAACAACTATGTCTGGTATGTTTTCATTCGCCGGCTACAGCGCTACCACCTGGTCTATTGGTAACCTTTCAAATTGGAATACTTCTAGTGTCACAGACATGTCTGGCATGTTTTCCTCTGCCGGCTACAGCGCCACCACCTGGTCTGTCGGTGACCTTTCAAATTGGAATACTTCTAATGTAACAATTATAGGAGACATGTTCCACTCTGCCGGCTACAGCGCTACTACTTTTAATCTAGATTTATCCAATTGGGATACTTCTAATGTGAACCGGAATATGTCTCAAATGTTCAACTCTGCCGGCTTCAGCGCTACCACCTGGTCCGTTACTATTCCAAAAACCAATAACGGTACGACTACAGGAGCAATTACAAATACCACCTCTCGTCTCTACGGTAAGACAAAATCATATTATGCTATTCCGCCTTCCGGAAGATCCTTTACGCTTGCAAATTAAACCACAAAAAAATGGTCTGGGATAGGAGATTTGAACTCCTGTTCACGAAGTACCAGGAGTTCCAAACTAATTGAAGATTATTGAGACAAAAAAATGGTCTGGGATAGGAGATTTGAACTCCTGTCCACGAAGTACCAGGAGTTCCAAACTAATTGAAGATTATTGAAACAAAAAATGGTCTGGGATAGGAGATTTGAACTCCTGACCTCGGCATCCCGAATGCCGCGCGCTACCAGGCTGCGCCAATCCCAGATAAGATAATTATATCACTTCATGGTCGGGGGTACCAGGATTGAACTGGCGACCTCACGCCCCCCAGACGTGCGCGCTACCACTGCGCCAACCCCCGACTAGTATAAAAAATGGTCAGGGTGACTGGGCTCGAACCAGCGACCTCGACTTCCCAAAAGTCGCGCGCTACCAACTGCGCCACACCCTGACGCTACTATTATTATACCACAAATATATCATAATATGCTAAAATATTATTGTTAAGGAGATAAAAAAGTGACAGAGAACATGTCAAACAAGACCAAAGGGCGCCCAGGCAGCACTAATAACAAATCAAACACGATTAGAAGTATACTATTTTTTATTATCATACTTTGTTTTGTTTTTTTGATTATTAATAATAATGCCTATAATCATAACGCCAAGACTGAAGTTCCAATTTCAGAAGTTATCCAACGCGCAAATGACCCAGATGGCAATATTAGCAAAATTACCGTCACCGGAAATACTCTTGATATCACCCTAAAAGGCGAAGAAAAACCAACCGAAACTTCGCGCAAGGACTCTTCTGGCACTTTGTACGACCAAGGTCTTAAAAACTTTTGCGATGGATTAGAAAAAGACGAATTAATAAAATGTCAAGAATCTTATCCAACGATTGAATATGTCGAAGAATTTGATTTTTGGGGAATAGTCTTAGAAATTGCCTTAACAGTCTTTCCAATTATCGCCATTGTAATTTTCTTTATCTGGATGATGCGTCAAGCCAACGCTGCAAACAATCAATCAATGAGTTTTGGCAAATCTCGTGCCAGATTATACGGCCCCGACAAAAAGAAAGTCACTTTTAAGGATGTCGCGGGTAACGAATCTGCCAAACAAGATCTCACGGAAATCGTTGACTTTCTTAAAAATCCTAAAAAATACGAAAAACTCGGCGCCAAAATCCCACGAGGTGTTTTACTAGCTGGCGACCCTGGCACCGGCAAAACCTTGATGGCGCGCGCCGTAGCTGGCGAAGCTAATGTTCCGTTCTTTAGTATTTCTGGTTCCGAATTTGCCGAAATGTTTGTCGGCGTAGGCGCATCTAGAGTTCGTGATTTATTTAGCAAAGCCAAGAAAAACGCTCCGTCAATTATTTTTATCGATGAAATCGATGCTGTTGCCCACAAGCGTGACGCGCGCGGTGGCGCTGGTCGTGAAGACGAACAAACCCTAAACCAAATCCTAGTGGAAATGGACGGATTTGATAACGATTCCGGTGTTATTGTAATGGCTGCCACTAACCGTGTAGATATGCTCGATAAAGCCCTGCTTCGCCCAGGTCGTTTTGACCGTCATGTTAATGTTACTTTGCCGGAACGAAAAGACCGTCTAGAAATATTGAAAGTTCATTTTAAGGGTAAACCAGTTGAAGAAAATGTAGATTTAGAAGCCTTAGCCAAAAAAACTGCCGGCTCATCCGGCGCTGATCTTGCTAATATCGCAAATGAAGCCGCTATCACTGCTGCACGCGAAGGTCATAAAGCTATTTCAAACAAAGATTTAACCGAGGCATTTGAGCGCGTAGCTATCGGGCCAGAACGAAAGTCTAAAGTCATGAACGATAAAGAACGCAAAATTACCGCTTATCATGAAGCTGGTCACGCCGTAGTTGGTCATGTTTTGCCAGATTCAGATCCAGTGCACAAAGTAACCATTATCCCGCGTGGCCAAACTGGTGGTGTAACTTGGTTCTTGCCGCCAGAAGATAGAAGCTATAAAAACATTTATGAATTAAAAGACATTTTGGCTCGTGCTATGGGCGGTCGCATCGCCGAAAAAATTATTTTTGGCAAGGACGCTATCACCACTGGCGCGTCGAGCGATCTCAAAAATGTCGCTGAACTAGCCAAATCCATGATTATAGAAGAAGGTATGGGCGACAGCACTCGTAATATTGTTTTCCCGAATGAAGCGACAGGCTATTACACGATTACTACCGGCAAACCATATTCTGAAAAAACCGCAGAACTAATTGATGCCGAGGTTAAAAAACTTGCCGATGAAGCCGCTAAGCGCGCGGAAGATGTCTTAAAGGCAAATAAAGCAGTTTTAGATAAGCTTGCCGAAGAGCTACTTGCTCACGAAACTCTCGAAGAATCTGAACTAGAACCACTCTTAAAACCAGCTAAACTACCAGAATCTGCTAAATTATATAAATAACCTTAAAATGGAGAAAACATGGAGAGATTACTAGACTATTTTGTACCAGAAAAATATAACTTGGATTTATTTATTGATAAATTTCATAAAAGAATCCTTGGTAAGGTTTTAGTTACTGGCTCTCCAAAGGCCGAAAACATTAAATTTCATACCGTCGGCCTAACTGTTGATAAAGCAAGTATTGATGGGAAAAAAGTAGATTTTGAAGTAAAAGACGATGTTTTGACGCTTTTTAAGGTGCCTAGGAACGATTTTAGTGTAGAAATAGTATACCACGGTTCCTTAAACGAAAACATGGAAGGCGCTTACCTCTCTAGCTATAATCATAACGGTGAGCAAGAATTAATCGTAGCTACTCAGTTTGAAAGTCATTATGCGCGCGAGGCTTTTCCTTGTATTGATGAACCAGCCGCTAAAGCTGTATTTGAGCTATCCATTACTTTACCAGAAGAATCAGAAGATACTATTTTGGCCAACACCCCAATTAAATCTGTTGTAAAAAATACAACAGTTTTTGAACCTACGCCGAGAATGTCTACCTATCTCCTTGCCTTCGTAATTGGTAAATTTCACAGCAAAACTATTAAAAACAAGCATGGTGTAGAAATTACTACTTATTGTGCGCAAAACCAAGACGAGGATTCAGTAGATTATGCTAACGAAATCGCAGCAAAAAGTCTGGAATTTTATGACGATAATTTTGGTATTCCTTATCCATTAAAGAAACTAGATCAAGTTGCTCTGCCAGACTTTGAAGCAGGGGCGATGGAAAATTGGGGCCTAGTCACTTACCGCGAATCAATGTTGCTCGTCTCAAAAGATGCGACACTTGGCACAAAAAAGAGCGTGGCGCTTACCGTAGCGCATGAGCTTTCGCACCAGTGGTTTGGCGATTTAGTTACTATGGAATGGTGGGATGATCTATGGCTCAATGAGTCATTTGCTAGTGTAATGGAATATTATGCCGTAGACCATATTCACCCAGAATACAAAATATTTGAAAGTTTTTTTACTGCAGATTGTTGCGCAGCTCTATTACGTGATGCGCACGAAGGCGTACAATCCGTACACCAGGAAGTCCATAATCCTCAAGAAATCGCTACCCTATTTGACGGAGCCATCGTTTATGCTAAAGGCGCAAGACTCATGTTGATGTTAATACGCCTAATGGGTTGGCAAAAATTCTGCAAAGGCCTCGTCGACTATTTTGAAAAATACCAATACAAGAATACCATTGGTGACGATTTATGGAATGCCCTTAAACCATACGCCGATTTTGATCCCAAAAAACTCATGCACGCCTTTATCGACCAGCCGGGCTACCCTGTCATTAGTAGTAAAAATGGCAGTTTTAAGGATTATTCTCAAAAACGTTTCTTATTAGAAGGTGAAATGCTAGAATCAAACTGGCCGATTCCTAAAATCAGCGAAGACATGTCCGGCCATTATATTCTAAACCTATCAGAAAAAGAGTTTAATTTGCGTTTAAAAAATTTTAAAAAACTCAGTCTTGAAGAAAAACTTCGTCTTCTCATCGATCGCGATTTAGTTACTCAAACTGGTCTTCAATCACCGGCATCATTAATTCCGCTTATACTAGAATTTAAAAATGAAGATTCAGCTTCGGTCTGGAATAAAATAGGTGGTATTATCACTAACATTCGAGTTTACACTGAATTTGAATCAGAAGAAGAGTCGTTCCTTCGCCAGTTTGTTTTGAAGTTAGTTGACCAAAAGCTAAGCGAAGTAGGCATTACTACCGGTAAGAATGAAGACGAAAATATTATCCGTTTGAGAGCAAATCTAATGAGCCTAGATTATTTTGCGCGCGATGAAGAACGACTCCGAAAGCTTGCCGCCATGTATAATGAAGATTACAGAAAAATGGACAAAGAAACACGTAGTGATATTATGTGCGCCAAAGTATATTTTGAGCCGGAAATAGTCAGCGATTATATTAAAAGATACCAGGCGATTTTTGATCCTGACGTGAAATCCGATTATTTATTTACCGCTACGACCGTTAAAGATAAAAAACAAATCCAAGAAGTTCTACTTAAATTACTTGGCAATACTAAAATTGTTAAACCTCAAGATCAATTCTATTTATTTGTTTATCTTTACCGTAATCCGCTATCAAGGATAGACACCTTTGATTGGATGACCAAAAATTGGGATTTTATCAAAACCACCGGAGGCGATAAAACCTTATCTGATTATCCGATGTTCACCGCTAGACTTGCTCGCACTAAAGAAGAGTTAAAGAAATATACCGAGTTTTTCGGGCCAATGCGAAATGATCCAGCGGTTTCTCGCGCTATTAAAATTGGCGAACAGGAAATCAAAGCCCGAATCGAACGCATCGCAAAAAATAAAGCCTCAGTTTACGAAGCTCTTAAAAGAATCGTTGGTGCCCCCGACAGGGGTTGAACCTGCATGGTATTACTACCACTAGCACCTGAAGCTAGCGCGTCTGCCAATTCCGCCACAGGGGCACTATGCTTTTTATTATACCATGAAAAATCCCCAGCCGAGGCCAGGGATTGAAAAAAGGAGAACAATAATATGAAAATGCCGAAGCACTATCTTTCTTTTAACTCTATCTGCAATGATAGAATCTCTGGATTATTCATGATGCTAAGAATGCTAGCATCCGGGAAATGATCCAGATTTGCCACGCAGTTAATGTGGCTATCCTCCGTTAACACAAAAGGTGTTTGAGGCTTAATCCTCACCCTGTGCTGGCTGGCATTACCAACTAGCCAGAGATCAAAACCTTTCCCATAGAGAAATTCTTTTGTGTATTGTTGACAGGTTGTTCTCAAATTTACAACAACTGAATACATACCGTTCACCTCCCCTATTTTAATGTATTAAGTCGTCTATATATTTATAACACAGTTCGCTTGGGGTGTCAATATATGATAAAATTATTAAAACGGAGATAATATGATAGAAGTTAATTTTAGCCCAGAAGTAGACTTAAATAAAACTGCTCAGATCATTCAAGAGATTACCCATGACCCAATGGGTGGGTGGTTAGCTTTACCAAAAAAATACGATGTCGGGGAGTTTGTCCGCATCAAGGAGGCTGCCAAAAAAATCAACGAAGAAAGCGAATATTTAGTTTGTATCGGCATAGGCGGTTCATATTTAGGGCACCGTGCTATTATTGAGGCTCTTCATCCTCACTCCGAAACCAAAATTATTTATGCGGGGAATTCTATATCAAAAAGGGAATTAGACCGTGCGCTAGAAAAAGTTGGCGATCATGATTTTTCTATCAATGTGATTTCTAAATCCGGCACAACCTTAGAGCCAGCAATTGCTTTTGCTGCATTTAAGCAAAAATTAATTGAAAAATACGGCGAGGAGGAGGCATATTCTCGCATTTATGCTACAACAGATCGTAAAACGGGCGCTCTTCACGATGAGGCCGTAGCTGCGGGCTATACTCAATTTGTAGTACCGGACAATATAGGTGGTAGATATTCAGTGTTAAGTGCTGTTGGGATGTTGCCGATGGCTGTAGCCGGAATAGACGTTGATAAGCTTTTAGAGGGCGCAGCGGAAGCTATCGAATCTACGCCGGATCCGGCAACCAAATACGCCTGGATGCGTTTTGAACTTGCCGCAAAAAATTACGATACTGAAGTATTTGCCAGTTTTGAGCCCGCCACTATGTATTTTAACGAATGGCTTAAACAGCTCTTCGGTGAATCCGAAGGGAAAAACAAACAAGGGATTTTCCCTGCTTCGGTTATTTACTCTACCGATTTACATTCGCTTGGTCAGTTTATGCAAGATGGACGCCGTAATATGTTCGAAACCATCATCGACTATCCAACCGACGAAATGAACCAAAAAGTAGTTCGAGCTGTCCGTATCGCCCATGTTGAAGGTGGTATTCCGGTGTTAGATATTAAAGTTCCGTCATTTGATGAAAAAGGATTTGGGGAATTAATATATTTCTTTGAATTGTCTTGCGCTATTTCCGCTAAGCTTTTTGGAGTCAATCCATTTGATCAACCGGGCGTAGAGGCTTACAAAAAAGAATTACAAAAGATTTTATAATTATTTTTTAATAATTGTTCCGGCATTGCCTTTAAGGGCTTCTTCGAGATGTTCAGAATCGGTGATAATGCCAATACCGCCCTTCTTGGCAAACTTGATAGTTGCCTCGATTTTTGGGAGCATCGAACCAGGCTTAAAGAATCCCATTTTTTTGTATTCATTCGCTTCCTGAATCGTTAATTTGAAGAGTGCCTGTTGTTCTGGTGTACCAAAGTTAATATATGCATTTGGCACAGCCGTCAACGAAACGAAAATATCGGCTTTTACCAGTTCGGCAAGCTTTTCTGCCGCATAATCTTTGTCAATTACCGCATCGATACCTTTGAGTTTGCGTAAAACCTTGGTACGATAAACCGGAATGCCGCCACCTCCAGCCGCAATAACGATAATACCTTTACTGACCAAATCCACGATTGCGCGTTTTTCTACGATATCGATTGGTAATGGTGAAGCAACCACGCGACGATACCCTCTCCCCGCATCTTCTTTAATTACCCAATTAGTCACTTTTTGAAGTGCTTTGGCTTCTTTTTCACTATAGAATTGCCCAATCGGTTTAGTCGGATTTTTAAAAGCCGGATCATCTCGATCCACTACAACTTGCGAGACAATAGTTACGGCTCTTTTGTTTTGATCTTTTTTTGTAAAAGCGTTATTTATAGCCTGAGTTAACCAATAGCCAATTTGTCCTTGACTCATCGCCACGGCGGTCTCAAGTGGCATCGCAGGTGCTTTTTCCGAAGCGGCCGATTCTTCATGAATTAAAATGTTTCCAACCTGTGGACCGTTACCATGCGCAACTACGATTTCGTATTTACTAGCCAGAGACGCAACTATTTCGCCAATTTCATTTGCGACCTTTTTTTGAGCCTCAGCCGAAACTTCACCATTTTTCTGTAGGGCATTTCCGCCAAGGGCCAAAACTAATCGTTTTTTCATATTAAAATTATAACATAAAACACTTGTGCTTATATTTATTTAATGCTATATTATCTATATAAACAGGTCATATAAATAAAATAAAAAGGATAAATAATGAAAATAAAAGTAAAGGAAATCAAAAATATTGCCTTAAGAGAAGTCAAAAGCGTCCATTTTGTTGGCGGTGATATTTGTGTTAAAAGAATTGCATAATATTAGTTGTCGAAGAATAATTGTGGTATAATGTGCTTATGGATATTTTTACGCTTAAGCATCAAGAACCAACTAAGAAAGATTTTATTGATACGGCTGACTTCGAGCAATCGGAGATTGTTGATATTATTAAGCTTTCTCGAATTGTTAGAAGTTATATCAAAGAAGGTGGCACCCTAGAATCCCTGTATCACAAAACTCTAGCCATGCTTTTTGAGCAAAAATCAACCAGAACTAGAGTTTCTTTCGAAGTAGCAATGGCTCAACTTGGAGGCCATGCACTCAATTTGGCGCCAGGCGCTATTCAGTTGGGAGCTCATGAGACTATCGAAGACACAGCCATAGTGCTCGGCCGTATGTGTGATATGGTAATGTCACGTGTAGATAAACACGAATCTATTGAGGCTTTAGCGAAATACTCAAAGGTCCCCGTAATCAATGGAATGAGCGATCGCGTACATCCGACACAAGGAATCGGTGACATGATAACAGTTTTCGACCATTGGCCAAAAGGAAAGAAGATTAATGATCTAAAAATTGTTTTCGTTGGAGACGCGACACAAGTTTGTAACACCCTTTGCGAAATCAGTACAAAACTTGGCTTCAATTTTGTACATTATGGTCCAGAAAATCATAAGATATCTGATGAATGGCTAGAAATCGGCCGTAAAAATGCAGAAAAATATGGTGGCTCAGCGATTTGGTCCGAAGATCCAGAAACCTTGAAGGGTGCAGATTTTATTTACACTGACGTTTGGTATGGTTTATATGACAAGGAGACTCCAAAAGAAGTGTATATGAAAGATTTTTATCCTAAGTATCAAGTTAACGATGAAATGATGGCGGCAACTGAAAATCCAAATTGTAAATTTATGCATTGTTTACCTGCAAATCGAAATGAAGAAGTGACGGATTCGGTACTAGACGGTCCGAATTCGGTAGCATGGGATGAAGCAGAAAACCGTCTAACCGCCCAACGTGGGTTGGTATTATATTTTGGTCGGGTGGGCCAAAAAACCCTCGATTATATTAAAGGACAAAAGGAGGTTAAATAATGCCAAAGAAAAAACATAAGTTCAGACTGTTTTCTGCAGTTCTTGCAACAGTCTGTATAATATTGGTCGGAGATGCGATCGCGCCAACAGCATCAATTGGCAATTCGATGTATGTTTGGTGGATTATTATGTTGATCGGATTCTTCATCCCATACGGCTTAATTTCAGCCGAACTCGGCACACAATATCCATCTGAGGGTGGCATGTATACCTGGATCAAAAAAGCCTTTGGCAAAAAATGGGCGTCACGCGTTGCGTGGTTTTACTGGGTAAACTACCCACTCTGGATTGCTTCACTTGCCGATCTCATCACTACGATGATAATGCAAATGTTTGGCATCGAGATGGAAATATGGATGGTGCTCGCAATTCAGGTATTTTATATTGCGCTAGTTACCATTCTAGGTATGCTTCGTATTTCGCAATCCGCTTGGGTGTCAAATACTGGAGCAATAATAAAGTTTCTAATATTAGGTGGCATATCGGCACTGGGCCTATATGTATTCTTTACACAGGGGACAATGAACCCAATCGAAAGTTGGCATGATTTTGTGCCATTAGCAAGCGCAGATGGCGGGATCGATTGGGCTGGTCTATCATTTGTGTCATTGATTATATTTAACATGCTTGGATTCGAAGTAGTCGGTACTTTTGTGGACGATATGGATAAACCCAAAAAACAAATCCCACAAGCTATCATATTGGGTGGAATATTGATTGCTTTATTTTATATCCTCCCATCATTTGGTATGGGTGTCGGGACCTCGTTTGAAGAAATTCAAACAAATACTGGTTTCTTGGATTCATACCAAGTACTTATGGCAAATGCAGGAATCTCTGCGGCAGCCATAAAATCCATTATTATTGTCGTAGGTGGAGCCTTTATTTTAACTCTCATTTCAAACATTTCCTCTTGGAACTTTGGTGTCTATTCGGTAATTGCTTATGCAGCTGAAGACGGTATGTTCCCAAAATCATGGAAAAAACGCAACAAAGATGGTGTACCATATATGGTAGGTATCTGGACAGGTATCATCGCTGCCGTATTAGCAGTAGCAGGCATAATTCTAGCTTATTGTTTCCCAGAATGGGAAGACGGCGCGAATATGTTCTGGGCATTCTTTGATCTATCTCTCGTATGTCTATTGTTTAGTTATATTCCGATGTTCGCTGCATTTATCAAACTACACAAGAATGGTCCACAAGTCAGGAACGGCTACTGGGTTAAAGTTGGCCCTATTATGCGTTGGATTATGGGTGTAGTTCCATTACTTCTTCTTGGTATTTCGTTGTTATTTACACTAATTCCAGAGTTTAATATGGAAGCAATTGCAGATAACTCTACGTTAATAATTAGCACAATAGTTTGTATAGCGATTGGTGAAGTTATGATATTCCATATGTCGCAGAAAGACAAGCAGAAGAAAATAACGCGAAAAGCTAAAAGATAAAAGATAAAAACCTAAATAGCCTCCGCAAGGGGGCTATTTTTGTGCTATTATAATATATAGAAAAGGAGATAATACTTATGAAACTTAATTCTACTCCAAAGCAAGATGGATTTTATATGCCGTCAGAACTTTCCGAGCATAAATGCACTTATTTGCTTTGGCCTGAACGCCCAGATAACTGGCGAGGAGGCGCTAAACCGGCACAAAAAGCCTTTAAAGAGGTTGTTGAAAAAATAGCCAAGCATGAACCGGTGGTTCTAGGCGTGAATCAATCTCAATATGCTCATGTTTTAGGCATGAATATGAAGAATGTCCAAGTTGTCGAAATATCCAATAATGATTCATGGATTCGCGATACCGGTGCAACGATGCTTATTAATGGAAAAGGTGAAATGCGAGCAGTCGATTGGGCATTTAATGGATATGGTGGACTAGTAAATGGAATTTATTTCCCATGGGATTTAGATGATGCTATTGCAGCTAAAATGGCTGCAATAGAAGGGGTTGACCGTTACCGCACAGATGATTTTGTGCTTGAAGGTGGCTCAGTCCATAGCGATGGTGAAGGTACTTTATTAGTCACAGAAGAAACTCTTTTAGATGAAGGTCGTAACCCCGGTAAATCTAAAGAAGAAATCGAGAAATATCTACTTGATTATTGTGGTGGAGAAAAAGTTCTTTGGATTCCGTATGGTATTTACAAGGATGAGGATACAAATGGTCACGTTGATAATATTTGTCAATTTGTAGCTCCAGGGAAGGTAGTTTTAGCATGGGAAGATAATCCGTCTGATCCGCAACACGAACGCTCGGTGCGTGCCCTTGAATACCTAGAATCCGAAACCGATGCTCGCGGTCGAAAATTAGAGATTATAAAAATACATGTTCCAAATGTAGTAACTATTACTAAAGAAGAATCGGAAGGAGTCGATGTAGTCGAAGGCACATTTCCTCGTAATGAAGGCGACAGATTGCCCGCTTCTTACATTAACTATTACAACTGTAACGGCGCAATTATTTTACCAATATTCAATGACCCTCATGATGAAGCTGCAATTCGCACTTTACAAGAATGCTTCCCGGACCGCGAAATTGAAACGGTCTATGCCCGCGAAATTTTACTAGGTGGTGGCAATATTCATTGCATTACTCAACAGGTACCAAAAGCCTAAAAAATAGCCCTTCGGGGCTATTTTTTTATGGTAAAATAAACGTATGAATAAACTGCAGTATGATGGGCCTGTGGTGCTCGCAATCTTAGATGGAGTCGGTCTAGCAAAAGACGGGCCAGGAAACGCAGTTTCAAAAGCGCGAACAGTTTTTTTAGGAGAAGCATCGCGAAAATATCCGCGCGTATCACTTGATGCGTCTGGTGAATCAGTAGGGCTCTTGCCAGGACAAATGGGCAATTCCGAAGTAGGGCACAATACTATGGGCTCCGGCCAGATAGCAAAGCAGGGTATTGCACGCATCGAAGAAGCATTTGCTACTGGCGCCGTTTTTAGATCTAACGCCTGGAAAAGCGCTATCAATCAAATTAGAAAGACTAGCCCAACCCCTGTAAAAATTGACAATTTTAATAATCCGTGGTATAATTATAAGATAACACCTGCAACCCTTCATTTTGCAGGTATTTTTTCTGATGGCGGGGTACATAGCCACATTTCACATCTTGAGCAAATGATAGAACGTGCTTATAAAGAGGGTGTTCGTAAAATTCGTATTCACGCTATCTTTGATGGGCGCGACGTTGCTCCACAGTCTGAGCCAAAATACATTCACCGCCTCGAAGAATTCGTTAAGCGCTTTGGCGGAGCGGATATCAAAATCGCTTCCGGCGGTGGTAGAATGACAACCGTAGCCGACCGATACGAAAACGATTGGTCAATGGTAGCTCGCGGTTGGGATATGATGGTAAACGGAAAAGCAGATTATTATTTTCGTTCTTGCGATGAAGCTATTCGAGCACTTCGTGATGCTAATCAAAGTCTCCAAGATCAGTATTTACCAGCATTTGTAATAGTAGATGAAGATGAAAAACCAATCGGTAAGGTCGAAAAAGGCGACGTATTTATCTATTTTGATTTTCGCGCTGATCGTGCAATCGAAATTACCAGGGCATTTGAAGATCGAGATTTTCCGTACTTTGACCGTGGCAATTATACGTCAAATGATGTTTATTTTGTAGGCATGACGGAGTATGACTCCGATACTCATTTGCCAAAACATTATTTAGTTGAGCCAGTCTCAATTAAAGACACTCTCAATCAATTTTTAGGCGAGCGTGGTATTTCGGAACTCGCAGTTTCAGAAACTGTCAAATTTGGTCACGTCACGTACTATTTTAATGGCAACAGTTATGAAAAAGCTCCTTATGAAGAACACATTGAGGTTGATTCATACACCGAACCTTTCGAGACTCGTCCTT
Source organism: Candidatus Saccharimonadota bacterium (assembly GCA_017545505.1). GTDB lineage: Bacteria > Patescibacteriota > Saccharimonadia > Saccharimonadales > Saccharimonadaceae > Nanosyncoccus. Next base: position 131,699 of record JAFWNB010000004.1, on the reverse strand, counting down.
GGATGAAAACCGCAGAAATTACCGATGAAGTTTTAAAAAACCTCACTAATTATAGATTTATCCGCATCAATTATCCAGGTGGAGATATGGTGGGGCACACTGCTAATCTCGAAGCTACTATTATCGCAATTGAAGCCATAGATTTGTCGCTCGCTCGGATTTATACCAGAGTAAAAGAATTGGGCGGCACTTTGATTATTGTAGCAGACCATGGCAACGCTGAAGAAATACTAGATCAAAACGGTCAGCCCAAAACCGCTCACACTACAAATCGTGTGCCATGCATCATTTGCGATGATACCAAAAATCGTGAAAAATACCAGATATCTTCTTTAAAAAATCCAGGACTAGCCAATTTAGCTGCGACCATCGCAATTCTTTTAGGTCAACAAGACTACCCAAAAAGCTGGAGCCAACCTTTAATCAGAACAAATAGCTAACTGTTTCCGCAAACGACGTTATTTGCGTGTAGCCAACCTTCTACAGAACCGCCATCCAAATATTCGCCATTTGTTGGTGCGACGCGCATTACCCCGCCATCTTTAATGAACTCGTCAATTGGATCTGTCACCATGTATTCCTGGTCGAGTGGTCCAAAATCATTTTCGCGCACATATTTCACAATTCTTTTTAACAGCTCTGGCGACATAATGTATTTAGAAACATTTATTAAATTAGATGGAGCTTCTTCTGGCGTAGGTTTCTCAACTACCCCAACTAGTTTGCCGTCTTTTGCTGAAAGTACACCGTATTTTTCGACGTTTTCTTTTGGAATTTCTACTCCAAGAATCGCCGAATCAGATTCGTCCTTGATGGATTTAATCAAAGCTTTTGCCGCTGATTCGCCATTTGGATTCCAAATAAAATCATCACCCATAAATACTAAAACTGGCTCATTGATATTGTATTCTTCGACCACCATTGCAATCGGTACAGCTGTTCCGTACTTACCGGCTGGATCTTGAACTGTATAATGGATAGTAACGTCGTCTGGTAGGGTTTTAGCAAGTTTCAATCTATCTTCTTTGCCGCGATCAATTAAGTATTGGTTAAGCGCAAGATTGTCTTTATAAAACTCTTGCACCTGACAAGGCTCAACATTGGAAATTACCATATAAATGTCTTTGACTCCGGCCGCAATTAATTCTTGCACGGAGTAGTCAACCAAAGGACGATTCCCGACCGGGAGCATTGATTTTTCGATAATTTTAGTAATTGGAAGTCGCCTTGTGCCCCAACCTGCGACAGGAATAATAGCTTTCGTAATCATAATAACCTCATTCTACATCTCGCGTGCCATTTTTTCAAGCTTGCGAAAATCTGTTTTATTGGCTCGTGTCAATGGGAGCTCATCCAAAAAGACTATTTTAGACGGAAGCTCATAAGATTTTAAAGTGATACGTCGCCTGCCAAGATTAAATGGCTCTTTTACGGTTTCGAGGATTTGTTTTCGAGTGTCATTATTATGCGGTACGCCTTCGTGGGTTACTACAAAAGCATATGGTGCGAGCTTAAACTTTTTGTCTGGCCCCTTTACCACGTAGCACTTATCAATTAGCTCAGATTTTGAAACCGCAGCACGAACAACTTCGTAGTAGACCTTTGCAGGTATATTATTAATAAAGAAAGTCGCACGCCCTACTAGTGTAATATATCCAGAAGGTGTTACGTAGGCTAGATCGCCAGTCTTGATAAACTTTTTGCCACGAAGAGTAATGATTTTTTCTTCGTCAAGTTCTGGGCGATTAAAGTAACGATTTAGAACATGTTTGCCTGTAGCATATAAAATACCTGTTTTACCAAAATCTAGCTCTTCGCCAGTCTCTGGATCTAAAACCATGACTTGTACTCCGGCCGGAATTTTGCCAACTGAATCCGGATTGTATGCAGTATTTCCGACGGCCGTAGAAATGAGCCCTAAAATTTCTCCTGTACCATAGCCATTACTGATTTTTACATTATTAAGTCCACGAGATTTAAAGAATTCCAAAGCCGATAAAGAAGCAGATTTTTCTAAACGTTCGCCACCTGAAGCAAACATTTTTAATCCGCTAATATCCGTGGACTCTTTTAATAAGGGCATTGCCTCAAGCAGCGGTGGTACCCCAAAAATCGTATTTGAGCTCTTTCCCATATAGTAATCCAAATTACTATCATCTATGTCTGGAGTAACAATTACTTCGCCGCCACCACAAATTGGCGCAAGCGTTGATACCACTAATCCGTATGGACAATCAAATTTTACGTAATCCATCCAAGTATGAAGCTCTTTATCCCACATTTTAACCGCAGAGGCAACTTTAGAATATATTGCCGAAGCGATTAGATTTTTGTTTGTAAAAACCATTGGCTTAGGCCCGGAAGTTGACCCAGAAGTAAAAGAAATCAAGGCTTCGTTATTGGCACCAAAAGTATTACTTGGTACATGACCGCGATATTTTTCTGCTACGGCAACGATGTTTTGTTTACCGAGCCAAAAACCATCTAGAGCATGAAATTCAATATCTTCTTCTTGGTCGTCGTCCGGACCCGCCTCATCTACTGTTCGTCCGTCAAGATTGATTACGTATTTCAAAGATTTGACATCGCTCTTCAAATCCTTAATGCGTTTATCGCTATATTTATAAGTTATTAATAACTTAGAATTAAACTCTTCAAGGTAATGAATAATAGTGTCACGAGGGGTTTTTTCGTCTAAAAATGAAACTATAGCACCAATACGATTGGCTGCCATAAAAATCAAAACACTTTCATACATCGATCTTCCAGTAGCCACCAAAATAATATCGTGTTTTTTTATTCCTAGCTGTAAAAATGCTTTAGCTAAAATTTTTGCGTCTTGTTTTAGTTCTTTACGGGTAAAATCAATTTCTTTCTGGTTTATCACTACGTCATTCCAGTGATGAAAACTTGATAATTTGAATAAAGAATAAATACTGACGGGCGGCACAAACGGGTCGCGCTTCTGTCCTTTGATTTTTAACATATTACCTCGCTTTTTATACGTCCATTATAGCATAACTGTGATATAATCAAAGCATAAGCAAAATAGAAGGGAAAAAATGGAACCAAAACAAGACGTGGCGCCTGCGCCAACACCAAACAGGGTGGCACCTTTAAAACCGCCAGTACAAAATCCAGTAACTCCAAAGCCAGCTCCTGTGCCTACACCTACTCCAGAGCCAGTAGCTACACCGGAGCCTGAGCCAAAACCAAAAGAAGAACAGAATATGATGGCGGCCGGAACACCGAAGAAGAGTAATAAGGGCATGATTCTTGGTATGGTCTTTTTAGCTATTTTGGCGATCACCGGAATCGGCTTCGGCGTCTGGACAATGCTTGATAGCAACACCCAAAAAGAACAACTTAATTCTCAAATTACTACTCTAAAAGCTCAGAATAATGAACTATTAGATAAAATAAGCGACAGTACAGAAGATGAGACTATTGAAATAGAAACAGAAGATAATAGTGCGAACCCAGTATTAGTTTCAAAGAATTCGGAAGAAGAATTCACGATTAGATTCCAATCATCTAATTTTATTGAGAAGGCAGGCTCCAACGTTGTCGATATAGCCGTAAAAAATGGCGAGATTACCGAGTGCCAACTCGGAAAAAAGGATTCTGACGGTGAAGCCAAGGTTAAAGATTGTAATGTTACAGGAATAAATGGAAAAATATTTGATGTGATTGAATTTGGGTCAGGCCAAGATGGTGGACTTTTTCAAATTGGTTTTATTATGGCAGACGGAACGGTAAAATATTTGGATACACTATATAATTTAGCAGAGAATAATGATTTTTCTGTAAAAGGAACAGTTAAAATTGATGGATTCGTGACAAATACTGTTGATGTATCAGTCATGGACGTAGTAAGGGGGTATGGCGGTTACCATACAACGGTTTTTGTATTAAAAGATGGAAGCTACGTAAAATTTGACGAATCAATGCTAAAATAATACAACTTTTATAAAATTAGCACTCTTGACACACGAGTGCTAATTTTATATAATAGGGGTACTATGCATGAAGAATTTAGTGAAATAATGAATAAACTGTCTGAAAATGCACGTTTTGCCCTGCAAAAGTCAGATTATTATAGTAAAAGATATAACAATGGTTATATGGGTACTGAGCATTTGCTCCTTGGTATCATTTCGATGGACAATTCCACTGGCGCAAAAATACTCCGCGAAGAAGGCGTCACAACGGAAGAGGTAGAAAAAGCTCTAAATAGAGTTGCTGTGGAAGTCCCAGGTTCTGACATGGCTATGATGTCATTATCCGAAGCCGTGATTTTAACGCTAAGAATGGCTCAAAACTACACTAAAGAACAAGGCCTAACGGTTATTGGTACCGAGCATATATTATATGCTCTTCTTTCGCAGCCAAACTCTCGCGCTTCGTTAATTTTGACTGGCCTCAAAGTTGATAACGAGAAGATTTTAGACGAGATTGAAAAGCTAGTTGAAGAGCAAACCAAAGACGAGAGATTGAAAGCCGAAAAAGCTAAGTACATGAATAAAAAACAGCTAAAGTTTTTATCGCGCTATGGTAAGGATTTGACCGAAGAAGCTAAACAGGGCCATTTGGATACCGTAATTGGTCGCGAAAACGAGATAGAACGCGTTATTACAGTTTTGTCTCGTCGCACCAAATCTAATCCAGTCTTGATTGGTGAAGCCGGCGTGGGTAAAACTGCGATCGTAGAAGGACTAGCTACCAGAATTGCAAATAACGAAGTCCCGGGCAACCTTATCGGTAAGCATATTTATCAGGTTGATTTGTCTTCGCTCGTAGCCGGTACCAAGTTCCGTGGTGAATTTGAAGAAAGAATCAAGGGCGTCATCGATGAAGCCACCGGTGATGATTCTATATTATTATTCATTGATGAAATCCATTTACTTAGTGGCGCTGGCTCCAGCGAAGGTTCGATGGATGCGGCAAATATTCTAAAACCCGCTCTAGCGCGAAATACTATTAATCTAATTGGTGCAACCACACTAGACGAATATCGCAAATCAATCGAAAAGGACAAAGCTCTGTCTCGTCGTTTTCAGACCGTGATGGTAGAAGAACCAAGCGCAGCGGTAACTCTAAGAATTCTAAAAGGCATCAAAGGCCACTACGAAAAACATCACGGTGTAGTAATTCCGGACTCTTTACTAGAGACCGCCATCACAATGGGCCAAAGATATATCAACGACAGATTTATGCCAGACAAAGTAATTGATATTATCGACGAAGCCTCTGCTATTTGTAAAGTTGCGGCCGATAAAAAAGGTGGCGGTAAATATAAAAAAATGAAAATTGAGAAATCTACTTTAGAAAACAAAATTACTGAAGCCGCCGAAAAAGAAGACTACGAAAAAGCCGCCGAATATAAAACCGAACTCGCTAAATTAGATAAAGAAATTAAAAAACTAGAAAAATCCGGAGTTAAAGAAACAGTTAATCCTAAACTCACCGAAGAAAATCTCGCTACAGCCGTGTCGTTAAAAACTGGTATTCCGGTATCCAAGGTCCATGGGAGCGAAATGAAAATGCTGCTTGGCCTAGAGGATGAGCTAAAAAAATCCGTCATTGGTCAAGATGAGGCAATCAGCGCAGTAGCTAAAGCTATAAGGCGTGGTCGCTCAGGTATTACTGATTCACGCCGCCCAATTGGTTCATTCTTATTTATGGGTCCGACCGGCGTAGGTAAAACCGAATTAGCCCGCGTTATTGCCCGCGAAGTTTTTGGCGGCGAAAATGCTCTCGTCAAAATTGACATGAGTGAATTTGGCGAGAAACATAATGTTTCCAGACTCGTGGGTGCGCCAGCTGGCTACATTGGTTACGATGATGGTGGCAAGCTTACCGAAGCTGTGCGCCGTAAGCCATATTCTGTCATACTATTTGACGAAATCGAAAAAGCCCATCCAGACGTATTTAATCTACTACTCCAAATTTTAGAAGATGGTATACTAACTGACGGCCAAGGTAATAAAATCAAGTTTAACAATACAATTATAATTCTAACTTCCAATCTTGGTTCTGCGGACATGTATCGTGAATCGGAACTTGGCTTTACCGCTAAGACCGCCAAAGATAAAAAAGCGCTCAAAGAAGAGTACGAAGAGAATAAATCCTACGCCATGAAAGCCTTAAAGAAAGTCATGCGTCCAGAGCTAATCAATCGTCTGGATAATATCCTAGTATTCCATGCTCTTACGAAAAAGGACGTTGAAAAAATCTTTGATAATCTAATTAACGACCTAAAGAAACGTCTTGCTACTAAAGGAATTGGTCTTAAAGTTGATGAAAAAGCTAAAGAATATCTCATCAAAGAAGGTTATGATCCAAAAAATGGCGCCAGACCACTCCGACGTAAAATCGAAGAAGATGTCGAATCCTTACTTTCCGAAGCAATTATTTCTGAAAACCTCAAAAAAGGCGATATCCCAACATTAAAGAATATTAATAAAAAACTAAAGTTAGTAAAGGAGTAATATGAAAAATTATTTAGTTCCTACGGTGGTCGAAGAAACCAATAAAGGCGAACGCGCCTACGATATTTATTCAAGATTACTAAACGATCGCATTGTATTTTTGGGTGAAGATGTTAATCCTCACACTGCAAACTTAGTTATTGCACAGTTGCTGTATTTGGCTCATGAAGATAACAAAAAACCTATCAAATTGTATATCAATTCTCCTGGCGGTTCCGTATATGATGGTCTCGCAATTATCGATACTATGAATTATATTGAGCCAGACGTAGAAACTATCGGCATCGGTCTTCAAGCTTCGATGGGCGCGATGCTACTCAGCTCTGGTGCTAAAGGCAAAAGATTCTGTTTGCCAAACGCGCGAATTATGATTCATCAACCATCAAGCGGCACCGAGGGTAAGATTACCGACCAGGAAATTATGCTCCGTGAAGGCGTATTTCTTAAAAAACGTCTTGCCGAAATTTTTGCCAAAAACACCGGCAAAGATTTAAAACAAGTAGAGAAAGACATGGATCGCGACAACTGGATGAGTGCCGAAGAGGCCAAAAAATACGGCATTATCGACGAGATTATTAAATAGAAATTTGCTATAATTGCAATATGAAGATTCTATGGACAGACGGTAGCGCTTCACCGAATCCTGGCCCAGGCGGTTTTGCCGTATTAGAAATTACCGGCGAAATGGCCAAGCCAGTTGCTCTCGGCCGCGAAAAAGACACCACGAATATCAGAATGGAAGGCTCGGCCATGATTGCCGCCATTAAATATGCTGGCGCAGAAGGCTGCGAAATTCATTCAGATTCCGAATTTTGGATTAATGTTCTTACGAAATGGGCGCCCACCTGGGCTGCTAATGGCTGGGTCAAAAAATCAGGACCAATCAAAAACCTAGATTTGGTTCAAGAACTCTATGAGCTATATATAAAACATCCTGTAAAACTAGTCTGGGAAAAAGGTCACGCCGGAGTAGAATTTAACGAACTCGCCGATCAATGGGCTAACAAGGCTAGATTAGGTGAAGAGTTGCAAGATTAGGATTTGAGGGCCGTAAGCTTGGCCAGACCGCCACTTGGGACGCGGACGACCTGAAAGGTCGAACGGCCTTGAGTGTGTCCGGAAATCCTAATTTGCAACTCCTTAAGTATGATATAATAGCTTTATGAAATTATCAGAAGAACTCATCTATCGTGGCTTCAAAGCCGAAACCACAATCGAAAACCCAGCAGACTTAGATACTCGTGAGAACAAAAAGTTCTATTGGGGAGCAGATCCATCAGCAGATTCTTTAACTATTGGTAATTTAGCTGCACTTATGATGTGCGCCTGTTTTGTACGTCATGGCTATGAACCATATTTAGTAGTTGGCGGTGCTACTGGCCAAATCGGTGATCCAAAAGACAATGGAGAAAGAGAATTAAAACCTCTCGAAGAAATCGAACATAATAAAAAATGTATTAAAGCTCAAATCGAGAACGTTATTAAATCCGATAATGTCACGATGTGTGATAATTACGATTGGTTCCGTGATATGAAATATCTAGATTTCTTACGCGAAGTCGGTAAAGTTTTTTCCATGACCCAACTCCTAGATCGTCAATTCGTCCAAGCACGCATCGGCGAAGGTGGCTCTGGTATTAGTTATGCAGAATTCTCTTACTCACTAATCCAAGGTTATGATTTTTTGCATCTTTATCGCGAGTATGGCGTTGGTATGCAACTTTGTGGTGCCGACCAATACGGCAACTGTACTAGTGGTATTCATTTGATTAAGCGACTAGAAAACGGCAAAGCCGATGTCTGGTCTACTCCGCTTGTAATCGACCCAATCACTGGCCGCAAATTCGGCAAAAGCGAAGGGAATGCTATTTGGCTAGCGAGTTCAGACAATGGTGGCGGAAATTATACATCTATCTTTGACTTTTATCAATTCTGGCTCAATCAGCCTGACGAATCGGTTGAATACTTAATGAAAATTTACACACTATTAAATAAAGAAGAGATAGAAAGTATCATTGCCAAGCATCAAAAAGCTCCCGAAAAACGCCTCGCGCAAAGAACTCTTGCACGCTGCGTCACAGAAATAGTACACGGCGCCAAAAACGCCAACGCAATCGAAAACCTCACAAAGGTATTATTTGATAAAAACACAGATTTCACTAGTTTTTCCGAAGATGAGATTATCGAATTTACCGAATACTTACCAGTTATCAAAAAAGGTACAAGTTTAGTCGATGCTCTTGCTACGACAGGACTTGCCGAATCCAAGAAAAAGGCTCGCGAATTTATCGCTCAAGGCGCAATTTCACTCAATGGTATTAAAGTTTCGGACGACATAGAATTAAATCAGACCGCCATCATCAAAAAAGGCAAAAACAAATTTGCGGTCGTTAAATAATTAATAAGCACAAGAGGATTGACAAATAGCCTTTTGTGTAGTATATTCTAAACATAAAAGGTTATACAAAACAAAAACAAGGATAATTATCATGAAAAAAATAAACATAAATAAAGGTTTGCTGGCATCGGCAATTCTTGCGGCGGGTTTTTTGAGCTCAGCAAGTGTTTCTGCAGCAAACATATATAATATGGACTACGAAGGTGGTGCTCCATTAGACGCCAGCAACGTCAATATCAATCCGACACTAATTAATGGTTTAACGCCGTTAATTACGGACGATGATGGTAAAAATCTAACTTTTTCAAATTATGGTAAATGGGAAGATGGCTATGCCGACTGGGGAAAATGCGATCCAATTCGCTATTTTAAAGTCCAGACTAATGATAGTATTTCTGCTACCGACAATATTAGTTATACTATTACTGGCACAAAATACGTTTCTAATGTTAAGATTAAAAGCGCTGTTCTAGAAGATCTCCAGAGTTTAGTTGAAGATAATGAAAGTATGACAATTGGAGTTAATAAAAATAACGGTTGGTTATTTGTAGGTTTCAGTATTTTCTCGGATGCTCAATGTTCTAACAGAATTGACGGCATTAAAGCCTTAAAAGTAAGTGAACCTGGTAAAATCTTTGTTGAGACCGAAATAAAACTAAATAAAAAAGGCGAGACGACTCCTTTTGCGTCGAACGGATTATACTTCGGTATTACAGATATTGATCAAGCTCAATCTTATAAGATTTTAAATACCGGTAGTCAATTAAAACCAAGTAATATGTATGCAGTTTCCGCCGCATCATTGCAACCTAGCGACGGTAATCCATTAAAAAACATGTATGTCGATGGCAGCAATTATATTTACTCAGAGTTTAGTCAAACTGGAACAATTCAAGAACATAACTCCAACAGTAATATTTTCGTAAAAATCGATACAGACACCCAAGAACAAGGTCTAGATATGGTTTATGGCTACGTTAGACCAGCTGGTAGCGGCTTAAATTACTACGCTAAACAATATGTAGTAAACTATAAATCCGATGAGAATGGCACGATCACTGGTATTAAAAATGAGAATGTAATAGCTGGTCTTAATCCAACTGGCTCCACCGAAAAGCCGAACGAAGGCTATACTCTTCAATACTGGATTGCGGATGTTGATGTAACCTTAAAAGATGGTACCGTGATTAAGGCCGGTACCAAGATTACGGATGATCAAATCAAAAATGTAGCTGTAAATAGCGATATTACATTCACTGCGATTAACGATAACGGAATTATCGCTCCAGATACAGGTTACTTTACCGGCGAACATGATAATGCTAGCTTAATCTTTGGTATAGCGTTGCCAGTAGGTGTCACTCTCGCATTAATAACGGCTGGTATCATTAGTCGTAAAAAGCACAGTGTAGGCTTTAATAAGTAGTGATATAATTAAATAGTGAAATATCTAGCAGTTTTAGGACGCCAACCAGAAATATCAATTGCCGAGCTCGAAGCGCAAAACTTCCCGCTTGATATTGATAGGCTTGGTGGCGTCCTTAAACTTGCCGAAAAACTTTCCATCAAACCATTGGAATTTCTACAAAATTTACCAACTGGCAAGATTACTATCGGCGTCAGCGATTATTCAAAAAAAGCATCCCGCAAAACAGCTTCAAGTGAGGCTTTGAAACTCAAAAAAATTCTTGTTCGCCATGAGCGTTCTGTACGCGTAGTAGAGAACAAAGATGCCGTTTTATCTACCGCAACATCACTTCATAACGGCCTAGATGGCAAAAATCCACGCAAAGTCGAGTTAATAAAAGTTGATGATGAATGGTATAGAGTAATTGGCGTGCAAGATATTGATTCATATACTAAACGCGACCAAGCGCGTCCCGCTCGTGACGCTAAAGTTGGTATGTTGCCACCAAAGCTAGCTCAAATCCTAATTAACCTCTGCGGCCCATTAAAACCCGATTCAGTCATTTTAGATCCTTTCTGTGGTACCGGCGTGGTTTTGCAAGAAGCTTTGCTCATGGGCTACCGCGCCTACGGCACCGACATCAACGACAGAATGATTAAGTACAGTGAAAAGAATTTGAAATGGCTTATAGCTAATTCAGAAAGGCTGTTTTCGGGGCATTTCGGAGGCTGCTGCCGAGAATTAGGGCCCGAACCCCGTGAAGACGGGCGTGAGGGACCCGGCCCCGAAAATATGCCTTTTGAATTAGCGCAAGGTGACGCAGTATCATTTAAATGGACTAAACCCATTGACGCCGTAGCTTGTGAGGGCTATCTTGGTAAGCCATTTGCAAAAATTCCCTCCGAAATAGAATTAAAAGAGCAAAAACAAGAATGCGGCACGATCATCAAAGGCTTTTTAAAAAATCTTGCCGAACAAATCAAGCCGAATACACCAGTTGTCGTGGCGGCGCCAGCTTGGCTGCGCGAAAATAGAGAGTATGAACGGCTAGATATTATTGACGAAATTCAAAATATGGGGTATAATGTTGATAATAAATCGCGCGAGGGGCTTCTTTATCATCGAGAAGATCAAATCGTCGCGAGAGATATAATAATATTAAGGAAAAAGTAAATGTCACACGTAAAAGCTGGCGGTACCGCCAAAAACATTCACAATAATGCTGGTCAGCGTCTTGGCGTTAAGCGTTTTGGTGGCCAAAAAGTTAAAAATGGCGAAGTCTTAGTTCGTCAAACTGGCGCCACAAAAATCGCCGGCCCTGGCACTTATATGTCCCGTAATTTTACTATCCATGCCGCAAAGGATGGTGTAGTTACTTTTGTCAAAACCAAGAAAACTCATTTTTCTGGTAAATCTTTGCCAAGAATTCGCGTAGAAGTTAGATAAACGTATTCCGGACGTGCAAAATATTAACGTTATTTTTGTGATATAATTAACCTATGGCTGCCAAAAAACGTAAGTGGTTTTCTTTTCGAACGATTCTAGTTATTCTGACCGCTATTTTGGTCGGCTATGTTATCTATCAAAATTGGCCAGACATCCTAGAAACACTAGGACACTTACAAGAAACCAATGTTTTTGTACTCCTATTATTAATTCCAGAACAATTATTTATGTATTTTGCCTGTGGGCAAATCTTTTTTTCATATTTGTCGCACCAGCGTGATGTTAAAAAATTTTCCAATCAGGAAATATTACGTATTTCTACTGAATTAAACTTTGTCAATCACGCCGTGCCGGCTGGCGGTATTGGCGGTTTAGCATTTTTAACATATAGATTATCTCCTTATAATGTTTCTGCCGGGCAGGCAAGTTTTCTTTATCTATTTCGTTACGCCGTTACTACCGTTATTAATTATATGCAGGCCCTAATTGCAATTATTGTACTTTTAGCTTTTAATCTAATCCCGGATGAAGCAAGGTGGATTATACCAGTTTCCTTATTGATGAATTTAGCAGTCTTTGCATTTCTGTGGTTTGTTATATTTGTAGCCATTAAAAAATCTCGTATTGAAAAAATTTCCTCGATTCTCGAAAAAACAACCAATATAATTATTAGAATAGTTACATTTGGCCACAAAAAACAATTAATCAAACACGAAATAATCGAAGATTATTTTTCAGATATTCATAATAGCGTAAAAATTGCTAGAGATAATAAAAAATATCTCAAAAAACCTGCTATTTGGGGCTTTGTTTATAGTTTATGTGAAGTCGGTACCTACTGGATAGTAGCAATTTCCCTAGGGCGTCCAGAACTTTTAGCATATATTATGGTCGGAGAAGCCATCGGCTCAGTATTTGACGGAATAGTCCCTTATGGGCTTTATGAACTTGGTATGGCAGGCGTCATGATTGCTCTTGGTGTCGATTTTCCAACCGCAACCATTGTGACGGTAATGACGCGCGTAATAACACTTCTCTTTACAATTATTTCGGGTTCAATTCCGTATTATAAAGCAATCAAAGGTAAAAATGAATCCTAAACTTACTCCGACAGAATTTATCGCAGCCACAAATCAAGCTTTAGAATACTCTTTTAGTGACACACTAATTGAAGGAGAAGTGGCTAGTTTTAAAATAAACCAAGGTAAATGGGTATTTTTTGACCTAAAAGATGAAGAATCTAGCATTTCTTGTTTTATGCCAGTTTGGGATTTGAGAATTCCCTTGGAAGATGGTATGAAAATAGTTATCCGCGGCCTACCGAAACTTACTAAATGGGGGAAGTTTTCAGTGACGGTATTAAAACTCCAGCCAGTTGGAGAAGGAAGCCTAAAAAAAGCGTATGAACTATTAAAGAAAAAATTAGCTGGCGAAGGTTTATTTGATCCAGCTAAAAAACGTCCATTACCAGAAAACATTTCGAAGCTCGGTGTTATTTCTAGTACTCAGGCTGCCGGCTATGCAGATTTTATTAAAATCATCAATGCGCGTTGGGGTGGAATTAAAGTGCAAGTAGCACATACGCAAGTGCAGGGCATGGATGCTCCAGACCAAATCATTCGTGCTTTAAACTATTTTAACGAACGTAGTGACGTAGAAGCAATTGCAATTTTACGCGGCGGTGGCTCAGCTGATGATTTATCCGCCTTTAATGATGAAGCATTAGTGCGCGCAATTGCTGCATCGCGAATACCTATTATCACTGGTATAGGACACGAAATTGACGAATCATTGTCTGACTTGGCAGCAGATGTCCGCGCCTCCACTCCCTCCAACGCCGCCGAAATAATCACTAAAGACAAAAAAGCAGAGATTTCCAATATTAATATTCAGATGCGATCGGTAGCTAGCAGAATATCCGAAATAATAAATCATGAGCGCATGAATAATGCCACCAAAATTAAACAAATTTCAACTAGTTTGGTGTCTAAATATATACAGCCAACAATCACCGCAAATTCCGAAAAGCTTTCTTCAGCTTTTCAAGCAATTGATCATGAATATCAAAAGATAAAAGAAAAAATCGCTCAAGCCATAAGACTACTTGAGGTTTTAAACCCAGAAAAAGTACTAAAACAGGGCTATGTAATCTTGAGCGGAAAGATTTCGCCGGGAGAATTAATTAAGATAACTACAATCAATAATAATATAAATGCCGAAATAAAGGAGATATATGAGCGAAAAACTTAGCTTGAACCAAAAGATTAGTGAATTAGACAAGAAAGTCGAATGGTTCCATTCCGACGATTTTAAATTAGAAAACGCAGTAGATAAATATAAAGAAGCCGCGAAGCTCGCAAAAGAAATCGAAAATGATTTAAATGAGCTCAAGAACGAAATTGAAGTATTAGAACAAGATTTTTCTAAATAGTATGCTATAATAAACTTATGGATAATTATCAAATCCCATCACTTTCTCAACCAATAAATCAACCGGAGTCAGTCAAGCCAATGGTTCAGCAGGCCAACCCTCAACCAGTTTTTAAAAAAGACAATTCCGGTTTAATAAAAACTATTGTTATTATCGCCCTTTCTTTAATTGCACTTACATTTCTCGGGCTCTTTGTCTGGATGACGCTTCAATATAGCGATGTAAGTACAGATGTACAAGGGCAAATTGATGTAGCGGTTGCTAAAGCAAAAGACGAACAAGCTCAAAAAGACGAAGCTGAATTTATGGAACGCGAAAAGTATCCATATAAAACCTTTGCGGGTCCAGCAGATTATGGTCAGTTGACATTCGAATATCCAAAAACCTGGAGTGTTTATGTCGCAGCAGACGCTTCCTCTGGTGGCGATTTTAACGCTTATTTCAATCCAAATCAAGTGAATGCCGTAGGTAAAGATACAATTAATGCTCTTAGGGTTACGATTCGTAATGCTAGTTTCGATGATGTTACGGCCTCATACCAAAGAATTATAGAAAGAAAAAATTCAAACCTTACTATGTCTGCAATCACTTTTAATGGTATTACCGGCAACCGTTATTCTGGCACTATTCCAGATACAGATCTAAATGGATTCATCGTAACGTTCAAGATTCGCGATAAAACCGTCATTCTTCAGACAGATTCAGTCTTATTCCAAGCAGATTTTGACAAGCTCCTAGAAACAGTCTCTTTCAACGAATAGTTTCGTGCTATAATTAATCTATGGAGAGTGAGGTAGATGGTATTTTGGTAGCAGCGCACGAGCTTAAAGCTCCGCTTGCGGTTTTGCGTCAGCTCGCTCTATCCTTTGACGAAATGAATAGCACTAACGAAGAAATCCGAAACGAAATGATTGCCGTGTCTGATCGCGCCATTAAACAAGTCAATGATCTTATTAAAATTCGTCGCCTCAAAGATGGTTTATTCGAAATGGAGCCAGTCGCAGTTCGTGCGGTTTGTGACGACGTCACTAGGGAATTAAATCATTTATTTATTTTTAACAAACGAGATTTGTTTATTAAATATTCTAACCGCTCAAAACTAGTGACTGCAAATAAAGATTTACTTCATAGTGTGGTTTACAATTTTCTTCTAAACGCGATGCACTATTCCGGAGAAAATACACGCGCTGAATTGATTGTTAAAGAATATAGTGGCAGAGTTAAAATCATAGTCAGAGATTATGGCCCAGCTTTGCCTATGGATGTTTGGCGCGAAATGAAACGTGGTTGGATATCAAAACCTACATCTATTGCAATGCGCCCAGGCTCTTCTGGTTTAGGGTTATATATTGCATCAAAATTTTCAAATTTTATGCATGCAGAAGTTGGTGCCGTTCGCCATCGTGACGGAACTAGTTTTTTTGTTAATTTGCCAATTTCTCGGCAAGCGAGTCTGTTTTAATGATTTACGTAATAGAAGATGATAAAATTATGGCGAAATGTATCGCTAGGGCAATAAAATCGCCTGTCAAAATTTTTTCGAACGCCATTGATGCGATGAATGAAATAATTAATGGTGTAATGCCAAATCTGATATTTTTGGATATTCTACTTGATGGCCCAGATGGTTTTACTTTTTTAAATGAACTCGTTTCGTATAGTGATACCGCCAAAATACCGGTCGTCGTTGTTTCTTCATTGGATTTAAGAGAAAAAGATTTGTCGAGTTATGGTGTCGTAGGTGTTCTAAATAAGGATACTATGACTCCAGAGGAGATTAAAAAATATGTCAGAAATTACGCATGATGTTAGGACTATGGGCTATGTTTTGCGTCGCACGAATTATGGCGAAGCCGACCGTATTTTGAATATTATTACTCCGAATGGTAAAGTGTCCGCAATTGCGAAAGGAGTACGAAAAGAAAAGTCTAAACTTGCCGGTAGCATAGAGATGCTAACACGAATTGATTTTAATATTCATCGTGGCAAAGGGGAACTAGGCGTTATTACGGGTGCAAAAATGATTAAATACTTCGGCAATATTATTAAAGATTATTCTCGCACCGAGCTCGCAACATCTATTCTTAAAAAAATCAATCAGTTATCAGACAGTTCCGATAACCCGGAATATTACGATATCGTTGATCAATCTATGGAGGCCTTGAATGATAATACAAATTTGAATTTAATTAAAACCTGGATAAACTTTAATATAAAAAAATCTTCAGGAGAAGAAATTAATTTATACCGTGATATAGAAGGAAATAGATTAGAGCCAACAAAAAAATACGAATGGGATTATTACGAAAAATCCTTGAAAGAAAAAGAAAATGGTTTAATTACTGCAAACGAGATTAAAGCTATGCGTTTAATTCTGACTAATAAACTAAAAACGGTCGCCAAAATCAAAAATATTGACGAACATATTTCGCCAATATTTTCGATTTCTGAAGCTATATAATTATTTGTCGTTCCAGCGTTTAATTGCTGCTTCGATTACGTCTTTGGCTTCTTCTAGGCCAAAGAAACCCTTTACCTCAGTAGAACCAGGTTTTTTGAGATCTTTGTAGTGGTTAAAATGATACTCGATTTGTTTTATCAATTGCTTTGGTAAATCTTCTAGGGATTTATAAATATCGCCGTTGTTACGGTCATCATCTGGGACGCAAATAATTTTATCATCTACTTCGTCGCTATCTACAAATTTCATCACGCCAAGAATTCTTGCCTTCATCCAGATACCAGTGGTTAAAGGTTGATCAGTAATCATTAAAACGTCTAGTTCATCGCCATCTTCATCTAAGGTTTGAGGAATAAAACCATAGTTGCATGGTTTTGCAAATGCCATTGGCTCCACGCGGTCTAACATAAAGCAAGCATGCTCGCGATCCCATTCTATTTTATGGTTAGAGCCAGTTGGGATTTCAATAACGACATTAAGCTCGCCATTTTTGTAATCACCTGGGTTTAAAACTTTATTAAAATCTGCCATAATATCTCCTTTTAGTCCTTTAATTATACCACAAAAAACTAGCCCCGTGGGGCTAGTTTAATTGCTTAGATTATTATTCTTCAACGGTTTCTTCCGTGTCGTCAATTATTTCTCCCTCGCCCGTATCAACAATTTCTTCGCCCTCAGTTTCTTCATCATTAGATTCTCCTTCGGTGGAAGTATTCATATTTTTGAGCATTTCCATGAACTCGATCTGCTGTTTTACGTCATCTGGGGTAATATCTTTGTATTCATCTTCTTTTGCTTCAAGGATAATATATTTTCCGTCCATTACGATGCTTTTATAGCTATCGGCTTGCGTCTCATTAACATAATCAAAAGCAGCTTTCGCAGCTTCTGCGTTCTCATATTCGTAATAGGCTTTCAGGCCAGTGACATCTTCACCGGAATAGGTATAAACCAGGTGAACCTTGGTCGGAGCGTATTCCTCATCGTCAAATGACATATCGCTAGCATCCATATTGAGGACATATTTTGTATCGTCAGAAACAAAATACGAATCACCTAAACCACCTCCTTTTACGCCTAGTACAACCGCAATAACAATTGCTATGACAACCACTATTGCAACACAGATGCCAATTATTAAACCTTTATTCTTTTTTGACTCATTAGCCATAATAATCTCCTTTTATGCTTATATTATATCATATACGCTAATTATAAATTTGCAATTGATTCGCGAATTTGTTCAGTAGTGTCACGATCACGGATTGTTACGGTATTGTCTTCTAAAGTATCAAAATCAATTACTACACATTTCGGTGTGCCAATTTCGTCTTGTTTGCGATAGCGCTTACCGATATTGCCAGAATCATCCCACGTGACATTTTTGTACTTCTTTTTCAAAATTTCATACACTTCTTTTGCTTTTATTACTAGCTCTGGTTTATTCTTTAGTAGCGGAGAAACACAAAATCGATACGGAGCTAAGTTTTCTGGCAGTTTTAAGACAATTCGCTTATCACCGTTAACCTCGTCTTCCATATAAGCATTCGATAAAACAGCCAAGAATAATCTTTCTACGCCAATTGATGGTTCAATTACGTGTGGTACAAATGTCTCATTCGTTATTTTGTCTCGATATTCCATCGACTTGCCGGATTCGCGCGCGATATTACTTAAATCAAAATCCGTTCTATATGCGAGCCCCATCAGTTCTTCTTCGCCATTTGGATAATCAAACATGAAATCGATTGTTCTCTTGCTGTAATGTGCTCGATCTTCGGCTGGAACTTCTAGCTCATGAATCTTGTCTTTAGGAAGCCCCATGATTTTTTCTAAGAATTCATGTTGCATATTTCTCGTATCTTCAAACTGCTCTTCCCAGTTTTTAGGATTTACAAAGTATTCAATTTCCATCTGTGAACATTCGCGATCGCGCAAGATAAAATCACGCGGCGATATTTCATTGCGAAAAGCTTTACCTTGCTGCGCTAGACCAAAAGGTAAATCTGGGTAGAATGTGTCAAGTACGTTTTTGTAGTTAGTAAAAATCCCTTGTGCAGTTTCAGGGCGTAGATACGCAATGTTCTTTTCGGCGAGCTCAGTATCGTCATCTGGTAAAACGGCGCCAACATGCGTAGAAAACATCATATTAAACTTGCGAATTGGTCCCCAATTCTCTTTGCCACAAACTGGGCATTTTGTATGAGTGTTTAGGAATTCTTCTGTGGTGACTGATTCGTTGATTCCGTCGGCTATTTTATCCGCACGAAAACGCGACTTACATTCTTTACATTCAACTAGTGGATCAGCGAAGGTAGCAGTATGTCCAGAAGCAACCCAAGTTTTGGGGTTCATCAAGATTGCTGCGTCTATACCGTACATCTCATCTCGCTCTTCAACAAAAAACCTCCACCATTCATCCATTATTTTTTTCTTTAAGGAAACGCCGAGTGGACCAAAATCCCACGTTCCGGCCATGCCACCATAGACATCTGAGCCAGGGAAGATAAAGCCACGACGTTTACATAGGCTTACTATATCTTCTAGTTTATTCATGTCTATATTATAACACTAATCAGCCCAAAAATCTTCGGGGTTAGAAACCACCTCGATATTCAGTTCTTCAATTTCGCCAGTTGTAAAGTTTTTAGCATTTAAGCTGGTAGCACCAATTTCTTCTTCGCCAATTACAATGCCTTTTTTAGCTAGTTTAGAGGCATAGCCCATTTTATCACCTAGTTTTTTATCAATTAATATTACCGTAGCACTATAATTTTTGTCCCGCAATCTTCTTGCCACATTAAAGGCTTCATCGAACTCGGATTCTGATACTGGTATCACGGCAAAATCTAATAGACTTTGATAATCAAAACTAAATAATTGTTTTTCCTCGAGCACATAAAACAGTCTGGTAAGGCCAATAGAACCACCAACGCCTGGGAAAGATTTCTTTGAAAAGAACCCAGCTAGGTTTTCATATCTACCACCGCCACATACCGAGCCGATGTTTTTGTATTCCGGCAAAATAAACTCAAAAACCGTTCCAGTATAGTAATCTAACCCGCGAATGATTTTCATGTCACCTTCAACTTGCTCGCCTAAGCCAACTGATTCTAGCAGATATAAAACTTGATCGAGCTCATATACGCCATTTTTGAATGTTTCATTATCTACTTCAAGATTGTTCAATTCGGCTATTATGAGCGAGCGGTTGCCTTTTAACTCAATAAAATCTAGGATTTTTTTAACATCGGTTTTATTGATTTTTAATTCTTCTAAGTCCATTTTGGTTTTTTCTGGAGTGACTTTTTCGGCATGATCAATGATGCCGGAAATTTCTTTCGTGAGTTTATCTAAACCGAGCGCCTCTAAAAAGCCCGACAGAATCTTGCGATTGCTGATTCTGGCTAACACTGGCGTAGACAGATTAAAACTTGCAAATGTATCAAGCAGAGTAGAAATTACATCTGCATCGTAGGCAATCGGCAAAGAATCGCGACCGATTACATCGATATCGCATTGGTAAAATTCACGAAAGCGCCCTTTCTGGGCTCTTTCACCACGAAAATTCAAACCAGATTGAGCAACTTTAAAAGGGAAGATTAAATCATTTTCGTGTTCTACGACGTAGCGTGCTAAAGGTACAGTATGGTCAAACCTAAGTGCTTGGTCGGCTTCTAATTCCGACTCAGCAGTTTTTACGACTTTATAAATTTGTTTTTCGGTATCTCCACCGGCTTTGGCAAGCAAAATATCAGTACGCTCAATCGATGGCGTCTCAATATTTAAATAACCATGTTTTAAATATGAGTCTTTAATTTTGGTTTTTAATATATCAAAGCTAGCCTGCACCTCAGGTGTAAGTTCCTGAGTTCCAGAGATTGGCGAAGTATTAATTTTCATATTTAAATTATAACACATGTATGTTATAATATATAGGCGTAATGGCGCTGTAGCTCAGTTGGTAGAGCAGAGGCCTGAAGAGCCTTGTGTCACTGGTTCAAGTCCAGTCGGCGCCACCACGATTTTGGCAAGTCGCACAAAAAACAGGGCATTGTTCTTCGAATCAAGTCCAGTCGGCGCCACCATAGCAGGAAATTACAAATTTAAAAAATTTATTCACCCATTCCATCGGAATGGTTTTTTGTTGTATAATTTTTTGTATAAGGAGGAAAATGTCGGAAACAAAACAAACCACAAAAAAGTCTACATTTAAACCTGAAGATAACCTTGGTAAATTAATTAAAATCAAAATAGATCGCCCAATAGGAAGCAGGCACCCCAAACACGGTTTTATTTATCCTATTAATTATGGTTATTTGCCTGGAATAATGGGCGGGGATGGCGAAGAACTGGATGCTTATCTTCTTGGTGTTTTTGAACCAGTTGAAGAATACGAGGGAAGATTAATAGGCATAATACATCGCGAGGATGACATAGAAGAAAAACTAGTTGTAGCCCCAAAAATATACACTGCCGAACAAATAATGGCATTAGTCGAGTTTCAAGAGCGCTGGTTTGTTAGTCGGCTAGCCGCTATTTATGATAAGCCATATTGGCCAGATCATCAAAAAGCCCCGGCAAAAGCCGAGGACTTCTTGTAAGGTGCTACACCTTAATAAGTAGATTACTTTGTAGAGTTACTCGTCGTGTTCGTGGAGCTGTTTGGGAACCATTATTAGTTTTTCAATCCAAGTCCGCTCCATGCTGGGGAGCTCAGTGTCTTCGATTAACTCCAGCATGTTCGTCGGCCAATAGCCCTTTTTGTGGGCACCTTTAGCGATGCGACTCAAAAAAGGGTCGCGTCCGCCCAGATTGGTCAGCGCATTTGCGAAAACCACCGAAAAATGCGAACCGAGCTTGAAGTATCCAGCTTCGCACGCATCCGAAATGGCGCGGGTAACGAGATCTTCGTCGCCACGCTTGATGAGCTCGGCAAGCGCAAGCACCGCCATTGGCTCATCGTTGTCTCTCAGAGCTTTACGGAAGAGCTCCTCTACATCTTTCGTAAGGCAATTCAGAGACAACCACTCTTTCAAAGTAAAATTACTGTACAGACCCATAATCCGTACCTCCTGCGTTTAAGGCCCGCCGGCGCTATATTTGAGGGGCGACAACAAACAGATTGCGGCAACCTCATAAGAATAATAATAGCACATATGGCAATATTTGTCAATAGTAATAACATAAAAACTATTTTTAAGATTAAGTCTTGAATTTTTAGGTAAACCTATGGTATAATATGTCTTACGGGGCGGTAGCTCAGTTGGTTAGAGCACGGGCCTTTTAAGCCCGGTGTCGAGGGTTCGAACCCCTCCCGCCTCACCAATCCCCCTAATCGGGCGGTTAGCTCAGTTGGCTAGAGCGTTTCTTTGACGTAGAAAAGGTCAGAGGTTCAAATCCTCTATCGCCCACCATTATATTTAGAACCATTAGGCTCTATTTTTTTTATCAATTTTTCGACCTGGCGAGCTACTCCTTCGCAGCCGTCAACCAACTCCGCATTTGGGAAAAACTTCTGAATCTCATCTTTTATCAAAGAATAATGGGTGCAACCTAAAACCACAGCGTCGTATTCTTTTTCTTTACTTAAAAGTTCATCTAGCTTTTTATCAAGATCTAAACCATTTTCAATCGTATCGGCTAAACCAGGACAAGCCAGGAGTTTAATTGTTTGACCATTTTTCTTATTTTCGGCAAGCAAACTTTTTGTACGTTCTGATTCTATTGTGCCGGGCGTAGCCATCACTAGGATTCTATTATGATTAGATCTTGCAGCTTGTTTGATAGCAGGCTCTGTGCCGACAAACAACAATTCTGGGTACATTTTGCGCAACCTCTCAATACACCGAGTAGTAGCAGTATTGCATGCAATTACAATTATTTCAGCCCCCCATTCTTTCAAATCGTCAACAATTTTAGTTACAATTTTCATTAACTCTTCATCGGTTTTTTCACCGTATGGACAGTTTTTAGAATCTGCTACATAAAGATATTCTTCACTAGGTAAGATTTTTTTTATTGCCCGATAAATAGTTGTCCCGCCTTTACCAGAATCAAAAATACCAATTTTCATAATGACTATTATATCAAAAAATCCCCCGCCATAGGCAGGGGATTTTCGGTTACTAAAACTATTTTTTCTTGGTGTTTTCAGCGATATCGCGAGTATTGCGCCAAACCATAATGAACATCATAGTCATTTCATAGAGTATGCGGATAATGATTGGCCCGAGGATGAGAGTTAGGATAAAGCCTAAGAATCCTACGCCACCAAGTGACAAATATGAGAAGGAAATAAGGATAATAAAGATAGTCGCTATATAATAAACTACTTTCAAGATTGGCTCAATCCACATAATCTTGAAGCTTAAGAAATCTTTCAACCATTTAGCAAATTTACCTTTTGGCTCGGTTTTAGCTTTAACAAATAAGAAATAAACTAGAATACCGCCAACAATTGCAAGGATGGCAGCGATAATAGCCCATATTCCGGCTCCAGCTAGAGCGTTCATTGAACCGCCGTAGCTACTACTGCTATCTAGGCTGTTTAATAGTTGGTATGTCTCATAGTTAGACATAATATAACTCCTTTTATTAATATTAATTTCATTTTAGCATAAAAAAAATTTTTTTGTAAAGTATTTTGATAATTGTTATGTTTGAATTATGTCGTTTATCTTATATAATATATGGTATGAATAGAGTGCCATTAGCGGAACGGATGCGTCCAACCAAACTCTCCGAAGTTTTAGGGCAAGATGAAATCATTGGTGAAGGCAAAATATTAACCGAAATAGTAAAAAAAGGTGAGCCAGTGAATCTCATTTTTTGGGGACCTCCTGGTACCGGAAAAACCACATTAGCTAGAATATTAGCTCGTGAATTTAAGGCAGATTTTGTGGAAATGTCTGCGGTCACTGCCGGGAAAAAAGACGTTGAAGAAGTAGTGAAGCGCGCTAAAACTAATTGGAACTTACAGGTCCGCACTGTACTATTTGTTGATGAAATCCACCGTTTTAATAAGGCTCAACAGGATGCCTTTTTACCGCATGTTGAATCTGGATTAATAATTCTGATTGGCGCTACTACCGAGAATCCGTCATTTGAAGTTATTTCACCGCTCTTGTCTCGGTCTAGGGTGGTAGTAATTGCTCCTCTTTCTAAAGATGCTATTACTGAAGTCTTAAAGCGTGCCATTAAAGCCGAAAAAGCCACAAAGAGAGTATCAAAAAAGGCTCTTGATTTGCTTGCAGAATTATCCGGTGGTGATGCTCGCTCTGCGCTAGGAGATTTAGAATTGGCTCTATCTTTGTCTGACAAAGTTGACGAAAATGTAGTTATGGAAGCCGCTGGCAAAAAAATGCCAGGGTACGACAAAAAAGGCGACAAGCATTACGATACTATATCTGCCTTCATTAAATCTATGCGCGGTTCAGATACAGACGCGGCACTTTATTATTTAGCAAGAATGGTTGAAGCTGGCGAAGACCCAAAATTTATCGCTCGGCGCATGGTGATTTTTGCTTCTGAGGACATCGGTTTGGCAGGAAACGGCGCACTTAGTCTTGCTACAGCTTGTTTTCAAGCGGTTGAGCGCGTAGGAATGCCAGAATCCGGCTTAATTTTAGCGCACACTTGTGTAGCGCTTTCCAAGTCTAAGAAAAATCGCGATTCCGCCGATGCCTGGTTTAAGGCTCAAGATTTAGCTCGCAAAACTCGCGGCGAACCAGTCCCAACTTGGCTTCGTAATGCCCCCACTAAGCTTATGAAAGACTTAGGGTACGGCAAAGGCCAAAAATGGGTATCCGGTTTTCACCTTGACAAAAACTATTTACCAGACTCTATCAAAGACGAAAAAATTTTTTCTAGCTCTCTAAACCAGCCTTGAAATACATTTGTACGTATTCCCAACCCCAAGAAAGATCAAACCCAGAGCTAGTATAGCTATTAAACTTAAAATATGGCATTCCGTTAGTTAATTTTGCTGTTTTTGCGGCGTTTTCCTGGATTTCAGCTAGGGGCGCATCGTTTTTGACGCATTTCTCAAATTCTTCGCCGAGTCCAACTTTTTTTCCGATTTTTACCCAATATTCCTTTCCTAAGCTCGCCATTTTAGATAAAGCAGATTTTCCAGCGTCTTTAAAGAAATCTTTCCAAACACTCGTGACGGCTAGATTATAATAATCCCAAAATTTCCCTTCGTCCTTAGCGCAATATGTCGCCACAGCCGAGTAACGCGAATTAATTGCACGCGCTTCACCGTATTCATATAAGAAATCAGATAAACGCACTTCAAGCAGAATGTCGTTTTCTTCAATATACTTCTGAAAGGCTTCTTCGTTTTCTACTATTGCGTTTTCGAAAGCTATACAGTAAGGACAAACCAGGTCAGAATACACGATGAAATAGTTTTTGGCATCCGGATTGCCTATAGTCATTTCTTTATCCCAAACTTTTTCGGCATTTGAGGGCTTATTATTCATACTCGCAATAATTGCTGCAAAAATTAAAACAATTACCGCTATTACACCGACTATCCTAAGAACTTTTCTCATTCTCCTCCTTTTTGCTTTTTTTCGCGAGGTATTTTTCATTAATTATTGTAACATAGATTTCTAGACCTAAACGTTTCACTGAAAGAATCGCGATAATAATTGCAAGTATAGTAACAATTGTCGAAATTGCTCCGGCAATTGCCAGGCTACCAGTAGAAAAAATTGCGCCAATTAACGGGGTAATTAAAGTCGTGCCACAAGTTGGGCAGCCGGCGCCAAGCGCAATCAACCCGGTGATAATACCAGCGCGTTCAAGGTTTGCAGAATTTTGTTCGCGTTTTTTATTCCAGAGCAAGACGATTAAGCCAATTAAAATACCTTGTAAAAATGCGATAAAAAACACGGGCAACCAATCTAAAAATGGTTGATTAATACCAAAAATCGCTAAAAAACTATCAAGGATAATTTTTAGACTGCCAGGAAAGCCAATCGCCCCCATTAAGTCGAATTTAGAAAAACCGCCAGAAAGCAAATTCATCAGCATCCCAAAAAACAAAAAAGCTGGTATAAAGCCAAACCAAAAACGTTTTTCTTTTACGGCAAGTAAAATACCTTTACCCGCCAAAACGAAATCGTCTAACCACTTCCTCCAATTCATAAAAAGATTATAACATACATAAACATTTTACTATAAATTAATACGAAATAAAACCAAGAAAAGTCAAGTAAAAAGTGTTCGGTTTTTCAAATTTACCCCTGTTAGAATACAGACATATTACAACATAAACATTTTCAAAAAACAAGGTTGACAACCATTTAGCCTATGCTAAAATAAAATTAGGTTCGGACCTAATCCAACGTTGAAAGGGGCCTGAACTATTGGGAGAAAGGGTGGAGAGTGTAGAGCTGTTTTGGCTTCGATACCACCTAGGAATTAGTCTATAAAAGTCCGTAAATGATACGGTCTTTTATTTTTATGCTTTATGTGCTATAATTTAGTCATGAGACTTTCGAGAAAAATCGATCAAGCTCTCTTATGGATTGCGACATTTGCTATAGTCGTGGTTTTTGCTGCTATAGCTACTCATACTTCTCGAAACACTTTTGCTGATAACGACAACGCTCAAAATACCTATCAGGTAGAAGGGGCAAAATTTGTTACCTTTTATGATGATGGCGCAAAAACCATTATTAAAACTAATGCCCTTACCGTAGGTGAAGCAATCAGCCGTGCTAATATTATTTTGAACGACGGTGATAAGGTTGAACCAACTCTTAATACAGAGATTAATATGGATAATTTCTTTATCAATATTTATCGTGCTCGTCCGGTAATCGTCAAAGACGGTACCACGGAGAAGTACCTCATGACAGCCAGTTATGACTATAAAACTATTATGTCGGACGCCGGCATTACGATATATGACGGTGACGAGATAAACTATCTCCCTAATACAAATTTCTTAGAGAGTGGCGTTGCGAATGTTTATGAAATTAAAAGAAATGGTGGTCGCACTATCACCGTAGAGGAAGAAATTCCATTTACAGAAGAGACGGTGGCAGATGTAACATTAGCTACCGGTACATCCGAAGTGCGACAATTAGGAGAAGTGGGCGCTAAAAAAGTCTACTATAACGTATTATATATAGACAACCAAGAAGCATCGCGTGAAAAAGTATCTGAAGAAATCATTCGCGAGCCTGTCCCTCGTATAGTTGCTGTTGGAGCGAAAAAATCTATCCGACCAGAAGCCGAAACCTGTGCTGCTTGGGCTAGGGCAGCCGGCGTGTCAGAAGCTGACCTTACGACCGCGATTGATCTAATCTACCACGAAAGTGGTTGTCGCGTGGATGCCGCCAACTCGCGCTCTGGCGCCTACGGTATACCCCAGGCCTTGCCAGGTAGCAAAATGGCTTCTGCTGGCGCAGACTGGGCCACTAACCCAGTCACTCAGATTCGTTGGATGATTGGTTACGTTAATGGCCGTTATGGTGGTTGGAGCCAGGCGCTTGCTTGGTGGTATTCGCATGGTTGGTACTAATAAATCGTTAGGGCAACACTGGCTTAAAAATCGTCAAATATTAGACGAAATAGCTGATTATGCCGCCGAAGAAAGCGCGTTCAAAAGTTCCGATAATCCAGTTGATGTATGTTTAGAAATCGGCCCCGGTTTAGGAACGCTCACATCTAGCCTACTTAAGAGATTTAAGAAAGTTATTGCGATAGAATTTGATCAAAGATTAGCCGAAAACCTTCCCAAGTCCTTTCCGGGCAAAAATCTAGAAGTAATTAACGGCGATATATTAAAATACGACTTTAATCAAATAAAGACACCTTATTCCGTGGCAGGAAATATCCCATATTATATAACTAGCCCTATAATCGAAAAACTCTTAACGGCTTCAAATCGGCCCAGGAGAATTGTTCTTTTAGTACAAAAAGAAGTTGCTGAGCGGATATTAGATGAAAAAGAAACTATGCTCTCGTTGTTTGTTAATAATAGAGCAAATGCCTTACCTGGCCCAATTGTTAAAAAAGAAGAATTTACACCCCCACCAAAAGTTGATAGTAAGGTAATAATTTTGGAACCCCATAAACCAATTGTTTCAGAAGATGTTTTTTCTCTAATCAGTCATGGTTTTACTGCACCTCGCAAAAAATTGCTCCATAACTTATCGTCAATGCGTTCAAAAGAAGTCCTTTTACGAATCTTTAATGAATGCAAGATTGACGCTGGTGCTAGGCCGGGTGATCTTAGCTTAGAAGATTGGCAAAACCTCTACGACTATATTAAGACATCTACTAATTAGTTATTCTATGGTATAATGAAATTAATATGTTAGATGCGAAGTTTATTCGAGATAATCTAGATCTCGTAGAAAAATCAGCCCGCGAAAAGGGTTACAATATTGATATCAAGAAAGTCATCACGCTTGACGACAAAAGAAAAGTAGAACTCGCTAAAGTCGAAGAATTAAGGCGAAAACGCAACGAAATTGCCACTAAAATGAAAGGTGGCAAGCCAGAACAATCCTTAATCGACGAAGGCAAGAAGGTTAAAACCGAGCTCGCTAAGCTCGAAGAAGATCTTACGAAAGTTGAAGACGAATTTAAAACTGCCCTAAGGGCGGTACCAAATATTATTTTCGACGATGTTCCACTTGGTGGCGAAGAATGCTCAAAAGAAGTAAAAAATTGGGGTGGAAAGAAAAAAACCGGAGTGGATCATTTAGACTATGCGATTAATCGTGATTGGGTAGATTTTGAACGTGGCGCAAAAGTTGCTGGCACTAAATTCTACTATCTAAAAAACGAATTAGCCTTATTAGAACAAGCTCTAATTCAATTTGGTATTAAAAAAGTCTTAGAAAAAGGTTTTAAGTTTATAACTGTACCAGATTTAGTATCATCAAAAGTCTTAGAGGGTACCGGGTTTAACCCCCGCACTTCCGACCAGTCTGATGAATACTTCATAGAAGGTGAAGATTTAGCTCTTATCGCTACGGCAGAAATTGCTCTTACTGGATATCACATGGACGAAATCATCCCGGAAGACGATTTGCCATTAAAATACGCTGGCCTTTCGGCGTGCTTTCGCAAGGAGGCTGGCTCTGCCGGTAAGCATACTCGCGGTTTATTTAGGGTACATCAGTTTAATAAGCTAGAAATGTACATTTTCTGTACTCCAGAAAAATCCAAAGAAATGCATGAGGAAATTCTCGCGATTGAAGAAGACATTTGGCAATCGCTCAATATCCCATATCGCGTAATAAATATTGCAGCTGGTGATCTTGGTGCACCTGCCGCCAAAAAGTATGATATTGAATATTGGTCCCCAGTAGATCAAACCTATCGCGAACTAACTAGCTGTAGTAACTGTACCGATTTTCAGGCCCGCAACCTCAATATTCGCGTACGTAGAAACGACGGCACAGTAGAAGTGTTGCATACCTTAAATGGTACGGCGGTTTCGCTCGCACGCACATTGGTCGCCGTGATAGAAAATTACGCCACCAAAGATGGTAAACTTAAAATTCCAGAAGCTTTAAAGCCGTATTTTAATAATAAGGAGGAAATCTAATGATTGACAAAATTGAAATTACCGGCAACGGATATAAAGTCGAGGAGCCATTCAAGAAATACGCCGAAAAACGTATTGGCAAACTAGACCGTTATCTTCCAAAAATCGCTAAAAAGGATGTCGTTGCAAAAGTTATTGTTACCGAGATTGGCAAGAATAAGAATGATAAATATGAGATTTCAGCTGCCATGGATATTCCTGGCGGTAAGGTTCTAGCAGCTCGAGACGAATGTTCGAATGTTTTTGCTGGCATAGATTTAGTAGAAGCTAAACTTACTGGCCAAATTCGCCGTTACAAATTAGAAGTTCAACCACACCGCCAGAAGAAGAATTGGCGAAAACTCTTTATTCGCAAGAAATAATATGCTAGAATAGAGAATAGATTGGAGTAATATGGCGAAAAAAGAGAAAAAACCGACCGACAAGTTGGCCGATAAGACCGCTTTAACTAAATTCCTACAAGGGGTTTTTGGTGACGCACAAAAGAAAACCTTAAAAAGACTTTGGAAAAGAGCTCAAGAAATTAACAAATTAGAGCCAAAATATGAAAAAATGAGCGATGAAGAGCTCAAAGAACAAACTGCCGCTTTTCGTGCCAAAATTGATAAAGCCTTAAAAGTAGCTCGTGCCGAACAGGGCATTAACAAAACCGGCAAAAAACGCCCGCCAATTGATGACACTAAAATTTTAAATGAAATGCTTCCGGATGTTTTTGCGGTTGCTAGAGAAGTGTCAAAACGTATTCTAGGTCTTCGTCCGTATGATGTTCAGCTTATCGGTGGTATGGTATTACACGAAGGCGCCGTAGCCGAAATGAAAACCGGCGAAGGCAAAACCCTAGTTGCTATGCTCCCAGCTTATCTAAATGGTCTTACTGGTCGCGGCGTACATGTTGTTACGGTGAACGATTATCTAGCCCAACGTGATGCCGGCTGGAACGGTCCAATTTATGATTTTCTCGGTTTATCTGTCAGCGTTATCATTAATGAAGCTTCATTTATTTATGATGCCGAATACGAGAATAAAGACCACGCCGACGAGCGTTTCCGCCATCTTAAACCGTGCACTAGGAAAGAAGCCTATGCTGCGGATATTACTTATGGCACCAACAACGAATTTGGCTTTGATTATCTTCGTGACAACATGGCTAGCGAAGTGCAATATTTGCGTCAACGTGAATTAAACTTTGCTATCGTAGATGAGGTAGATTCAATTTTAATCGATGAAGCTCGTACTCCTTTAATTATTTCGGCACCAGCTGCCGACAATCCAGAATCATATTATCAATTTGCTAAAGTTGCGGCTCGCCTCACGCCAGAAGATTATATTTTTGACGAAAAACACCGTAGCGTTACACTTACAGATGAAGGTATCGAAAAAGTACAAAACATCCTTGGCGTAGACAATCTATTTTCTACAAAGAACACTCGTCTTGTTTATCATTTAAATCAGGCAATTCGTGCCGAAATAATCTTTAAGAGAGATAAGGATTACGTTGTTACAAATTCCGGTGAAGTAATCATCGTGGATGAGCACACTGGCCGTTTGATGCAAGGTCGTCGTTACAATGAAGGCCTCCACCAGGCGATAGAAGCAAAAGAGGGTGTAGTAGTAAAGCAAGAATCTATGACGCTCGCCACGATATCATTCCAGAATTTCTTCCGTTTATATAAAAAATTATCTGGTATGACCGGTACTGCCTTTACTGAGGCGGAGGAATTCCAGCAAATCTATGCTCTAGATGTAGTGCAAATTCCACCCAACAAGCCAATCGCTCGTGTCGATAAAGATGATTTAATATATAAAACTAAAGCCGGTAAGTTAAAGGCTATTGCTACCGAAATCAAGAAATACCACGAAAGGGGCCAACCAGTTCTAGTGGGCTCTGGTTCTATCGCGAATAACGAAGAGATTGCTAGATATCTTGATCAATTTGGCTTGCCCTATGAAATCCTAAACGCCAAAAACAACGAGCGCGAGGCTGCTATTATTGCTAAAGCTGGCGAAAAAGGTGCCATTACGCTTGCCACCAATATGGCTGGTCGTGGTACCGATATTAAGCTTGGCCCAGGAGTACGCGAGCTCGGCGGTCTTGTTGTGATTGGTTCCGAACGTCATGACTCTCGTCGCGTAGATAATCAGCTCCGCGGTCGCGGTGGTCGTCAGGGCGATCCCGGCACGACACAATTCTTTGTCAGTTGCGAAGATGACTTAATGCGAATTTTCCAGGGGGACAGAGTAAAAATGCTCATGACTCGCCTTGGTGTAGACGAAGATACGCCTATTCAAACCAAATCAATCTCAAAAACTCTCGAAGCCGCCCAGAAACGTATCGAAGGATTCAACTTTGATTCCCGCAAAAACGTTGTTCAATATGATAACGTTATCAATCGCCACCGCAAGGTTGTCTACATGATTCGTCGTCGTATTTTGGAGGGTGAAGAAATCTACCCAGAGATTCAACGCTTAATGCGTGACGAAGCAAAAGCTCTTACTGAATTTTCTTCTCGCGTTAATAAGAATTTTGAAGAAGAATTTAAATCCGTATTTGATTTTGACGAAGATATTATTCATGAAATCGGTATCAAACGTAAAGAAAAAGATCGCTACAAATTAGCTCTCGAAGCTATCGAAGAGGCT
The DNA here is from genome assembly GCA_017545505.1 of Candidatus Saccharimonadota bacterium. Classification (GTDB taxonomy): domain Bacteria; phylum Patescibacteriota; class Saccharimonadia; order Saccharimonadales; family Saccharimonadaceae; genus Nanosyncoccus. The sequence goes on along the minus strand of JAFWNB010000004.1, from coordinate 99,844 downwards.
TACAAGAAAAAAGAAGCTGAATTTGGGTCTGAAACTATGCGTAAAGTAGAGCGCGAAGTATACTTGAAGGTTCTCGATATGCTCTGGATGCAACATCTTGAGAATATGCAGCACCTCCGTGAGGGTATCCATTGGCGTTCTGTCGGTCAGCGTGATCCATTAGTGGAATATCGTTCGGAATCACAAAAACTCTTCGACGGCTTGCAACGCAACCTTCGCGAAGAAGTTTTGAGAATTCTTCTCAGTATCACGCCTTCTGAAGCGGCTGCCGACAATGTCACCGACGGCGAAGAATACGAGTCGGAGCTTACCAAAATGGCCGAATCCCAAACCGAACGTGGTGTCAACGAGATATCAAAAGGCGAGAAAAACCTCGATGAAGAGTTCAAAAAACCGACCAGTGCATCGAGGGCTACCAAGAAAACACGTAAAACTACCTCTAAAAAGCGAAAAAAGACTAAGAAAAAAGGCCGTAAATAGCCTGTCTATATATTATACCACGAGTGAGGTAATTTGTCAATATCATGAAACATTCAGTAGAAGAAATTACACTTAAAAATGGCGCTAAAGGCTTACTGATAAATATACCGGGAGCAAGCGTAATGTCTACGCGGATTCAGTTTCGGGCGGGCATGTTATACGCTAAGAAGAAAGATGTTTACGAAATACCACATCTAGTCGAACATCTAGCATTTGGCGCTAACGCCAAATTCAAAGACGAACAAGCTTTTGAAGCAGAGTTTACCAAAAACGGCGCCTATCACAATGCTTGGACATCCGATATCTCAGTTTGTTACGAAACCGAATGTGCAGACTTTGAATGGGAGCGCATTATGGAATTGCAGCGCGTTTCTATTTGTGAACCGCGCTTTAATGAGGAAGAGTTAAAGTCCGAGAAGGCCAATGTTCGTTCTGAGTTAACTGGCTACATGAATGACTACTATCGCTTATTGTGGCCCCGTGTTCAACAGGCAGTTGGCGAGGATATCTTAGATTTACCAGAGAGAATTAAGACTATTTCGAATATTGAGCTAAAAGACATTCGTGAGCACTACCGCCGCACTCATACTGCTAAAAATATGCTATTCATCATTGCTGGTCGTATAAAGGGGCGCAAGCATAAAATCATCAAGCTACTTAATAGTTGGAATTTAAAAGAAGGCGAGAAATTTGCTATTCCGCGGACCGATCTACATAGTTCAGAAGCGGTTTCGATTCGCCGTAAGGACGCTTCCAATATCACCTTTGGTTTTTCTTTGGTTACACCGCGCCATCTCGCACCGAACGAAGTATTCGCTATGAATTGTCTGAACCATATTTTAAACGGTACTACCAACTCCAAAATCTTTGGTGCCGCCAGAAAACGAGGTCTTGTTTACGGCATGGGAAGCTCTATTGCGAGCAATGCAAACAGCTCATATTGGGATTTTGATGGCGAAGTTAATATTGAAAACGCCGAAGCTCTTTTTGATCTTATTCAAGTCGAATTAATGAAGACATTGAATGGTGAAATCTTGGATTTGGACTTTTTAGCCGCTAAATCTTATGCGCTCGGTCGTTTTCAGATGGGCGCACAGACCGTAGGGCAAATCGCTGATTATTACGCAGAAGGGTATTTTACAAACGAATCTATAGATAAATACGACAATTCACCAAACTTAATAAAAAGCGTTGATAAGTACAAAATGATTGAGTTAGCGCGTGAATTTGCCGGTTCCGGTATTAAAGGGTTTGCAGCAGTTTCTTCCTCAGACAAAGCCTTTATTTCTAGCTTAGAGACGCGACTAAATTTTTAAATTGGTCACCTCTATCGTAGACATTCTTAAACATATCAAATGAAGCTGCCGCTGGCGACATTAAAACTACTGTGCCGCCATTTGTCTCTCCGGCCATCTTTACTGCTTCTTCTAGTGAATCAGCCAAAACATAACGCGTATCGTCTTTATAGCGCCTTGCTAGTTCGTGCCCAGACTCGCCAATTAAGATAATTCGGCTAATATTGCTCGCAGTTTTCAAGAAACCATGTATTTCGGGCAAATCCTCGTAATCAGTTTTATCGCGACCACCTAAAATTAATGTCACCACATCATTTGGAAATGATTCTATTGCAACTTTTGTGGAAGAAGGATTAGTAGAAAAATTGTCATCATAATATCTTACACCGTTAATTTCTCGCAAAAACTCTAGCCGGTGAGGCAAACCCTTAAAATTAGCTAAACCAAGCTTAATCTCGTCACTATAAGTTTTTAAATATTCATCTAGTGATATATTCTTATAACATGCTACCGCAGCAATGGCTGCCATGGCGTTTTCGAGATTATGCGCTCCAGGAATATTAATTGCACTGATGACATCCTCAGGCAATTCAAATGGATAAGCGATTTTTGGCGCAATGCTGTTTTCGGCGATTTTTACCGACTCAGGATTGTTGCGATAATAGATTAAGTAGTCTCGTTCGTTCTGATATCGGCAAATATTAGTTTTTGCGCCTACGTAGTCATCAAAATCTTTATGTACGTTCAGGTGATCTGGCTCGATCGTTCCTACCACGGCAATATGGGGAGATTTTTTTAAATCCCACAATTGGAAACTAGACATTTCATAGACTACCACTGAGTCTGGTTTTAAAGCATCCAAAACATCAATCGCTGGATTGCCGATGTTTCCAACTAAATATGCGTCTTTATTACTCGCATCAAGCAATGATTTAATAAATGAGCAAGTTGTACCTTTGCCCTTAGTAGCAGTTACACCAATAATCGGGCAAGGACAGTGTTCAAAAAAGAATTTTGTGACACTTGTCTCATTTTCTAAACCTAAAGGCGGTACGGAGGGGCTGCGGAAAATCATATCATAGAACGAATAATCCTTGTTACGAATCTCTACTGGGTCAAAATTCTCAAAAATATCAATTTCGGCTTTGTCTTTAAAATATTTTTCTACGGCTTGCCCCTCTTTACCGTACCCTAATAATGCAATCTTCATAACTAAATTATAACATAAAAAGCCCCCCAGACAGACGTCTGAGGGGTGAAAGGAGGCAATCTACTGGGCTAAAGACTAGCGAAGCAGAAAAAACAGAAAACTAGATCATCTCGAAACTATAGGTTTCGTCATTAAACTCAAAACCAATTCCGTTTCTGATAAGATTTTTGCGGGCGCACCTTAACAGCTCTTCTTCGGCCTGGCTATAAATATAGCCAACATCGCTCGTGTTAAGGCAGAAAAGCGCTACCTCAAGTTGACTAGGAGATAAAATCATCTCCATCAAATCTACCAACTTATTTATGGTTTTAGGCGGGATTGGATTGAGCTTTTCATAAAACTCATTAATACAAATCTCGTCCATGCCACAAACAAATGTAAAGAGCGCATTATCGTCGCCCCACATCTCTAATCTTATACGAGATAAGATTATATTGGTCGGCATTAAGTCGAATCGCAGGAAACCATTTTTTATAATTTTTTTGACCATGCCGGCCATATCGGGCACAAATTCGTCCGCAAACTCCGACACCGTCTTTTTGTCTTCGAAGATATCATCTATCTTTAAATCAAGATAATCATAAAGATTATGGTTATCAATGATCGTCTTGATGATTTCTTCCTCTCTAAGAATTCCATTTAAGTCAAACAGATGCCAATATCTGACATTTGAGATAATCTCTTCGATACCGACGTCACACAATGACAGGAGCCTTGCAAGCTCGTTATCGGCGATATCCGGGCAAATACTCTGCCAATTTTTGGCAGCATTGCAATATTCTGTAGCCAAAACGACACCTCCTTTAAAAGTACCATAATTTCAAAGAATCATATCTTTTAATTCTATCATATGCTGCATAAAAATCAAATTTCACCCTACCCAAGGGTTTTCAAGATTTTGCGCGCTTCGGCAACCGAATGGGTTTCCATAAATTTTGCCCTGATTTCTTTTGCCCCTGGAAAATTATTAATATATATTTTAAAAAAATGTTTTAAAGGCTCGTAATGCTCGCCCGCATATTTTTCATATAAATCTAAATGCATCTTCAAAAGATCAATCAGTTCTTTGCGGGTTGGTTGATGGTCAGAAAAACAATATGGGTTCTGGAAAACCCCGCGTCCAATCATAAAACCATCCACTTCTGGGTATTTTTGATATAATTCTAGGGCGTGAGCGCGATCTTTAATATCGCCATTTATCACTAGTTTTGTTGTTGGGCTTATTTCGTCGCGTAGTTTAATTATTTCTGGGATTAACTCATAGTGTGCTGGCACTTTGCTCATTTCTTTTTTAGTGCGAAGATGCACAGTTAATGCTGCGGGATGCTGAGAAAGTAGAACGGGTAGCCATTCCTTATATTCATCAGGCTTTGCCCAGCCCAGACGAGTTTTTACCGATACAGGTAAATTAGTTGATTTCACGGCATTTTGAAAACATTCTATGGCGAGCTCCGGTGTCTTAATCATCGCAGCGCCACCGCCAGCCTTATTTACATGTTTATCAGGGCAGCCAAAATTAAGATCTACCCCAGAAAAACCAAGCGATTCTAGCGCGCCCGCAAGTTCCGAAAAATGTGCCGGATTTTTACCCCAAATCTGAGCGATAATCGGAGAATCGCTAGGCGCTATTTTAAGACGTTCCAGGGCATTTGCGCGACCTTTTTCAGAAGCAAAAGAAGAAACATTGGTAAATTCCGTAAAAAATAAATCCGGCCTTCCGGCCTTAGCGATAATTTGCCGAAAAGCGATATCCGTCACGCCTTCCATCGGCGCTAAAATCAAAAACGGTTTCGGTAGTTTATCCCAGATATTCATGCGAAATATTATACCATAAATATGTTATAATTAAATTGCTCATGCCATACCTAGGTCCCTGGCAATGAGAAAAGTTTAAGGTTGCAGGTATCGTCATTTATGCCTGTAACTAGGAGCCAATAAATCGGGCTCGCATAAATGACTCTAATAAATCTAATTTAAAGGAGTCTTTATGAAAAACTTTAACAAAAACAACAAAGAGCGTGTCGAAGTAATGGCGCTCTTCGGTTACGAAATGACACCATGCCAGCCACTCACTTTTAGGCGGCAGGGCGAAAGCGAAACCGAAGTAACGGAACTATTACGAACGCAAATCAAATTTGCGGGCGGAGTTGCGTTACACATCTTCGACGTACTTGTTGGCCGGGAAAGGGCTACGCTGGAGTTTAACTCCAGTAATCTTTCCTGGTACCTCACACAATAGAAGGTGGCCCTCCGGGGCCATTTTCTGTTGACGAATTCTGCTTTACATGTTATAACGAATAAGCAGGCTCAAAGCCTAGTACTTTCAAAGGAGAACTCGAATATGGAAAAAGCAAATTACCATGGTCGAAATAAGATCTTAACCAGTTTAGCAGAAACTAGCGTCTCTCAAGAGGCCCTGGACATCGTTCAGGTTATCGGTCCAAAACGATTCTGTACTCTCGAAAAGAAAGGCGAACTTCGCCCCAGAATCAAAAATCAGTATTTGGAGTGGATAATTAACGCTCCGGAATCCGTCATGGATGATTTAAAGACCGAATGGGAAGATCAGACAGACGAAGAGTTTGATATGGAATATATCGCTGAGAGGATCGATTATGAATTTATCAGAAAACTGGTCGATCAAGAGCCCGATTGGCTCAAAGAAGCTCCGCGGATGTTGAGAAGTGTCATGGCTATTATTTTCCGCGACGATCGCAAAGTGCTCAAGCACAGCCGGGATGATTTCTTTATTCTCCGTCCAGGCACCATGCTTGAAGCCTTTGATGATTATTTTGAAGAGGCTATAGAGTACCTTGGGTATATTGGTGCTCTTTAAGGCCAATCCTCCGTTTAATCCCCCAATTATTATCTGGGGGATTTTTTAAAGCCATCAAAAATGTTATAATCTCCTTATGCAGGAATTAGAAAAACGGCTTTTAAACCTAGAATCTGAATTTACCAAAGTTTATGAAAAATTAAATATTTCTGACAAACTCGCAAAACTCGCCGATCTAGAAAAACAAGTCGCCGACCCAGATATTTGGAAAAATGTCGAAGACGCTACGGCAAAAAATCAAGCCCTAGCGAAACTTCAAGATGAAACTGGAGATTGGGAATTATTAAAAACCCAAATTCATGATTTGAAAGAGCTAATTGAATTATCGGATGATACTTTAAAGGAGGAGATAGAGGGCCAGCTTGAAGCTATGGAAAACCAACTTCAAGAGCTAAAAAAATCTCTACGTTTTCAGGGGCCATACGACGATAAGGATGCAATTATTAGAATCACTTCTGGTGCTGGCGGTACAGAGGCTATGGATTGGGCGGGTATGCTAGAGCGTATGTATTTAAGATTTTTTGAACGCCACAATTATAAAACTACCAGCCTAGATCGCACAGAAGGTGAAGAAGCCGGAATTAAAACCGCCGTTTACGAAATATCTGGTCCTCATGCCTACGGTATGCTCAAATCTGAACATGGCGTCCATCGCTTAGTTAGACTTTCGCCATTTAATGCCAATAATTTGCGTCAGACTTCGTTTGCGCTTGTTGAAATTCTCCCAGTCATAGAGGCTGATACCGATGTGCAAATCGATGAAAAAGACCTCCGTATTGATGTATATCACGCCGGTGGCCACGGCGGTCAGTCCGTTAACACTACTAATTCTGCCGTGCGTATCACACATATTCCCACCAACACAGTAGTTGCCATTCAAAACGAACGTTCCCAGCTTCAAAACAAAGAAAAAGCCATGGAAATTTTACGTGGTAAGTTGGCACAAATGCAGCTTGAGCAGCACGCTGAATCTATTGATAAACTTCGTGCCGGTGAATCAGCCGGTTGGGGCCAGCAGATTAGAAACTACGTCCTTCAACCCTACAAGTTGGTTAAAGATACACGCACAAATTATGAAGAATCCGATCCGGATACTGTTTTAGATGGCAAAATCGATGGTTTTATTGATGCTTTTCTAGAAAAATAGGGGTTGGCAAGAGAAAAAATCTGTGGTATAATTACACCGTTACATCTAGACATAAGGTGAGGTCCGTAATTTTTAATTCGGAAACCAACCTAAAAGTCTAGTTTTAATAGTGTATTTTACTTGATGTACAGAAGTAAAATCACAATGCGCCTTACAGGGGCGTGGAGTATAAAATATTAAACGAAAGGAATAGGATGCAAGTCATTCTCGGCACCAAAATTGGTATGACTCAAATCATCGGTGAAGATGGCACAGTTACTCCAGTAACTATCCTTCAAGCTGGCCCAGCCACAGTGACTCAGATTAAAACCGTTGAAACCGACGGTTATAACGCTGTGCAAGTGGGTTATGGTGAGAGTCAGAATCTGAGCAAGTCGGTCGCTGGTCACGTCAAAAAGGCTGGCGAAAATATCAATCCTAAAATCCTCAAAGAATTTCGTGTTGACGAAATCCCAGAGGGGCTAAAACTTGGTGATAAAATCACGGTCGACAGTTTTAAGCTTGGCGACAAGGTCGCAGTTACTGGCACCAGCAAAGGTAAAGGTTTTGCTGGCACCGTTAAACGCTGGAACTTCAACGAATCACGTAACACTCACGGTTTCAAAGGTAACATTCGCCGTGTTGGTTCGATTGGTTCGATGTATCCACAAAAAGTTTTCAAAGGCAAAAAGATGCCAGGACGTATGGGCCACGATCAAGTCACCGTTAAAAATCTCGTAGTAGCTTACATTGACGTAGAGAAAAACCTACTTGGCTTAAAAGGCGCAGTGCCTGGCCCAAGCAAAGGTATCGTCAGCGTAGAGGGAAAGGAGTAATATGGCCTTAAACAAAGATATTTTCGGATTAAACGTAGAAAATCACGAGTTAGTTAAGTTAGCTTATGATGCCTATCTTGCAAACTCTCGTTCTTCCCACGCTAAAACCTTAAAACGCGGCGAAGTTCGTGGTGGTGGCAAAAAGCCATGGCGTCAAAAAGGTACTGGTCGCGCACGTTTTGGTTCCACTCGTAACCCAATTTGGCGTCACGGTGGCGTAGCATTTGGACGCACCGGCAACGAAAACTTCACCAAGAAAGTTTCAAGAAGTTCTAAGAGGTTAGCTATTCGTCAGGCACTTTCTATGAAAAACGCCGACAAAGCGATTGTTACTTTAGATAAAGACATCAAACTTACTGGCAAAACTAAAGACGCAGTTAAGATCTTAAAAGATCTCAAGCTCGACGGTAAAAATGTTCTTGCAGTTGTCAGCGAAAAAACTCCAGAGATTCTTCGCTCAACCAACAACTTACCAAATGTCAAATTAGTTCGTGCAACTTATCTAAACGTTTTCGATATTATGAACGCTGACGCAATCGTATTTAGCGAAGCAGCCTTGAAGGCTACCGAAAAATGGCTACTTGGAGAGGAGAAGTAACATGGCAACTAACGACAAAACCAATATTAATCTTCATCTCTTGGAGCCTCGTGCTACCGAAAAAAGCTATCTTGAGCAAACCAACCGCATTTATGTTTTTCCAGTCAAAAAATCTATGGGTAAACAAGAAATCGCCAAGATGGTCGAAAAAGAATTTAACGTAACTGTTACCGATGTTCGCACATTGATTCGTAACGGTAAAAAGACTAAATTTAGCAAAGGCAAACATGCATATCCTGGCACAACTTTCCGTCAAGATAAGAAATTTGCCTATGTTAAGCTCAAAAAAGGTGATTCTATCAAAGTATTTGATGATCAGCCAGAAGAGCCTAAAAAGGTTGAAAAGCCAGCAAAGTCTGCTAAGAAGGAGGACAAGTAATGGCAATTAAAGCTTACCGCCCAATTACGCCGGCGCAACGTCAAAAGACCACCGAGGATTATGATCAAATCACTACCAAAAAACCTCTTAAGTCTTTGACCAAAGCCAAAAAACAACAGGCGGGTAAAAATAATCAAGGTCGTATTACGGTACGCCATCGTGGCGGCGGCGTCAAACGCCATTATCGTATCATGACCTACAAACTACCGGAAAATCTTACTTTTACGGTTGAAGAAATCGAGTACGATCCAAATCGTAGCGCTCGTATTGCTAGAGTTAAAGATGAAAACGGTACATATTATTATGTACTCGCCGATACTAAAATGACTAAAGGCACCACATTTAAATCCGGCAACGAAGTAGAAGTAGAAAATAGCAACCGTATGCCACTAGAAAACATTCCAGTTGGTACATTTGTCTATGCAATTGAGCTCCAGCCTGGTAAAGGCGCACAAATGGTGCGTGCCGCAGGCAGTTCTGCTCAGCTCATGGCCAAAGAAAACGGCTATGCCACATTAAAGATGCCTTCAGGTGAAGTACGTAAAGTATTAAGCCTCTGCAAAGCATCGATTGGTACAGTTTCAAATGAACAACATCAGAATGTGAAAATCGGCGCAGCGGGTCGAAGACGCCGTAAGGGTATTCGCCCAACCGTACGTGGCGTTGTAATGAACGCTACGGACCACCCACACGGTGGTGGTGACGGTGGTCGTCACGGTTCTGGTAAAGCTCCACGCACACCATGGGGTCAACTTACCTTGGGCTATCGTACTCGTCACAACAAGAAAACTAATAAAATGATCGTGCGCAGTCGCCACGAAGGAAAGAGGAAATAATGTCTCGAAGTCTTAAAAAAGGTCCTTTTGTAGACTACAAGCTCGCGAAGAAAATCGCTGCCCTCGGGACGGAAGATCGCACCGTCATTAAGACTTGGGCGCGCCAATCCACTATTTCTCCAGAAATGGTCGGCCGAACCATCGCCGTTCATAATGGCAAGGTCCACGTACCAGTTTATATTTCTGAAAATATGGTTGGTCACAAATTAGGCGAATTTGCCCCTACTCGTAAATTCCGCCGTCACGGTGGTAAAAAAGCCGCTGAAGCAGCAGCCGTGAAAGGAAAGGGTTAAATTATGGCTGATACACATTTTGCACATGCATATATTAAAGGCGTCGACTCACAGCCTCGCAAAACCAACGTTGTTGCAAGCTTGGTGCGAGATCGCTATGTTGCAGATGCCGTAGTAATTTTAGAGCACACCCCAAGAAAAGCTGCCCGTGCAGTTTTGAAAGCGGTCGAATCAGCAAATGCGAATTTACTTAATAATTCAAAAATTTCTATCGATCCAAAAACTGTCCGCATAGCTCGCATCTTTGTTACCAGTGGTACCAGAATGCGTCGCTACAAACCAGCTTCTCGTGGTCGTGCATTACCATATGAAATCATTTCGTCCAACATTTTTGTTGAGGTCGCAGGCGAAGAAAAAGCTAAGAAGAAAGAGGAGAAAAAGTAATATGGGTCAAAAGGTTAATCCCATCTCTTACCGTCTCCAAGTCAGCAAAGACTGGTCCTCGAAATGGTTTACGAGAAAATCAGACTTTCGTCATTGGCTAGTCGAAGACGATAAGATCCGTCATTTGATCGAAGAACGCTTTAAAGCTCGTCCTACTATTGCAAGGATCAACATCGAGCGTTCCGCTAACCTAACTACCATTACGATCTTAACCGCCAAAGCTGGCGCCGTAATTGGTAAGCAGGGTGCAGGCATCAACGAACTCAAAAAAGAGCTAGAAAAAATCGTTGACGGCCCAATTCGCATCAATGTTGAAGAAGTTAAAAAACCAGAATTAAACGCCAAACTAGTTGCCGAAAATATCGGTTTTCAACTTGGCAAACGTATGAATTTCCGCCGTGCAGTTAAGATGGCTTTGCAATCTACAATGAACGCTGGCGCAAAAGGTGTTCGTATCGAAGTCGCAGGCCGTCTAAATGGCGCTGAAATGTCTCGTCGCGAAAAATTCATTGAAGGCTCCGTGCCTCTACATACGCTTCGCGCCGATATCGACTTTCATTGTCATCACGCACCTACAATTGCCGGCATCGTTGGAGTAAAAGTTTGGATATATAAGGGGGAGAAATAATATGGCTATTTTAATTCCGAAAAAAGTTCCACATCGCAAAGTGCGAAAAGGCAAAAACGAAGGCGTCGCTTCTCGTTGTAATACTGTCGCATTTGGCGATTTTGGCTTGATGTCACTCGACAACGAGCGCATCACTAGCCGTCAAATCGAGGCCGCTCGTCAGGCGATCACTCGTTACATCAAGCGTGGTGGTAAAATTTGGATTCGTATTTTCCCACACACACCAGTTTCAAAGAAACCACTTGATGTAAAAATGGGTTCCGGTAAAGGCGAACCACAGTTTTATGTAGCAAAAGTCAAAGCCGGTACGGTAATGTTTGAAATTGCCGATGTTACAGAAGAACAAGCTCGTGAAGCTCTAAGACTTGCTTCGCATAAGCTACCGGTGAAATGTAAAATAATTAAGAAAGAGGAGTTCTAAAATGGCACACTCACTCATTGGGATAGTAACTTCCGACAAGCGTGATAAGACCATTACCGTCTCCATCGCTAATCGTGAAACTCACCCACTTTATCGCAAGCAGTATACAAAAACTCGTAAGTATACCGCTCACGATGAAAAGAACGAAGCAAAAGTTGGCGACTTAGTAGAAATCTCTATGGTTCGTCCAATTTCCAAAACCAAAGCTTATAGCTTGGTAAAAATAATCGAAAAATCCCGTGGCACTGTTGAGCTAAAAGAAGATGTCAACCAGGTCGAAATGCCAGAAAAAATCGGCGCAGATAAAATCGCTAAGGCGAAAGAGTCTGAAGAAGGGGAGGAAGCATAATGATTCAACAAGAAACAAGATTAAAAGTTGCTGACAACTCCGGCGCAAAAGAGCTAGGTGTTATTCGCGTTCTTGGCGGTACCCGTGCTCGCTACGCTCGTGTTGGCGATATTGTGACTTGCTCAGTCAAAGACGCAACTCCAAATGGCGGTGTCAAGAAAAAAGCTGTAGTACGCGCCGTAATCGTGCGTACAGTTGCACCAATTCGTCGTCCAGATGGCTCTACTATTCGTTTCGACGAAAATGCTGCCGTACTCGTAAACGACGACAAGACGCCGAAGGGTACCCGTGTTTTCGGCCCTATTCCGAGAGAATTACGCGACAAAGGCTTCATGAAAATCATCAGCCTAGCACCGGAGGTACTCTAAAATGGCACAAAGTTTAAAGGTTAACGATAAAGTTAAAATTATTTCAGGTAAAAACAAAGGCAAAGAAGCAAAGATCGTAAAAATCGATCGCGCTGCGAAAAAAGCTTGTCTTGAAGGTATCGGCTTAGTTGAAAGACACATGAAAAAGACTCAGTTTAACCCAGCCGGTGGCAAAAAGACTGTCCACCTAGGAATTGATTTTTCAAACTTAAAGCTAGTTGAAGCTAGCAAATTCGTGAAGTCATCTGTGAAAAAAGTAGACAAATCTAAAAAAGATGACAAGAAAAAAGCTAAGAAAGGAGCTAAGTAATGGCGGAAAAGAAAACGGCTGCTAAAGCTACTACTGCAAAGGCCAAAAAACCTGCAGCAGCAGCTAAAGCACAACCACGCCTCAAAGCTCTCTACAACAACGAGCTAAAGGCGAAACTAATGAAGGAACTTGGCCTAAAAAATATCAACCAAGTCCCAGAATTAAAGAAAGTAGTAGTATCATCTGGTGTAGGTAAAAAGCGCGAAGACAAGAAGTTTACCGAAACGGTCACTTTGACTCTAGCAAAAATTACTGGCCAAGCACCTACTTCTAGGCTCGCAAAGAAATCTATTGCAACCTTCAAAATACGTAAAGGTATGGGTGCACCAGTTGGATATTTGGTAACATTACGCAACGATAAAATGTATGAATTTGTCGACCGCTTAATTAATATTGCTTTGCCACATGTACGTGATTTCCACGGTGTATCACGCGTAGCGTTTGACGCTCAAGGCAATTACAACCTAGGTCTCAAAGAACAAACTGTTTTCCCAGAAATCACTTTCGAAGATGCAGCAGCTCTTCACGGTCTAGAAATCACATTTATTATTAAAAATGGTTCAAAGGAAGGAAGCCTTAAATTGTTAGAACTCTTTGGCATGCCATTCGAAAGGGAGGTAAAATAATATGGCTAAGAAATCTGCCGTCCTCCGTGACGAAAAAAGACGCAAAATGTACGAAAAATATAAAGCAAAACGCGAAGCCTTAAAAGCCGCTGGCGACCTCGAAGGTCTACAAAAGTTACCTAGAAACGCTAGCCCAACAAGGCTCAAAAACCGCGATATGCTAGATGGTCGTCCACGTGGTTATATGCGTCGCTTTGGTTTATCACGTATTAATTTCCGGGAAAAAGCCTCGAAAGGTGAAATTCCTGGCGTAACAAAGAGTAGCTGGTAGGAGAAAGGAGAGAATATGTCATTACAATCTACAGACCAAGTCGCTGACCTCATCACACGCATTCGTAATGCAGTAATGGTTGGCAAAAATGAAATCCTCGTCCCGACTTCCAAATTAAAAGCTGGGCTACTAGAGGTTTTAACAAAGAATGGCTATATTGCAAGTTACGATATTATTGAAGGCACCCCACGTGGAATGCTTCATGTCGTAATCAACGAGCCAGGTACTATTGCTAAAATCAACGAAATTGCTAAGGTATCGAAGCCAGGCCGCCGTGTTTACTCGGCCGCCGACGATTTACCAACGATCAAATCTGGTCGTGGTATGATCGTAGTTTCTACATCCAAAGGTCTCATGACTGGTCGTGAAGCCAAGAAGAATCGCCTTGGTGGTGAAATCTTAGTGAAGGTTTGGTAATTACCTAAATTAAACAAAAAATAACCCTTCGGGGTTATTTTTTGTTCTCTGAAAGCGCTTATCGTTGCCCCTGTTTGACAGGCGTGATATAATGGCGGCAATATTAGCGAAGGAGTAAATAATATGAGCTTAAAGCGAAAAATTTTCAATCTTTTCGCGGCGGTGGTAATGATTTTTGGTTCCATGCCAATTTCATTCGTCAACACTCATGCTGCGGACGACGAACCAACTGGGATCGTGCCAGAAGAGGAAAACATCCCAAAGAGTCTAAAAAAAGTAAAAACCAATAATGATGGTACTTATGATATCACGCTTGAAATTGAAGGTGTTTCTAGTCAGAAGACTGATGCCACAAAAGCAAACGTGGTAGTTGTGTTTGACTCGTCTGGTAGTATGGGTGACAACGAAACGATTTATACCTATACCGAGAGTACGAGTGGTCGCTTTAGGAAAGTGAATGGTGACTACCTGCAGCTGTATAGAAGAAATAGCTGGGGTAACTGTTCTAGGATGGATAGCGATAACTCATCTACGCAGGTTTATCCAACTAACAATGACTGTATAAATCAAACGAATCTGTATACTGGCACGCGTTATACTCGCTCCTCGACAACTGGTACTCGTTTGGGGGTGGCGAAATCGGCTGTAAATGTATTAGCTAATGAACTTCTTTCGCAAAACGATTCTACTGTCCCTGATATGGTAGAAATGGCTTTTGTTGACTTCTCGACTTTTATAAAAACAAATACGACTCATACCGATCCAACAACTAGTTTGAACACTTTTAGAAGTTGGGTAAACGCGACTGATGACGATGGTGGTACTAACTGGGAAGCAGCGTTAACTGCAGCAAAAAACGTTGATTTTGAAGATAATGATAAAACATATATTATCTTTGTTTCTGATGGTAACCCGACTTATCGCGATAGTCAGTATGGTGCTGGCTATTACGATAGCGATGGTTGTCGGAGGGACCATAGATCAAGCGGGGGCGGTTGTTCGGTTTGGGGTGATGGCCAGAATGACCCGAATCCATATCGTAACTTCAATGCCGCAAAAGATGTGGCTGATGAGATAATTGGTATGGATAATGTAGAGTTTTATACCGTAGGTGCGTTTGGTGATGCCACAAACATGCAAGGTCTAGGTGGGACATATTATAATGCTACCAACCAAGACAAATTGGAAGAAGCATTTGCTGAGATTGTAGATAAGATTAATATGGGCCTTTCGGTAGCCGATCTCCAAATTGCAGATGGCATTACTCCAGCAACTTCTACTGAAATTGATGGCACTGCAGGTAACTTCCGCTACAGTGTGCCAGAATCATGGGGAGATGATTATGGTAAAGCAACTTTCGAAGGTGGAAGCGTACATTGGAATCCAGGCGAGCATAAGACACTTTCTAACGGTGAAACTGCTTCGGTAACCTTTACGGTTTGGCCAAGCCAAGAGGCGATGGACTGTATCGCATCTCTTAGAAATAATGGAACTTGCGATGAATCGGATTTAACTAAATTCGGTTTAGGCGTGAATGACGACGGTAGCTTTAGATTGATTACAAATAGTACAGCAACCTTTAGATTTAGAACTGCTACTAAGATTGAAGGAAGTGACGAGCCGGAGTACTCAGAAATCTCAATTCCGATTGACTTCAAGGAAGAGCGCGACCCGACCAATTTACCAGAAACCACATTAGACATAGTAAAAGTTTGGTTAGATTCAATGGACGCTCACCAACGAGATGATATTAGCGATGTCGCAGTAGACTTATTCGTAGATAGAGGAGAAAATTCTGATCCTGAAAGACATTATACCTTCACTAAAGCTGCTGAAAGTGGCAATGAATGGGTTGGCGAAGACGAGAGTGGCAAGAGTGAATATACTGTAGCTCCGGGTGTGATGAAAAAACTTGATGGTACGCCTGAAACCGAAGGCTTAAGAGGACTAGGCCCTGTCGTTAAGGTAGGTGACGATGAATATGTAGTGCTTGAAGCTGGACATGATTACGAATTTGACAATGAGCAGCTTTCTCTAAACGAGGATGGCTCGAACCACTATCACATTACGAAGCGCAAATATCATCCGATGATTATTGGCGAGGGCGGTAATATTCATGATGTAGTGTTCAGCGAAGATGGGAAGACGGCAACGATCGAAGATGGAGCGTTAACGAAACTCTCGTTAGAAAATACTTTGAATGGCGGTATCCTAGTCGGGAAAACTGTGGTTAATAATGGTGAAGAAGACAAAACAATTGAAGATGAGTACGAAATCACTATTACATTAAGCGAAGAGACTGGTACTTATCGTATTTATACTTACAACCCTGACGGTACAGTGAAAGAAAGATCGGATAAGAAAACCTATACTGGTGGCGTGATTAATGAAAAAATAACGGTTAACCAAAAGATTAGGGTACAAGATGTGCCTACCGGTACTACTTACGAGGTAACCGAGGTCTTACCGGATGGTTATACTAGAAATAAAGTTGATTATACGGTCGTAATGTATGACGGCACAGAAGATAAGGATGGCGTACAAGAAGTATTTGGTAACGCTAGTGCGCAAGCAACTGTTACTAACTATCTCGAGTCTGGCGATTTGATTATTTCAAAGGAAGTAACTGCGACGAGCGGCGATTTGACGAAGGCGCAGAATAAAGCATTTAGTTTTACGATTAATTTCTATAAAGATGGTAGCACCGAACCAGTGCGTACGGATACCTAGACTTGTGCGGCCGTGAAGCATGGTGAATCATGTGAGATTAAGAATATTCCAGCTGGATGGACTTATGAAATTACAGAAGCAGCAAAGGCGGGATTTAACGGTGGCGATGAAACGGTTAAGACTGGCACTATTAAGGCGCGTGAAGAAGTTGTTGAGAAGTTTGAAAACGAATATGCGGTAGCACCGGTTAATGCAAAGATTGTAGCTCATAAGGCTTTTGTGGATGGCTATCAACAATTCTGGATTGATAGTGATAATTTCGAATTCCAGTTGATTGGTAATAATCAGGTAATTGATAGTACTACGGTGAATCTATCTGGTTCTACGGCAGAATTTGATGTAGAGTTTACTGAGGCTGGCACATATACATACACCGTAACGGAAAAAACTCAAGATGAGACTGGTGAGAGCATCTTCCGTCAAGGTGTCTTGAGAAATGAAGGCGATGAAGATATCGTAGTCACGGTCGTAGTGACAGAAGATGATGAAAACGGCGTCCTGAGAGTCGACTCAATAAGCTATTCCAAGACTTCACAAACAATCTACAATTTGTATAAAGACACTAAGACTTATGGTGTCGATGGTGAACTAGAGTTTACTAAGGATTTGCAAGGTCGTGATTGGAGAAGTTCAGATGAGTTTAACTTTGTGATTAGTGGTAGCGAAGGCGCGCCAATGCCAGCGGAGACTATAGTTACTGCCGATAAAGACCACAAAACAGTTGACTTTGGTACAATTAGCTTTACTGAAGAGAACGTGGGCGAAACTTATGTATATACGGTAACAGAAGAATATGCTGTACCAAGTGTAGAGCCGGCCGAAGAAACGGCAAACGGAATTACCTTCACGGTAGAGGTAGAGTTTGATGAAGAGGAAGGTACTTTGAACTTGGTGGTTTCGGAGCACGATGATACCTTTGTGAATATTTATAAGACTACTGATGTGACGGCAGCTAAGGTTTGGGATGATGATGAAGATAGGGATGGTTTGCGCGAGAATTATGAAAGCTACTTTGTGGCGGTAAAGAATGACGAAGGAAAGTTTGTAGCATATGAAGCATTGGCGCTAGAAGACAAAGATGACTATTCATTTGCTGGGCTCCCAGAGAAAAATGCTGAGGGTGAGGCGATTGAATACACTATCGTAGAGGCTTCTACTTGTAGCGGCAGTGGTGAGAATATCGAATGCACTGAGTTTGATGGTGATGATGATTATACTGTGACTATAGAAAATGGTGTTATCACTAACTTCCACGAGCCAGAGCTATACAATGAAACTGGCGAATTGACTGTCCAAAAGATTTGGGCTGGCGAAGGTAATGAACTGATGCGTCCTGGCTCAATTACAGTAGAGTTATTAGCTAATGGTGAGACAATTGATAGTACCGAGATCATGGCTGGCCAAGATGGTGCGTGGACTCATACGTTTACCGATTTATATATGAATGAAGATGGTGAGACAATTGAGTATTCCGTACAAGAATCAAAACTTGGCGAGACAGCGTTTGGCGAAAATGAAAGTGTAATTGTGATATTGACGGACGAAGGTACGGTTGCTGGTAGCTGGACCAAGAGTGTTGATAACGAAAAATATGAAGTAACTAACACTTGGATGGAGTCTGAAGACGAAATCATTTATGAGGGAGCCAGTGAGTTTTATATCAAGAAGGTTGACGAAGATGGCGAACCAATGGAAGGTGTGACGTTTACGATTGGTGAGAATGAAGAACAAACTGATGCCGATGGCATGATAACTGTGACGGTGCCAGTGTCGGATAAAGAAAAGGAAGATAGCTTTGAGTATGAGATTAGTGAGTCTGAAACTATAACAGGTTATGACTTAGCTGAGGGTTCGGCAACGGTAACGATTAGCTGTACTAGCGAATTATCTAATGCTGATTCCGATTCATTGGTAAATACCTATATCAAGACTTGTGAATTTAGTGAAGAAGGCGACGAGGCATTTGAATGGGATGCAGAGGAATTGACTTTGACCGTAGTGAATGAGCGTAGCTTAGCAAAGTCACTTACAATTAAAAAGACAGTGGAAGGTTTGTCGGCAGAAGTATTGACTGACTTGGAGTTTACGATTGAGGGTCCGGAAGACTTTGGTGAAGAGGGTAAGTTGACTTTGAAAGCCAGTGAGGATTGCACGATTTCGGACGACACTATTACTTGCGATGTAGATGATAGAATTCCGACCGGCAATTACACTGTGACGGAAAGCAATGCTGAGGTAGAATACTTTGAACTAACTGTTTCTGGTGACAATGAGGTAGAAAAGGAAGTCGCGAAGGATGATGAGGTGGTGTTTGAAATTACAAACACATATGACGTTGAGAAGGTGGAATATTATGTAGATAAGGTTTGGGAAGATGAACATAATAAAGATGGTAGCCGCCCAGAAAGCTTAACGATTAACTTGCTCGCAAATGGTGAAGTTGTTGATACGCTTGAGCTAACGATGAAGGATGCATATATCATTGACGAAAGCGATGAGGATTATGTGACTGGCGATATCTGGGGCAGCTTGTGGGAAGGATTACCGTATGCAGACGAAAACGCAGAAGTGATTGTTTATACCGTGGAGGAGGTTTTGGAATCAGATGGTTATGAGCAGCTTGCAGTGTTTGGTGATGAATACGCATCTACATTCTTGAACTATCATAAGCCAGTAGATCCATGTGCAGAAGGTGGCTGTGGCGGTGATGTGATTCCGCCGGCTCCTGATACTGGCATGATAACTGGACCACTAG
Source organism: Candidatus Saccharimonadota bacterium (assembly GCA_017545505.1). Classification (GTDB taxonomy): domain Bacteria; phylum Patescibacteriota; class Saccharimonadia; order Saccharimonadales; family Saccharimonadaceae; genus Nanosyncoccus. The sequence goes on along the minus strand of JAFWNB010000004.1, from coordinate 80,696 downwards.
GCGAAGGATTGACTTCCGCAGGTTGGGTCGGAAACGTATTTGGTGGCGTTGCGATAATAATTCTTGGTGTGAGCTTGTTCGTGGCAGGCCGACGAGAAGAAGAAAACGTAACTGAATAAAACGCAAAAACAAAAATCCCTCACTATGAGGGATTTTTGTTAGCATAAACATGATTGACTTTTAAGGGAATAGAGTATATATTATATGTAGAATAGTGTGGATTTTTGATAGATGGCAAAAAAGAATTATTCAGTTTTAATGTCTGTATACAGGAACGAAAAGCCCGGTATTTTGAAGCAGAGTATGCAGAGTATTTATGATCAAACCATACCAACAGATGATTTTGTTTTGATTTGTGACGGCCCATTAACCAGCCGCCTGGACGAAACTATTGCCGAAATGCAAAAGCAATTTGGTAAAAGATTACGCGTGATTAGACATGAAGAAAATCATGGCCTCGGTTATTGTTTGAGGACCGGTCTTCCGGAATGCAAGAACGACTATGTTGCTCGTATGGATTCTGACGATATTTCCAGAAAAGACCGTTGTGAAAAACAACTAGAGATCTTTGAGAAAAATCCAGATATTAGTGTGGTAGGCTGCATTGTTGGGGAGTTTAAAGTCACAACAGACGATATCGAGACGATGCGCAAAGTTCCGGAAACAAATGCCGAAATTATTAAATTTGCCAAATGGCGTAGTCCTATGAATCATCCATCCGTGATGTTAAAAAAGAGTGATATTCTGGCCGTAGGTAATTATCCAGAAGTGCGCAATTGCCAGGATTGGTATTTGTGGACGAATTTGTTGATAAATGGGTATAAGCTCTACAATATTCAAGATATATTAGTGTATATGCGTGAAGATCATACTACTTTCAAACGTCGCGCCGGTATGCGGTATTTTAAGATTCAAAAACATTTATATGATATTATGCGAGAAAGAAAATTTATATCGTTACCAATATACATGGCAGCCGTGTCGGTTCGTTTCTGCTCGGCTATGGCGCCAAATGGCTTGCGCCAGAAAATGTTTGAAAAGCTCATGCGGAAGAAGGTGGAAAGATGAGTGTAGAATCTACAGTGCACAATGCGTTAATGGGATTTCCACTATTTAAGAAAATTGCAAAACGCGGATATCAAGTTGCTAATGTGGTGCTTTCTAAACCTAAAAAATCAGAAGGTAAGATTATTCGTGTGACACCAGATGATGGATACGAATACTTATTCGGGTATTACGACAAGTCTCCTTGGGACGCGAGCGGAAGATATATGTTATGCTTACGTGTTAAGAATGCATCGCGTGAAGTGGCGCCAAAGAGCATTGCGGAAATTGTTTTAATTGATACAGAAAATAATAATTCAGCAAAAGTAATTGCAAAAACACACACTTGGAATGTGCAGCAGGGTTGCATGGCGGGTTGGCTCGGGCCAAATTTTGATAAAGAGATTTTTTATAATGATTGTAGGCATGGAAAATATTGTGGAATAATATTAAATATCGAAACTGGCGAAGAAAAAAATTTAGATATGCCAGTATATACTGTATCCAATGATGGCAAAATTGCTTTATCGTTGGATTTTTCAAGGTTGCATAGATTACGTCCCGGTTATGGTTATTCAAACATAAAAGATAGAACAATCGGTCAAAAAATTCCAGACGGTCCTTGCGTTTGGAAAATAGATGTAAAAACAGGAAAAAGCGAACCTATTCTATCATATGAAGCACTTTATAATTTTGAGCATCGCAAAGATATGGAGAATGCCGATCACAAGGTTAATCATTTAATGCTTAGTCCAAACGGGAAACGTTTTATGGTAATTCACCGTTGGTTGAAAGGCGGCAAGAAAATTAGCCGTTTACTTACCTGCGATATTAACGGTAAAAATCTTTATAATTTATCCGATGAAGATATGGTGTCGCATTGTTATTGGAAGAATAATCGAGAAATATTGGCTTACTGTAAGCACGATGGCGAAAACGGATACTATCTATTTAAAGATCAGGCGAAAGATTGTGACAGAAAATGGAATTTTCTAACTTCTGATGGTCACCCGAGCTACTCGCCAAACGGTAAATTAGTAGTAACAGATACGTATCCAAATAGAAAAAGAATATGTACGATACGTGTGTTATCTGATACTGTAAGTACGGTTGTGGCAAAAGTATACGCGCCGTTCAAATATGATAATGATACGCGTTGTGATTTGCACCCGCGTTGGAGCAGAGACGGAAAAAAGATATGTTTTGACGGGTGTTTCGAGGGCAAACGGGAGGTATATACTTTAGAATTACCTAAAAATATTTTAAATGTAACAAAATGCAATACTGCGATTAGCGGCAAAATAAAAATAATATATTTGATGACGTCACCACGCAAAAGCGGTCCTACTGAGCAGACTTTAAATATTATAAAAAATCTAGATCACGATAAATTTAATCCAATACTGGTTACCATTTATGAAGAAGGGATTGATTCTCGTATCAATGAGTATTTGCCATTTGTTTCCGAACATCATACGGTTTTGGTTGGAAAAAAGGCAATTATTTTGAAAAAGAATGATAAAATGAAGAAATTTTTATCAGAATGTAAACCAGATATTGTCCATTCTGTTGGCGTATTTCCAGATTATCTAATAAGTACTATAGGATTTCAGAATCATATATTTACGTTACGAAACTATGCATATGAGGATTACCCGGCAAAATTCGGTAAAATTAGAGGTAAAATATTAGCGAAGATGCAGATTTCAGCAATTAATAATACTAGAAACGTCGTTGCATGTTCAAAGAGTTTACAAAAAATTTATAAGGAAAAACTAAACATTGAAGTTGATTGTATTCAGAACGGTGTTGATGTTAGTAAATTTAAGCCGGTCGACAAAGAAATGAAAATAAAAATCAGAAAAAAACTTGGGCTTAATGAAGGTGATTTTGTATGGATTTATTCTGGACAATTCATCGACCGTAAAAATATTCCATTTATGATAGAAGGTTTTTTGAAGGCGCGCGGAGAATCGGATAAACTATTATTGCTTGGTAATGGTGAACAGTTCGATTCAATAAGAGCACATTATGATAATCGACAAAATTTAATTTTTACAGGTGCCGTAGATAATGTAAATGAATATTTAAGCGCAAGCGATGTTTATATATCTGCTAGCCGTTCCGAAGGGTTGCCAAATGGAGTATTGGAAGCTATGGCGATAGGGTTGCCAGTGCTATTGTCTGATATTCCGCAGCACAAGGAATTAATACCAAAAAATTTAGAGAATGGCGGCCTGACTTTTAAGTTAGGCGACGAAGAAGATTATTTAGCGAAAATAAATCAAATCCATGAGTGCAATTTAATTAAGGTTGGAAAAGCCGCCCGCAAAGAAATTGAAAACAATTTCAGTGATACAGTTATGTCGGAAAAATATCAGAAAAGATATAGTATAATCGGCAATAATGATAATGAATAAAAAGGAAGAGACCAAGAGTGATGATATTGTAAAAAAAGGACTACTTTTATTGTTTTTGGTGTCAATTTCTGCCTTTCGCTTGAATTGGGCTATTGCTTTACCTGCATTCACCCTCATCGTAATCTATTCACTAATCATTGACGGTAAGCTCGCCATTACGGGTATTCTTAAATGGGGGTTAGTATTTTGGGGATATTATTTACTCTCGATATTATGGGGACACGATACCTCAGATACCCTTAGGTATGCATCGGCAATCATATATATAATTGGAATTTTTATATTCTTACCTAAATTGATTAAAGATAAAGAAGATTTGAATATGTCCCTTAGAATGATTTTCTATTCAATAGCGATTACTGCGGTACTAGTATTGCTGATGACGCCATTATCTGAAATTGGTACAGAAAGAATCGGGTCCGTACTCGGGCTGAATGAAAATACTTTCGGCATGCGCATGGCTATAGGTGCAATGATTGCTATGTATTTGCTTCGAAATAAAGATAAAAAAATAAACAAGGTGCTTATTGTACTGTTTACTGTAATTTTCTCAGTACTGACGTTACTATCTGGATCAAAAAAAGGATTAATACTTCTTCTAATTGGAATATTGGCAGTAACTTTTATTTATTCTGCCGGTAGACAAAGACTAAGAAGAATTTTAGGGTTATTAATAGTTATTTCTGGTCTATTATTCTTAGTATTTAATAATTCGGTTTTATATAGTACTATAGGGAATAGGATAGAGAGAACCTTTTTAACTGTCACTGGTCAAGATTCTGACAATTTGAGCTTACAAGTTATAGGAAAGACGGTAGGTACTACCGATAAAAGCCTAGTAGAAAGAGATTTTTATAAAAAACAAGCAATAGAATTATTTTTAAGATATCCTTTATTTGGTTATGGTGGTAATAATTTTACGACGCGTATGAGAGAAATAAATTATAGTCATATAGCTTATAGTCATAATAATTTCACTGAGCTATTATGTACATTAGGTATAATTGGTTTTGTGATATACTATTCTTATTGGTTAATATTATTATATCGATTATACATAATCAAAAAAAATTCAAGTAATCTACAAATTAAACGAATGTCCCTTCTGTTTATGTCGATAATGATCATGTTTATTTTACTGGATTATGGCAACGTAAGTTATGTGCTAGAATTTAATATGTTTATTCTGTGTTTGATAGATATCTTCTCTAGAATAGCAAGAAAGGAGATCGAAGATGAAAAATATATCCATGATTAAAAAAGCGTTATTGAGCAGAATGATTTTTTTATCTGACGAAGTGTTGATAAAAAAGATGTTTAAGGTGAGAATGGGGTATAGTTTAAATCTTGATAACCCAAAAACATTCAACGAGAAATTACAGTGGCTTAAGTTGAATGATAGAAAGGATTATTATACTAATTTAGTAGATAAATATGAGGCAAAAAAACACGTTGCAAAATTGATAGGAAAAGAATATATTATACCAACTCTAGGAATATATGATAATTTTAACGACATCGATTTTACTAAATTGCCAGACCAATTCGTTATCAAATGCACGCACGATAGTGGCGGATTGGCAGTAATTAAAGATAAAAAGAAAATGGATATTAAGAAAGTAAAGAAAAAGATAAATAAAAGTCTCAAAAGAAATTTTTATTACAATTATAGAGAATGGCCATATAAGAATGTTAAACCTCGGATAATAGTCGAACAATATATGGAAGATTGCGATGCGGGAGAATTGGTTGATTATAAAATAATGTGTTTTAATGGTAAGGCAAAAATGATTTTTACATGTACGGAAAGATTCGGAGATGGTCTTAAAGTAACGTTCTTCGATTTAGATTGGAACAAACTACCTTTTACTAGGCATTACCCTACTTCTAATAAAATAATAAAGAAGCCAAAGAATCTCAATAAGATGATAAGGTTTTCGGAAGAATTGTCTAGCGGTATTCCTTTCGTACGCATGGATTGGTATGAAATAAATGGCAAATTGTATTTTGGAGAGTATACTTTCTTTCCTGGCAGCGGGTACGAAGAATTCGATCCGCAAAGCTGGGACAAAAAAATAGGAGACTGGATTAATCTGTCCATTGTGGAGAAGGGGGCTAAATAGAATGAGTGTAATAATAGGAGGAGATTTAGTTCCGTATGGTAATAATACTGAACTATTTAGCATAGGCGCCGTTGAAAAGATATTAGGAAGAGAATTAATTCAAAAATGGAACAAAAGCGATTATAGATTTTTTAATTTAGAATGCCCAATTACAGACTCTAGCGATAAGATTCGAAAATGTGGCCCAAATATTAAATGCAGCACGAAGGCAATTAGCGGAATTAAGAGCCTTAACCCAACTTGTATAATGTTATCAAACAACCATATACTAGACTATGGTGAGCAGGGTTTAACGGACACTTTAGAGATTTTAAAAAGAAATAATATTAGATATGTCGGCGTAGGCAAAAACTATAATAGTTTAATAAAGACATATGAATTCTTGTGTGACGGTAAAAAAGTCGCAATATATAATTGTTGCGAACACGAATTTTCAGTTGCTACCAATACCACTTGTGGAGCAAATCCATACGAAGAAAATGTTACGGTAGATAACATAAAATCTATAAGTGGCAAAAACGATTATGTAATAATAATATATCATGGCGGAAAAGAACATTACAGGTATCCGTCACCAAAATTGCAGAAAAGATGTCGCGATATGATCAAAGCTGGTGCAAATTTAGTAATATGCCAACATAGCCATTGCGTAGGTTGTGAAGAAAAATATAAAAACGGTACTATAGTATACGGGCAAGGCAATTTCGTGTTTAACCTGCAACGAAACGAATATTGGAACTCGTCATTACTAATCGAAGTCGATGTGGCGAAAAATAAAATCAATTATATTCCAATCGTGCAGACCGATTATGGTTCAAGAATGGCCAACGAAAAAGAATCTAAAAAAATAATCGACGGATTCATGAATCGCTCTCAAGAAATCAAAAATGCCGATTTTGTCGAAATGCGGTATAAGAAATATGCTGCGAAAGAATTGAGCAAATATATCGTAAAAGTCAACGGTAGAAAATCTATAAAGATTATACATAAATTTATGCCATGGTTATTTAAGAGAGTTAAATTTGACTATACGGCAATTTTGAATACAATAGAATGCGAATCCCATAATGAATTATTTACATGCGGGCTTAGAAATAAAATTAGGAAAGACAAAGAATGAAATATAGCATAATAGTCTCTACCTTTAATTCAGAGAAACATATAGTAAAGTGCATAGATAGCCTGGTGAACCAGACGGTGAAAAATATGGAAATAATAATCGTAGACGATGGCTCAATAGACGGAACAAAAAAGATTTTGGATAAATATGAAAAAAAATACAAATTCTTAAAAGTAATATACCAACCACATAATGGTCCGGCGATGGCAAGGAGAGTGGGCATAAAAAATGCATCCGGTGCATATTGTGCAGTTGTTGACTCGGATGATTGGGTTGAAAAAAACATGCTGAAAAGAATTGAATGTATAATCAATGAAAATAAAGATATTGAGTTAATTAAGTTCAAGTTTAGATATGAGCCAGTCGGTGATATCGGCCCCAACTTCGTCACACATGGAAGAATATTAAACTCAACGGAAATAAGAAATCTACGTAGAGATTTACTTATCTCTTCAAAATATAATAATTTATGCAATCAAGTTTTTAAAACAGAATTATATCCTCTATATGATGGGAAACACAGTAGACGCATGTTCTACGGAGAAGATGCTTATGAAAACTTGGATATTATTGGGAAAGCAAATAAAATAATATTGATTGAAGACGCGTTGTACCATTATCGTCAAAACGAAGATAGCTCTACGCACAAGCTTTCTTATGAAGTTATTAAGCGAAATATAAAAGATAATATTGCTCTGAATAAAAAAAGAATTAGCTATTTAAATAAGTTGAGGATCAAAGACATCACATCGGAAAATATGAAAGAAAAAACAGTGCTATTTTCGTGTAATCAAATTAAACGGTACATTTCGCTAAATGGGTGTCTCGATAAAGACTTGATTCAGATGACCATCGATGATTCTGGATTATTAGATTTTACAGAGAATATCAGTGAAAAAAAGATAAAAGGATTAACTAATAGACTGATATATAGATGCATGAAAAAAAGAAATTATAAGCCAATCGGGATATTGTCGCCATATATTATATTGCTTGGTAGAATTAAAGATATATATAAAGGAATATATGCGAGCAAAAAAAGCAATTTATAATATTATTTCGTCGTTGTTGCTACAGTTAGTGACTGTAATCTGTGGCTTTATAGTTCCAAAAATAATTATCTCAAACTACGGTTCGGAAACTAATGGCCTCATTGCTTCTATTACGCAATTTTTGGGATATATTTCATTAATGGAGGCGGGTGTGGGCGGAGTGGTCAGGGCTGCGCTCTATAGTCCATTAGCGAGAAAAAATACAGAACGTATAAGTAAAATCCTTAAAGCAACAAGTGTATTTTTTAAAAAAATAGCCATAATTTCAGTCGGATACATGATAGTCGTAGCAGCTGTTTATCCATTTGTGGGCTCCAATTCGTTTGACTATTGGTTTACATTCTCTATGGTTATTATAATAGGGGTTAGTATTTTTGCTCAATACTTTTTTGGTCTTACGTATCAATTATTACTACAAGCTGACCAGAAACAATATATCGGATCGGCAATCCAAATTTTGACGCTAGTACTAAATGCGCTACTTGTGATTATTCTTACGAAAATAAACAGCAACATTATAATGGTGGAGATTGCTAGCTCAATGGTTTTTATTTTGCGACCGTTATTAATTAATTTATACGTAAAAAAATCTTATAACATTAATCTAAACTGCGAATATGACAGAAGGGTTTTGTCTAGAAAGCGAGACGGGCTTGCTCATCATATTGCATATTTCTTACATACAAACACCGATGTTGTCGTATTAACATTGTTCACCAACATGAAAGAAGTGTCCATCTATTATGTATATAATCTAGTCGTATCCGGAGTGCGCAGAATTGTGATGATTTTTTCGTCTGGACTAGAAGCAACTTTTGGTAATATATTGGCAAACAACGAAAAAGAAAATCTAAAAAATAAATTTAACTTAGTTAATGTATTTGTGACTTTAATATCTACAATCTTTTTTACAACTGCCGCCGTATCAATTAACTCGTTTCTACAGTTATATACTGGCAATTTTACAGATGCAGATTATAATCGTCCGCTACTAGGCGTATTCCTAATCTTAGCGGAATATATGTATTGTGTAAGAAATCCTTATAACTCGCTGATAATTGGGGCAGGACACTTTCGTGAAACGAAAAAATCAGCATACGCGGAAGCATTAATAAATATTATTCTATCCATCATTTTTGTCAACTTTTGGGGAATTTATGGTGTTGCGTTTGCTACATTTATAGCGATGCTATATAGGACAATTTATTATATATATTATGTAAAACGCAATTTAATTAATAGAAGTATTTTAACATCGATTAAAAACGGTGTAATTTCAATTATTATTACATCAACTTCGATTCTCTTATGCTACAGTGTAAATCTTTTTTCGGTCGCAAATGATTATCTAAGCTGGGCTTTTTGTACGATAGTTTTCTTTGCTGGAGCATCAACCATTTCACTAGGTTTTGTTTTAGTTTTTTATAAAAATGAATTCAAGCAGATGTATAAAATAATAAGAAACATTGGGAAAAGAAAATGAAAACTTAAAAAACAGGAATTACAGTAAACAATAATTTAATATTTTGAGCATTTTTATCTTGATAGCGGTGGTATAGATTTTGACTTAGCGATTTTGGTTTCGAATCGAAACAGCAAAAACACTAAAGGGTCCGCAAAGGCCGGGATTAAAGTCGCGGGAATAGGCGGTGAATTTACGAATGTTGAGGAGGGAAGCTCTGAATGTATTTCGAGGATAAAATTTACGGTTAGATATGGCAACGACGGCAAAGCTAGAACTATTAAATTCGGTGACAGCGCGCTTGGTTAGATAAGTTAATTATTGCACTTGTGAGTATTATTTTTTAAGTTAATCGTAACTACTAGGTAGGTTGACTAAATCTTAGATGTATTATTTATCGGTAGTGGTATAATATTTTTCATGTATAGTGGAGTAATTTTATGAAAAACGAGCCTCATAATATAATAAGTTTTTTAAAGCAACGAGATTATGAAATGATTGACGACTCTTTAGGTGAGGGTTCTTTCGGATATACTGTGCTTATAAAGGATCCTTTTATCGACGAATTATTTGTGGCGAAAAAATATGCGCCAAAAGAAGAAGTAGATAAGGAGGAATACTATTCAAATTTTCTTGATGAAATAAAAATACTTTATAGGCTAAACCACCCGAATATTGTACGAATCTTCAATTATTATCCTTACGAGAAGTATCATACGGGCTACATAATAATGGAATATGTAAATGGAAAAAATATAGCAGACTATATTAAAGAAGAGATTATTGATAATGGAAAACGTGGGCTCGATAATATATTTGAACAAATCATAGATGCTTTTTGCTGTATCGAATCAAACAAAATTATACATAGAGACATCCGTGCGAGCAATATCTTAATTACCAATGATGGCACAGTTAAAATTATAGACTTCGGAATCGGAAAGAAGATAGATGAAAACACCGAGATTGGCGAGGTGAGTCACGACAGTTTAGCGAGAAACATTAATAGACCATATACTCTTCCGCAAGAATACTACGAAGAGAAATATACCATAAAGACTGATATGTTTTATATAGGCGAATTATTCAACAGGTTAATCATGGTCGGATTAGAGGACGATGAATCTATATTTTTTTCGTATAAAAAAATTATAGAAAAAATGATGAAAGAAAACCCAGACGAGCGTTTTAAATCTTTTTCGGAAATTCAGGAAGTTATATCTAAAAATGCACTCGATCGTTTAAATGTGTCCGAAGCTGATAAAAAAACCTATAGGAGTTTCGTCGACAGCTATTACGCTTGCATTGCGCATTTTTCTGAACCACCTCAATACGGTAACCGATCTCAATTCATTGCTGGTTTGGAAAAAATACTGCAGGAGAATCTATTTGAGGATTATGTACAAAATAATGGTGCATTAGTAAATTGTTTAGTCAAGAGTAAATATTCATTTTATAACCAGAAAAGAATAGTTAAAAACAAAGATTTATCTAATTTCATTGAATGGTTTAAGCGGTATGATAAAGGGGCTCAGGATATTATTATGTCAAACATTATCTGTAAATTCAATCAAATAGATGTATCTATAGAATATGATGTTCCATTTTAATGTTATTGATAAATGATAACTATAAAATATTAATATGTGTATTATAATATCAACTATCATATATAAAATATGAATTGATTGAGGGGCTGAGCTATTATCCTATATGATTATGGTCCCAAATAATTATATTCTATTGCTCCGCCTACGGCAAAGATCTTAAGAAGATTCTAAAAAGAGGCATCAAATTAATTAAGCGCAGAGATTAATGTCTCGAATGTATTTGTTTTTGTTAGAAATAAAGCTTTAAAGTAACAATATATTGAATAGAAATTTTGTGAAAGCTTATGCTTGATATTATAGGATTTTTTGTAATAATATCACTAAAAGGAAAATAATGGATATGCCGATTGCAATAATAACAACATGTATAGCCAGCATAGTCTCTGTAATAGGATGGTTGGTCGTTAATTGCCAAGGAAGAAAAATGCGTAAGGAGGAGGCCCAGAGGGATATCTATAAAAGGTTGTTTGAAATGACTTTGAGAATATCCAATGAGCTGACAGATTTCTACTTGGAAATAGACAATAGAAGTGGAGAGCTGCGGAGACTCTTTATTGAGTCGAATGCTAATTCGGGCGACAAGAAGAAAATAGTTGATAAATGGTATGAAATAGTAACGAAAATGGTTAGCGATACTTTCCACAAAAGTGCTTCTATCGGAAATTATATGAAATTTTTAGAGATGGGTGGGGCAAATATTGGCGGAGATACTATGATTTATCAAGGACTAAAATCTGTAAGTATAGACACGAACAAGTCATTATATAATATCACCGGCAGATGGATAAACTATGTTAATTTTACTAGCATGAACGAAAACCAACTAAATAACCTTACTACCGAAACGAAGAAAGAATCGGAGTGTATTATGGAATTTTGCGGCTGTTTAGACGATATTTTAATCTACCTATATAATAGCTATATGGCTGCCCCTCTGAAGCTAAAGCAACGAAAATTGGATTATTCACAAAATAGGCGTTACTTGACTAAAAACGGAATAATCGACAAGAGGATACAATAATTATTGAGGGCGACCTAGCGCTTAATTGTGCGGGGCCAAGCCCTCTTTTTTTGCGCTATTATAATTAAACTGTAATCATGAGGTGTTAATCGTTGACATTTCTACTCTTACTCGATATAATCCAAGTATTGGAGCACTCGCACGGCGCCGAAGGTACCTACCGCGGGGGCTTCTTTTTTTCTGCAAAAATACTCCCTAGTATAACTAGGGATGGGCGGGTATTCCCGAATACGATTCCATCATACTGCATGATGCCGCCAAAATCGACCTAAGATTACCATAACCGCAAGGTATGGGGTTGTGAATCCGACCTAGCTGTGCTAGCCTTTCTGTCATGAAGAAAGGTAAAATAATAATTCCGGCAAATAGAAAACCGTGGAGACACGAGCTTAGGGTTGCGAGTATCCTGGCTGATGCTGGCTTTGAAGTTGTTTTTATTGAGGAATCAAACGCAAAGACTGCCGATGTTTTATTAAATGGCGTTTGTTTTGAAATCAAATCGCCCATCACAAATAAACCGGACAAATTGGAACGTAATATAAAACGTGGATTAAAACAATCCAAAAACATCATCTTTGATTCTTTCCGCATTAAAAACATGCGAGATGATGTCTTGCAGCGGTTCTTAATCAAGAAAGTGAGAGAACAGAAGCAAATCGGAAAAATGATTCTAGTGACGAAGCGAGGAAAAATAATTGACATCAATTCGCTAATCTGATACTATTAACTTAATGAAGTTCTTGCACGGGGCAGTATGCTCCTACCGCAGGAGCTTCTTTTTGCGCAAAAATATCCCCCAATCTTACGAAAGGGGTAGTGCGGGTATTCCCGAATGTACTTTACATTATATCGTATGGGGTTGAAAAAGTCAAGAGTAGAGAGTAAGATATAAAATATGGATAATAAGATTGATTTTGATAAAAAAACAATACTAATTACCGGTACAGCTGGGTTTATTGGCGCAAATCTCACGAAGAGAGTTTGTGCGGAAAATCCTGATGCTAAGGTAATTGGCTTCGATAGCGTGAACGATTATTATGACGTGAAACTAAAAGAATATCGCCTAAAAGATTTGGAACAGTATCAAAACTTTACTTTCATAAAAGGAAATTTGGCAGATAAAGAAGCCGTTAATAAACTTTTTGAAGAATACCATCCAGATATCGTAGTAAACCTAGCGGCGCAAGCTGGCGTAAGATATTCCATCGATCATCCAGATGCCTATATTGAGTCAAACCTTATTGGCTTTTATAATATTCTCGAAGCTTGTCGACATTATCAGCCGGAGCATCTAGTTTATGCATCATCGTCATCAGTTTATGGTGGTAATAAAAAAGTTCCATTTGCGGTAGAAGACAAAGTTGACAATCCCGTGAGTCTATACGCCGCAACCAAGAAATCTAATGAACTACTCGCGCACGCCTACTCCAAACTATACAACATCCCATCTACTGGATTACGATTCTTTACTGTTTATGGTCCGGCTGGGCGGCCCGACATGGCCTACTTTGGCTTTACTAATAAGTTAATCAAAGGCGAAAAGATTCAAATTTTTAACTTTGGTAAATGCAAACGCGACTTTACTTATATTGATGATATTGTAGAAGGTGTAATGCGAGTGATGGCAAAGGCACCAGAAAAGAAAAATGGCGATGATGGTTTGCCGATTGCGCCATACAAAGTTTATAATATCGGTAATTCAAATCCAGAAAACTTATTAGATTTTGTGCAGATTTTGCAAGAAGAACTCATTCGCGCTAAGGTCTTGCCAGAAGATTATGATTTTGAAGCTCATAAGGAACTAGTACCTATGCAACCAGGTGATGTGCCGGTGACTTATGCTGATACATCGGCATTAGAAAAAGATTTCGGTTTTAAACCCCACACATCCTTACGTGAGGGGCTTAGAAAATTCGCCGAGTGGTATAAAGAATACTACGTTTAAGACTTCAATTAATGATGTGAAAAAAGTCATTAAAATCCTTGTATTGTGCTTATGATTGACATATAATTATATATGTAACGGAGTGTGTATGTGAGGTATGTGTTTAGGACATCTGTAGAGTCGGTTGTTTCTATTACAGCAAAACACGCCGAAATTATTTTGGCTAGCGTCTTTTTGATGGCGATAATTAATGTAAAAGGAACTGCATTTGCCACAATTGACCCCAATAGCTATAACGTTAGTATGACTATGCAGAATCAGAATCAAGGTATAGAGATTTTTGATGGAAGCACGACCGAACGTTATGCTAGCACCATGCGTACTCTAACGGTAAGTACTAACGCGCCTTCAGGATATAGGATATACGTTAATGTGCCGTCGGATGAATCTTCTGCTGGTAACCTTGTATTAATTGGTGGCACATCGGGGGATCCTTCGATCTCAAAGATTAACACAACTCCAGCAACAGCAAATACTCTCGGTACAAACACTTGGGGTTTTGGTATCCCAAATACCACGACTGGCCTTCCGACTAATAATTACAGCTCTACCTATACTTCAGGCACTCCGGCGGCTAGCAGCACATATTCTGGAATAGAAATTAGCCCAGGCTATACTCTTGTCAGGAATGTCCAAGGCGCCGTATCTGGCAATGATAGTTTTAATATTTATTATGGTATGAGAATCGGCAGCGATGTCTTAAGCCACCCTGGTACTTATCAAACCAATATTTCATATCACGCTTTGATTGAGGCTACAAATGTAGTTGGGGGTGAGGCCACTATTTCTCCGTCTTCGGGCCCAAAATCTGGCTACGAGAATGTCACAATCACTACATCGCTCAAGACGGATTTTGTCCCGAATGACATATCTGTTACGATTGGCGGACAAGCTTGTGATAATCCAAGAGGCAATGTTAGTACTGGTGTTCTTAGGATTAACTGTGTAACTAGGGCACATACTCCAGATTTAACCGATGTCATTGTGAATATTAATTCGCTTGGTATTAATTATACAATTCAAGATGGCTATGAATATCTTGAAACTGGTGATGTTAAGATTACTAATGTTAGCTATGTGTCTGGTACTAACGTAAATGGTACGCCGCATCCTTCAGTGGGCGATAATAATGATGTAGATTTTGATCTTACCTTCAAAAGTGGTATCTCGCAAGATGATAATACCTTTAAGGCGACATATCGCTTTACTATGTCGAACACCACTTCTAGTGACTATATCTTTACTGCTCCGGTTGCAAACTTAACCTTAAGACTTTCTTCTACTACAACTAGTGAAGTTTATTATGAGTTAGATGGCATATCGGTAGGCGATACTATTCCGGCAAACAGTACGGTCAGCTTTAATGTAATCTTAACCGCGGATTATGTATCTGGTACACATGGTGTTGAGGGAGGTATGGAAGTTGAACCTGTTGAGGATAAAAGTGGCGCGTTAGTAGGTAGTATTTATGGCTCCAATCAAGGAGATTTGACTGGCAGCAATGATTTAGCTATGTTCCAGCTCAGCGTCCAAAATACCTTTACGTCGAGTAAGACTTTCACCATCGACCTATTGGGCTCAGATTTCGTGGTGGCCAACTCTACCGGCGGTTATTTAGATGCGCAAACAATTGCCGCAAATAGCACGAATACATATACTTTTTATATCAAAAAAGCTAGTGGAGTCACTTATGGTAGCGACTTCGTAAACGCGGCTGTAGTAATCACATATGATGGCATTGAGACCAATAGTGGAACCTTAAAACTTGCTGTTGATAAGGATCCGTCATTTGTAGATAATGAAGCTCCATATATCAGTGAGGTTTCCGTGGTGCGTAACAATACTATTGGCCAAGCGACTGTATCATGGATCGGTACAGACAATGTAGGTGTTGCTAGTTACGCAATCTACCCGTGTCTGCGAAATGGAAGTTCATATACTTGTGGTTCTCCAGTCACTGGAATTAGCGGTGATGCTACGACATATACGCTTACAGGACTTACCGACGGTACCTATGGTATAGTGGTAGTCGGTTTTGATGACGAAGGAAATACTGCAACCCAAAGCGAAATAGACAGCGCGACTACCGATTCGGGGCACGCTTCCAGATCTGCTGACACAGAGCTTAGATGGAACTTTACTGTTACTGGTAATATCTCTAATGGTTCGCTGAATAACAGCGGCAGCACTGTTCAGTTGGGTGGAACATATACTGGTACAATTTCGCCTAATAATAACTATAGTACTCCAGGCTCAGTCACTATTACAATGAACGGCGTTACGCTTACGTCGGGGACAGATTATACATATCGTAATGGCAGCATTACAATTAACAATGTTACTGGCAACATCGTTGTTACGGCGACTTGTCCTTATAACTGGTGTTTGATTGAGGGCACATTAATTGCATTAGCCGATGGTACTACAATACCTATTGAACAAGTTGATTATGATACGTTGCTAAAAGTTTGGAATTATGAAACTGGTAGTGTTGGTGCGGAATATCCAGCTTGGGTTGAAAAGAAAGCCGTCACCACCGAATATCAACTTACTAGATTTAGCGATGGTACTGAGCTTAAAACTGCTGGTTGGCATGGCGTGTTTGATGTTGATCGTAATGAATTTGTTACTATAGATGGGGCGGATTTTGGTGTAGGTTCGAGGATTTATAAAGTTAACTCTAACGATGAGTTAGAAATCGTTACAGTTACGAGCATTGAACATATCCAGGAAGAGGTAAATTACTATCACGTTGTGTCAAGTCAATACTATAATATTATAGCTAATGGTATTATAACTACGGATGGCGCCACATATCTTTCTAATCTTTATGGTTTTGACGAAAACATAAAGTGGCCAGCCATTAGGGAAGAGGTAATTTCTGATCCTGATAATTTATATACCTTTGAAGATTTTGCCGACATCGGTTTGCCGCGCAAGATGTTTGATGATTTACGTGTTCGTGAGGCTAAATATCTCGCTACTAAATACGGCATTACGCTCGATGTATTCAAATGGTATCTAGTATCCAATCAGCTGAATACTGATATTTGGTTGACATACTGCGAAGGGTCGGAGCGTCTAAAAGAGGAATATTGCCCTGCTGAGCCAGAAACTCCAGAAGAAGTCCAGCCTATCGTAACAAATCCTCCTGTAGCAAATGTACCAACAAATATAGAAGAGGAGCCATCTACTGAAGAAATAGAACTTGATTACTCTAAACCTCTAGGTGTTAATACATCAACATATGCTTCCGATGAGTCTATACACTCAGAAGATAATACTGCCACTGGTATTCTAGTTGGCGCATCTGCAGCGGTAACCATTCTTGGATTATTGTATCTTGCTACTAAAGACAAAGAAGATGACGAAAAAGAAAAGCCATTATCATAAGCTAAATTGACTAAAAGAACTATATAGAGTATTATTACATTGAAGACTTAATTAAACTATAAATAATGGAGTTATAAATGAAAATAGCGGTTGCCGGCACAGGCTATGTCGGATTATCTCTAGCAACTTTACTAAGCCAAAACAACGAAGTAACAGCACTAGACGTAATCCCTGAAAAAGTTAAAATGGTGAACAGCTTCACTTCACCCATCCAAGACGAATATATCGAAAAATACTTTGACGACGCCAAAGCAGGTAAGCGTCAACTTAATTTAAAAGCTACGTTAGATTATCAAGAAGCCTTTAAAGACGCCGACTACGTTATTATTTCTACGCCTACTAACTACGACGAAAAAACAAATTTCTTTGACACTAGTTCGGTAGAAGATGTGATAGAAAAAGTCATTTCCATAAACGACCCACACACTACGATAGTCATCAAATCTACCATTCCAGTCGGATACGTCGATTCAGTTCGCAAAAAATACAAAATCGACAACATCTTTTTTTCGCCAGAGTTTTTGCGTGAAGGCAAAGCCCTATATGATAATTTATATCCATCTCGCATTATTGTGGGCTCATACTCAGAAGAAGCTCACAAATTCGCCGAATTATTACAAAGTGCATCACTCGCCAAAGATGTTCCAGTTTTATTTATGAATAGCTCCGAAGCTGAAGCAGTGAAATTATTCGCTAATACCTATCTTGCTCTACGCGTGGCATATTTTAATGAGCTAGACACCTACGCCGAAAAGAAAGGATTGAACGCTAAAAGTATCGTAGAAGGTGTTTCGCTAGATCCTCGTATTGGTACTCACTACAATAATCCATCGTTTGGCTATGGCGGCTATTGTTTGCCAAAAGACACAAAGCAATTGCTTGCAAATTATAAAGATGTTCCACAAAATCTCATTGAGGCGATCGTTAAATCAAATGACACCCGCAAAAAATTCATTGCCGAAGAAGTATTAGCCAAAAACCCAGAAATAGTTGGTTTTTATCGTCTTACTATGAAAGCCGGTTCAGACAATTTCCGTGCTTCCGCCGTCCAGGATATTATTAAACACATTATGGCAAAAGGCAAAAAAGTAATCATTTACGAGCCAACGCTTAATGAATCAGACTTTTTTGGCGCAAAAGTCGTCAATAATCTCAAAGATTTCAAAAAGCAAAGCTCAGTGATTCTAGCCAATCGTCTCAGCTTAGAATTAGAAGACGTCAAAGATAGAGTTTATACGCGCGATTTATATTCACGCGATTAATAAAGGAGCGATATGATAGAACCTACTTCAAAAAAATCATCAAATGTAATTTGGCGAGCATTAGGTTTTGTCTTAGTTTTAGCACAAACTATTTCGTCGGTACTATTAATAATCTCATTATTAAATACTAATGTGCTAAACTCCACTATACTTATAATCGTTGCAATTATTCTCATATCATTATTGATTATTTGCGCAACAAAACTCTTTATTCAGAAATCGCCTTCAACTTCAGCACGTATTATTTGCGCAATTATTTCGATCATCTGTATTGCTGCTAGCATTTTTGCCCTGCGCTATACAGATGCGATTAATGGGTTCTTGAATAAAATCACAGAACAAAAACCAGAAACTAAAGAATACAGTGTGATGGTTTTAGATTCTAGCGAAACAGGAAAAATCGAATCACTCAAAAATAAGAGTATTGGCTTTATAAAAACCGATCCAAAATCCGCTAATGCCGAACAATATCTGCAAAACGTTATTAGTTTCGAAGCGGACTTCTATGATGATTTAGATGTTTTAATTAGCGCACTAGAAACCAGCATCACTGATGGTATCGTTCTAGAATCTGATCGTCTAGATGCGATTAACGAAAACGAAGAAGATGCATTAAAAGATACGCGCATTATTTATACTTTTGAAATTGAATTAGAAAGTGAAAATATAGAGATTTCTGACAAGGAAATTACTACCGAGCCTTTCATTGTTTATATTTCGGGTAGCGATTCAAGAACCGGTATTAAAACTACGGCGCGCTCGGACGTTAATATCATAGCCGTGGTCAATCCAAAAGTTGGCAAGATCCTTCTTGTCTCCATCCCGCGTGATACATATGTCCAATTAAATGGCACTGTTGGCCTAAAAGATAAACTCACACATGCTGGAATATATGGCATCAATATGAGCAAGACCACAATTGAGGATTTTCTAGGTATCAAAATCGATCACACCATTAAAGTAGGATTCGAGGCGGTAGTAAAAGTCGTAGATGAGCTAGACGGTATCGATATCTATTCCGATCAAGCTATGAAATTGAAAGCCGCTAATACTAATAATCAAAAAACCTGTGAATACATTGTAGGCAAACAGCATGTAGATGGGGATTGCGCTTTGCGTTTTGCTCGTGAAAGAAAATCATATGAACGCGGTGATCGTCATCGCGGCGAAAATCAAGAGCAGGTTATAGCTAGTATTATCGAAAGACTAACTAGCTCGAAAGATTATTTGTTAAAAGCTCCAAGTATTTTAGACGCCGCAGCGGATTTATTCGAAACGACTTTTGAACGCGAAGACATTACTTCTTTTATTCGTTTACAGCTAACAAATCCAATTAGTTGGCAAGTTGAGTCTATCGCGATTGATGGTGCTGGCTCAATGCAACCAACTTATAGCATGGGCGCTAATCGTCCACTTTACGTAATGATTCCAAATCAAGAATCAATTAATAACGCCGTAAATAAAATTCATCAATATTTAGCCGAAGAGCCGGTCGACCCAGAAGAAAAAGAGAGTGATTCGAATGAATAATATACATTTACAATTAAAATGTTTATGTTATAATCGAAAACAGGAGTTATTATGGACGAAATAAATATCAAAGATTTTTTTAACTATTTAAAACATTATATTTTAGCTTTTATAATTTTGGCGATTGTTGCTGTTGGCGGAACTATTATATATGATACCGTGATTAAGCAGCCAATATATCAAGCTCAAACTACCGTTGTTGTTGCAAATGCCGATGGCACAAATTTAGAAAATAGCTCCGCTGCTACCCTAAATGATATTAATGCTAGCCAAAAACTAGTCACAACTTATAGCGAAATCGCCAAAAGTGAATTAGTACTAAACCGAGTAGTCGAAAATCTCGGTCTTCAGTTAAACGCTAAGCAGCTTAGTAAAAATCTTTCCGTCAAGGTAATTGATAATACCTCTATTCTAAGTATTTCTGTTAAGGACCCAATTCCAAGGGTTGCTTCAGCCACCGCCAACGAAGTAGCTAAGGTCTTCACTGAGGAAGTCAAAAGTATCTACAAAGTAGATAACGTTACACAGCTAAGTGTAGCAGAAACTCCAGAGTCGCCTGCCAATAATACTCTGACTCGCGATATAATATTGTCGTTTGCTATTGCGATTATTCTCGTCGCTGGTTTTGCTTTCCTAAAATTCTATTTAGACGACACTATTAGATATAATGACGACGTAGAAAAAGCCATCGGTTTCCCAATTACTGGCCGTATTACAAGGGGCGAAATAAAGAATAAAAAGCCAGGCAACGAATTAATCGCCGAAAAGACACCAAAGGCAATTGTTAGTGAAAACATTAAGAGTTTAAGAACGAACTTGCAATTTACGGCTATCGACAAAGACCTTAAAACCATTCTCGTGACAAGTGTTAATGCGAGTGAAGGCAAAAGCTTTGTTGCAGCTAACTTGGCTATTTCGTTCGCGCAAGCCGACAAAAACGTACTATTAGTAGATTGCGATTTACGCAAAGGCCGCTCTCATAAGATGTTTGGCTTATCGAATACTAGCGGTCTGTCTAACCTACTTGCCGGCAGTTTGCGCAATGTGCGCGAATATATTCGTCCTACCAAAATTAAAAACTTAGATATCGTCACTTGTGGTACATATCCACCAAATCCAAGCGAACTTCTCGCCTCCCAAAAGAACAAGCGCCTCGTACAGGTTTTAAGTGAACATTATGATATTGTTATATTTGATGGTGCCCCAATTGGCGGATTAGCCGATTCAGTAATTTTATCTAGCCTAATGGATGAAACGATTATTATAGTAAAAGATGGTAACACTAGTAAAAAAGATCTAGCTCTCGCCAAGGATTCCTTAGATAAAGTAGGGGCAAGGGTTGCCGGTGTCGTATTTAATATGGTAAACCACAAGTCATCTAAGTATTATAATAATTACTACCATTATGGCGACAAAGAGTAAAATTATAGATACACACTCACATATTTTACCGGGCATTGATGATGGTGCCAAAACCCTATCGGATAGTATTGATTTAATAAATGAACTCGTGGAGCAAGGTGTTACTGATATAATTGCGACTCCACATTTTGTCAGCGAGACTAACTATACTTCCACTCGCGCCAATAATAGTAAACTATTATCACAGCTAAAAAAAGAATTACTAGCAGAGAATATCAAAGTAAACTTGTATCTAGGCAATGAAATATTTATTGAGCCGGATATTGCTGGATTAATTAAAAAACGCAAAGTTTCCACAATGGCCGATAGTAGATATTTGCTAATTGAGCTACCGCTAGACTCAGATTATCCAAATTACGAAGATTATTTTTCGGAGTTAATAGAAAAAGGATATTTTGTAATCCTGGCTCACCCAGAAAGATACTCGATTCTTCAAAAAGATTTTGGAGCGGCCAAAAGTTTACGCGAAATTGGTGTTTTATTCCAATGTAACTACGGAAGTATAATTGGAAAATATGGCAAAGAAGCAAAAAAACTTGTAAAAAAATTTGCCAAAGATAAAATGATTTTTGTTTTTGGCAGCGATATTCACCATGCCAGAGGCAAATATTACGTAGAAAAAGCCATCAAAAAACTATCAAAGTATTACAAACCCGCCGAATTAAGAACTATTCTTTCAATCAATCCAAACAAACTTCTCGCAAAATAAATCCCTTAAAAAGAGTTTACTTTTTAGGGGACTTGTGTTATAATTACCGAGATATTAATTAAAAGGAAGAGATATGAGTCGTATCGGAAAACAACCCGTTGAGATTCCAGCGGGAGTGACAATCACGGTCGGCGAGAGTGAGATTACTGTCGCAGGCCCGAAGGGTCAGCTCATTGTACCGGTCCAACCAAAAACCAAAGTTACGGTTGAAGGTACCACGGCTACCGTCACCCGCGAGGATGACGAACCCAAATCCCGTGCTTGGCACGGTCTTCAACGCGCATTATTAAATAATGCCGTTATCGGCGTAACCAAAGGTTACGAGAAAAAATTAGAGATTAATGGTGTAGGCTATAGACTTTCTGGTGGTGGCCAAGAGATTGAAATGGCACTTGGTTTTTCACATCCTGTGAAATACAAAGCTCCAGAAGGCGTCCAACTTACCACCAACAAAATGGAAATCACTGTTTCTGGCATCGACAAACAAAAAGTCGGTCAAGTAGCTGCTGAGATTCGTTCGCTTAAAAAGCCAGAGCCATATAAGGGCAAAGGTATTAAATATGCTGATGAAGTTATTCTTCGTAAAGCAGGAAAGGCGGGGAGTAAGTAATGAAAAAAGAATTTAGAGCAAAGCGCACTCGTGCTAAAATTACTGGCACTACCGAGCGCCCAAGACTAACCGTTTCTTTTTCGAATCAACACATTATTGCTCAAATAATTGATGACGAAAAGCAAAAAACCCTCGCCTACGCTACTACAGTTGGTAGCAAAATGGCAGGTAGCAAAACCGAAAAAGCCGCTTTAATTGGCGCAGAAATCGCTAAAAAAGCTAAAACCGCTAAAATCAAAAAAGTTGTATTTGATCGCGGTTCTAAGCTCTATGCTGGTCGTATGTCGGCGCTAGCAGATGCAGCGAGAAAAGAAGGATTGGAGTTTTAATATGGCAGAAACAGATAAAAAAGCCCCAAAAGTTATCAATAAATCTGGCACTCTTAAGATGTCAGACGAAACTGCTGCTAGCAAAGTAGTACGTGATATTTCTGGCAAAAAGATGGATCGCCGCCGCCGTCGTGATCGTGTTCGTGCAGACGCTGGTCCAAAAGAATTTGACGATATCACGATTGCAGTAGACCGCGTATCGCGTACCGTCGCTGGTGGTCGCCGTATGCGCTTTAAAGCTTTAGTTGCTGTGGGTAACCACAAAAACAAAGTTGGTATCGGCGTAGCAAAAGGCAACGACGTCACTACGGCTGTCGCTAAAGCCACTGCTAAGGCAAAAAAGACCATGATTACCTTTAATATGAATGGCGAGACAATCTGTCACGAAACTCGCACCAAGAAAACCGGTGCAGATGTTTTGCTAAGACCAGCTGCTCCTGGTACAGGTATTATTGCTGGTGGTACAGTTCGTTCTATTATTGGCCTCACTGGCGTCAAAAACTTAATTTCTAAGTCACTTGGTGGCAATAACAAAGTTAATATTGCCTACGCCGTAATTGAAGGTCTTCGCCAACAAGTCCCACGCGAAAAATGGACTAAAGCTCCCGCAAGTGAGAAATCCGAGAAAGCAGCTCCAGCTAAAAAGAGCGCTTCCAAAAAGGAGACTAAGTAATGAAATACAATGATTTAAAAGTAGAAAAGAATACTCGTCCATCCAGAAAAGGTCGCGGTATTTCCGCCGGTCAAGGTAAAACTGCCGGTCGCGGTACAAAAGGCCAAAAAGCTCGTACTGGTCACCGCAAAATGCCAGCTGGTTTCATGGGCGGTCAACGCGCTATCATGCAAGCTGTACCAAAGCTCAAAGGCTTTAAATCTTTCCATCCGAAAGCTGAGGTAGTTTATACTGATAGACTAAATGAACTCAAAGGCAAAATCGATAACTATGTTCTAGCAGACAAAAGCTTAATTTCTTCACCATTTGTAAAAGTAAAAATCATTACTCGTGGTGAATTAACCGCTAAAATCGATTTAGAAACTCAATTTGCTAGCAAAACCGCAATTGAAGCTATCAAAAAAGCCGGCGGCTCATTTAAACAAGTTTCAATTCTAAAAAGACCAGAAAAGAAAGAAAAATAAAAAAAGCCCCCTTCAGGGGGCTTTTTTGTGCTATAATGTATCTATTATTAAGTGGAGTTTACAGATATGGACGAAAAAGAATTAAAAACCAGCCCGAAGCAGCGCTTCTTTATTATTTTAATTGCTATTTTAATGCTTGGTTCAATTATTGCCGGCTATGTAGCTATTATCCTCAACAATGGTGGCAGCTCTAGTAGTGACAG
The DNA here is from genome assembly GCA_017545505.1 of Candidatus Saccharimonadota bacterium. Classification (GTDB taxonomy): domain Bacteria; phylum Patescibacteriota; class Saccharimonadia; order Saccharimonadales; family Saccharimonadaceae; genus Nanosyncoccus. The sequence continues at coordinate 56,304 of JAFWNB010000004.1, read as the reverse complement.
TAAAGTTGACGAAGCAAAAATCGCCGAGTATCAAGCGGCCTACGATGAAGTATCAAATAAAGTAGCCGATGCATCTAAAAAATACTTTGACAAACTCGTAAAGTACAAGTCCGAAGTTAAAGCATATAACGAATCTTCCGCTAACGAAGGCGGCGTCCAAGCTAAGGATCTTGCCAAGGGTGACGGCCGCACTATCGCCGAGAATGATTCGGAATATCTTGCTTATTACATTGGCTGGTGTGCCGACGAAACGATTTTTGATTCTTCATTTGACGACTCAGCTAATCCTACCAAACTCAAATCATTTATCGACCTTAAATCGAACCAGCTGATTGAAGGCTGGTATACCGGCATGAAAGGTGCCAAAATTGGTGGCGTCCGCGAAATCACGATTCCATCGGAACTTGCTTATGGTGAAGGCGAAATCTGTGGTGGCACTAATAAACCAATCAAATTTATCGTTATGCCGATTGCAAGAGAAGGCGAAATGGCTGATTTAGCCGATGAGCTATCGCTCGCTATGAACAAGCTGCAATATGCTTACTACGGCATGGATTACGATGAATCTCTAGACGCCGAAGAATAAGCTTTACCGATATTGACTTTTTAAGATATTTGTGATATAATACCAATAGAGGTTGGTTTTTACTAATCTGAAAGAATTTGCATATATAAGGGGAGGAAAAATGAACATTAACATTATTTTAGTCGTAGCGATCTTATTCTCGGTCGCTACTGCCGCGATGGCAGTAATCCTCGGTGTAAAGAAGTATACCTTTATCTCGATTTCGAATCGGATAAAGGAAACGAAATTCAATGCAAACGCATTGAATTTCTGGTTCACAATCGACGTAATAATTTTCGGTTTTTTATTCTTTATAGCCGAATTCGGCCAAATTTTTAACCATTTTGATTCCAGAAATACGGAATCAAATCCGTTCTGGTCATTCTTTCTAACAATGTGTGTCGCATTGTTAGTAATGATCGGGTATGGCGCTATCATGGCGCTAATCAATGATCTCGTTTGTAGAGCGAGATATTCTTGGCTCAACAAGAAGAGCCTGGAGGTCGCATCGAAAAGAAAGTTTGCCGATGAAAGGATTGAAAAAATTCTTTCTCTGTAGGCTTTGTCACTAACCAACCCGCCCCGGGCCTTCGCCTGGGGTTTTTCATGCTATAATAAAACCATGAACAGCAAATCCTTGTTTTTTTACGATTTGGAAACCAGCGGTTTAAATCCCAGAGAAGACCGTATTATGCAATTTGCAGGTCAGCGCACCGATTTGGATTTAAATCCCATTGGAGAGCCAGTTAATATCCTTGTCAAAATGACTAGCGAAGTTTTGCCTAGCCCTGGCGCCATTATGGTCACGAAAATTACGCCACAACAAACCTTAGCAGATGGTATCAGCGAACCGGAATTTTGTAAGTATATTACCGAAGAAATCTTTACTCCTAATACTGTCGCCCTTGGTTATAATTCAGTACGTTTTGATGATGAATTTATGCGTGCGATGCTTTGGCGCAATTTTTATGATCCGTATGAATGGGAGTGGAAAGACGGCCGCAGTCGCTGGGATATTTTAGATATGGTGCGTTTTACGCGCGCCCTCCGTCCGGAAGGCATCAATTGGCCAGTAACAAAAGAAGGCAAAGCTACCAACCGTCTAGAGCTAATTACTAAGCTCAATGGGGTATCGCACGAGCACGCGCACGATGCGCTTTCCGACGTTTATGCTACCATTGCAGTTGCAAAACTAATCAAAGAAAAACAACCGAAACTTTACGACTACTTATTTAAGATGCGCGACAAAAATCTAGTTAAAAAGCTTGCTAATTTAGATGATAAGCAACCATTTGTTTATGCTTCAGGCCGTTATTCTTCGGAGTTTAATAAAACTACTGTGGTTTTTCCACTCACTAGCGGTCGCAATGGTAATATTTTAGTATTTGATTTGCGTTATAATTTAGAGGAATTAGAATCGTACTACCCAGCGGTCAAAGAATTATGCTTTAATAAATGTCCTGCCGTTGCACCGCTTAGTGTTCTAGAAGAAGGTGATGGTTGGGGTAGAATAAAGCTAAATAAGGAAACTGTCGAAAAAAATCTCAATATTCTATTAAATCATCCTGAATTTGCTGAAAAAATGCGTCAAGAAATTGAAAATAGGCCGGAATTTCCGCCTGCTATCGAACCGGAAGCTGCGCTCTATGATGGATTTCTTAATGATTCAGATCGCGCCAAAGTGATAAAGGTTAGAAATACCGAACCGGCTAAACTAGCCGACTACCACCCAGAATTTATTGATGAGCGCTTACCGGAATTATTACTTCATTACAAGGGTCGTAATTATCCGGATACTCTATCTGAGGATGAGGCGATTAAATACGAGCAGTATCGCCATTTGCGTCTCGAAAGACTAGCTCCTAAATTTATGAAAGAACTCGAACAAATTTGTCAAAACGATGAGTATGTCGGTGAAGAATTGAAGCTTTACTTTGAGTCGCTTTTCGACTCCGAATACTAAAGTATGTTATAATAATGCTTATGGATAACAACAAAGTCATGATTGTGGGCACAGGCAATGTTGGAGCCAGTATCGCATACGCTCTTATTAACCAACGAACCGCAGTTAACGAAATAGTCCTCACTGACATTATCGCAAAAGACGCCGAAGGTGAAGCGATGGATTTAAGAGATGCGCTTGCCGTAGCACCGAGTTTTATCAAGATAAAAAACGGCACCTATAAAGACGCAAAAGATTGTGATGTTGTAGTTATAACTGCCGGCGCCGCCCAAAAGCCAGGCGAAACCAGGATGCATTTGTTAAAGAAAAATGCTAACATCCTAAAAGGCATGATCGAACAAATCATGGCCAGCGGTTTTGACGGCATATTTTTAGTGGTTACTAATCCGGTAGACGTTTTGACTTTTCTGACAATGAAATATTCAGGGCTTCCCGCCGAAAAAGTGATTGGTTCAGGTACAGTTTTAGACTCCGCTAGGCTCAAAAACCGCATAGCAAGCTATTTAAATGTCAATCCAAAATCTGTACACGCCCATCAAATTGGCGAGCATGGCGATACCGAATTTACGCTATGGTCGCTCGCGGATGTAGGCGGTCAAAAAATCACGGAAATGCTACCAGTAAAGATCCGCGAAGATATTTCTAATTATGTCAAAAATGAGGCTTATGACATTATCGACAAAAAGGGTGCAACGTTTTATGGTATTGCGGCCTGTGTAGTGCAAATCCTAAATTGTATATTAAATGACGAAATGCGAGTTTTACCAGTTTCATCCTATGATGATTTTTCTGGTGTTAGTTATGGCTTTCCGTCGGTAGTTGGTCGTGCTGGCGTCATTCGTCGTCTTGACTTAAAGATTTCAGAAAAAGAAGGCATCATGCTTCAAAAGTCTATTAATGCCATTGAGAAAGCCATAAAATCTGTTAAAATATAGGTATGAAGAGAAGAACTCTATCTCCTTATTATACCATACTTCTTATGTTTTGTCTAGCTCTGGGTGTTTTTTTGAATCAATCCTCGGTTTGGGCCAATGTAAACGATTTTTATTTTAGTGATTTTACTGGTGATTATTATTTAAGTAAAGATGAAACTGGAATATCTCGCCTCAGAGTAGTAGAAAGTGTCACGGCAATCTTTCCGGACTATAATCAAAACAAGGGCATTTGTCGTCAAATTCCTTTCACCAATCAAAATGGCAAAAATATTACATTACCAAGCCTCACTAGAAACGATCTAAAACTTACTAGGAATGGCGAGCCAGAGCCAATTTATAGCATAGAAAAAGTTAACGATTATTATAATGTTTGCACTGGCACCGAAGAATATGTTCTAGGAAAACAAACTTATACTTTCGAATATGAGTTTGAAAAAGTTATTACAGAGTTTAGCGATAATGGCAAAGAATTCCAAGAATTATATTGGGATACTAATGGTAACGGCACTTCGCAACGATTCGATTCTGTGACGGCGCGGCTTCATTTCGATGATAAAGAGGTATTTACTGGCGATAGTTGGTGTTATGTTGGAAGGTATGGCATAAGTGGCCAAGACCGTTGCACAATTACTAAAACTGACGACGGAGTCGAATTTGTCGCCAAAAACCTGGCTATTGGTGAAAACCTCACTTTTGACGTAGAACTATTTGCAGGAAGTTTTAAAGTCCCCGAAATCGAAAAAAATTATAGTTATGTTTATTTAACGATTGCCGCATTTGCCATTGCTTTATTATTAATCGGAAGGTCGCTTAAAAAATATCTCAAATCGCGCGAAAAGGCCAATTACTACAAAGACTATTTCGTAAAACCAGAGTATCAACCACATAAGGAATATAGTTTGACTGAAATGGCTGATTTATATATTGGTAAGAAAAAAGACATCAAAGTGGCTATGTTGCTTGAGATGCTTGTTAAACATGAAGCAGAGTTAAAGAAAGTTGATAAATATAAATGGGCGCTCGTAGTAGACAAAGAGGTAAAGGGTGAGTACGCGGACCTATTAAAAATACTAAATGGCGGTACTAGCCCGGCAATTGGCGATGAAGTTACTTTTAAAAGGCGTACGGCTACCAGCAGCTTAGTTGCCACCGAAAAAGCCATGGAGTCAAAAATCGTGAATAACCTAAAACAACATGGGTTAGTAGAAAACAATTACCATTTCGGTAGTAGCGGTAAAAGTGGAATAGCTAATGTTATCGCTATGACTATTGTTATTGTTCCGACTGTCGTGATGTTAGGAATTTTTATCCTAAGTATCCTTGAAGGTTGGCTAGGCCTAAATACGTCATACGGCGGAGAGTTCGTGTTTTATGAACATTTTTATACGACAATTTTGATGCTAATTATCGTAACGACTATAATCTGTGTGACATTGAGTGATCAATCTCAAAAGTATTCCAGCCATACCAAAAAAGGCTTAGAGGCGGTACGTTATATGGATGGGTTAAAACTTTATATTGAGATGGCTGAAGCGGATAGAATTAAACTACTTCAAAGCGTCGAAGGCGCGGACACATCAGCTAAAGGAATAGTTAAATTGTATGAAAAACTGTTGCCGTATGCCGCGATATTTGGACTGGAAGAAAGTTGGATGAAAGAAATGAAGGAATACTGTGAGCTAGAAGAGATTACGGAACCAAACTATCTAATGGCTGGCTACGCGGCTTCTGAAGTCATTAGAAGTCTACGAAGTGCCGCAACCTACGCTACAAACTCTACCGTTATGTCTAGCTCTGGTGGTGGATCGTCATCCGGCTTTTCCGGCGGCGGTGGTGGCGGTTTCTCCGGCGGCGGTGGCGGCGGCGGTGGTTTTTCTGGTCGCTAAAACTATTTACATACAAAAAACTATGATATAATGATAAGCAGTAGCATTATAATTATTATTTTTAACTAAAGGAATTCAAAAAAATGGATCCAATGATTACATCAAATCCAACACCAACACCAAATCCAACACCTACTCCTACTCCTACGCCAAACCCAACCCCTACTCCTGCACCTACACCAACCCCGACTCCCGTTCCTACGCCTACTCCTACACCAACTCCAGCTCCAAATCCTATTCCACCAGTACCAGCCCCAGAACCACCAGTTGGTGCGCCGGCCCCCGTTACTCCAACCCCAGCACAGACCACTGATTTTAGCGCCTTTTCGACTCAAAACCCTACAACTCCAGTGGTTACTCCGCCCGAACCAATTACTGCACCTGCGGCATCAACGCCAGTTAATCCAGTATTCCAGCCAACGGGTGTAGCTGCCACGGATCCTATCATGATGCCAGAGCCAGCTCCCACTCCAGATCCAATTGAAGAAGAATTAAAAGCTCCAATGAAGGCGGCCGCACCAGTACCTGGTTCAATTGGTTCCGCTGTATCTGGTCCAGCAAGCGCACCGGAATCGGATTTGCCTGATGATAATCCATTTGCTACTCCACCAAGTGGCCAAACGCCAAGTGTGTCGTTTACGGATCCTGCCGTTCAGCCAGATGGTGCTGCTCCTGGTACTCCTGCTAAAAAATCTAACAAAACCACACTTATCGCTTTAATCATAGTTGCAGCAATGGTAGTGATTGCTCTTGCCGCTGTATTAATTATGCAATTTATGAATCCAACTACCTCAGGCGGATCGGACGGTGGCTCTACTCCGAATACTCCAACCGTAATTGAACCAGAAGAAGAGGAGGAAGAAGAAGATAAAACTGCCACTGCTAGCAGTCTAACCTGTGTTAATAGCATTATCTATGCCGAAGGTGGTTCGACGTATGCTAACGGCATTGCATCTACAAAAACAACCTATGATTATACTTTCGCTGGTGGCAAGCTAACTAGTGTTTCCACCGATAAAGAAATTAATCATACCGACGGCACGAGCGAAACAGAAACCAGCACTCTCACGGTTGACGAATATAGTGATCTTGCCGGTTTTGAGGATGCCACGGTGACTCTAACTATCGACACCGTAAAGAATAATTTCGAAACCAACATTAACAATTTTGTTACCGATACTACCGCAAATAGCTCCGATGTTACCTCAGTTGAAAATAGCTGCGAAGTGTTGTAAAATATTTGCATGACAAAAAAATATATTACTACGGCAATTCCGTATGTAAACGGCACGCCTCATATCGGGCATGCGATGGATTATTGTTTAGCTGATGTCTATGCGCGTTTTTTGCGTCTTAATGGCGATGAAATAAGATTTCAAGTTGGGACTGATGAGCACGGTAATAAAATTTTTCAGAAAGCCAAAGAACTAAATATCCCAGTCCAAGATTATGTTTCCAGCAATGCAAATGAGTTCAAAAAGTTTATCGAAGAATTAAAAATATCTTACACTGATTTTATCCGTACGACGGATTTAAATCACGAAAAACGTTGCCAAGAGATTTGGTTAAAGCTAAAAGATCATATTTATTCTGCAAAATACGAAGGCTGGTATTGCACAGGATGCGAAAGATTTATCACTCAAAAAGAGTATGAAGAAAACGAAGGCGTCTGCAAAGACCACCAGAAACCCTACGAAAAATTAGAAGAAAAAAATTACTATTTCAAAATCTCAGACTTCAAAGACAGGATTAAACAGGCGATCGAGTCTGAAGAGATGTTAATCTTACCAGAATTTCGCAAAAAAGAAATACTAAGGTTACTCGATGAATCTCCAGACGTCTCAATTTCTCGGCCAAAGTCACAGCTTACGTGGGGTGTTCCAGTTCCAGATGATGACTCGCAAGTAATGTATGTTTGGATCGATGCTTTATCAAACTATATTACTGTTTTGGGTTATCCAGACCAAGACATTTCCGACTGGTGGCCCGCTACAGCGCAATTTGTCGGCAAAGATATTCTCAGATTCCATGCTATTATTTGGCCAGCGATGTTACTTGGATTAGGCCTATCTCTACCAAAAGCTATCGTATCTCATGGTATGATTTTAGCCAATGGCCAAAAAATGTCAAAATCAATCGGCAACGTGTTAGATCCATTAGATATTATAAATAAATATGGTTTAGACGCATTTCGTTATTATTTCTTAAGGCACATAGACACTTTCTCAGATTCGGATTTTACCTGGGAAAAATTTAATAATGCCTACAATAATGAACTAGCAAATGATTTAGGAAATCTCGTACAAAGACTAGCTACTATGGCTAATAAAAACAATATATCGCTTAGCCAAAAAATTGATTTTAGATTCAGTTCCGATTATCAAAAACTAATGGAACAATTCGAGTTTTCAAAAGCATTTGACTTAGTTTGGGAAAACATTCAAAGTCTTAACAAAAGAATAGACGACGAAAAACCATGGACTCTTGCCAAAAACGGCGAAAGAGAAAAGCTTGAAGAATGTCTTACGACTTTAATCGGTGATTTATTAAATGCAAATTATGAACTTAGTCCATTCTTACCAGATACCTCTGCAAAAATATTTGAAGTATTCTCAGAGAACATAACGCCACCATCTACGCCGCTATTTCCTAAGCAATAAAAAAATAACCCCTTGCGGGGTTATTTTTTAATATTACTCTTCATCTGCTAGTTTTGAAGCAAAATCAGAAATATAGAATCCAACTACACCGCCAATCATTGGGATGATTGCATATAGTGATAATGCCTGGCAAATGCCGCCAAGGATTTCACCGAAGTTTTCGCCAGCTTGTGGGAAAATCTGGAGCATCATTGCAACAGCAGGATTAAAGATGAAGTTGTTATTTAATCCTAAGAATGCTGCTGACACAACATATCCGATAATGATTGCAAGAATAACACCGCCAGTAACGGTTGCTGCAAATGTAAATACGCTTCTTTTGTATTTTAGAGCACGGTTGAAGAAGAAAGCGATTACGATAGCGCCAACTAATTCCACCATTGCTACTACCCAGAAACCACCTTCGGCTAGGGCAGCCATAGCTGGTACATCATAGGCAGTTTCGCCACCAGCTAGATGGAAACCGTTAAAAATTAACCAGCCAAGCCATGCACCAACAATCTCTGCAATTATATACATAATGCCACGAATCACGGACATTCTGCGAGACGCCATCATGCCAACCGTGACGATTGGGTTAAGACATGCACCGGAAAATGCATAAACCGCAATTAGAACGGCAATAATTCCGAATGCATAGGTTGCCAAACTTGCAATTCCCATCAAAGAAACGGAAAAGAGCAAAAGTGCAATGATAAGTGTACCTAGCAATTCTCCAAGTAAAGCACCATAAAACTTATGGCTCTTGAATACGGTAAGAATGCTTTCTTTTTCTTCGTATTTTTTGGCAAAGAATCCAGAAAGAAATGATTTCTTCTCAGCTGGCATTTTTGGCTCAGTCTTTACTGATTTCTCCACCGTGTTGGTTTTAACCGCTTTTTCGGCGGTTTTTGGTTTTGTCGTTGTGGTCTTTGCGGACTTCTTCGACGATTTCGACTTTTTAGTCGCCATTTTAGCCTCCTTAAATATTATTATTTACATTATAGCATATTTTTTATGATATAATAAAGCAATAATAATTTATTTAGGAAAAAGATGGGTATTATAGTAAACAAAGAAAATCAAAATGATGAATTGTCTCGCAGAATTAGTGCAGACTTAAGAACCAAAATGACTGAAGGTGTTGGTGTTATAGATGGCGATGAGCCAGATTTAATTGATGATTCAGAATACGTTAAAAATTTCAAAAAAACTAGTAAATTTGGCTGGATTTGGATTGTATTAATATTACTTGCCGTTGCGTCATTAGTTTCAATTATTCTACTTTAGGAATTAAAACATAAGTGATATAATTAATTCATGGAAGATTCTGTTGAGCGCTCTGAAAAAAAAAGCATCACTCCGGATTTTGGTGGTGTTGGAGCAAAAAGTTCAGACAATAATCCAGCAGATGAATTAAAATCTGCTGAAAATTCTGCAGCAGGAAAAGCTAGCGGCAAAGATGCAAAATCAAAGGAAAACGCACCACAATCACCGGCCAATAAAATTGGCGGAGGTCTCGGCGGCGGATTATTTAGCGGTAAAGGCAAGCCGGGCAAAGACGGAAAAGATAGCAAATCTGGTATGCTAGGTAAGCTTGGGCTAAGTGGCGGCAAAGCTATGCCGTTATTATTAATATTAGTTTTGTTACTTGTTCTTATACCTGTTTTATTATTAGGTGCGCCAATGTTTATGATTGGTACGATCGATTATAATTTGCAAGATTCTCTAGGATTTTCAGATACAGCGGCCGTCATAGAAGAACAGGGTTTAAATATCACAGAAGAATTAGCTAAAAAAGGCGAACTTCCAGATAAATTCGCAGGTGACCTAGCAAAATCTGGAATAATTGTTGGTCAAGTTACGGCGTCTGGCGATTTTATTCGCACTAATCGTTATATTGCTAATCTAGACGATGATTTAGAAATAGCTGCCTCTGGATTTGATTATTTTGTAAATGGAGCAGAAGGTGAGTTGGCTTTTTTGTTTGATAACCAAGTCGTGAATGCAGATAATTTTGTTGCAGCTGTTCACTCTAATCCTCAAATGTATGCAGCGTATTCAAGTGCGTTAGATGTCACGGCAAGATTCTATTATAGCGACGAAGTAAATGATGTCTACCAGGATCTTGGCCTTTCTCGTGGTATTTTTAATGGCTGGCAATCTACCGGCAATCATGAAAAAGACGCAGAAAGTTTTTATGAAATATTGGATGATGCCTTAGCGACTGATATTTCGGCCGACATGGCCGGATGTAGTGGAGAGGGCGATGATGGAGCATGCGATGAAGCTCAGCTATCAACTGGAGGAGATGCTGGCGCTATAGTAAATGAAGTAAGCAACAATGCTGGTGGCACGCATGAAGCGGCACAGCTACTTAATTCCGCAATCTCTGCTAGCGAACCCCGCCAAGCCGCTAGAGCATTTTTGGCACTCGAGGAGCCACTTCAGCGCGCAAGGATAGATGGCGATGGTCCAGTTAATCAGGTAATGAATACGTTGTCGACACCAACGGAAATCACCTATACTGATGTTAATACCAACGAAGAAGTTACAGTCAAAAAATCTATTCTAGAAACCAACAATTTTGTTGCTGCTGTTTCAAATGGCAAATACTCTACACGCGAAGCTAATAACTTTTCGCGGGATAATGTATTAATCGCCACTGGTACCATGGACAATAGCACTATTAGCCAGACTACCGTAGATGAAAGTAGTTCTTCGACTAGTGCGGCCCTACGAAGAGGTAGCGGAAACGTAGAACCAGAAATAATTAATAGGGCTACAAGTAGCGTACAAATGGCAACTACAGAATTCGATACGAATAGATTCTCGAGTATAGTTGGCGGCAATAGAATTGTAGAAGGTGGTTCATATTTATCGAATACAATTAATATGAGAACTTTGGGCGCTATGCCGTCAGATGCTGCGACTATAGCAAAATACCAACGCGAAGTTGACGTAATGGTAGCTCGTAGAAACGAGGCTGAACGTGCCACACTTAGCCCATTTGATGTTTCTTCTCCAAATACTTTTTTGGGTAGCATAGTACATAACTTTGCCAAGACCATGATAAGCCATTCCTCCAGTAATGACGATACGAATATAATATCGGCAATTAGTACTACTACGGATTTGGCTAGCAAATCGCTCAACAGCTTAATTGGTAATACGATAGCCGAAGGAAATGATCAGAAATTTACCACCCTAGCCGGTGATTGTTCTACGGTGAAAAAAGCAAATAATGTAGAAGGTGATATTTATTGTAATCCTCATAATACTATCACCACTAAATATATGAATCGCACTAAAGCAGAATGGCAAAGTGTCCTAAATGAGGGCGGTAATCTTGAAAATGAACAACCGGCAGGGGGACTAAAAAATTTTATATTATACGGTACAGACCGCGACGCTACACCGGGAGTGCAAAGTAAAGGAATATGTGAAGCATATAAGCAGGAAAATCAAGGTATATTTGGTGATCTTGCCGATAAAATAGCGGGTATTTTCGGTGTCTATAGAGCTTGTCGCGGCATGGACGACCCAGAGGAAATAGCTATCGCTACTGGTGCCGCCTACGCTCTTAGTTCCGAAAACAGAGACGTTTCCAATATAGAAAACTACTCTGGTTATGTATTGTATGACACAGTTTATGCTCTCATTCAAGATTCAAAAAGTAACGTTTCGGCGTTTAAGGAAGACTATTACAAAAAACATCCAAAAGATAATTCATTGGCTGGCCAAATAGCCAGATTTTCCGGAATGACCAAAGACGAAGCAGAGATCGCCTTAAAATATGCTTCGTATTTAACATTTATTGCCAATTATGATGCTAGCGAAAGATATGCTTTTGGGCTTCAAGTCCTTCAAACCAATCGACCAATAAGTATTATAAAGGACGAAAAGATTAAAGAAAATACCTATTGTTATTGGTGTGGCAAAATGGAATTAGCAGAACTTAGGGATCAAAATTTTGTTGCTTGAAATATTACACTTTGGCAAAAAGCTTAAATAGATGTATAATATCACTATATGAATAATCTGGAAGAGTTAAAACAGGAATTAAAAGATCTAAATTTGCAAGCAGCAAAAATGCGTGATTTGCCGCCGGAAAAACGTGCAGAATTTGGCCGTGATTTAAATCGCAAAAAACAAACCATTCTAGATAAGATTGAAGCAGCCAAAAAAGCCGAACTAGACATTGCGGCAGAGCCAATCGATGTAACGGCGTGGTGTGGTGTGAATGAGCCTATGCCGGAATTTTATCCTACGGAATTAGGTTCTAAACACCCACTTATGACAGAATTAGACCGAGTTGTTGGTATTTACCAACTTATGGGTTTTGATGTGATTGAATCGCGCCAATTAGACGACGAGTATCATATGTTTGATTCTTTGAATTTTCCAAAAGAGCACCCGGCGCGCGATGGTTACGATACTTTTCGTACCGAAGAAGGATTAATTCCTCCCGCCCACACTTCTACCATGCAGCACCGAGTTTTAAAAGCTTACAAAAATAATCTAGACTTAGGTAAACCGATTGCCGTCGTTGTTCCGGGCAGAGTATTTAGAAACGAAGATGTAGACGCTACGCATGAACATACATTTTATCAATGCGAAGGCGTTTATGTTTCAAAAGATTGTACTATGGGGGACATGCTCGGTATTCTGCGCGAATTCTTTGAAAAATATTATGAGCAAAAACTAAATATTCGTACTCAGCCAGGATATTTTCCGTTCACTGAGCCGAGCTTAGAGTTTATGATAGAAAAACCGAAATCTCTTGGCGGCAAAAAAGGAGACTTCCTTGAAATGTTGGGTTGCGGAATGATCCACCCAAATGTACTGAAAATAGCCGGCATAGATCCTACGAAGTATCATGGCTTTGCTTGGGGCGGAGGAATAGACCGCTTAGTGATGCTGCGCTACGGTTTAGGCGATGTGCGTTATTTTGAATCGGGTAATCTAAACTTTTTGAGGGAGTTTTAATATGAAAATATCATTAAACTGGCTTAAAGAATACGTTGATATTAAAATTCCAGACGACGAATTGATTCGTTTGATCGGCTTACGTTTAGTTGAAGTCGAGGGCGTAATAGACGAAACACATAAATATGACAATATATATGTAGTAAGGGTCGAAAAAGCCGAAAAAATTCCCGATACGCACCTTACGCTTTGCCAAATAAATACTGGTAAACCAGAATTAGTCCAAGTTGTTTGCGGCGCACCAAACGTTCGCGAAGGTATGCTCGCAGTATGGCTTGCTCCTGGAGCTACCGTGCCAGTCTCCGTGCATGAAGACGCGCCATTTATTATTGGTAAACGCAAAATGCTCGGAAAATATGATTCAGAGGGTATGCTTGCTGGCGCCGACGAATTAGACTTCGACGACAAGCATGAAAAAATTGCCGAAATCAACCCAGAAATAGCAAAACCTGGAGATTTATTATCGGATGTTTTTGATTTGAAAGATTATATTTTAGAAATCGAGAATAAATCATTAACTCATCGTCCAGACTGTTTTGGTATTATCGGCTTCGCAAGGGAAATAGCGGGTATTCTTGGCCAATCTTTTAAAGAGCCAGAATTATTAACTCATGAGTCGGTATTTCCAGAGGGATTTTTCAAATCCGTCGCCGATGGGGTCGTAAGTCAAGACGAGAATTTAGAAATCGAGCTTTCAGACCAAACGCTTTGTCCGCGCTATTCTGCCGCCGTGATCAGGGCTAGTGAGCCGACCGTAAAAGAAAAATATCTTTCTAAAATGCAGGTTCAAATTGCGAAATCTGGTACCTTTACGCACTCAAAGATAGTTGACGTCACGAATTATTTAATGTATCTTACCGGGCAACCATTACACGCATTCGACTTCAATAAATTTGTCGCAATAGGTAAATCGGATAAACCAAAGATAATCGTGCGAGCTGCAAAAACCGGCGAAAAACTTACCTTATTAGACGGTAAGCAAATTGAATGCATAGAAAGTGATATCGTAATTACTTCAAACGATGTTCCTGTAGCAATGGCCGGCGCAATGGGTGGTATTACTACTGCGATAGACGAAGAAACGAAAAATGTCCTAATAGAGTCTGCTTCTTTTAGTCTATATAATCTCCGAAAAACCCAAATGGCTCACGGCATCTTCTCGGAAGCTATCACTAGATTTACTAAGGGAGTGCCGGTAGGCGGTACGTTTAATGTATTGGCGGGATCAATCAAAGAAATTGGCGGCAAACCAATTTCGGCAAGAGATTGCTACCCTCAACCAATCGTACCATCTGTTGTAAAAATTACAACAGAGGAAATTAATCAATTATTGGGCACAAATTATAGCAAAGAACTAATTATAAAAACGCTCCAAAACGTCAGCTTTGAAGTTAAAGAATCTGGGAACAATTTAGAAATAACCCCAGGATATTGGCGCACAGATATTCATATCAAAGAAGACATTATAGAAGAAATCGGTAGGTTATTAGGATATGATAATATTACTCCGACTCTACCGCTTCATCAAACAGCTTCTAAAAATCAAATGTTTGAACTAAAAAGCGCTCTACGTAATTTATTATCGAAATATGGCGCCAATGAGGTTTTGACATATAGTTTTATTAGCGAAAGATTATTAAATAAGGTCGGTCAAGATACTAAGAATTCTTACAGAATAACTAATTCCATTAGTCCTGAATTGCAGTATGTACGCCAAAGTTTGATTCCGAATCTTCTCGAAAAATCATTCTTAAACGAAAAATTGCCAGTTAATCAATTTGCGATATTTGAAATCAATAAACTATACCGCAAAGAGTGGGGTTTAACTAGCGAAGACGTGCCAGTCGAGCAAACGTGGCTCGCATTTACAATTGCCGACCGTAAGTATAATAACAAAACTGCTTTTTATCAAGCCAAAAAATATGTAGACAAGATTTTTAAAGACAATAATATTACCGCAACTTATCTCCCACTAAAAGAAGATAGACCCGAAACAAAACCATTTGAGAAGAAACGTTCTGCGGCAATTTATATTAATGAGGAATATGTTGGCGTAGTGGGCGAATTTAAGAAATCCGTTAGAAGCGATTTTAAACTCGCCGATTATCTAGCCGGATTTGAAATTAACCTAGATTTATTATTGAAGAATGCTTCCACGAAAAAGCGCATTGAATTCACGAAAACTAATTCAGAGGACGTTACTATCACGAGTGAAAAAAATTATGCCGAAGTTTTGGCAGAACTTGAAAAAGAATACGAAAACACAGAGATTCTCCCAGTTTCAATTTATCAAGCCGACAATCAATCGTCGAAGAACTACACTTTCCATATTATTCACAAATTATAATACTTATGGTATTATAATAATATGATTCTACTTGACTCGGTAAGCAAAACTTATCCTGGCGATACTGAGCCGGCGCTAGATTCGGTATCACTTCATATCGAACCGAATGAGTTTGTTTTCTTAGTTGGTAAATCCGGTGCCGGTAAATCTACCTTGATGAAAATGATCACAAAGGAAGAAAGTCCCGACTCTGGTAAGATTATAATTGGTGGTATAGATTTAGACTATGTAAAAAAACGTCATATTCCTGGTTATCGCCGTCGTTTAGGCGTAGTATTCCAAGATTTTAAACTTTTACCACGACGTACAGTTTATGAGAATGTAGCATTTGCTTTAGAAATTGCTGGTATGAGCGGCAAAGAAATCCGAAAGACTGTACCGAAAGTTCTAGAATTAGTAGATTTATTAGATCAGGCAAAAAAGTTTCCACATCAATTATCTGGCGGCCAGCAACAACGCGTGTCTATTGCGCGTTCCGTCGCCCGTCAACCAAAGATCCTAATTGCCGATGAGCCTACCGCAAATCTAGATAAACTTACAACGAAGGAAATCATTGACTTACTTAAAAAAATAAATGATTTCGGCACCACAATTCTAGTTACCACGCACAATGAAAATGTAGTTAATACTCTGCAAAAAAGAGTTATCACTATGAAACATGGCAAAATTGTCGACGATCAAAAAAATAACGGTATCTACAAACTTGATGAGTCGCCAATCGAAAGACCACCAGCTCGTGTAGTCCAGACTCCTGGCCACGCGCTCAAGACTAAAAGGAAGCTCGTACAATGACAAAAGAAGAAAAAGCTCTAAAAGAAAAGAAATTGAAAAAAGTCTCAAAAAAAGGCCTAAGGACGATGCAAAAAAATCGCAATCGTCACATTATTCGCGAAAAAGCACGCGTCGTTAAATATGGGACTAAAGGTTTTGGCCGTAACATTTGGCTGTCGACCGCCGCTACGGTAGTAATGGCCATTACGCTGATAATTCTTTTTGTAACTGTGGTAGCTAGTGTTATTCTTACTAATACTGCCGAAATGATGAAAGACAAAATTGATATTACAATTTATTTCAAGCCAAACACTTCTGCCGAAATATTGGAGGATCTTTCCAATACTATAAAAGCTGATCCAAATATTAAGTCTGTCGAAACTTCAACATCAAAAGATGAATACGCAAAGTTCTTAGAAGAAAACGCTTCTAGTGATGAAATCATAAACATCCTAGACGATGATATGACTAAAATGATGATTGATAAAATGCAAGCAACTATGCGTGTTAAAGTATACGACGTAGACAATCTCGATAGTATTAAACAAATTGTCGAAGAAGATAAACTATTTCGCGCGTATACCGATAAAGAAAAGCTTCCGACCTACGACGTAAACAGAGCGGAGATTGCCACTATTACGTCTTGGGCTAGAATTGCTCGTACAGGCGGTATAGTTCTTGCAGTAGTATTTCTTGTGATTTCAATACTAATAATTTTCTCCACAATTAGAATGGCTATCTTTTCGCGCCGCGAAGAAATATACATGATGAAATTAGTCGGCGCCGATAAAGGTTTTATTAGAGGGCCATTTCTAGTTGAGGCGGAAATATGCGGTATTATCGCCGGGGTAGTGGCAGGGGTTATTTCGTATTTCGGCTTCAAATTTATTTCACCAAAACTAATTAATTACGGCATAGATGTTTCTTCTATCAATAATGTCTTAGATTCTAATCAACTAATTATAGTATTTCTAATCTTTATATTGGCAGGAATTGTTATAGGTAGAGTATCGGCTCGCCTTGCAGTATCCAAATACTTGCATAAAACATAAACTTTATATTATAATATTAATATGGCAGATAAAAATAAAAAAATTACCATCATCATCTTAATAATTCTAGTATTAGTCGCTGTTCCAATTTTTTCGACAGTTTTAGGTGGTAAAAAAGCCGAAGCTATTTCAAAAGCCTGTCAAAATTCTGCCGCCTGTCGCGAAGCAGTCGCTAAGGAACAAGAGGCTAACAAAAATGCTGCATCTGCAGCAAGAACAGCCAATGCCTATCAAATTAAAGTTAGTGAACTAACAGCAGAAATTGCCAAGAAAGAAGCTGAAATCGCCGAAACTGAAGTAGAAGTAAAAGCTTTAAAAATTAAAATCGCCGAAACCGAAGCAAAACTCTTAGAAGAGCAAGAAGCCTTGGCGGAGCTACTCGTAAATATGCATTTTGAGTCTGATGCTGAGCCAATTCGTATTCTTGCTGGCTCAACATCCATTTCGGATTTAGCCGAAAAAGCTGCACGTGAAGAAGTTGTTAAAGAACAAATTAGTACGTCTGCCACAAAAGTGAAAGAAGATAAAGAAGCCCTAGAGACCGCCAAAGCAGAAGTGGAAGAGCTTCTGGATCAGCAAAAAGTCGCAAGAGAAGATCTTGTAAAAAAACGCGGTGAGCAGCAAGCTCTAGTTAATAAATATGAAAATGACGCCGAAGCTTATGCCGAGGTGGCTAAAGCGGCAGTTGAAGCACAACGTGAAGCCGAGCGAGCCGAGCAAGAGGCGCATCCAGAACTATATCGTGGTAGTGCTTATTCAGGAGCTAATACTTATCCGTGGCAAGGTGATTGTCCGTCACGACAAGACGCCTATATTACATATTGGGAAGATGCCTATGGCTGGCATAAAATTGGTGGCTATGTTTGTGAATGTGTAAGTTACGCGGGATGGAAAGCTTACGAAGCTTACGGCGTAGCGGCTGCCTGGGGCAATGCTTATTCGTGGGATGATGGTGCTCGCGCAGCTGGCTATGTAGTTAATAAAACACCGGCCGCTAACACTATTGGCCAGGTCGACGGTTATCCATATGGTCATGTCTTTTGGGTAGAAAGCGTCAATAGTGATGGCTCTATCAATGTGACGGAGTACAATAATTCGTATGCTACATATTTATATTCCGGAAATTCACATTATGGTGACTTTGGCTCTCGCACTATCTCTGCCGGTGAAGTTTGGCAGTATAATTTCATTCATCTCCACTAATATATGCTATAATTAATTAATGGATAAGCAAGAGTGGAAAGAAAAGAAGGTTAATTTAAGCAGCGCAATTATTATTGGAGCTGTTTTAGCAATTCTTGGTGGAGTAATTGGTGCCAATTGGAATAACTGGTTTAGCGGTTTCGCACCATATCTAGGTCTAGGAACAAACAAAAATTCAGACTGGTCTGCACTAGATGAAGTATATAATAAACTTTCTAATTCTTATAATGGCGAAATAGACAAAGAAAAGCTTATCGAGGGCGCGAAAAAAGGTCTTACCGATTCGCTGGGTGATGTCTATACGGTTTACATGGACGCTGAGGAAACCGCAGACTTTTATGATGATTTACATGGAAATGTTGGTTCTGGGATTGGAGTAGAGATAGGCGAACGCGATGGTTATACTAGAGTACTTCGCACCTTGCCGGACAATCCAGCCGAAAAAGCTGGCATTTTAGCGGGGGATATTTTCTATAAAATTGACGGAGAGGAAGTATATAATCTATCCACGGATGAAATAGCAAAGAAAACTCGTGGCGAATCTGGATCCGAAGTCACCGTGATGATCGTACGTGACGGCAAAGAAAAATCATTTACAATGAAACGCGAAAAAATCAATAACGTTTCGGCGTATGTTGATTATGATGGTTCTACTGCAATAATTACAGTCACACGCTTTGATGATAATACTGGTAGTATGGTTCAAGATTTTGCTAAAAACTTCGCTAAGAAAGGGATTAAAAAAGTTATTTTGGATTTACGCGGCAATGGCGGAGGTTATGTATCGGCAGCGAAAGATTTGCTTAGTTTATGGCTCGATGGCGAACCGATTCTTATCCAGAAGTCTAAACATTACGGCGACTCAACGACAAATGCAAACTCCGGCAAAGCATTACTAAAAGACATGAAGACTATAGTTTTGGTAAATGGTTCTTCAGCTTCTGCATCAGAAATTGTAGCTGGTGCTTTGCAGGATTATAAAAAAGCAACAATTGTGGGAGAATCAACTTACGGCAAAGGCGTAGTCCAAAACCTCTTTGATTTGTCTAATGGTACAGTATTAAAAGTAACAACAGCCGAATGGTATACACCAAACGAACGTTCAATTAATGGAGATGGTATTAAACCAGATATTGAAGTTGAACGTACTTATGAAGATATCAACACTATGAAAGATCCGCAAATGGATAAGGCTAAATCACTCTAAAATGAAAATCGTAATTGCTACAGCTGTATATTATCCGATGATAAATGGGGTGGCGGTATTTTCGCATAATTTAGCGGTTGGCTTAGCTAAAAGAGGACACGAAGTTCTAGTTTTGGCACCTAGTCAAACAAAAAAGAACTACACTCAAATTGAAAATGGAGTAAAAGTTACTTATCTTAAATCAATAGAGGCCAAGGTTTATCCAGACCAAATCCACTCTGTTCCAAAGAAAAAACGCTTATTATTTAAGCATGGTTTTAAGGTGTCAGTTTTTCCAGGTCCAGAAATTAAACGCGCTTTAGACGAATTCAAACCAGACATAGTGCATGTTCAGGTTTCGGATCCGATTGGGCTTTCCGTTGTTTTTTATGCGCGCAAAAAACATATTCCAGTCGTTACGACAGAGCATAATCAACCCGAAGTATTAACTGAGCCGCTCAAGCTACCTTTCCTAGTAAGAAAACCAGTTAACGCATTGCTCTATGGTTATTTCAGAAATCGCCAGAGCAAAAGCGATTTTGTAACTATGCCAACTAAACAGGCTATTAATAATTTATTAAAGAAGCATCCAATAGATGCGCCAATAGCTGCCGTCTCAAATGGCGTAGATTTATCCAATTTTGAACCAGGAAAGCCGAACGTTAAGATATATCAGAAATATGGTATCCCGACCAACCGCCCAATTGTTTTATATGTAGGACGCGTGGATCCCGAAAAAAAGATTGGAACCTTGATTGACGCATTCTATAAAGTTCAAACAAAAGTACCAGATGCGTTTTTAGTGATCGTAGGTGACGGAGTTAATAAGACAAAACTAGAAAAACATGTTAAATCATTAGGGCTAGATAATTCGGTTAAATTCTTAGGGCGTGTTATTCCGCCAGATTTATATGAATTATATAAAATAGGTTGGGTATTTGCTACGGCTAGCGAAGTTGAAACACAGGGTATCGTGTTAATTGAGGCGGCCGCCACAGGGCTCCCGCTGGTTGCCGTAGATAAAGGTGCCGTTTCCGAAGTATGTATTACCAATAAGAATGGTTTTCTGTGTGAACCTGGCAATGTATCGGATATTTCGGACGCGCTTGAAAAAATATTAACGGACGAAAACTTGCGAGACAAATTTAGTAAAAATTCAATTGAAATAGCGAAAGAACATGATTTTGAAACTACACTCGATCGATTCATTAATATTTACCGTAAACTCATTTCGAGGGGTGAGTAATAGTAGATATCCAACCATATTGACATAAGCTTTATAGAAGGAGTATAATGAAAAAGTAATCATCCAACAATTATGCGCCGATTTTTTTAAATATTGCATAGAGTTACAAACGCCTTACGGTATTGGACTCTAAAAGATTCGACGAGATAGCTGGCTGGTTATATAATTACGGCGTCATTTCTAACTTCTTCTCCAAAATTAGTTTAAAATGGCGCCGCACTCAGAACAATATAAGAGAGGTATAATGAGGCCAGCAAATAATTATAATATAGCAGTAAATATAAAAAGTATTATAATATTGTTGTGTATAGCAACATTTTTAATTGGTATTTTACTATCTAGCTCATCCTCTCATGCTGCATCTTCTGTTACCGCTAATGCTTCTGTAATTATTCCTGATGCTTGTACTATGACCGGTACTCTAGATGAAGCACATACTGCTACTATTCCAAATGGTACAATCAGACCAGCAATTGGTAAAACTACCTTTAATGTAGTATGTAATGATCCAAACGGATTCGCTATCTATGCCGTAGGTTATTCTAACCAAGAATATGGTAACACTAAACTACTAGCTACTGTTGGTGGAACTCTTGCTCCTACTTATGATATAGTCACAGGAGATACTACGACCGGTAATTCACAGTGGGCTATGATGCTAACTCCAGTCACCACTAACGTAGCAGCCCAGAATGGTTATGGTAGTTATTCTGTGGTTCCTACTACTTATACTAAAATTGCTCAATTTCCAAACTCTACTACCGTTTCTGGCGCAGAAGCAGAAGTTACTTACAGAGCTTATATAGCAGGTAATCAACCGGCTGGGACATATAATGGTAAAGTTAAATACACTATGGTACATCCAAACACAGAAACACCGCCTCAACCTGTGCCATGTGTAGCTTATAGAATTTGTTACAATGCAAATGGTAGCAATGTAGTTGGTACTATGGGGCAACAAACTGCATATAGCAACAACGCCGCCGTGACACTTCTCGCATCTAACTTTAGCCGTACTGGTTACGGTTTTGCGGGTTGGTCTGATAAATATGATTATGCCACTAACCCAGACGCTCATTTTTATGGTCCTAATGAAACCTTTACTACCCCATCCACCCAAACCACTACCGGTACTTCGCTTTATGCTGTATGGGTAAAATCTGCTGGATCATTACAAAGTTCTAGTGATGTATCAGCATTATGCGACACTTCTAATGGCACGCTAATTCCTGCTCCAACCGATGGTACTGCAAACCTAGATTCTGTTTCTGCTCTCACGGATCAACGCGACAACCAAACTTATGCCATAGCTAGATTGGCCGATGGTAAGTGTTGGATGATAGAGAATCTCCGCCTAGACTACACGAACTCTGATAACTCTTCCGGCTCTCTTGCTCAAGGTTACGGTGGACAATTCGTTGGTCTAGCTATTGCTGAACCAGCCTGGGCAAATAATATCACCACTGCAAACAACCTATATAGCACAGATGGCGCTAACGATACCGTAAATATCGGCACCAGTAATGCTAGCAGTCGTTTCCCACGCTATAATAATATTAATACGTCTACTAGGTCTTCTAGTCCTGCAACTGGTACTAATGTGGCAATATATAGCTACGGCAACTACTACACTTGGGCTGCTACTATTGCTGATACTACCGACTATTCCAGCGGCGATCATGACACTACATCCATCTGCCCAACTGGTTGGAAGATTCCACTAGGTAAAACTAGCACTGGTGATATAGAACAAGGCGCATCTGATACAGCAAACAAAGTACCAGGCTTCTCATACTTAGACAGAAAAATGGGTGGCACCGGACGAGATCAATCCGCTGCAGCCGCTTCTCTCCGTTGGCGTAAATACCCAGTCAATTTCGTCTATTCCGGCTACGTCAACAGTGGTTCGGTGATCAGTCGTGGTACTAACGGCTACTACTGGTCGTCTACGGCGTACTCGTCTAACAGCGCCTACTACTTGTTCCTGACTTCGTCTGGCGTCTACCCAGGCACAGGCGGCTACAACGTCTACAAGTATAGCGGGAGGACAGTACGTTGCGTTGCTGGCGTTTAGGTTCGTGAAGAGCTTAGGAACGCTTGAGTGTTTTGCGCAAATCAAAGACTTTATGCTGGGATATAAATGACGCTATATATAATATATAGTAGGTCCTACGTGCTATATATAGCGTACTAGATATAATTTATGCACACTATATCTAGCGTATCGCCGAACAAAGCCCGAACAATGTACTTAAATTGTAAAAACTACCAATACCTGTTATAATTATCTCTATGGATAGATACGAACCGCTTAAAATTGAACAAAAATGGCAAGCTATTTGGGAAAAAGAAAAGCCTTTTAAAGCAAAGGAAAAACCAAACACCCCAAAAATGTACATCGCCGAAATGTTTCCATATCCTTCCGGCGCAGGCCTGCATGTAGGCCATGTACGCAACTTCACCATTGTCGATGTTCTCGCGCGGTTTTACGAGCAGCAACGTTTAAATGTAATGCGACCGTTCGGCTACGATACTTTTGGTCTCCCGGCTGAAAATTATGCCATCAAAACTGGTACTGCCCCGCAAGAAGTCACCAAACAAAACATTGCCAATTTCAAAAAACAGGCCAAGCGTCTAGGTTACGCCATAGACTGGGATAGAGAAGTTAACACTTCGGATCCAGATTATTACAAATGGACCCAGTGGTGTTTTCTTCAGTTATACAAAAAAGGCCTCGCCTACCAAAAAGAATCTTACCAATGGTGGTGTCCAGAAGATCAAACTGTTCTCGCTAATGAGCAAGTAGAAAATGGTAAATGTTGGCGTTGCGGACACGAAGTCGAAAAAAAGAAAATGAAACAGTGGTTTTTTAAAATTACTGAATATGCCGATGAGTTACTAGAAGAAATCGATTCGCTAAACTGGCCCGACAAAATCAAGACCATGCAGAAAAACTGGATCGGCCGCTCAATTGGTGCAGAAATAGACTTTGCAATTGCTAGAGAAGGCGAGCAAAGTTCTTTTGCGGACCGTAAGCTTGGCCGAACGGCCTCGAGTGTGTCCGCAAAAGAATCTTTGTCGCCTTCTCGAAAAGTCAAAGTCTTTACTACTCGCCCCGACACTATCTATGGCGCCACCTTTATTGTGGTCGCACCAGAATATCCAGGCCTAGAATATTTAGTAAACGACGATACTCGCGACGAAGTGTTGAGTTATAAGGCCAACGCGCTCCTAAAGTCCGAAATTGAACGTCAGGAAAACAAAGAAAAAACCGGTGTTTTTACCGGTTCATATGCCATTAATCCCGCCACTAAAGAAAAAATCCCTATCTGGGTAGCAGATTACGTTTTGGCGGGCTACGGCACTGGCGCAATTATGGCCGTTCCGTCTATGGATGAACGCGATCGCGAATTTGCCGAAAAATTCGACTTACCTATAGTCGAAGCTGAGCTCTGTGATTTTGGTCAATTTGGCACACCAAAGACTATGTATAAAATGCGCGATTGGTTGATTTCCCGTCAGCGTTATTGGGGTTGCCCAATTCCTATCGCCTATGATAAAGACGGCAATCCGCACCCGATTCCAGAAGACCAACTCCCAGTTTTATTGCCCGAAATTAAGGATTATCAACCAGATAAAACCGGCCGCTCGGCACTTGCCAAGGCTAACGATTGGCTAAAAGTAAAAATCCCAGTTAAAGATCCAAAAACCGGCGAAACCCACCTAGAAGAAATGACTAGAGAAACCGATACATTAGATGGCTATGCTTGCTCGTCTTGGTATCTCTGGCGTTACACTTCACCTCACGATAAAAAAGCTGCTTGGGACCAAAATGCGGTCAAGTATTGGGCTCCGACTGATATTTATGTGGGCGCTGATCACGCCGTAGCGCACCTATTATATGTTCGTTTCTGGTGTAAATTCTTTGCCGATGAAGGATATCTGCCTTTCCGTGAACCAATTAAAAAATTAATTTATCATGGCTACATTAATGCACCAGATGGTAAGAAAATGAGCAAGTCTAAAGGTAATGTAATCGATCCGCTCGATGTGATCGACGAAGGCTATGGCGCAGACACGCTCCGCACTTACGAAATGTTCATTGGCCCTGTCGAGTTTGACGCTGCTTGGAACCCGCGTTCGGTTGGTGGCGTCTACCGCTTCCTCAATCGTTGCTGGAACTTAGTCTTTGATGAAACTTTAAAATCTTCTTCTGAGGGGAATCCGCAGTCGCTACGAGGACTCAGTGACGAGCCCCGTAAAGACGGGCACGAGGAACGTCCCGAAGAAGAAGATTTTAAAGATACCAAATCTCTCAGACACAAAACCATCAAAAAAGTCACCGAAGACATCTATCATTGCAATTTCAATACCGCCGTCGCCGCTCTTATGGAATATGTCAACGAATTATATAAAAGCGGAGCCGAAGAAGAAGATTTAATAACGCTAGCTAAATTACTTAAGCCATTTGCACCGCATCTAGCTTCCGAAATGCTTGAGAAATTAGATTCTGATGATGAATGGCCGAAATGGGACGACAAATATCTCGTATCTGATACCGTAGAAATCGTAATACAAGTAAATGGTAAGCTACGTTCAAAACTTGTAGTAGGTCAAGATGATCTTGAAAATGAAGATAAGATTATAAAACTCGCTCTTGATGACGAAAGAATCCAAAAATATACCGAAAACGGCATCAAAAAGACCATTTTTATTAGTCGAGCTAAATTATTAAATATTGTAGTATGAAATTAGTTTTAGTTTTAGATAATATCCGTTCGACCTATAACGTTGGAGCAATACTTCGCACTGCAGAAGGGCTAGGCGTAGAAAAAGTCATTTTATCGGGCTACACTCCAAGAGTGCATGACTCAAAATTGTTGCCCCATTTAAGGGAAAAATTGGACAAAGAAATCCATAAAACAGCACTGGGCGCCGAAGATATGCTGAAAATAGATTTATCAGACGATATCAAGCTTGAGCTAAAAAAGTATAAAGAATCTGGTTGGCAAATAATTGGCCTAGAAAATAACATAGAATCGGGCAAAATAATAAAGTTAAATGACTCAAAGCTAAAACAAAATCTTTCAGAGAAAATAGTTTTAGTTTTAGGTGAAGAAGTACATGGTATAAATTATTCACTTCATGATATATTTAATCTATTTTTAGAAATACCAATGCACGGCAAAAAAGAATCATTCAATGTTTCCGTAGCAGCAGCTATTGCTTCGTATGTTATAATGAACCTATGATTAAAATTTATACCACACCAACCTGTGTTTATTGCCACGCGCTCATGAATTGGTTAGATGAGCAAGGCATTGAATACCAAGAAATGGACGCTACTAAAGAAGATTGGATTTCCGTAGTCCCGGTCACCGAAATAAACGGTGAAAGAATCGTTGGATTCGACCGTCCAGCCATCAAAAAAGCTTTAAAGAACCTAAAATAATTGATTTGTTTAAATAATCCATCGATGTTATTATTGTCTATTTTTGATTTTCGTGGTATTATAAATAAAATTATCTATTAAACTAAGGAGCAAAATGCCTGAACCAAAAAAACAAAGTAGCCCGCGCAAAACCGGTCTACGTAGGAGTCATCTTAGGTTAAAGCTTGCTAAAAGAGTTAACAAAACCTCTCCAGTTAAAGCTTTTGAGACCAAGAAAACCACCCCAAATCTAAAAGTTAAAACTAATAAATAAGAGAAGATTTAAAATATGGCAAGTAATCGACATTTAGGCAGAGTAATTGTTTTACAGAGTTTGTACGAATTCGAACTCCGCACTCTTGCTGGTGACCCCGAAGTCGATCTAGATATTGTCGTAGCAAAAAACATTGAACCATACGAAAAAGCCTTAGGAGATACTGAATTTGTCTATAATTTAGCACGGAATGTAAAAAACAATTTTGAGACTCTAGACAAAGTACTAGCTCCTCTCGCTCCGGAATGGCCAATTGAATCAATTTCGGCAATTGATAGAAATATACTTAGGATGGGGCTATATGAGCTTTCGGAATGTGGGGATTCTATCCCGCCGAAAGTCGCAATTAATGAAGCCGTAGAGCTAGCCAAAGCATTCGGCTCAGAGAATTCCTCTAAATTTATCAATGGAGTTCTCGGCACGGCTTATAAGAAACTTGGAATTACCGAAAATGATGGAAAAGAGGACAAACCCGTCGATGGAGCCGACGGCGCGAAGGGCCCTAAAGGTGCCGGAAGCGCTTCCGACCGAAAGAGTTAAAGAGTCGGCATTCGACAAAATTAAATCAGCCGTATTTCGCAAAAAAACGGCCATTCAAGAGATCGTTCGTGAGCCAACTTCGGGTGGTATAATTTTCCGTTTCACTAAAGACAAGAAAGATATTGAAGTCTTGCTAATCCAGGACTCAAAAGAACGCTGGACGATTCCAAAGGGCCATATCGAGCCAGGTGAAACCGCCAAAATGACTGCTCGTCGAGAAATAGAAGAAGAAACTGGGCTAAAAAATGTCTCAATATTAACTTGGCTTGGTAAAATTCATTTCAAATATCGCCGTCAAGACAAATTGGTGCTCATGACCACCCAGATTTATCTAGTTCAGGCACTAGATAGTCACGAAATGCCAACACCAGAAAAATGGATGAAGGGGATTAAGTGGTTTTCGTTTGCCAAGGCACTAGACGCAATCGAATATGATGATATAGAAAAATTAATGCTAATCGCCAAGAAAAAAATTCGCGCCGGTGATTATAAATAGGAGGCAACAAATGGAAGTAACCAAGTATCAAGAGTTCGCAAAAGAAAAGCTTGGTTTTGAATTTAACGATATCAACTTACTCGTAACCGCCCTTACCCACCGCAGCTACGTCAATGAACATAAATCCGCACACGAGCATAACGAGCGGCTAGAATTTTTAGGTGATGCAGTTTTAGAATTAGTTTCTTCAGATTTTTTGTATCGCAATTACAACGAACCTGAGGGAATTATGACTGCGGTACGCGCCGCACTTGTCCGCACGGAGTCAATCGGCGATGCCGGCAAAGAACTTGGTTACGAACCGCTCGTGCGTCTTTCCAAAGGGGAAGCACACGGCTCAGAAAGAGCTCACGATTCTATTTTAGCGGACTGTTTCGAAGCGGTAATTGGTGCGATTTATCTAGACCAAGGGTACGAAAAAGCGCGTGAGTTTATCGATAAGCATATTTTAGTGAAGATTGATACCGTTCTAGAAGAGGGAACCTGGCGCGATCCGAAATCGTATGTTCAAGAATTATCCCAGAAGTATGATGGCGTTACGCCAATCTATAAAACTATGAAAGAAGAAGGTCCTGATCATGACAAAACGTTTACTGTTGGTCTATATGTCAACGGTAAACTAAAAGGCATTGGCACAGGTCATTCTAAGCAAGAGGCTCAAACAAACGCCGCTAGAGAAGGCGTTAAAAAATATCGTGCTACCCCTAAGAATTCTTGACTTACGTTAATAAGTGTGGTATAACTACGAAAGCACATTAAAATGATTTCGTATAAAAAAAAGGGGGGGGACGGTTATGGAAATTCCAGAAGATTTTTCGAGCAACGAATATTGGAGATCGGCGGCTGAGTTAATCAACCACTGGATATTATATCAAGAAACAAGGCTGTTATTTCAGTGTGTTCTCTCGTTGGGGTATTCCTCAAAAGTCCAGGAGATTTTCCGAGAGAGATATGGTGGCGATCTAAAGCGCCTAAATAGCGCTAAGGTGCACTTTTCAAAAAAAGTCGACACAGAAATCGAATATTTCAAAAAGGTATGTAAAGCATACAAAGTGGAACCAATAGACCGAGATTGGCTATACAACAACTTGCAAAACGAAGAAACCTGTAGAGCATTACGCTCTAAATGTAGGCGAAGGATATTTAAGGGATGTCCAGCCAAATCTTTAAAAGAAATCATTTATCATTAATTACAGGGGCCAATGCGCCCCATTTTTTAACGCTTTAAAATATTGCATTTTATGGTAAAATGTGCTATAATATAGATATAATTCCGCTCAGTTAGGGGGTGATAAGATATGGCGGAGAACATTAAAAGACCAATTAAGGTAATTTTGGAGGAGCTTTTCTCCGGTAATGAGGCAGCTCTTTTAAAGTATGCCAAAGTAAGGAAGACCCAGTATGAAATGGGTCTCTGGAGGGACTACAATCTTCCTCTGAGCGAGGTAGACGGTTCCGCTAAGAGATATTTTTCGAAGGGTTTTCTTTCAGGGAAGTCCATTTCCGGCGCGAGCTCGGAAGATCTCAAAAACGCTTTTACGCGACTGAACTACGCCGTAAACAACGGTTGTAAGAAACGCTGCGAAAAGCTTGTTCGTGAGCTGAATGAAGCGCTGGAAGAGAAAGGCATCAAGCCAGTTAAGGAAATTGATAATTTCCTCGATTGGCTGACCTTCAGCTACTTTGTCAAAAAAGATTATTTCGGCAAAGAAGTGATGGAGCCTGGATATGGTTTCGAAATTCGGATTTTCGAATCCGATCGGAACCGAGAAGAGTTCTGGAAGGAACTCAAAATGTTACTTAACAGCGGCCGCATCGCGTCGATGCAGGATATCGAAAGGATCGTCCTGTACCGACGACAGCAGTCGGTCAAGCTGTAAAAGTCTAAGGGGAGCCACGGGCTCCCCCTTTTCATTTTTTGAAAAATATGCTAAAATAACAAAGTTAATAAAATAAAGGAGAAACAATGCTAGCGATTCGCATGCAACGTAAAGGCCGGGCGCATTATCCTACGTACCGGATAGTCGTCCAAGAATCACAGCGTCATCCTCTTTCGGGGCGCGTTGTGGCTGAGGTCGGCAACTATAACCCCGCAACTAAGGCTCTAACCCTAGACAAAGAAGCGGTAGAAAAATATTTAAATAATGGAGCTCAGCCTTCAAGCCGTGTAGCTTTTATTTTAAGTAAAAATGGTATAAAACTACCAAAATGGGTTAAATTAGCCAACAAAAAGACAGCTACGGCAAAACACGCTGATAAACTTCGCAAAAATCAACCAAAAGAAGAGCCGGCTCCTGCTGAAGCACCGGTAGAAGAGCTAAAAGCCGAAGAAGCTGAAGAAGCAAAAGCGTAGTTTTCTAATACTAAGCAAAACGTTTGTGGTATAATTATTTCAAAGCACTAAATTAAGGAGAAAACATGGCTACTATCGACCAACAATTTGTAGAATACATCGTAAAAACCTTAGTCAATAATCCAGAAAAGGTAGCAGTAGATAGAAAAATCGACGAAAAAGGGGTTTTGCTCAGTCTAACTGTAGACCCAGAAGATGTCGGCAGGGTGATTGGTAAAAGAGGGGTAACGGCACAGGCACTCCGGGTATTACTCCGTGCTCTTGGTACAAAGCAAGATGCTCGCTACAATTTAAAAATTGTTAATACCGATGAAGAGGATGCGCCAAGGCGACAAGAAAAACCAGTGGAAAAACCTGTGGAAAACTCTGAGGAACCAGAGGAAGAACCAGTAGAAGCCGAAGAAGAACCAGAAGAAGAGACTTCAGAACTAGCCGAAAAAACTCGTGCTGAACTAGCTGATTTAGATGATCTAGATATTTAAAAAAGTCTTGACAAATCTAAATCATAAGCGTAAAATAAAAATAAGCTAACTAACTGCGAGTCAGCTTATAAAAAAAGTTGAGAGTCTTATATGTCTAAAAAAGCACCAATTTGTGGTGCTTTTTTGGCAAAAAACTCTTGATTTTTTTCGAAAAATACGATATATTTAGATATAAGAAGTAGTGTGCCTTATTTTTAATACTTAGGGAAGCTGGCGACTTTCTGGGGGATATAGGGCAGTAATCTTCGGCGCTAAAGATTATAATAACACTAATAAAAAAGAGGTAGAATGGCAACAAAACCGAAGTTAGGTGAGAGGGTATTTTTCACCGAAGGCGATCAAGCTCTGCCAATTCCGGATCTTACGGCACACCAAAAAGATTCATGGGCAGATTTTGTAAAAAACGGACTTCGTGAAGTTTTTGCTGAACTCAATCCTATTGACGATTACACTGGGCAAAAACTATCACTCCGTTTTAAAGATTATTATTTCAAAGATCCAAAAGAGTCAGAACAGCAAGCTAAATACAATTTAGCCACATACGAAGCTCCACTACATGTTTTAGTTGAGCTCGAAAACAAAACCACTGGCGAAAAGAAAGAACAAGATATTTATTTTGGCGATTATCCTTGGATGACCGAACGTGCAACGTTCATTATTAATGGTACCGAGCGCGTTATTGTCTCGCAGCTCATTCGTTCTGCAGGCGTGTTCTTCAGTGCTGATACTATAGGGATGCGCAGATACTATGGTGCAAAAGTTATTCCAGGTCGTGGTGCATGGCTCGAATTTGAGACGGCCGCAAACGGTGCAATTTATGTTAAAATCGATCGCCGTCGCAAAATCCCCGTGACCACTTTCTTAAGAGCACTCGGCATGACTCAATCAGAAATCAAATCTAAATTTACGAACGTAGATAATGGCGATAAAAGCTATATCGAGTCTACGCTCGAAAAAGATACGAGCTCTACGCAAGGTGAAGCTTTACTAGAAGTATACCGACGTCTCCGTCCAGGCGATTTAGCAACCGTGGAAAATGCTAAATCAATGATTGAGCGCACATTCTTTGATCCAAAAAGATATGATTATTCAGATGTCGGTCGTTTTAAAATCAATCGTAGACTCCACTTCGATACGCCAAACGATCCAGAACATCGTACATTGCAAATGGAAGATGTCATTGCGATTGTTTCAGAAATTATTAGACTAAATAATACTCAAGAGCCAGCTGATGATATCGACTCATTATCAAATCGTAGAGTAAAACTAGTTGGCGAGCTAGTTCAAAGGCAATTCCGTCTTGGTATGTTGCGCTTACAGCGAAATATTCTTGACCGCATGTCTATGGCAAGTCTCGAAGACGTTACGCCTTCACAATTATTGAACTCTCGTCCAGTTGTAGCAGCTGTTAAAGAATTCTTTTCTACCTCACAACTTTCACAGCTCATGGACGAAGTCAACCCATATTCAGAATTAGCCCATAAGCGCCGCCTCAGTTCGATGGGCCCTGGCGGTCTCACTCGTGAGCGCGCTGGGTTTGACGTTCGTGACGCCCACCCAACACACTATGGACGTATTTGTACAGTAGAGACACCAGAAGGTGGAAACGTAGGTTTGGTGTTAAACTTTGCTACTTATGCTCGTATCAATAAATATGGTTTTATTGAAGCGCCATATAGAGTCGTAAAAAATGGTAAAGTTACTGACGAGGTTGTCTACATGGACGCAGACACCGAAAACGATATGGTCATCGCAGATGCGTCGGTTAAACTCGACAAAAACGGCAAATTCGTTGAAGATTGGGTTTCCGCTCGTGTACACGGTACGCCAGCTCAGGTAGAGGCATCAAAAGTAACCCATATTGATGCTGCACATAAGGAAATTCTCGGTACTTCAGCTTCTTTGATCCCATTCGTAGAAAAAAACCGTGTAGACCGTTCCCTAATGGCCTGCGCAATGCAGAAACAGGCAGTTCCTTTGCTTAAAAATGACAATCCAATCGTAGGCACTGGTATTGAACGAGAAATCGCTAGAAACACTTCTCAATTAGTTGTCGCGACTGGCAGTGGTGCAGTCAAGAAAGCAGATGGTGAATCTATTGTTGTAACTTATGATAAAGGCGGTGACGTCGAATACAAATTGCAACATTTCGAAAAAACCAACGACGACCGTTGTTATAACCAGCGTTGTAAAGTTGCAAGCGGCCAAAAAGTCAAAAAAGATGATATATTAATCGAGGGAGCATCTATTAATGATGGCGAACTTGCGCTTGGTCGTGATTTACTTGTAGCTTTCATGCCGTGGCGTGGTTACAACATGGATGATGCTATTGTTATATCAAATAGATTAGTAGAAGACGATACTCTAACTTCTATCAATATTAAGGATTTCGATGTTGAAGTCCGCGAAACAAAACTTGGTCCAGAACAAGTCACTCGCGATATTCCAAACGTTTCAGAACATTCACTTCGTCATCTTGGCGAAGATGGTATCGTCGCAGTTGGCTCAGAAGTCAAAAATGGTGATATTCTGGTAGGCAAAATTACACCAAAAGGCGAACAAGAATTAAGTAGTGAGGAACGCCTCCTTCGCGCCATCTTTGGCGAAAAAGCTAAAGACGTCCGCGATACGTCGGTACGCATGAATGGCTCATCTACCGGTAAAGTAGTGGATGTTCGTGTTTATACCCGTGAACAAGGCCATGAATTAAAAGCTGGTGTCATTATGCAGATTAAAATCTTTGTAGCTGAAATGCGCAAAATTGGCGTTGGCGACAAGCTCGCTGGTCGTCACGGTAACAAAGGTGTAGTTTCTCGTATCCTCCCAGTAGAAGATATGCCGTTTATGGCGGATGGTACACCAATTGATGTAATTTTAAGCCCAATGGGCGTCCCATCACGTATGAATCTTGGACAGCTATTTGAAACTCACCTTGGTATGGCAGCAAGAGCATTAGGTTACAAAGTGGCCACACCATCATTTAACGGAGTCCCAGACGAGATCATTTCCAGCGAACTCGAAAAGGCTGGTTTCGATAAAGATGGCCGCGTTCAACTCTACGACGGTTTGACTGGTGAGCCATTTAATGAAAGAACTTCGGTCGGTGTAATGCATATGTTGAAGCTTCACCATATGGTAGAAGATAAAATTCACGCTCGTTCGACCGGCCCTTACACAATGGTTACTCAGCAGCCACTCGGCGGTAAAGCCCAAAATGGTGGTCAGCGTTTCGGGGAAATGGAGGTGTGGGCCCTAGAAGCATATGGTGCAGCTACTACACTTCAAGAAATGCTCACAATAAAATCAGATGATGTTTATGGCCGTGCAAAGGCATATGAAGCAATCATTAAGCATGAACCAATTGAGGGTCCGAAGCTTCCTGAAGGCTTCAATGTTCTCGTCAAAGAGCTTCAAGGTCTAGGTCTAAAAGTAGATCTCTTAGATCACGGTGAAGCCACAGATGCGGGCGATGTAATTGAAAAAACATCCAAAGAGATTGAAAAATCTAAAGATGATCAATCCATCTATGATCAACATAAAAAAGATACCGAGCCACAAATTCTCGATCTCGACGAGGATGAGGCAGAAGCCATGATGGCTGAAGAAGGTATCGAAATAACAGAGGTCGATGAAGATGATGGTACAGTTGACCTCGGAGAGGAGTTCTAAGATGGCGTGGATGGATAATTTCATTTCTGCTTCCGACTTCGACTCTATCAGATTAACCGTTGCGAGTCGCGACGATATACTGAACTGGAGTTACGGCGAAGTTACCAAGCCAGAAACTATTAACTATCGTACCCAAAAACCAGAACGTGATGGTTTGTTC
The DNA here is from genome assembly GCA_017545505.1 of Candidatus Saccharimonadota bacterium. Taxonomy (GTDB): domain Bacteria; phylum Patescibacteriota; class Saccharimonadia; order Saccharimonadales; family Saccharimonadaceae; genus Nanosyncoccus. The sequence goes on along the minus strand of JAFWNB010000004.1, from coordinate 22,117 downwards.
TGCGAAAGAATCTTTGGCCCAACCAAAGATATTAATCCGCACGATTCAAAGCTAAAAGGCGTCCGCTCACGTGAAGCAGCAGTAGATAAGGAAGGTAATTTAGTCACTAAATCAATCACTCGCCGCGAACGTATGGGCCATATTGCCTTAGCGGCCCCTGTTGCACATATTTGGTTTATGCGTGGTATCCCTTCTGCTTTATCATTATTACTTGATATTACGGTCAAAAACATCGAAAAAGTTGTCTATTTCGCGACATATTTAATAATTGATGCAAAAACCGATAAAATCAATAAAACTCTAGAAAATCTAGAAAGTCAGACCTTAGCCGCTCGCCAAGCTATTAAGATTCGTTACGAAAAAGAAGCTAAGATTGAAGGCGCTAATATTAAAGCTCTAGCAGAAGCTGAAAGTAAAGAAATCGAAGAATTGGATAGTGACTATCAGTTCCGTAAATCAACCCTAGAATCCTTTAAAAAAGGTGGCACTATTACGGAAGTAGCTTATCGTAACCTACCAGAAGAGTATGAAGATTTAATTACGGTAGAAATGGGCGCAACCGCCATCAAAAAACTCTTAGACGAAATCAATCTAGATAGATTAATTGAAGATTTACGTAAAGAAGAAGCTGAAGCGAAAGGTCAAAAAGAAAAGAAAATTCAAAAACGACTTAAAGCTCTAGAGGGCATGCAGTCTGCCGGTATTAAGCCAGAAGATCTTATTCTCACAGTGATTCCAGTTATTCCACCAGATTTACGTCCAATGATTGCCTTACCTGGTGGCCGCTTTGCAACTTCAGATTTAAACGATTTATATCGTCGTGTTATTAACCGCAATAATCGTCTGAAGAAACTGCTTGATCTTAATGCGCCAGAAGTAATTTGCCGCAACGAAATGCGTATGCTTCAGGAAGCAGTCGATGCCTTAATTGACAACTCTGCTGCACACGGCTCTCGTGGCGCAAACTCTACTAATGGTCGCCGCAAACTCAAATCGCTTTCAGATTTACTCAAAGGTAAGCAAGGTCGTTTCCGCCAAAACTTGCTCGGTAAACGCGTTGACTATTCTGGCCGCTCAGTAATCGTAGTTGGCCCAGAACTTCAACTTCATGAATGTGGTTTACCAAAGCAGATGGCGCTAGAATTATTTAAACCGTTCGTTATTTCATGGTTAATTGGCAACGAATATGCTAACAATATTCGCGCTGCCTCAAGGCTGATTGAAGCAAAAGAAACCGTCGTATGGGATGCGCTCGATGAAGTAATTAAAGGAAAGTATGTGCTCTTAAACCGTGCTCCATCCTTGCACCGTTTGTCAGTACAAGCTTTCCAGCCAAGACTAATCGAAGGTAAAGCAATTAAGCTACACCCACTCGTTGCGTCGGGCTTCAACGCTGACTACGATGGTGACCAAATGGCCGTCCATCTACCGCTATCTGACGCCGCTCAGGCTGAAGCTAGAGAACTAATGTCAGCAAGCAAAAATCTATTAAAGCCAGCTGATGGTTCACCAGTGTTAGCGATTTACCAGGATGTCGTGCTTGGAGCATACTACTTAACATACGATAAACCTGGTACCGATACGGGTAATCCAAAAGCATTTTCTAGTGTTTATGAAGCAGAAATGGCTTACGATCAAGGAATTATTGCCCTTCAAACCCCAATTCGTGTATTTGCAAAGAAAGAAATCCGTGACACTACTCTAGGTAGAGTAATCTTTAATGAGATTCTGCCAGAAGATTATCCGTATGATAACTCCGTCCAAACTAAGAAACATTTATCTAAAGTTATGGCTAACATCTTCGATTTATATGGTTCCGATGTTATGGTTAAAACCGCAGACGCTTTGAAGGATTTAGCGTTCGAATATGAGACTATTGCCTCTATTTCGACCGCCAAGGACGATTATCCAACCTACGACGAGATCGATGATTTCTTAGCTGAAGGCGATGCTAAAACTGCATTGATCCAGCAGCAATTTAATGACGGTTTAGTCACAGAAGATGAGCGCTACAAGCTTACTATTGCCAACTGGCGAGATATTGATAAGAAAATCTCTGATTTCCTTTCATCAAAACTTGCCGAAATGGATACTGATATCGCAGTGATGGTGAACTCTGGCGCTCGTGGTAATATTTCGAACATCAAACTAGCCTCGGCCGAGATTGGTATCATGGTGGATATTAACAACAACGAGATCGAGCTCCCAGTTAAATCATCTTACAAGAAAGGCTTAAACACACTCGAGTCCTTCATTGCTACTCGTGGTGCTCGCCAGGGCCAGGTCTCGACGGCGCTTCGTACTGCAGACTCAGGCTACCTCACTCGTCGCTTAGTAGATGTATCGCAAGATGTCTTCACGACGGATGAAGAAGCCGAAGACCCAGGATTCACTGTCCATAGAGACGAAACTGAATATTCCGGCATTAGTTTTGCCGCAAGATTAAATGGACGCTATACTGCAGAGCCAGTTCCAGGTTACCTAGAAGCCGATGAGCTCATTACAAAAGAAATGGCTGAGCAAATTGAAGCTGACGAAAAAATTGAATCAGTTAAAATTCAGTCAATCTTATCTACTACGGCCGTTGAAGGTATACCTCGTAAAGCTTACGGTATAGATATGGCTAGCCGTGAATTAGTTGCAGCGCACGAACCAGTCGGCGTGATCGCTGCACAATCTCTTGGTGAGCCGGGTACACAGCTTACACTAGATACCAAACACGGTTCCGGCGTGGCAGGTTCTGGTGCAATTGCAAGAGGTCTTCCTCGTGTTGAAGAGTTACTCGAAGCACGTACGCCAAAGGGTCAAGCATATGTTTCGCCAATTGATGGCGTAGTCGACATTGAAGAAGATGGTAATCGCTATATTGTTCATGTTACACCTCAATCTGGCAGCATCGAAAGATTTGAGCTTGAAGGTAGAAAGCCAGCTGTAAAAGATGGCGAAGCAGTCAAAATGGGCGCAACTCTCGTTAAAAAGAGTGGTGAAAAAGCTGCTATCAAAGCACCGCGCGACGGCATTGTGGAGTTAGTTAAAGACGCTATAATACTAGTTGCCTCGGCTGCTTCGAGCGTGCAGCTTGAAATCCCTGGTGACGCCGAAATAATAGTTAAGTCTGGCGATACTCTTGCTGCTGGAGACCGCATCACTACCGGTTCATTAAATCTCCAAGATTTAATGAAATACAAAGGTATCGAAGCGACTGAACGTTATATCATGAATGATGTCCTGAATGTTTATGCCGCGCAAGGACACGAGATTTCACCAAAGCACCTTGAGATAATTGTACGTCAAATGTTCTCTAGAGTTCAAATAAAAGAACCTGGTGATTCAGAGTTCGTAGCTGGTGACATTGTATCAAGAAGTGCAGCTGCATTGACAAACAGGGAATTAGAAGCGGCCGGCAAGGAACCAGCCACCTTCACGAATTTGTTACTTGGCATTACGAAAGTATCAATCTTCTCTGATTCGTTCTTATCCGCTGCGTCGTTCCAAGATACAACACGCGTATTAATCAACGCTGCAATCAATGGTAGAGTAGACCATTTGAAAGGTCTCAAAGAGAACGTGATTATTGGTCGCAAAATTCCTGTTGGTACCGGAGTGGCACCAATCGAGGATTTTGAATTACCGGAATCAAAAGTTCCTACGGAAGAGGATCTCGAAAATCTATAAAATAAAGGGCTTTAAGCCCTTTATTTTATAATCAAGGTATGCTATTATTATATAGATACAAGAGGTTTTATGCATTTCAAGACAATTTTTAAATCACTCAAAAATAAAGATATGCTAAAAAGGGTATTAATTATACTCGGCATTATCGTTGCATACCGTTTTCTAGCACAGATTCCAGTGCCAATGGGCGACGTTTCCACTTTTAAAGAAGCTGTAGCAAATCTATTAGAAAAATCTGATTTTTCAAGTTTTCTAAATCTTATTTCGGGCGGCGGTTTGGCGTCATTTAGTATTATTTTAGTCGGTCTGTCACCATATATTACTGGCTCAATTGTGATTCAGCTCTTAACTAAAGCCATCCCTTCACTCGAAGAATTATCAAATGATGGCGAAACTGGTCGACGCAAAATCAACCAATGGACCAGAATGCTTACAGTCCCGCTAGCCATAATTCAATCGATTGCATATATATTTATTTTATATCAGTCCACAATTTCGGCTAATATTGCATCGGAATTCACTCCTACATTTGGCGATTGGGCCCTTTCAGTTACAGCTATGACTACGGGTTCACTTTTGCTCATGTGGATGGGCGAGCTAATTACCGAGCAGGGTATTGGTAACGGTATTTCTATGATGATCTTCGCCTCAATTATTTCGCAACTACCCAATACATTAGCATCGCTCGGCGCCGCCTTATTCGACACTACGCAGGGCTCGCTCAATTTATTTGGCTTAGATATTCCAGTTAATCCAACTATCTTCTGGATAGTGCTAGGCTTTGCCGTCGCTATGATTATTGTTATCTACTTCTTAGTAAAACTCAACGAAGCACAACGCATTATTACAATTAATTACGCTAAGCGAGTGCACGGCAATTCGTCTTATGGCGGTATTAAATCAATCTTGCCAATCAAAATGATTGCAGCAGGCGTAATTCCAGTAATCTTCGCCACTGCATTCTTGTCTCTTCCAGCCCTAATTGGTCAGGTGATTAGTTCAGTTAACCCAGGCAATGAATTTGGTCAAACATTAGTATCAGTCTTCTCCGCGCCTTCCGCAAATAATTTCTCTACGATGTACCCAGACGGTATCACTGGACAATGGTTTGTTTACCCAGCTTTATATTTTGTCCTAGTATTTATGTTTACGTATTTTTATACTTCAATTATTTTCAACACCAAAGAAATTGCCGACAATTTACAGAAGCAAGGCGGCTTCATAGAAGGTGTACGTCCAGGAATTTCCACGGCAAATTATCTCAGCAAGGTTGTTAATCATTTAAATCTGTTTGGCGCCTTAGCGCTTGGTCTTATTGCAATGTTGCCATTTATTACAGATTACATTTTCATTTTAGTACTCGGCTATCCAATCGGTCTTTCGATTTCTGGTACTGGTCTTCTAATTGTTGTGACGGTGGCGTTAGAGAATCTCAGGTCGGTAGATTCTAGAGCTCTAATGATAACATATGATGATTTCGGTAATGAGCTTGAAGATTAAGGGTTGGCGCAAAATTATAAAATGGGCGGGTTGGTCCGTAGTTGTTATTTTACTCCTTGTATTTTTAATCAGAGTTGCTTCGTTTGAAAACTATTATTATAACGAAAAAGAAGGTAGCGAACGTGCTGTAACTATCAGTACCAACGAAGAAACAGAAGAATTAATCGAAGAAGAACCCACTAAAACTGAAATCGCCGAGTATACTGTTGCTCCAGACCGTCCAAGATATTTATCAATTGAAAAACTAGGAATTAAAAACTCGCGAGTTTTACCTATGGGGGTTAAAAGTAGTGGCGAGCTAGACACCCCACGCAATGTTTACGATGTTGGTTGGTATGAAGGCTCTGGTAAGCCTGGTCAAGGTGGCACCATGATTATCGATGGCCACAACGGTGGACCGCATGTTTTAGGTGTTTTTAAAAACACTCCTAAACTAAAATCGGGCGACATTATCACGATTGAGCGAGGAGACGGAGTTGTCTATCGCTATGCCGTTGTCGAAAACAATGAAATCCCACTATCTGAAGCAAACGATTATATGGTGACTGCTAAAAAATCTCCTGAACCTGGAAAAGAATCCGTTACATTAATCACTTGCACGGGCGAATGGTCCCAACAACAAGGAACTTACCTTTCCCGTCAGTTCACACGAGCAATCTTAGTTGAAGGCTAAAATATACTTGATTCGAGGGAGTAAAGCTTGGCCTAGCGGCCTTGAGCGCTCCCGAGAATTAAGTATATTTTAGTCTTTACAAATAAGAATTTTTGTGCTAAACTGAAAATGTAATTTATGGCTAGTCAAAAGGAAGTGATTAAGCTCACAGGTAGTGTTGTTGAAGCACTGCCAAATACCCAATTCCGGGTTGAACTCGAGAATGGTCATATTATTGTTGCCCATATGAGCGGGCGGATGCGTAAAAACTACATTCGTTTAGTTCCGGGTGACAGAGTCGAAGTTGAGTTAACCCCATACGATCTTACAAAGGGCAGAATCAGCTTCAGGCTCAAGGATTAATATTAAACTTTTTAAGTTTGATATTATGATTTTTTACCTGGAGGTTTTACAGGGATAAAAATCATTAAAACTTAATGTTGAGATTACGTAACTCAATATTATGTTTCAAACTTAAAAATATAACAAGGAAAGGATATTTTGACACTATGAAAGTACGTGCAAGTGTTAAAAAAATTTCCCCAGATGATATTATTGTTCGCCGTAAAGGTGTTCTACGTGTCATCAACAAGAAAAAACCTAAGAATAAGCAAAGGCAGGGTTAAATATGGCTAGAATAGCTAGCGTTGTTATCCCATCCGAAAAACAGGTCTGGATTGCATTGACCTATGTTTATGGTATTGGGCGTACAACATCAAAGAAAATCCTTGCGGAGGCTAAAATCGAGCCTACCACTCGGGTGAAAGATCTCACCGAGGCTGACGAACAAAAACTAAACGACATTATTTCTAAGAAATATCATGTCGAAGGTGATCTCCGACGTCTCGTGAGCAACAATATTAAACGTATAAAGGATATCAATTCCTACAAAGGAATGCGCCACAAGGCAAAATTGCCAGTAAACGGCCAACGTACTCGCACGAATGCACGTACTCGTAAGGGTAAGGCGATCGCGGTCGGTGGAACGCAACCTAAAGCTGCGAGCAAGACTTAAGGAGTAATATGGCAGAAGAAGAAATCAAGAACAATGAGGCAACTCAAGTTGACGAATCTACATCTAAAACTAAAAAATCCAAGAAAACTAAACGCATTGTCAACGCTGGTGCAGTTCACATCCAGGCCACTTTTAATAACACTATTATTAGTGTAACAGATAAGAGCGGCGGTGTGCTGGCTGCTTCAAGCGCTGGGGCCAATGGTTTTCGTGGCTCAAAGAAAGGCACAGCATTCGCCGCTGGTGTAGCCGCAGAAAAAGCTTTAGAAATAGCAAAGAAAAATCATGCATTAAATTCTGTAGATGTTTACGTTTCCGGAATCGGTCTAGGTCGTGACGCTGCAATTCGTGCCGTCTCTACCGTAGGTATCAAAATCGACAGCATTACAGATGTAACCCCAATCGCACACGGTGGTGTACGACCAAAGGGAGAAAGGAAACCATAATGGCAAGGGATCATTCTCCAGTAGTAAAACAAAGCCGTCGTGAGGGCGTGGCTTTAGCGCCAAAAGCTCACAAAGTGATGGCTAAAAAATCAGGTATTCCAGGTGAACATGGTAATATGCGCGTAAGGGGCGGTAGTCTTTACTTAACCCAGCTTCGCGAGAAACAAAAAGTTCGCCGCATGTATGGTTTACTTGAAAAACAATTTGCAAAATTAATGAGAGAGGCTACTAAAGCTGAAGGCTTGACCGGTGAAAAACTTCTTGAGTTTTTGGAACGCCGCGCCGATAATACTATTTACCGCGCAGGTTTTGCTTTAACCCGTCGTCAAGCTCGTCAATTAGTCAGCCACGGACATTTTCTATTGAACGGTCGCCGAATTGATATTCCATCAATTCGTTTGAACCCGGGTGATGTTCTAGAGGTTCGTCCAAAATCTAGCAAACTAGAATATTTCAAGAATCTTTCGAATATCATTGGAGCTGCAAGCGCTACTCCGCTTTCGTGGTTAAAGGTCGACGCGAAGAAAATGAAAATTGAAGTTACCGGCTTGCCAAAGCGCGAAGAAGCAGAGGCTGGCATCAATGAACAATTAATCGTTGAGTACTACTCACGTTAGGAGAAAAAATGACTACAAAAAACATTCACGAAGCAAAACTAGCTAGCGTCAAAGAGCTTAGCAAGACTAGCGCCGAATTTGTCATTAAGCCACTATATTATGGCTACGGCAATACACTTGGCAATTCTCTCCGTAGAGTATTACTCTCAAGCGTAAAAGGCGCTGCAATTACTTCATTTTCAATTGAAGGAACCAACCACGAGTATACTGCAATTCCTGGCATTCGCGAGGATGTTGTCGATATTATGCTAAATCTTAAAAACATTCGTTTTAAGATGCATACCGACGCCCCAATCGAATTGACACTCGAAATGAAAGGTGATAAACAATCCGAAAAAGATGGCGACAAAAGAGTTGTAGCTGGTGATATCAAACTTCCATCCGAAGTTGAAATTGCTAACCCAAATCAAATCATTTGTCACATCGATAACCCAAAAACAGTATTAAAGATGCATTTCATCGTCGAAACTGGCCGTGGTTATCTTACGATTGAACAATCCAGCGAATCTAGAGTTCATTCCGATATGATTGCTCTAGACGCAGTATTCACGCCGGTATTAAGAGTTCGTTACAAAGTCGAGAACACTCGTGTTGGCCAAGATACGAATCTCCAACAGCTTACTCTTACAATCGATACCGATGGCACAATTTCGCCAAAGGAAGCTTTTGAGGAAGCTGCAGCTATTTTAGTTAATCAATATACCGCACTCGCGGGCAGCACTAAGGTCGAATCTGCCCCAACCCCTGGTACCGTTAATGACGAAGACGATTCTGGCCTCATGCTCCCAATCGAAGAGCTTGATCTTACCGCCAGAACCGCTAACGCTCTATTAAACAACGATATCAAGACTATCCGCGATCTAGTTACCTTGTCTGAAACAGATTTGAAAGATCTCAAAGGTTTTGGCCAAAAGGCGCTAGACGAAGTAAAAGAAAAGTTAACGGAGTTAAATATTTAAAATGCATCGCCATAAGTATAAAGGCCGTAAATTTGGCCGAGAAACCGATCAGAGATTGGCACTCACTCGTGGGCTGATGTGCTCTCTAATTCAATATCAATCAATTACTACAACCTTGGCTCGCGCCAAAGAAATTCGTCGTTCTACCGAGAAGCTCATTACAAGAGCTAAAAAAGGTGGCTTAGCAAATCGTCGCATTATTATCGCACGTCTAAATAATCTAGACGCCGCAACGTTATTAATTGACGTAATTGCTCCTCAAATCAAGCGCGATTCTGGCTATTTAAGAATCGAACGTGCTGGTTTTCGCCGCGGAGATAATTCCGAAATGGCTACTATCAGTTTTGTAGATACGCTTAATTTTGACGAGCCAGAGAAAAAGGCCAATAAGACCGCCAAAAAGGAGGATAAATAATGAAAACTTATTCTCAAAAAGGTTCTGAGATTAGTCGCCAGTGGTGGCTAATCGACGCTTCAAGTATGCCTCTTGGCAAACTTGCGGTTGTTATTGCTGATAAACTCATGGGTAAATCAAAAGTTACCTACACCCCACATATCGATAACGGTGACTACGTAGTAGTAATTAACGCTAAAGATTTAGTCGTTACTGGCGACAAAATGGTTCAGAAAAAATACTATCGCCATAGCGGTTATCCAGGTGGAATTAAAGAATTAAAACTAAAGGAAGTTATCGAAAAAGATCCGTCTCGTGCAATTATCGAAGCGGTTAAGGGTATGCTTCCTAAGAACAAATTAGCAGCAGAGCGTCTCAAGAGATTACGCGTTTTCGCCGGCTCTGAACACGCACATGCAGCACAAAATCCAAAGGAGATTAAATAATGGTTACGAAAAAATACGCCTATGGGTTGGGTCGCCGCAAATCTGCTACCGCTACCGCAAGGCTATACAAAGGTAAAGGTGATATCAAAATCAACGATAAGCCAGCCCTAGAGTATCTCTCCGGCAATAAAACTTATCTTGCTGAAATCACTGACCCACTAGCTCTAACTGAAAAGCAAAAAAACTATGATATTACCATCTTAGTTAAGGGTGGTGGCTTGGCTGGGCAAGTAGACGCAATTAAACTTGCAATCTCAAAAGCCCTCACGGCTGAGGCCCCAGACCTTCGTCCAATTTTGAAGAAGGCTGGTTTTACCTCACGTGATCCACGCGAAAAAGAACGCAAGAAATATGGTCTTCGCTCTGCTCGTCGCAAAGAGCAGTTCAGCAAGCGTTAAATTATGCTTTAAGCCCAATGAAAAACCACCCCGTAAGGGGCGGTTTTTGTTGAATTAGAGGTCGTTTTAGCTGACGTAAGGCCCAGAACCGCACTGGTCGGGATAGAGGTAGAACCTCTCTCCGTTCTCGAGATAGTAGAACTTATTGTCCATACCGGCAGCGCCGTAAGCGCAAAAGTACATGTAGTGCCGAGGCAGGACTCGTCCGGCATCCGCAACGCCAGTATGTTCAAGATGCCATCTCCAGAGGACATCTATCACGATCGATAGATTTTCATCAGTTACAGGAAATCCAGTACTGTAGCCAGCGTACTGGCCCGGCATTGAAACCACCGAATAGAGGGAATAAGCTCCCCCGAATCCAGTATCCAGACGATTTAACAAATTCCATACTACCATAGCCTTATGGCTAATATACGGTACAGAATCTGCCTCGCCATAAAGCGTCTGTGCTGACGCAATCAGATCGGTGGTTGTTACACCGATGTAGCTACAGAATTCTTCTAACGAAGGAAACTGCAGATTGTCGAGCGTATAAAACGTTCGATAGGGATTCATTGAATATCTACTGTATTCGATCCTTCCATTTTCTAGTAAATCAAGATGCTCTTGGAAGAGGATTTCCTCCTCCGAAGGTCCTTCTTGATCGTCGACGACATACACGCTAGGCCGTTCGGCCGTAATTCCATTTCGAATTAAATTCGAAGCGGTTTCGGCTTCGTCGACCTCCTGAATAGCTTCCTCAGCATGAGACACTACGATCTCGGGCCGGTGGTCATTCGGCGTGACTAGACCAATAAAAAATCCAGTCATAAATCCTATGATAAATACAACAATAAATGCTTTTTTCATCACATCCCCCTTCAATTTGAAAAATTAACCTCTTTTAAACTACAACGGTTATACCACCGTATCCCTATATTATAACACACTTAAGCTAAAAAGTCAATAATAACAAAAAATGGTGGAGTGTAGGAGATTACGAAGTAATCTCCGGCCACTCCTAAAAACAAAAAACAAGTCGCAAGCGACTTCTTTTTTCATTTTTGGTGGAGTGTAGGAGATTCAAACTCCTGACCTCTGCAATGCGAATGCAGCGCTCTATCAGCTGAGCTAACACCCCGCCTCAATGTATTATAGCATATTAACTACTCTGTTGGCAATTTAAATGCAGATGCTATATTCTTGACTTCATTTCTAATCTTGTCAAACTCTTCCTTATAATCATCTAGCTCATTTTCATCTTTAGTCTTTTGGCAGATTTTTGCAACTCTCTCCATCCAATCAGCGATTTTTTCCATTTCTTTTATGCCCATGCCACGGGTAGTGATTGCTGGAGTCCCAAGTCGCACGCCATTCGGTCGAAAAGCTCCACCGGTATCGCCAGGAAGGGCGTTGGCATTTAAGGTTAAACCCACCATGTCTAGCGCCTTTTCATACATTTTGCCATCAATTCCATAACTTTTCATAACATCAATTAAAATTAGGTGATTATCTGTACCACCTCCCTGTAAGACAAAACCACGATTAATTAATCCTTTAGCTAAAGCTTGGGCATTTTCAACAATCTTCTTAGCGTATTCTTTAAAATCCGGCAATAAAGCTTCTCCGAACGCAACAGCTTTGGCGGCAATCACATGCTCTAGCGGGCCGCCTTGAGTACCAGGAAAAACTGCTTTATCTATCATAGTCGGTAAATTATCAAGAGATTTTTCGGAAATCTTTTTGATTGGCGAATTAACTTTACCCATACTCATAATTAATCCGCCTCTTGGGCCACGCAAAGTTTTGTGGGTGGTAGTAGTCATAACATTAAAACCAAACTCGAGCGGATTTGGATGGACGCCACCAGCGATAAGGCCAGCCACATGTGCCATATCGGCCATTAAACAGATTTCGTGTCCCCATTTTTTTGATGCTTTATCTCGTATTTCAGAAACACGCTTAAAATCGGGGATTTTCATAAAAGCAGAATAACCAACCAAAATTAGTTTAATATCATTTTTAAGTGCAAGTTTTTCGATTTCTCCATAATCTAGGTCACCATCTGGGGTAGTACCGTAAGGGATAAAATTATAAATCCTTGCCGAACGAGTAACAGGAGAACCATGAGTCAAATGACCACCATGACCTAGATTCATCGCTAAAATATTATCGCCGGGCTCACACCAAGCAAAATAAACCGCTTCATTTGCGTTAGCGCCAGAGTGTGGCTGTACGTTAGCATGATCAGCATTGAACAACCGACAAGCACGCGAAATTGCTAATCTTTCCACCCTATCTATATTTACCTGACCGCCATAATAGCGATAATTCGGTAATATTTCATTGCTAATCTTTTTATCATCCCAAGAAGTAATGCCTTCAAAACTAGGATATCCCTCTGAATATTTATTAGTTAAAACTGAACCCATAGCTTTTAGTACTGCTTTAGATACATAGTTTTCACTCGGAATGAGCTCTAAGCCCTCTCTTTGGCGCTTGGTCTCTTGCTCGATCAAATCAAATACATAATCTTCCATATTCCTCCTTATTTTTTAATATACTTCATAAAACTATAATTTAAGCCATTTTCGGAGCCTTTCTTAATTAATACGATATCATAGTCATTTTTGTTGAATTCAGGAAAATAAGTTGTGGCGCCAGAATCCTCGGCTTCTACCTCTGTTAAATACAAAAATTTAGCAAAAGGTAAAAGTTGCATATATACCGTGCCACCACCAATTACGAATATTTCCTCATCAGAATCGACATTTTTACTAATAAAACTCTTAATATCATGGATTATTAGATCGGGACCTTCAAAATCTCTAGTGCTTATCACGATATTTTCACGATCTTTTAATTTACCAGGCAAAGACCTCCACGTATTGCTCCCCATCAAAACCTTGTGCCCGGTAGTTTTATCTTTAAAAAACTTCATATCCTCTTTAATTTTAAAAACTAAACCATTGTTTTTTCCCAGTTCATTGTTTTTGCCAATTGCTGCTATTATGCTAAACATATTACTCCGTAACCGGCATCGAAATTGTGCCTAAATTTTTGTAATTATCAAGACGGATATCTTTAAGTTCGCGCGAATTATCGAATTTATAAAAATCTTTGATTTTGGGGTTAATCCATAGTTTTGGAGCTTCCGGCAGAGAATTGTCGGCCAAAGCCTTATCATAACGAGCGATTTGTTCTCTGATGCCTTCAATTTGGTTTTCGTAAATATGAGCATCGTTCGTGATAAAAGTTAATTGTCCTGGCTTCGCTTTGACACAAGCGGCAATTAAGTGGCACAAAACGGCGTATTGGACTACATTAAATGGTAAACCCAAGGGCACATCAGACGAACGTGAGGTGACGAGAAGATTTAGGCGACCATCGATTAAATTCCATTGAGTATTCCAAACGCAGCTGGGAAGTGCAGCTGTTTCTAGCCATTCGTTTTGCCAAAGCGAAAGGACCATACGTCGGTTCCCAGGGTTAGTTTTTAGGGTTTCGATTAGGTTGCGAATTAGATTATAACGTTTTACTATCCAGCCGTAAGCAGTACCAATGGTGTGTGCAAAATCCTCTGCAGCCATATTTGGGTGAAGTTTTTTAAACAATTGATTAATATTTCTGCCTTGATATTCGCCAGAGTCAGAAATCTCCCATTCGTTCCAGATTTTTACACCCCTGTCCTGTAGCCATCTTACATCATTAGAGGCTACCTGATAAATCCAGAGTATCTCAAGAACAGCAGTTTTAAAGCCGACTTTTTTTGAGACTAAAATCGGAAACTCTTCAGAAAGGTCAAACTGTAGTATTTGATGGGGCAAACGAAGAGTAGACGCACCTGAATTTGCTTGAGCGGTATGGTCAGGGATTGCAGAAGCGGTCTGATCGGAGCGAGAATCAGTGCCTTTATAATTCGTGATTTTTTCACCCTTATCTAATATACGCCGACAAAGGTCAATATATTGGTCGTCAAATTTACTCAATTAACCTCCTTTTTACAATTATAGCATTATACCTCTAAGAATAGAGTTTGATTTATATCTGTAAAAATATCCTAAATATTGACAAATAAGCAAAAGTATGATAAAATAAAGACATAAATTGGTCATAAATGGGAGTTTTATATGGGCAAACGCCTTTTTTTGTTACTATTATCCAGTTTATTTAGTTCAATATGTAACCTTAATTATTTAGCTGCAACTGACTCAGTAAACATAATGCAGCCAGATTTTAATGCTGTAGAAATTATCGAAATTAAACCAGAGATTGAGGATAAAGCAAATAGTAGCATTCAGCTTACAAAAGCAGCACCAGCTCCTGTAATGAAGCCTGCTCCAGTATATAATACTCCGGCAAATAGTATTTCTATAGCTGGACGCACTATCGAAATCATCGATGTTCCAGACACAGCGGTTGATGCCGGAAATCATGTGAATAAATATGGCGAAAAATTTCTCTATGGCCATAATTCTAATATTGTATTTGGTGGTTTAAAAAATGTAGGTGTAGGTGGCGTATTTGTAGTAAACTACAACGGAAATACCACGAATTACGTCGTATCGAAAGTCGTAATCTACGAAAAAAACACCACAACCGGCAAACTTCAATTGAACGGAACCGGAAATTATATGCGCCAAGTAGCCAACGCTAAAAGCGAAGGCGTAAGTTACGATTTATCAATCATGACCTGCTATGGCACATCTTACGGTAACGGCGATGCATCGCATCGGTATGTAATATTTGCAAACAGAATATAAAAATGGTGGAGCGTATGAGATTACTGCGTAATCTCAGGCCGCTCCTAAGAAATAAAAAACAAGCCGCAAGCGACTTCTTTTTTATCTCTGGTGGAGCGTATGAGATTCAAACTCATGACCTCTACTATGCCATAGTAGCGCTCTAATCAGCTGAGCTAACGCCCCACATATTTTTATTCTAACATATAATGTGTTAAAATGAAAGAATGAAAACCATTCTAACAGGCATTAGGGCCAATTCAGTTTTAACATTAGGTAATTATTTAGGGGCATTACTCCCAATGGTTCGTCTAGCGAACCAACACTCGGGGGACAATAATATCAATATTTTTGTGCCCGATTTACATTCGATTATTTCAGATGTAGACGGAAATCTACAAGAAAATGCTATCCGTACTATCAAATATTATCTAGCTGCCGGTCTTAAGATAAACAAAAATATCCATATTTATCGCCAAAGTTATGTTCCGGCCCATTCCGAACTTTGCTGGATTCTAGATTGTGTAGCTACAATGGGAGAAGCTTCGCGCATGATTCAGTTTAAAGAAAAATCCAAAGGCCAGGAATCTTGCAATGTTGGTATTTTCAACTATCCAATTCTGATGGCTGCGGATATTTTGCTCTATGATGCGGAATATATTCCGCTCGGAGAGGATCAATTCCAGCATATTGAATTGACGCGAAATATCGCTATTCGATTTAACCATAAGTACGGCGACATCTTTACAATTCCAGCTAAAACAGCCGATCAAGTAAAATTTATGGGGATGAGCGACGGCATACGCATTCGTGATTTATTAAACCCAGAAAAAAAGATGAGTAAGTCAACCGCTGCCGAGAATAGCAAAATTATGCTGGATGATACCCCTGAAAAAGCTGCTAAAAAAATTATGGCCGCAACGACGGATTCATTTGGTAAAATCAAATTTGATATGTGGAGTCAGCCGGGTATTTCGAATTTAATACTAATTGAATCATTGGTTACAGATGTTCCTTTGCAAGACGTCATCTCGACGTGGAGCGGCGAAACACGTTATGGCGATCTTAAAAAACAAGTTGCAGGCAGCGTTTCAAGGATGCTCGAAGATTTTCAAGCAAAACTAGCCGAAATTACCGACGAAGACGTATTAGAGCTCTTAGAGGCCGGCGAACAATACGCCAACAAAGTAGCTAATCAAAAATTACTTGCAGTTCAGAAAGCGTTTAATTTAAGATGATTATAACGGGAAAAAAGTTTAGCAAGCCAGCGATGTCTAGGGTGATTAATGGTGACACAATCTTGCCAGAGGAAGCAGAGAATCCCGAAAAGACTCGTTTAGATATTTTAATGACCGAAATTTATAAAAGCTATAATCGTTCTACGCTCCAAAGGTTTATTGAAATGGGTTTCGTTAAAGTCGACGGTGAGAAGGTCACGAAGCCAAATAAAAGATTTGAAAGAGGGGTAAAAATCGAACTAGTCGTACCTGAAACTATGAAAAATGCAGATTTAGTGCCGGAAACCATTTATGAAGACGAAAATGTCATAGTCATGAATAAGCCAGCTGGACTTTTATCAATGGCTAAGGGTGAATATTGCCCTGAAAACACTTTAGAACGGTACGGATTATTGGTGCATCGTCTAGATCGTGATACTTCGGGCGTAGTTATTTTGGCAAAAAATGAGAATGTACAGAAGTTTCTCAAAAAACAGTTTCAAGACCGCAAAACACATAAAACATACTATGCAATTGTAGAAGGTCGACCAAAACTAGATGAAGCTAAGATAGACCTACCAATTAGCCGAGATCTTAGGCATCCGACCACTTTTCGTGTAGAAGCAGGTGGCAAACCTTCCGAAACATATTATAAAGTCATAAAATCGAATGGCGATTATTCGCTGGTGGAACTTAAGCCAACTACTGGCCGCACTCATCAGTTAAGGGTGCATATGAAGCACTTAGGACATCCAATAGTTGGAGATCCGATTTACGGCACAAAAGCCGATAGATTATATTTGCACGCAAATAGCCTAGAAATTACGCTTCCGGGCGGCAAGCGCACAACTTTTACTGCAGCTATGCCTAAGGAATTTGAAAATGTTTTTTAATGAGACTTCAGAAATCAAAGACATCGCCGCAAACCACCATGCGGCAATATTCGTTATTCCAAATAATCAGAGGATTGAAATCAAAAATGCTATTTTGCTTGAGCCTCAAGAGAAATCTGTTATCACGATTGAACAAGTCAGAAATGTTATAGAAAGGTTGAAACTAAAAACATCGAAACCGCAATATATTTTAATCCAGCCAGCCGATAAAATGCAGACAGAAGCCGCCAACGCTTTTTTAAAAAATCTCGAAGAACCAACCGAGAATATTCATTTTGTACTAATAACGGAAAATATAGCAAAAATTTTACCTACAATACGTAGCCGTTCGGCATTATATTTCATGAAGTCAATAGAATCTCTCGAATCAAAAATAGACGCTGACGAAGGAACGAAGAGTATCTCAAGAAATCTTTTAATGGCAAAAGGTCAGGAGCTAATTGATGTTGCAGAAAAGATAGCCAAGAAAAAGGATCGTGAATATACTTTAAATGTTCTATCGATAGCAATCAAAATGTCATATAAGGCATATTTTATGAATGGTAAAAACATTTTTCTTAAAAAAATTCCGAAATTATTGGATGCCTATGATAATATTGCCGCAAACGGGCATATAAAGCTTCACCTTATCGCAGATTTATGCTAAAATATTAATATGATTGCAGTATTTGCTATACTTATTTTTGTCTTGTATTTGACATTTTTCTTTCCAATGGAGCCAAAAACCAAACCGACAGAAGAAAAATCTCCTAAATACAAAGCACAAATGAAAAAACTTTGGCAAATTGCTCAGACCTCAATGAAAGAACGTAAACCGTTTCGTGCAGAAAAAGCACTTCTCACAATTTTGAAGTTTGACGAGAAAAACGCCGCAGCTTACAACCGCCTAGGTATTTTATATGCAAAGAGTCAAAAATATGATGAAGCGGTAGAATGTTTTGAAATTGCTCAATCTCTAGATAATAATCCGGCATCAATACACAATGTCGGATTGATATATTTAGAAACTGGAGCATACGAAAAAGCTGCTATGGCATTCAACCAAGCAATCGAGCTAGAAGGGGATGTTCCAACCCGTTATATTGCGTTAGCTAAAGCAGAAGAAAAATTAGGTAACACCAAAAAAGCAATTAATGCCCTAGAAAGCGCATATGAACTAGACCCTAAAGTCACAACCTTACGTCAAATTTTAGCTATTTACGAAGCGGCTGGCGATACGGAAGCAGCTACTGCTACTGCGGCGCGCGTAGAGGCCCAAATCATACGCGACAACAAAGCAAAACAACGTCGCCACCAAGCTAAAAAAGTAACTAAAGCCAATCGAAATAATCTTAAGCCCGTAAAAACAGTCAAAAAGAAACCAATTTCAGCGCCAAAGATTATTAAACCGCACGCTGGACGAAAGCGCATATAACGTTGATTTTTTATTATTGTTTGATATAATAGACTACAAGCTGGAGTCGTCTAGTGGCTATGACAGCAGACTGTAAATCTGCCGGGGTTCCCCCATCGTTGGTTCGAGTCCAACCTCCAGCACCACATTCTTCGAATGTGTATTAAAAAGCAGGACACCAGTTCTCGCCTCGCTCGAAGCGAGTCCAACCTCCAGCATCATGCCGCGATAGCTCAGTTGGTAGAGCGCATCCATGGTAAGGCTACGGTCTTACAACTGAGGCTACAGTGGCGAGAAGTGCCGTACATTTCGAACATAACCGGTTTATGCCGTCTTAGCTCAGTGGTAGAGCACGTCCATGGTAAGGACGGGGTCGTGGGTTCAAATCCCACAGACGGCTCCATTTGAAATTGAAAACTCAGAGTTAAATCTCTGAGTTTTTTGTTGGTTCAATTGGAGTCGTCAATTTGGTATGCAGAAGATTTATTGATTACTCCACAGAGGCAACAAGACGCCTAGCACATCAATATCAACTTTAAGCAGGAGGTAATCTATAGGTATAAGAGATAAAGTTCGTATTAGTCTATTCGGACGGTCAGGTAGTTTCTTGGTCGACAAAGCCATGAAGATAATCGACTCATCCGAATGGGCTGATAATCAAGCAATTTATAAGGTTATCGTGAATAATGATCGCAACCACCCGTATTCACTATGGTTTAAAAATCGCGACCATGCTCGCAGATACAAGAAGATCCTAAAAGAGGAAGACCGCTTCGAAGCAATTTGTATCATCAAGCAGGAATCTACCACGGAGGGATATATTGTGTCGGAAACGAAAATCTTTTAGGAGAAACCCTAGTAGTTTCTCCCGGGCCGACAAACATCGCAACTAATTGGGCGAACAAAAGTGCCTAGTTCCTTGCAAGCCCGACATTGAAAATCCCGTCCAACAGGTTTTTCATCTTATTGCCGGCCCAGGAGAAGCTACTAGGATTATGCTGATTTTGATATAATGGTTATATGCCTATTTTAGTAATCGCTCTTATTATTATCGCCGTAATTATTGTGGTTGCTTTTCTTGTCAGCTTCGGTAAAGATATCGCGAAGCTCTTTAAGAAGAAAAAGAAGTAGCTACCAATTAATTTTCTTCATTCCGGCTAGTTTGTAGAGAAATCCGGATAGAGTCTCTAATGACTTAATACCGTAAATGTATCCTATTTTGCGTTCCCAGACGAGCGTTTTGCCTTGATATCTTTTTATTGACCATACAGAACCGTCTAGAGCTTCGATTTTTCTATCATCTTTTTCGGACTGTTTTAGTAGGTCTAGAATATAATCAAAATCTTTCTGGCTTATTTTAGTTTGTTTTTTCTTCTTATCCCCAAAACTGACAGTCAGAAATATTTCCATTTTCAAGTCGCCATAAATTTTCCATACGGTGCCTTGCCAACCTCCCGGACCAATTTCTCCCCAGTTTTCGTGTTCGATTTTTAAAACCAGGTTTTCGTTATCCATCTAATTCAATTCCGTGATCTGGTTTAAATGTCTTTTTTAAGTCTCGGGAATAATCTATGTCACACTTTTTACAACGATATTTTGGATCATCATCAGATACGCAACAGCCACCAAGAATTACTTCACCGCGTTCTTCGGCTTCAAATAATTCTATGCCAGGCATTCCATATACGATTTCAATTAGGCTTTCACCGCATTTAGGACACTTTTTCATTTATCTCCTTTATCGTTTTTTCTATATCTTTTTCTGATAAATTCTCGATTTTACAGAAAACTGGCTCGGGCATAGTATCACTTCGGTATAGAAATTCTCCTTGCTTTAGATTTTCGGCACCATCTAAAAGAATTAGTCGCTTAGATTCTTTGTCGTCAAGACAATGGAAGATAAATCTTGTTGGCATATAGCCTAGATCCTGTTCCGTTATAAATTCTTCTTCGCGTCTTTGAGTTGATAAGATAATGTGGGTATTAGCGTAGCGACTAAGCTTATTAAACTCACTCAAGAATAAAGTAAATTTGTCATGCTCAATACCATCTCTCTTAAATAGATAAGAAAATTCATCTATTACAAAAATGAGCGCCGGAAAGCTGGAGGCGGCTTTATTTTTATCTTTGCTATTTTTGACTATTTCGGTTCGACGCTTGTTTTCTTCTAGGATCCAGTCCATTGCCTCAATTATTTCTTTTGGCTTAGTTAATGGATCTTTTATTAGATATGGTAGTCCTTTATATTGTCCAAACGAAATTCCAATAGTATCTGCGAGGATGAATTGAACCTCATCTGAAAAGTAACTACTTATCAACTGTGTTATAATTCGTTGAATTAGAGTCGTGCGGCCATTACCACAAGTACCAGCCATTAGAATCACGGATTCTCTAGGCCCAAGTGTATAAGAAATATCGGCTCCGTCTTCGCCGCAACCAAGTACAAAAGATGGATACTTTTGGTTGGTGTTCATATTACTATTATACCATTAAATGTAAGTTTATGCCGTCCGCTTCCACATATAGACCGTGATGTATGGCTGTCTATTTTCGTGTGATCCACCGCCACCAGTATTTTGGTTTGTTGCTGTCGTGCCACCGGTATAATCTTGTTGCCAGCCATCCTGCGCCCAGCTGTTCGCCGGCGAAGTATATCCATAGCCCGACAAATTACCTGCGGCGTATGAATTCCATCTATTATAAGTCGTGTGAGAATGAGAATTCTGCGTGTGAGTATGGCTCGGCATTTCAGCTATAGTTAATGTGTGCTTTTCTTCGCCGCCGGTCGCCTCTACTGTTGAATAGTTTGTGGTTCCGTTTGAACCAATACCTACCGGCACGCGTCCGGCACCCCACGCTACCCAAGTTCCGCCATAAATGGCCTGAACTTTGGCGGCCGTATTTAGGGTTGTTGTCATAATAATCTGCCCGACATGACTAGAAACTAGTGGCACGCCTTTTGAATATACTGGCCCATCTACTTCGAGATGTCCGCGATCGCCACTCGCCAAGGTTTTACTTGGCCTCATTCCGATAGAAACTCTGCCGTCCACGCCAATAAAGAAGTTCGGCATCCCGATTGAGAGCGATAAGTCGGTTGCGGTATTGGAGAAAGTATCCACGGCTCGCACTTGTACATCCCATTGGTAATTATTGTCGAGCGTAATCGATAGGTTAGAGAGCGACCAGTTAGCGCCACTTATTGTTACGGATCTTGAAGTCCAGCTGCTCCATTCCGAGCTGGATGACTTTTTGGTTCTATATTCGAGAGAAATTGTATTCTTCGCCACGCCATTTATTAGAATTGGCGAGTAAGTTCCGGACGCGTTCAGTTTGGCTTCCGATTCAAAGTTATTTACACGCTGTATCGAGGCGGAAATGGTCGGTTTAGCCCAAGGATAAATCGTTACGGGTTTAGAAACGGCTTTTGCTGTAGAGAGGGCATCTACTGCAGATACGGTCAAATTGCTCGTGCCAGCTTCCGCCGGTGCGTTTAACGAGGTAGAGACGGCCTCACTACTAGAATAATCGATTGTTTTGGATTGGCCAACGAATGTGATGGCGTAGTTGGAAACTCCTACTCCATCGTTACCAGTTGCTTTGTTGACGGTGGAAATCGTTACGAGTGGAGTAGATTGACCTTGAATCATTGCTTGGTCGTTACCGGTCATCCCGGTCGTTGTCGCGTTAGTATCTCTATATTCAAAGTTCGAGAAGTTTGGCGCGGCGTGCGTTACGAGTGTAGAGAAAGTAATTGTCTTTATCGTCGAATCGCCACCGTTTGGCGT
>JAFWNB010000003.1 GCA_017545505.1 Candidatus Saccharimonadota bacterium | reverse complement strand
ACGCACAAAGGCGATTTTGACAGATGAAGAATTTGAGACAATTTTGCATTCTGGACCAGATAAAAAACTCGGCTCGGTCAGGCAATACGTTATCGAACACCCAGAGTGCTGCAAGCTTATTTACGAAGAAGCCTACAGTAACAATTCGATTGAAGAAGCCATCGCTTTCGTGAAAGAAAAATATCAATAAATGCCATCCTGGGCACGGAAAAAATCCGTGCCCTTTTCTTGTCTCGTTATGACTACGCATTTTTTCATAATCGCAAATAAAGTACATCCGTGGTGTAATTAAATTGTTCTGGATTTCAAATCTGTAAACTTGTCTATCTCTGACAATGTAGCCAAGTATTCGACCTCCTCGTGGAGCACCTCGTTCCAGTTGGGTCGAAAGTCAGTCTGTAGAAAATGAAGTCCAGAACGCTCCATAGCGGGGTATTCCACTTGGTTTTAAGGGCAGTTCGCTAATTAATAATACATAATTAGCGAACTTCGCAGGAGACCAGTCATATGCCTAAAAAATCAAAAGAAAGTGATGAAAAATCAGATATCACAAAAGAAGTAGAAAAAGAAATAAAAAAGACTCCAATTTAACCTGTTAGAGCCGTTTACTTTCATAAAAAAATTGGACTCTCGTCCAACTTGGCTCCCGGGACTGGACTCGAACCAGCAACCTCGAAGTTAACAGCTTCTTGCTCCACCATTGAGCTACCCGGGAATATAAGGAACGTATCCCTATTATAGCATATTTTATTGAAATGTGATAAAATATAAATAGAGAAATATATTTTTTTAAGTATCAAAAATCAGAAAGGAGAGAGCTATGGAAGAAAAGACGATTCAAATTGCTGGTTCTATTACGGTTGATGAGCTTTCGAAAGCTTTGGGTCTTTCTGTGACAGATTTAATTGGTACACTTTTTAAAAATGGCATAGTAGCCACGATTAATCAGAGATTGGACTTTGAAACGGCTTCAATTATTATCGATGAATTGGGGTTAAAAAATGTAAAGTTGGAGCGTAAAAACACATCCACTAAGACATCAGAGTTTCATAGAGAGTTATCAGATAAGGCGGTACTTCGACCTCCCGTTGTAGCAGTAATGGGGCACGTCGATCATGGCAAAACTACACTTCTTGATACTTTACTAAACAAGAAGACCGTAGATGACGAGGCAGGTGGAATCACCCAGCATATTTCGGCTTACCAATTAAAACATAATGATAGATTGATTACTTTTTTGGATACTCCTGGGCATGAGGCTTTTGCGGCGATTCGTCAGCACGGAGCAATGCTAACAGACATCGTAGTGATTGTAGTGGCAGCAGATGATGGTGTAAAGCCTCAGACTATAGAGGCGATTAATTTTGCAAAGTCCGCAAATGCTAAAATAATTGTTGCAATAAACAAAATAGATAGAGAAGGTGCTGATATTCCGCGTACGATGGCGGATTTGTCTCAAAACGGATTGCAGCCAGAGGAATGGGGTGGAGATATTGTGATGGTGCCGGTATCGGCTAAGCAAAATCAAAATCTTGATAAATTGTTAGATATGATTCTTTTGACTGCAGATATTGAAGAATTAAAAGCAGATGTTGATATTCCGGCTGAAGGGCTTGTTATCGAGTCTCATATGGAGACGGGGAAAGGCTCCGTAGTAAATCTTTTAGTAACTGGTGGCGAGCTAAAAACGGGCGAGTTTATTGTTGCCGGTTCTACCTATGGTAAAGTCCGTACGATGTTAGACTGGCAAGGTAAGCCAAAAGGTAAGGCTACTCCTTCTACGCCTGTTACTGTGACGGGTTTTAAAGAATTACCAAATTTTGGTGACAGATTTACAGAGGTAAAAGATGAAAAAGCGGCTCGTAAGATGGCACTCTTAAATGCTCAGGCTATCGCAAATGAATCGGCAGACGCTAATGTAACGAGTACAGACTTGCTCAGAATGATGAATGTTGCGGATAATACTAAGGTGTTCAATGTAATCGTGAAGGGCGACGTGCTTGGTTCGGTGACCTCGGTGGTGGATAGTTTAAGACTGATAGATACGCATGGTGAAATTACTTTAAACATTGTTTCCACCGGCGTGGGCGATATTAACGAGAACGATGTCTATATGGCAGCGGGTGAGAACACGGTAATTTATGGCTTTAACGTATCGGTGCCAATTAATATTTCTAAGATGGCCGCTCGCGATAATGTGCCGATTCGTACTTATAAGGTTATTTATGAGTTATTAGATGATGCGAAACATGAGATGGAAAACTTGCTTGACGCAGAAATTATCGAAGAAGATAAAGGAGAATTAAAGGTGCTTGGAGTTTTCCGTACAGAAAAGACATCTATAATCGCAGGTGGTGAAGTACTAAAAGGTGACGCTAAGCCAGGATATTTAGTACGTGTAGTGCGCGATAAGAAGTATATCGGTGAAGCAGAAGTGACGTCTGTACAGAAAGAAAAAATGGATGTTAAGGAGCTAGTGGCCGGGGAAACTGGTGGCTTAGCGCTTAAAACTACTTCAAAAATAGATTTACAGGTTAATGACCGCTTAGTTTTCTTTACTCGTGAAGCAAAGAAACGTACTTTATAGAATAATTAAAAACAGTTATTCCTTGCAAAAAAGACAGCGCTAAGCTAAAATGAAACCATACAGGAGGAAAATAAATGCAATTTGATGAGAAATTTTTGCAAGAGATGGGACTTTCGGCGATGCCAGAGGGTCAAAAACAAGAGTTTCTGAATTATGTTCAAGAGGAGTTAGAAGTACGAATTGGGGAAAGAATTTCTCGTGGGTTAACTGAGGTGCAACTCAATGAATTTGATATGATTACGGATCCAGGCGAAGCTGCTAAATGGCTAGAAAAAAACCGCCCAGATTATCGCGAAATCGTCAATCGTACCATAGAGGAAATGAAGGCAGAGATTCGTGCTAATAGAGCTAGACTTGTAGGGGCGTAATAAACCCTTATTTCTTGTAGCCATTTAGAAATGATTTAGCATCTATGGGCTTTTTGCCCTCAGGTTGGAGAATATCTACAGCAATAGATTGATTATTGAGGCAGGGAATGGTGAGAGGTGCTGTTTCACCTTGGTTTAATGTATGAGCCTCTAAAATGATGCAATTTTTGCCAAAGAAGGTGTATTTTGGTTTAGGATAGCCTTGGAAAGCAATTATTTTACGCATGGTTTGTTCTGCTGTATCTGTTTTTGGTGTTAAAAATGACATATTTTTATCTAATTTGCCACAAAAAGTAGCCTTTTTTTCGTTTTGCGGGATTGGCTTTGGCAATTTTGTAAGATTATCACATAGCCATTTTGCGCCAGTTTCAGCTAACTCTTGATATATTTCGGTTTTATTGAGAGGAAGATTGGATAGGGTGGTTTGATAATAGATTGGGCCAGCATCCATACCTTCGACTAATTTCATTATCGAAACAGAGAAATCGTTGTCGCCTGCAAGAATAGCCGTCTCTATTGGTGATGCTCCCCTGTAAGCTGGAAGCAGAGAAGGGTGAATGTTTAAAATGCCTTCTGGTTCAAATAGTTCTAAGATATCAGGTTTGATTATGATGCCAAATGAAGCTAGAATACCATGCGCCTCTGGGTATTCAGACTTTAACTGTTTGATTTTTTCTAAATCCTCTTTGGATCTAGCATGAAAAATTACTTCACATTTTTCTGAGATTATCTTTAAGGCATAATCTGCTAGCGGTCCATTACCGAAGAACAATACTTTTTCCATTTGTTATCTATTCGCCCCACAATTTTTTGTTATTTTTGATTTTGGAATCATAGTTTACGGGTATTAAATCGCCTTTATCATTCATTTCATAGAAAGCATCTTGTTTGTCTTTGATATGATCAATAAATAAGATACCATTTAGGTGGTCAATTTCGTGTAGGAGCGTTCTGGCTAGTTCGTCAGTTGCTTTGATACGGACTTCTGTGCCATCTTCTAGTTTGGCTTTAATTTTGACTTTGGTTTTTCTGGGGACCATGCCATAAATAGAGGGAACGGATAGACAGCCTTCATAATCGGTTTTGATTTTGCCGTCGGCGCGGATAACTTCGGGGTTGATAAGGGCAGTAAAAGTAGCATTTTTCTTATCTTCCATGTCATCTCTGATGATAATGATGCGTTTATTAACTCCCATTTGGGGTGCGGCCATAGCAGCTGACAGCTCATAAGGATGATCTTTTTCCCAATTGAGAGATAATTTGCGCATATCTGCAATAATGCCGAGTATTTCATCGTCAATTTGGTGAACCTTTTCTGATTTCTCCCTTAAACGCGGATCTGGCGTGGTGATGATTTTCATAAGAATATTATAACATATTTTAATCTATTTAGACAGCGATCAGTTCGTTAGAATCAAGATTGTGGTCATTAAGAGAGACACTAATAATAGCGGGATTTTCGTAGGTATTGTAATAATAGGTTTTAGTTAGGGTGGAATAGCCGCTGGTGTAGACAGTTTTTTCAAAAGAGTTGTCCGCCATAGCGGCGGCGCCTTCGATCATTGATACTCCTTCTAGAGTATGAAATAGACGAGAAATATTGTCTTTTTCGGTTGATTTAACTGGGTAGTGCGTATTAAGATAGGCGACTCTGACAAAACGGGAAGGAGAATAATAATCGCCTGGAATACCGCGCATAAGTGATCCAGTGCCAAATGGCTTTAGGGTGGCTTTTTGCCATTTGACAGTTTTAGGCATAAGAGGGAAAAGATTCATGTAATTGCGGAGATTTTCTTGGTGCCAGTTATACCCCGGTTGATTAGTGAGAACATCTACGTCGTTATTAAATATTTCCATGCCACGTTCGGTGTATTCTACTACGATGGAACGATTTTTGTCACCGATTATCCAATGAAGTTCAGAAACAGGGTATTGGTCGTTTAAGGGTTTTGCGACGATTGCGACATCTTTCAAAACTTTTTCGGCATCATCAACAGAGGCGAAATTAAGAGCAACCCACGTAGGAAATTCGTAAGCCGCAATATTAATTTTGTTTTCCTTGGCTTCTGACTCGTATTTGG
The DNA here is from genome assembly GCA_017545505.1 of Candidatus Saccharimonadota bacterium. GTDB lineage: Bacteria > Patescibacteriota > Saccharimonadia > Saccharimonadales > Saccharimonadaceae > Nanosyncoccus. The sequence continues at coordinate 140,728 of JAFWNB010000003.1, read as the reverse complement.
CGTAACTGGGGAAATTTAAACCTGCGACAGCTAGCCCGTATTCATTGGCACAATCAAAATACAGGGGAACGTTTTCTGCTATGATACCCATTCCGATAACGGCTGGCGAGTTTATGTTTTCGCCTAAAAAGGCCGTTTGGTATTTATAACCGCGTGGGGTAATAATAACTTTTTGCCCATATCCAGTTGACCAATCTAGATTTCTACCAAAATACATATTACCTTGATTATCGTTAAATCTTATGCCTGTACACATAAATACTCCTTGTTGCTTATGCCTATTTTAACACAAGAAATTTTTATAGCAAAGAAGGAGGGTCGAGGATTATTTTGAAATTTGGGTCCAAGTTTTGACAGGTTTTTAATAGAGCGGTACGAGATTTGGCACGAATAATGATTTGCCAAGTGTAACCATGAATGGTGCGTTCGTGGAAAGTTGGTATAGGAGGGGAAACAACAAGATTTTGGGTTTTGGTAAGCTCTGCTATGGTACTACGGACTTTTTTTAGAGCTAGAGATTCGGTTTTTAGAGTAATTTCTAATTTGGCGATGAATCTAAAAGGTGGGAAGCCGGATTTTTTACGCTCAGAAATAATGTAATTATAGAATTCTAGGTAATTTTCTTCGACTGCGTATTTAATGATCTGGTGTTCAGGGCGGTAAGTTTGAATAAAAACATTAGTATTGGTGATGTGACCGCGTCCGACTCTTCCGATAACTTGGGTAAGAAGCTGAAAAGTACGCTCTTCGGCGCTGTAATCAGGAAGCGACAGACCGGCGTCAGCTTGTACGATACCAACGGTAGCGAGTTTTGGCAGATCTAATCCTTTTGCTAGGGTTTGGGTGCCAACTAATATGTCTATTTTGCCGTCTTTTACTACATCGTAAATAGCCTCTAGGCTTTCAGTTTTTTTATTATCTGCGTCAAAACGGGCAATTTTGGCTTGAGGGAAGAGTTTTTTCAATTCCGTCTCGAGGAGCTTAGTGCCAAATCCTTTATGAATCATTCCAATTTGGTGACAATTCGGGCAGTTGGTGGGGACTTTTTCGTGATGATTACAGGTATGACAGACAAGCTCGTATTGATCAGCATGGAGAGTAAGGGGAAGAAAACAATTTGGACAAACTATTTCGGTGCCGCAGTGTTCACAAATGGTAAGAGGGCTTGAACCGCGACGATTGTGAAATATTAAAGTCTGCTGATGGTTTTTAAGATTATCCGAGATGCTTTCTAAGAGTGAATTTGAGAAGTAATGATTTCTGGTGAAATTGTCGCGATTTTTTAGGTCAATCACATTGATTATTGGTTTTTTTGCAGATTTAGCTTTTTGATTAAGTGTTATGAGGGAATTATGCTGTTTTGCTAAATAATAATCTTCTATTGTTGGTGTGGCTGAACCCAATATTAGGGGTATATTAAGGGTTTTGGCTATAAAGCTTGCTATACGAACGGTTGAATATCTGGGGCTGTTTTCTTGATAATAGGCATAGTCGTGTTCCTCGTCTATGATGATGAGTCCGATATTATTTAGGGGCGCAAAAAGGGCGGAACGAGGGCCAATAATTATTTTAGGAGAGTCTGATTCTAAAAGAGAATTAAAGATTATATGGCGCTCTGCTTCGGTTTGTTTGGAGTGAATAAGAGTGATGCTGTCTTTAAAGAATTGATTAAAAACTTGGATAAGCTGGCTAGTTAAGGCAATTTCTGGTACGAGGACGATAATAGACTTTTGTTGTTTAAGGGCATTTTCGGCCATTTTGAGATATATATTAGTTTTACCACTACCAGTAACGCCATGAAGGAGTTTCGTGGCTCCTGGGGCCTCTTGGAGGGCAATTAGAGCATTTTTTTGGTGGGGGTTGAGTGGAATAGGCGGTGTTAGCGAATCTTTACTGGATTTATTTATTTTACCGAACAAATGTTCGGTTTTTCTTCGATGCTTTTCGACGCCTTTAGGGAGTATCAGGGATGCTGCTGCGCCGGACGATGTTAAATAATACTTATTGAAGAATTCTATTGTTTTTAGCAAGTGGGTCGGAATTGGTTTTGAATACAAAACTTGTAAAATCTTTTTGCATTCAAAACTTGGTTGTGCAACTTTTTTAAAAACTATGGCCGGAAGCGTTCTTTTGCCGAGTGTTACTAAAACGATTTGGCCGGGTAATAGGGAATCATCTGAAAAATAGATTAACTTACCAATTTTACCTACTGGTACAACCTCGTAAAACATGTCTCTATTATACAACAAAAGAGCGCCCAACTATTAGTTGGGCGCTAAGGGGGGTGAACCGGAGACTAAGCTCCTTCTATGTATGATCTTAAACTTCTTGCGAAATTTAAGAGCATTTCAAGCTCGTTGAATTCAAATGTAAACGTCGTTTTGCTACCATGATTACTGATTTTTTTGACTTTTCCGCCGCAAGATTCGGCATACTCTACTAGATTGCGGGCGCGTTCGAAATTTTTGCGCCAAGTACAATCAATTTCTTTTTCTATTCTTCGGGTGAAGAATTTTTTGAGAGTTTCCGATTCTGACATCACTATGGGCTCATGCATAGACAATTCTACGCTGATTCCATATGAATCGATGATCATATTCGTCATTTGTTCTCCTCCTAAAGTGCTATGTCCTAATTACATTTGCTTAATTATACCAGATTTCGAGAAAAAATCTAGCATAACCTTTTTAGCTAAAAGTGTTGTAAAAATTACAAAGTCCATGATATAATGAAATGAGCTAAGTGAGGAAATATGTTAGATATATTTGTAACTTCTAGAGTGCGTCGTAAAATACTGGTGGTTTTTGCTAAGTATCCAGATTTTAAAACACATGTTAGAGGATTAGCTAAACTAATCAAAGAGGATCCGGGCAATATCCAAAGGGAATTGAACCGAATGGCGGAGGGCAATTTTTTGGTTGTTACAAAAAAGGGGAAAACTAAAATTTATCAGACGAATAAACAATTTCCAATTTTAAAAGAGCTCCAGAGTATTGTAATAAAAAGTCAAAGAGGCAATAAGCCAAATAAGACTATCGGATAAGTTATTAAACAGAGGTAAAATTGAGTAAGTTATTTGAACGATTAGTAGAAAAACGTGGGTTTTCTACTCTATTTTTAAATCCGCGCTATGAAGATTTAAAAGATCCGTTTATATTGCCGGACATGAAAAAGGCAGTAGAGAGAATAGAAAAAGCCATTAACGATGGAGAGAAGATTTTGATATATGGTGATTATGATGTTGATGGAGTAACGGCTAGTACGGTGATGGAACAAGCTTTAGTGATGGCGGGTGTGGAACCTGCGAAAATCGAAATAATGTTGCCGGATAGATTTGCCGATGGTTACGGTATGAGCTCAGAGTTGGTGAAGCGTGCAAAAAAACAAAAAATTAATTTAGTGATTACAGTAGACTGCGGTTCTCGGAATCATCAAATAATAGATGAACTAAATAATCTTGAGATTGACAGTATCATTACGGATCATCACGAAGTTGGTGATTCTTTGCCGGACTCAATTGCGGTGATTAATCCTAAGCGCAATGATTCTTCGGATGAAGACTTACGAGAGTTGGCTGGGGTCGGAGTGGCATTTAAGCTTGCACAGGCATTGGTTAAGGAGGGCTTAATTCGTGAGGGGCAAGAAAAATGGTTGCTTGATTTAGTTTTAATCGGAACGATTTGTGATAGCATGCTGCTTACTGGCGAAAATCGTATTATAGGGCACTACGGAATTAAGGTTTTAGAAAAAACTAAACGTGTTGGTTTGCGGGAATTGATGCAAAGAGCAGGAGTAAAAAAATTGAACTCTGAGTCGATTGGTTTTCAAATTGGACCGAGATTAAACGCAGCTGGGAGATTAGATACTGCTAATATATCTTTGGAACTGCTTCGCGCTAAGTCTAGCGCAGAGGCGGCTGAGCTGGCGGAAAAGCTTGAGTCATTGAACAAAAAAAGAAAAAATGAACAAAATATTGCTACGCGCGAAATTGAAGCGCGGGGTATTTCTGATGAACCAGTGATAATTGAAGTTGGTAATTGGCATGAGGGTATACTAGGGATTGTAGCTGGACGATTGGTAGATAAATATAAAAAACCTGCATTTGTGTTGGCGGAAACATCTGCTGATGGAGTTTTAAAAGGATCTGGCCGGAGTTTCGGTGATTTTAATCTTGCTTTGGCGCTAGATTTTGTTAATGATTTAATTATTACTGGTGGTGGACATGCGGCGGCGGCTGGAGTTAAATTGAAACGAGAGAACCTTTATAGTTTTCGCGAAAGAATCAATGATTATTATCGAAGTTTAAATCTTGAAAACCAAGAGCGGTTTTTGAAAAAACAGCCAGATTTAGATGTTGAAAATATCAGTGAGTTAATTTTAGAGTTTTTGGAAGAATTAAAATCTTTGGAACCTTTTGGCTTAGGTAATGAGGAACCAATTTTTCGTTTGATGAATGTTCAAATTATTGAAAAGCGCAAGATGGGCACAGAGGGACAGCATTTACGGTTAGACGTAAAAGGGAAAGACGGTAAAGCTATAAAACTGGTGGCATTTTATGCACCAGAAAAATGGCTAAATTTGGAATATGACGACACAATTGAGCCTATTGTGCAATTAGTAGAAAACGAGTTTAATGGTGTGAGATCGGTAGAGGCGCGCATAATTGACATATGGTATAATTAAAGCATGAGAAAAGTAATTGTAAAATGTAAATTATCTTCACATGAGCGATTTGAAGAGAAACTGAGTGACATTGATTTAGATTTTGGTCCAATTTATTGGCAACATGATCGTATTTATGTACCGCGTGGTTATAAGAAGGGTATGAACCTGCCTAGATTAATTATGCGGACGGAGATGCGCTCCGTGGATAAGCCCGCAAAATACTATTTTATTTTGAAGCGCCATATCGAAGATTCTGGTGTAGATATAGTTGAGGAAACCGCCGTAACGGATTATGAAAAAGTGGTTAATATTATTATGCAACTTGGTTTTAAACTACTTACAGAGGTTTCTCGTCGTCGTCAGGATTTAAAGATGGATGAAGGGAATTATATTTTTCTAGATAGAATAGAAAAATTGCCTGGATATTATGCCAAAATTGAATCAGATATAACGGCCGATGATTCAGTAGTTGAAGCAAGGTCAGATTTAGAAAAGACTTTCAAGACTTTGGGTGAATCTAATTTTATCGATTTACCCTATAGCGAAATGAATAATTAATTTATCCGCGTGGTGGCTCACCGTCTGGTTCGCCGAGGAGTTTTTTAGATTTAATTTCGTATCTTCGGCCATTTACTGGTGAAATATAATAATCTTCATTTAAGAGGTTGACAAACATGGTGAGATCTTTATCATCCATGATGATAATGGAGCCGTCATCATCCGTCATAAGTTCAAGTTGCATTTCGTCGGCGTAATCTAGAAGTTTTTCTTGGGGCATTTCTTCGGCGATATCCATGGCTTGGACCTTTTTTAGAATTGGTTTTTTGTCGGCAAGAAGGGAATCAAGAGTGAGACCTTCAGAGAAAGATAATTTATATTTTTCGGTAAGTTCTTTAGCTTTAGCTTCGGCGATAACTTGGGATTTATAGTCGTATTGGAAGAGATTTTCGAATTTTGCCTGATTAAAGACGACAATATTGCCATCAACGATGGCTACTTGGTTATCTTCTGGCATTTTAAGGGCGATTTCGGCCGAGAATGGTTCGAATGATTCACCGTTGATTTCCCAGCTCGAGGTGCCTTTTAAAGCGCTCGAGGCGGGTAGAATTTTAGCGATATAGAAAGTTTTCATACCTTCTTCGCCTGGGTAAGTGAATTTAGCAATAATACCTTTGACTTTTTTGAAGTCGTATTCGTTTTCGGAAAAATAATCGATATCTTTATATTCATTTTCGATGAGATGAATCAAAGTTTCAGCACGGCCGACTTTAGAAAGGGAAGTTTTATAGATGACTTTTTCTTCGCCGTCAGCTTTTTCGTATTCTCGGCACTCTAGGCCTTTGTCGGCTTCTTCGATGATATAGTGTACGGCTTCTTGCATAAACATAGATTTAACTGCACCGGTAAGCTTGTCAGAATATTTGATTTTGTAAGGGGTGTAGTTTTTATTGAATAAAAATAGTTCTGCACTAACATTATTTTTGACTTCGTCGATTTCGTTCGCCCACAGGAAGACATCGAATTCTGTATTTTTCATAATTTACCTCACTTATTTGTTAAATTATACCACACTTTTTAAATTCTCTTTCATCGGTCGCGCTCCGGGCCGCTAGGCCAAGTCTTACGACCTCTGAAAGAGAATTTAAAAAATATCTTATTTATCTATATGTTCGGTTTTTATGACATGAAAAGTACATAAAATCAATGGTATTTGTTCGGGAAAAATAACAGAGAAAATATCCACAGTTGTGGAAAAGTCGTAGGTAAAAACTATATATAAAAAGTCTAAAAAAACACTTGCATTTTTAAAAAAAATATACTAAACTGAAGTCAGCGAAATACAATACAAAAACGCTAAACAAAAAGTCGTACATTAAAATCAGTTTGAGATCGGCCAACTAGGAGTTTCGGCGCGCATTAAAAGATAGCGAGATGCGTCAACAAAATCGTGCGTTCCTTCTTTAACACACCTCCCAATAAAACTCTATATGGTCTAAAACCAACACACAATAAGTCTCTCAACGGCTGCGATATAAGATTAGCTTCGCGCTGGTAAATCGTGGTGGATTAATTGTGTAAACAAATAAAAATCGAAGCAAAAACAAAACCGCTGAAGTTTCTAGTTGGCTGGTCTCAAGCAAGTGATGTATAATAAATACATGGAGAAACTACATAATCCAGTATTATTATCGGAAGTTCTAGCAACTATGGAGCCGCATCCCGGGGAACGATATTTAGATCTGACTGCCGGTTACGGTGGACATGCTAGTGAATTTTTGGATGTAACACAGAATTATAAAGGTGCCTGTTTGGTTGACCGAGATGGATTTGCAATAGATTATCTTAAAAGCATTTTCTCATCTGAGGTAGAAATTAAACATGAAAGCTTTTATAACGCTATGCTACAGCTTTATGAAAGTGGAGAAACTTTTGATTTAATACTTGCAGATTTTGGGGTTTCGTCTCCGCAGCTGGATAAAGGTGAAAGAGGTTTCTCGTTTCGGTATGATGCGCCACTGGACATGAGAATGGATAGAAGGCAAAAATTAACAGCGAGTGATGTAATAAATAAATACAGCGAGAAGGATTTAGCAGAGTTATTTATTAAGTATGGCGAAGAGTCGCCAGGACGAGCAGCGATGTTTGCAAGGATAATCGTGCATCATCGTCCAATTAAGACGACGAGGGAACTAGCAGAGTTGATACGAGTACGATGGCATGGGTATAGTAAAACGCATCCTGCTACAAAAATCTTTCAAGCGGTACGCATCGAAGTAAACGATGAGCTTGGTGAAATAGAACGAGCATTGCCGATTTTGCCTAAACTAATGAATAAAAATGGACGCGTGGGAATTATTACATTCCATAGTCTAGAAGATAGACTAGTTAAGGATTATTTTAGGGAAGCAAGTAGCCATGGTGAAGAATCGGAATTAAGAATTATAACGAAAAAACCAATTGTTGCGGGGAATGAGGAAATAGCTATCAATCCCAGGTCTCGAAGCGCTAAGCTTCGGGTTGCCGAGAGGAATTGATAAAAATAAAAACATAAAAAAAGGAGGCAATATGCCAAAACAAATACTAGTTGCGAATAAATCTCGCAAACAAACCGTAAAGGTTCATTTCCGCTAAAGTCTCCCTTACCTTGAGTGGGAAATCCCCACTCAAGGGCCGAGACAGAAGTGACATGGGCCGAGATCGGTCCGCCAATTTAGAGTTTCACAGAGAGTGTGAAGTGTATGACCTTCCCGGGATAACCCTTACAGTTTACTTATAGCTCTGGCTGTAGGGGCCCCGGACTAAGAAAATACAAACTGTGAAAAAACAAATAAAAAATAAATAGCGAGGAAAAAATGATAAACCAAACTACCTATGTTACGAGGCGTGATGCATTTTCTAATAGCTTTGCACGTAATCGTAATACTGTCCGCCATACAAAGAGAAGTTTAGGCTCAATATCTCAGATTGTAATTGTAAGTATGCTAACGCTGGTTTTTGGTTTAATATATGTAGCAGAGGGAAGTAAAGCTACGAGCTTTGATTATGAATTATCAAATGTGGAGACTGAGATTACAGAAATGACAGCAAAAAAAGAAGATTTGGCAGTTGAAAAGGCACGTTTGTCTTCGATTGCTACAGCCAAAAATAGTGCAGTGGCTGCCGCAATGGAAACAGCGGTGGTAAGTGGTTATGCCACAGAGTAATACTGGGGTTTTACAACGTTTTAAGATTTTAAGAAATATAGTTTTTGTTTTAATAGGCGTAATTTTAGTGCGTCTATTTTTTATTCAGATAATTGAGCATAATGATTGGGTGGCTAGGGCCGATGAGCAGCATACTCTTCTTGAGGTGATCACACCGAGAAGAGGTGAGATATATATGATGGATGACGGAGAGCCTGTAGCTGTAGTGTTAAATCAAACAACTTACCAGGTGGTAATCGATCCTACTGTTACAAAAAAAGAGGATATTGAAAAGATTGTCAACGAATATGTTAAGGATTATACAATAGTAGACTTAAACGAAGTATATAATACTGATGGGTTACGCTATTCAATTGTGGCAAAAAATGTACCAAGAGAAACGGCGGAAAAAGTTGCTGAATCTGGTATCCCGGCGATTTGGTTAAAAAAAGTTAATCAAAGAGTATATCCCGAAGGAGAATTAGCCTCGGGCTTGCTTGGGTTCGTAAACAATGAAGGTGTTGGGCAATATGGTGTAGAAGGATCACTAAACGATGTTTTGTCGGGGAAGGAAGGTTTAATAAAAACTATTGCGGATGTTAATAAGGTAGCGCTTTCAATTGGCAATGATAATATAAAAATACCTGCAGAGGATGGAGAAAACATTGTTTTGTCAGTTGACCGTGGACTTGAGAAAGGAGTCGAAGAGATTGCGGCTAATACAGTAGCTAATAGTACAGCTACGAATGCATCGGTCTTGATTATGAACCCAAATAATGGGGAAGTGATTACAATGGCAAACGTGCCAACTTATGATCCGGGAAATTATGCCAAAGTATCAGATGCTTCGGTCTACGTGAACCAGGTGACCGATGTGCCGTATGAACCGGCTTCAATTTGTAAAAACTTTGCATTTTCGGCGGCAATTAATGAGGGTAAAATGACTAGCGAAACGACTTATTTCAATAAAGGTTTTGAAGAAGTAGATGGATGGAAAATTCAAAATGCCGAACAAAGAGCTTCTTTATACGGCACTTTAACAATGAAAGATGCTTTGTATTGGTCGCTTAATACTGGTTCGATATATGCGCTAAAATTGTTGGGAGATGATCCAAATAGTATTAACCAAACTGGTAGGGAAAAGCTATACGATTACTACCATAATAAGTTTCGTCTAGGTAAAATTACAGGGATCGAATTAATAGAAGCGGCAGGATATATTGAGGATCCAAATGAAGGTTGGGGGCGTGATTCAACCTATGCTAACATGACTTTTGGCCAGAATCTTGGAATCACAATGATTCAGACGGCTACGGCTTTTTCGGCGGTAGTAAATGGCGGAGTTTATCATACGCCCAATGTAGTCAAAGGAACAATTAATAACGGAAAATTTACTGCTAAATCTATGGTAGAAGACGTAAATGATAAAATCTTGAGCGACGAAACATCTGCGATGATGCGTGATATGTTGATAAATAACCGTGGTTATAAAGTAAGAGGCGGTATCGATCGTGCTGGCTATGCGATTGGTGGTAAATCTGGTACGGCACAAGTTGTGGTGAATGGGGCGTATGACGATACTTTTGCACAACTGGTCGGTTCTTATATTGGTTTTGTTGGACCATCGAATGAGTTGCCAAAATACGTAATAATGGTTAAAATGTGGGGAGAGGGTCAAAGCATTGATAGTGGTCAAGCAATGTCTTTGTTCGATTCGCTTTCGAATTACCTCATTGATTATTTAAAGATTAAACCAGGGGTATAATATGTCAATAAATGATAGAGTATTCTATGGACTTTTGTTAGCACTTGCAGGATTTTTGTTTTCGATGGTTCTAACGCCATTTTATACGCATTTTGCATATAAGTATAAGTTTTGGAAAAAACAAAAGAAAACTACAGTTGACGGAAAAGAACTTCCAGTAATGACTAAACTGCATGCTCATAAGTTTAAGCACGTATTCCCAACGATGGCGGGGTTAATTGGAGTCGTGGCGGTAACGGCTGTGACTTGGATTTTTAATCTTGATCGTGGACAAACTTGGTTGCCTCTAGTTGGTTTTTTGGGTGGAGCGTTAGTAGGAGTAATCGACGATGTAATTAATATATTTGGTTCGGGAAGGGGGGCAGCAGGCTTGCGCGGTCCAGTTAAGTTTTTCCTAATCACGGTTGTAGGCCTGATCCTTGGTTGGTTTTTCGCAGTAAAATTAGGTTGGACAACGATTTTAGTTCCTTTTGTGGGAGATTTTGAAGTAGGAGTGTTTTGGATGATACTAATATTCGCATTTGCACTGGTTGCTACTTCTAATGCGGTAAATATTACAGATGGACTGGATGGTTTATCTGGCGGTCTCGCATTGATGGCTTATGCTGCATTTGGTATTATTGCTCTGTTTCAGGGCAATGTGATGTTATTTGGTTTTTGTTTGACTGTAGTGGGATGGCTACTTAGCTATATCTGGTTTAACGTGCCACCAGCGAGATTCATGATGGGGGATACCGGGTCGTTTGCGCTTGGGGCTGGGCTTGGAGTGGTGTCGATGATGACAAATGCATTTTTGCTTTTGCCAATTATCGGTTTGCCATTTGTGGTCGAAACTGCCTCAAGTTTAATACAGTTAACCTCAAAAAAGTTTTTTCACAAGAAAGTATTTATTTCGGCGCCTCTACATCATCATTTAGAAGCAAAGGGATGGGGCGAGGCTAAAATCGTGATGAGATTTTGGATTATTGCTGGGGTTTGTGCATTCGTGGGCATTTTTATTGCGGCTACCGGAGGAGCGATTTGAAAACTAGGAAGCATAAATCGGATTTTGCTATTCTATTTGCTACGCTTGGTTTGATGGCGGTGGGACTAATTGTAATTTATGCCATTGGGCCCATGAGGGCAAATGTACTGAACTCAACATATGGTACTGATTATGATGCTAATTATTTCTTTATTGGTCAATTGCGCTCGGTCGGCCTTTCTTTAATTGCTTTTTTTGCAGCTTTTAAATGGATCCCTTATAAATATCTGAAAAAATGGGCTAAACCGATGATGATTGTCGCCTTAGTATTATCGGCCTTATTGTGGTTTTTGTCGTTAGTTGGTTCTAGTTTAGCAAAATGCGAATTAGGCGAGTGTAGGTGGTTTAATTTCGGAATAATTAGCTTTCAGCCGGCGGAGTTTTTGAAATTGGCTTTAGTAATTTACTTGGCGGACTTTTTGAATCGTAAAAAAGAGGAGGGAACTGTAGGTAAATTTAAAGAGTTTTGGTTGCCGCTGTTAGTAGTTTGCGGTCTTTCGCTCTTTTTAGTTGTAATTGCGCAGGGTGATTTAGGCACTGGTGTAGCATTAATTGCGATAATTTTTGGAATGCTCCTCATGTCCGGACTATCAATGCGACAATATTTAATAATGGTGGCAATAGTTTTAGTGGTTGCGGTGGGGGCGGTAGTGACTTCTACGCACCGTATGGAGCGGGTTAATGCGTGGTTGGCAACAATGTCTGGGAGCGAGAGTTCGGATTCGACTTATCACGTGGAGAATGCAATGCTCGCTATTGGCGTAGGTGGATTCTTTGGCGTAGGAATAGGAAATTCAGTGCAAGCAACGGGTTATTTGCCAGAATCAATTAATGATTCGGTATTTGCGATTATGGGTGAAACTTTTGGATTTGTGGGATTATTCTTAATAATAGCGGTGTTTGCTTCTTTGTTATTTAGGATGCTTAAAGTTGCGGAACATACTGAAGATAACGAAGATCGGTTGCTAGTTGTTGGGGTATTTTCTTGGATGCTAGCTCAGATCGTAGTAAATATTATGGCGATGACGAGCTTGGTGCCAGTGACCGGGATTACTCTGCCGCTCTTATCTTACGGTGGGACAAGTATGATCTTTATTGCTTTTGCTTTAGGTCTAGTTTTGCAACTTTCGTGTTATACTAGTAGAGAGGTAATAAAGAATGAAGATACTAATAGTGGGCGGGGGCTCCGGAGGTCATATAACTCCAGCCGTCGCAGTCGTCCGTGAAATATTAGAGAAAAAACCTCGCGCTGAGGTAGAATTCTGGACTGATTTTAAATATTATAAAAACGTTACTAAATTAACTACAGAAATTGGTTTTGCCTGGGGCGACGATCGCAAGAAAGTACGTAAAGCGCCTTATATTAGGGTGCGACGATTGCCGGCAGGGAAGTTCCATCGTTATGCTGATTGGCATTTTAAAGATTATTTTGTGCATTTTGAGGTAACTTTGAAAGAGCTAATATTTGGTAATATAGTTGGTTTTTTTGGTTTTCTAGCTGGAATCGTTACGAGTTTTTGTAGATTAGTGGTTAAAAAAACGCGTCCAAATATTATTTTTTTGAAAGGTGGGTATGTTTGCTTGCCGATTGGACTAATGGCTCGGATGTTTAAGATACCCTATGTAATCCATGAATCTGACGTGGTTGCGGGTCTAGCTAATAGATTATTAATGAAGCAAGCTAAAAAAGTAGCTTTTGGTATGCCTTTAACTAACGAAATGCTAGAAAAGCATCCGAATTATGTATGGACTGGTATTCCGGTTGGGCCAGAGTTTAAAGCCGTAAGTGCTACTCGGCAGATTTCATTAAAAAAAGCCTTTTCTTTTAATACAGAAAAACCACTCGTAGTGATTACTGGTGGCTCACAAGGATCAGAAAACTTAAATGAAGCGACTAGGGCGATTTTGCCAAAACTATTAGAATTTACTTCGGTCGGGCTAATTGCTGGGCGTAAACACTTTGAAAATATGGTCGATCTTAAAAAGTATGAAAACTGGGATAAAGCTAGCCTTGAATCTAATTTTAGGATGTGGGAATTTAATACTACAATGAACGAATTGATGGGCGCAGCGGATGTAGTGGTGTCTAGAGCTGGGGCGACAACAATTGCTGAGCTTGCAGCGCTAAAGAAAGCAGTGATTCTAGTGCCGTTTGCACGTTTACCGGGTGGACATCAGCAAAAGAACGCCGAAAGATTAGAGATGGCAAAAGCAGCGGTCGTGGTGGATGATATGAAAATGATGGAAGACCCAAATATACTATTTGAAGAGATACGACATTTAATAAAATCACCTAGATTGCGTGCTGATATGGCTGATCGGTTACATGAGGAAGCACGAGCCGATGCGGCCAGACGTTTGGCTGATATAATTTTGGAAGAAGCCATTAATGGATGACAAAACTCAACCGAAATTGGTAAATCGCCGCGACAATCGAAAGTCTACGTTTAGAATGGGGCGAACGATTGGAGAAAAAAGGGAAAAGCTCGAAACTGCGAATGAGCGAGCTGCGGCACGTAAGAAGGACAAGCAGAAAAAGGCAACTCGAATTGCATTAACTGTAATAGGTTTCTTGATTTTAATTATTATATTGATAATATTAGCGATAGTTTTAATTAGTAATAATAAAGTTGATGATGCTGAAGTGCAGGGCGTCGTTGCAGAAAACTATCAGCCAACAATCGAGATAATTGATGAGGATAATGCCAACGGACAAATTACGAGTCGTATGAAATCTTATATTGGACAAGCAGAAAAGGATTTTAAAGATCTAAATTACATTCCAGTAAAGGCGGTAATTCCGTCTGCGGCAATTCGGGAAGTAGATTTTTATTTAGAGGGGAAACCGGGATTTATTAAAATGGTTGTCGACCGCGAAACTGCCGTATCGGTTGAAGATGCCGATCGAATGATACGTTATCTAGAGGGAACAGGGGTAGGCGAGTACGAGTATATCGATGTACGAATAGAGGGGAAAGCATATTGGAAATAGGGAAATAACAGGGGTGAAATTGGTTTCTACCTCTGTTATATTATTCTCTGTTTTTGTTCGGTTTTTGTTCTAAAAATTGATGTTGTTTTTTAGAGTAGGGAAACAAAATATAGAAAATAACAGGGGAAAACGTAAAAAAGGGAAATAAAATGGGGAAATGTCAAATGTGGAAAACTTTTTGTGAAAACTTGCAAAAATTCAGATAAGACAGGGGTCGGGTTAAAGATATAGTTAATGCGCCTACATAATATTAATTTTATTTACGCTTCACTACGCGTCCGATAATTATTAGATTTTTAGGCAGGGCTGCGCCGGTATTTCAGTACCGTACTCGCCCTGTAAAAATCTAATTATTATCGGGCTCGTTCAATGTAAATAAAATTAATATTATATAGGTACAAATAATATTTCTTAGAGCTCTTCCCGCTTTTCTGGGGATATTTCTATGTTTTGGACGATTACTTTATCGTCTTATAAACATAAGCTTAATGTCTTGAAATCTATATTGTGCGACATTAAACTTATGCTAAAATTGCGATCAGTAAAGCCGCCAGTTTTGTTGCCTTGGCGGCTATACCTTTTCTAATTGTTATCAATTTTTATTATTCCCTAGTGTTTAATTGCAAGAAATCCATCTACCGAGTTATCTTTTTCTACATAATGATCCGTGCGATTTATAGGGGTAGACAGGGGTGTCGAATGATGCGAGGGCGCTATTTCGGCAGTTGTTTTTTCTTGATATTCCACCTCTGGTCGAACAGGGGTAGCTTTTTCTTTTGTTTTAACAGGGGGAATTACAGGGGTAGAATTAGCTTTCCCTTTCTTTTTTGTGTGTTTATTCCCCTTTTTGGTGGTTTTGTATTCGACTTTCCCTGCTTCGGCGGCTAACTTGGCTAAATCTTTCAGACCCAATCTTTCTTTACCTTCAGCTGTATTTGGGCTAAGATTTTGACGTCTAAAATCTTCCTTTAGCGATGATTGTTTTAAGTTCGGTTTTTGTTCGGTATGAGAAATCGGTTTGAATTCGACAGTTTTCGAATCTATCACGAGTTTAGGCTCTTGGCGACCAGAGTTAGCTAATTCCCTTTTATATTTTTCGGATTGCTCAATTGTTTCACGGATTTCTTTTTCGACTTCTAGGCGTGGACGAGCAAAATATTCGCGGGAATGCGCAATAATAGCGTCAAGGTTGTCTTTGGGGCTTTCTGGAATAGAAAGAGTTGTAGCAGAGAAAGCTGGGACTTTCTCGCCGTTTATTATCATCGAGATAACGAAATGGCGGTTATTGAGTTGAATTAGGTCTGATTCGTCAAAAGTTGGCTCGAATTGCTTTACTAAGGTCGGTGCGTCTTCTGGGGAGACACGGAAGGAAATAGTGGTACCAACGTTACCGAATACTGCATCGCGGACTTGGTCGGTCATTTGAGCTACATATTGGTTTGCTACGGTTAAATTAAGACCATATTTACGAGCTTCTGAAAGGATGACTGCGAAAGATTCGGTAGCGAAGTTTTGGAACTCGTCAACATAAAGATAGAATGGCCTACGATCAGCAACGTTAGGGATGTCCGAGCGGCTCATAGCGGCTAATTGAACTTTAGTCACTAAAAATGCACCGAGTATCGCGGCGTTATCTTCACCGATTAAGCCTTTTGATAGGTTTACAACCAGAATCTTACCTTCATCCATAATTTTGCGAATATCGAAAGATGATTTTGGCTGACCAATAATATTTCGGATAATAGGATTTGCGGTAAAGGCACCGACTTTGTTTAGCACTGGAGCAATTGATTCATTGACTTGTTTTTCGTTCCATTGCCCAAATTCGTGTTTCCAGAATTGCAACACCGTGACATCATTACAATAGTTTAGGGTCTCCTTACGAAAGTCTTTGTCTGTTAAGAGTCTGGAAATATCTAGTAGGGTGGTTTCTGGACGATCTAATAGTGCTAGTAGGGTATAGCGAAGAATATGCTCAAGTCTAGGACCCCAAGAGTCGCCAAACATACGTTTTAATACGCCGATAACTTCAGAGCAGATATTTGGCTTTTTGGCTGGGTCGGTTACTTCGAGCGGGTTAAAGGCAATAGGGAAGGCGGTATCTGCCGGGTTGAAATATATCACATCATTAACACGTGATTCCGGAATAAACCTGAGGTTGTCTATCGCAAAATCACCATGTGGATCTATAATACAGTACCCTTGATCGTAAAATATATCAGAGAGCGCTAAGAGCTCTAACATACCGCTTTTCCCTGCTCCTGTTTGGCCGATAATATATACATGACGAGAACGGTCACGTCGAAGTAAGCCAAATTGTTGGTTAATGCCACGGAAATTGGTAAGCCCAAAGGCTGAAACATTTTTGTCGTTTATTACTTCACCAGTGAGAATTGGAAGCTTGGCAGGTGGTTCAGCTGTTTTTGAAGTGGCCCAGACTATATTTGGGGTTTCTACTGAGGTATGTGGTAGATGATAAACGGAAGCTAACTCAGCAATATTTAAAATGAAGCCACGATCAGAAAATTGGCGCATTTTGTAGCCATCTAAATCTGTAGCGTTAAAACTTGAACCGAGCTGTTTAAAACCATTTAGGTTGGTAGAGTTATACTGTTTGAAAGTCCCTACTAAGGCTTGCATGTTGAGCTTAGCATCAGTTTGGTTTTGACCAAGATACGCCAAGCGGATTTTTACATCATAACCTAGTTTAGTAGCTTTTTCTTCTGCTTTTGCTATGCGGGTTTTATCTCGCTCGGATAATTCAATTTTGACTTCGGAATTAGTACCGCCTGCGGGTGGACGAAATAGAGCTCCGAGAGCTTCTACCAGCCACGTCCAATCAATACCGGTACCAGCCAAGATGGATTTTTTACCAGATTTAACACGTTGTACCCATTTATCAGTAGTGTTTTTATGCCAATCATCAGCAATTGGACGAGCAAGAATCTGAATCCAAAGTTCTTCTGATCGGTCGGTATTGAGTTTGGCGAGTGTGCCAGTAATGCCGGCAAGTGGGTCTACTTCAAAATTGTCAAAGGTTTTAATTGGTAAAACTTCACTATCGACTAGTCCTAATTCAGAAGAGTATATAACAGGGTATTCTGTGCGTTTATCTACGTAGTCTTCGTTCATTTTGTAGATTTGAACGGTTGGATACTGAGAGTAGATTTGCCCTTCCACAAAACTTTGCAAAATTTTTGGCGTCCAAACGTAAAATCGAATTTGGCCACCGGTGGAGACAATTTCAAAAGATAGGTGTTCTTGGACTCCGCCAGAATTTTTTAATTCTTGTTTGTCGCGCAAGATGCCATGAAGAGAAGCAAATAATTGCTCGGCAGCGAGCTCTTTTTTGTCGTTTTCACGCGGGATTTCTAGCATTAAGAGTACAGAATCAACATTTAGTACTTTTAATTTGTTGAGTTTCTTGTAGTTCCTATAAGTTAGGAAAGCCAAAATAGCTACAATTGGGATCCAAACGATTGGCATTAAAATAAAATGTATGACATTTTCCATAAGAATAATTATACCACATTATTAAGAAGTCTAAAATAATCTTTTCGGACACACTCGAGGGTGTTCGTCCGAGCTTATGGTCCTCAAATGATTATTTTAGACTTCCGTTAATGTATATAAATTTTTATCAATTTTCTTGAATAGTTTCTTGTTTTGGAGGTTTAAGAGGATAGTAGTTTCTTTAACTTTGCGAACTTTTAGAACTTGTTTGACGATTTCTTCGCGTGTTAATGGTTCATTGGATTTTTCTAAGATTGATTTGATAATATCAGATATAGTTCCCTTTTTATAGCCCCAGGAAGAAAGCGCATAAATACCACGTCCGATTAAGACAAAACGTTCATCTTTGATTAATTCGTTATGGATTGCTTGAATGGTGACATTTTTACGTTTAAAATTAGAATCTTTAATTTCTTTAGCAATTTCAGAAAAATGCATTGGTTCTTTTTTGGATTCTAGGATAACGTAAATTTTATCACGAATGTTTTTAGGATTAACGGATGGCCATTTAGCCAATCCCCAGACATTGTTAAGGGTAGCTAGCAATTTTGAAGTTGACGCGATGGCTTTAATATGATCAGGGTGTTCATAATTTAGTTTTTCGTCAAGTTCATCTAAGGTCATCGGTTTTTTGTTAGCTTTAATTATTTGAACGATTTCATCAATTCGGTCGCGAATTTTACGGCTATTACCATATTCTGCTATACCAATTGAAGCGTAGTATTTATCGTTTTCTTCGACGATTGTAAGATTTTTGGAAAATGTTGCAATAAAATAGAGACCGGATTTTTCTCTGGCATTGGTTTTGTGCTCATAAATTTTGTCAGCTAGATCGTCGAGTCTAGCTACGCGACCCATTTCAGTAAGATTACGAACAAGAAGTTTTTCGGCGGCAGCTAATTCTGGAATTTGATTGTCCTCTGCGGCTATTTGAAGATGAATCAAAATTGCTTTCTCTAGTTGGCGTACTCGTTCCCTAGTGATTGAAAGTAATTCACCTATTTGTTCGAGGGTTTCCTTTGGACCGTTGAGTCCAAAACGACGGGAAATAATTTCCTTTTCGCGGTCTTGTTCGATAATTTTTAGGCTGCCAGAGATTGCTTTTTTCAGAATTTCCGCATTTTTGTCCATCAAATTCTTTCCTTATTCCACCCCTATTAATTCTATTAATTTATGCTATAATATCATAATTCTATATATATGTCAACTATGAAATTATCATCTTTGCAATACTATTGTAACATACTTTTTACAATTACCAAAAAAAATGGAAAAAAGCTTTCTAAATATTCTAAAATATACCATAAGTAGAATTTTTCCTATTGACAAAATAATAAAGCATTAGTATAATTATTTTAGAGTCAGAGTTATATAAACACTAAAAATAAATAATAACAAAAAGGTCATACAATAATGTTCAGACATAAATATAATTTTGTGATAGTTATTCTATCGATATTATTTTTGAGTTTTATTTCCAGTAAAGGTGTTTTTGCTGAAGATTTTTATATGTCTATGTCTGTCGATAGTGAGATAAGTTTAGATGTTCCTGCTAATAATGAAAGGGCAAATATTATAAGAAATGATATTGATGTTATTTATACTTGTCCAGCGGGATATGATATGTATATTTCTGGGCCGTATGATACTAATTTATATAAAGATGGCAATAATAACAGCGAATCTATGATTAGAAGCTCATCGACTTTTCCTACACCTATCGTGGGTGACTCATATTATGGTACTTGGGGTTTTACGACGGAGGAGTTAAACAATGGAGAGACGGTAACGACGCGTTCGGATTTTATAGGATTGTCTAATGAAATGTTTAATATTTTTTCTTCAGAAAAAGCTTCTGGTGATGGCACGGGCGATCCGGAAACTGGTAAAGATACAATATCGGTTTATTATGGAGCTAGTGTGGACACATTGATAACTTCTGGCCAGTATAAAATGGCGGAATCATCAACGGGTGCTAAGGACAACGTGATTACATATACTTTAACCCCAAATATCGGTTGTGTAACCTATACAGTTGTTTTTAATCCTGCATCTATAGTGGATGGGCAATTAGTGTATGGTACGGGGACTATGGAGCCGCAAGTTATCTATGAAAATATTCTAACACCACTGTCCTCAAATAATTATATTGCACCAGAAGGTTATCAATTTAATGGTTGGAATACAGCACAGGATGGTACAGGAATACATTATTCTGATGGTTTCGAAGTGATAAATCTTACTAGTGTGCTTAATAGTATAACACTATATGCAGAATGGATAAAAGATGGGGCGATCACATTAGAGGATGCCTTCGAAGATTTTGGACTTGAAAAATACAATGGTTATTACAAAATGCAGGATATGAAGCCGGCTCTATGTGAAGCGGCAACGATAGAAAGTGAACAATTGCAATTAATAGATATTCGCGATGACAAGCTTTATTGGGTTGCTAGATTAAAGGATGGACAGTGTTGGATGACGCAGAATTTAGATTTGAATTTAGATTCTACCGTAAGCTTGACTCATGAAGATACTGACCTTGGTTGGGGTAGTTTTGACCCAGATGCTACGTGGACATCGCCAAACGATACGTATAAAGATGATACTTGGAAATCTTTAACTAGCCCAGAATCATATGATCCAGGCGAAATAATATGGGATGGCATTGTTGATGATTACGTGAGTTTAGATGATATGCCACAAGGTTCAGACACTCATTATAGCATTGGTAACTTCTATAACTGGGCAGCTGCTACTGCTCAAGATGATTCTAGCATTGGTTATCAGGATGGGGATGACGTTAACCAATCTATTTGCCCTGCTGGTTGGATGTTGCCTAAGTTTTTCCCCGCCACTAATCCAACGCCAGGTTCATTCTATCAACTTGTTAATTCATACGGTTGGGGTTCTACGACTCAATCTATATCTAATCCAGCAATTTGGGAATCCCCGCTTTACTATACTTTAGGAGGGTATTGGCTTGGAGATAGCTTTGAGGTTGGACATGAAGCATGGTATTGGTCTTCTGTAGCTTATGCCGACAAACAAGCTTATTTTATGGATATTAATGCTCTTAATTCTCAAAATGTCATAATAGACGCACACGAATTCGGCGACGTGGGTAGTTTTATACGTTGTGTTGTGAGAAATAATGAATAATTAGAGTTATTTCTTGGCGGTTTTAGCTGTTTTGGTTTTGCGGGTGCCACGTTTGCCGCGGCGAGCTTTGGCTACTGTTTTGGGCTTATTTTTAAGCATTTCTTCAGCTTGCGCTTTAGTAAGAGATTTAGGATTTATATCTTTAGGTATTTTGACGTTATTGCGGCGACCTGGTCCTTTAACATATGGACCATATGCGCCATTTATAATCATAATATCGTCCCAATCTGCGATAATGGAATCAATTTTTGCTTGATATAAAGGTAAAACTTCTTCAAATGTTACAGTGTAGGGGTCGTGGTCTTTAATTGGTATATTATATTTGCCACCTTTTAGATATGGGCCGAATGGGCCATTGGCGGCAATTAATGTAATACCGTCTGGGGCTTGTCCGAGTTCTCTAGGTAGTGATGGTAATTCTAATTGTTTTAGGGCTTGTTCTAACGTAACAGTTTTAACGGATTTTCGCTTAGGAAGCGGAGCAAAAGTCGGTTTTTCTTTGGTTTCCTTTTCGTTGTCGCCAAGCTGAATGAAGCCGCCGTTTTTTCCAACTTTGGCATAAATTGGTTTGCCGGTTTCTGGATGGTGACCGAGCAAACGAGAGTTATTGTATCTTTCTACTCCGTTGGCTATAAGCACGGAATCTCGAAATGGTTTATAAAAATCTCGGAGCATTTTAACGCGCTCTAATTTAGCTTCAGCAACTAAATCTAAATCCTTTTCGATATTTGCGGTAAACTTATAGTCGACGATATTTTTAAAATTATCGGTTAAGAAATCGGCTACTAGTTCGCCAATAGGCGTAGGAATAAGTTTTCCCTTGTTGGCGCCGAATTTTTCTTTAGTTAATTCTCTCTTCGCTTGGTTATCTGTTGGTGTCACCTTCAGTTCGACTACCTCACGTTCTTCACCTTCGGACTCACCCTTTATTACATAGTTTCTAGCTTGGATAGCTGTCATGATGGAAGCATAGGTAGACGGACGGCCGATACCGAGTTCCTCGAGCTTTTTGACGAGAGAACCTTCAGTGTATCTTGCGGGCGGTTTTGCAAAGGTTTGTTTAGCGACTATTTCTTGACAGTTGACCGAATCGCCTTTTTTTAATTTAGGGAGTTCAGTATCTTTTGATTTGCCATATACTTTCAAAAAACCATCAAATACTACTACTTCACCATTTGCAACAAAGTCATGGGAGAGTTCTATGTTTGTTTTGGCAACTTTAGCACTGGCCATTTGGGTGGCTATTGTGCGCGACCAGATGAGTTTGTAGAGCTTTTTCTCGTAATCATTTTTTCCTGCTGCTGTACGCGTTACATCGGTAGGGCGAATAGCTTCGTGTGCTTCTTGCGCCGATGTGTCTTTGGTTTTAAAATGCCGTGTTTTTAAATATTGTTTGCCGAAGGTAGATTCAATGTAATTCGCGATTTCGGCTATCGCTTGCGAAGAAAGGTTTAGAGAGTCCGTGCGGTGGTAGGTGATTAGACCGGCTTGGTATAGACCTTGGGCAGCACTCATGGTAGTACGAGCAGAAAAACCGAGTTTAGAGTTGGCTTCAATTTGCAAGGCTGCGGTAGTAAAAGGCACCGGATTGGCTTTGAGACTTTCGGTTTCGTTGATTTTTTCAACTTTATAATCTTGATTAATCAGTTTTTCTAGAAGGTTTTTAGCATCATTTTCTGTTTCTGGGTTTTTGCCATTATACGAGGCTAAAAAACCGTCAAAGCTTCCGGTGATCTTAAAAGTAAATTTAGAATCAAATTTTTCGATTTGTCTTTCACGCTCTACGATCAAACGGAGAGCTGGTGACTGAACGCGTCCAGCCGAAATAGCGCCAGGTACTTTTTTACGGACTATATCTGATAAATCGTACCCTACTAGCATATCTAGAGTTTGACGAGCTTGTTGAGATGATACCATATCCATATCGACCGTACGAGGGTTTTTAATTGCAGATTCTAGAGCTGGTTTCGTAATTTCATGAAAAGTTATTCTAGCTGTATTTTTGGGGAGTTTTAAAACTTCTAAAAGATGCCAAGAAATCGACTCTCCTTCGCGGTCTTCATCGGTTGCGAGCCAGATTTTGTCGGCGTTTTTAGTTTCCTTTTTTAATTCTGAAATAATCTTGGTGTGTTCTGGATCTATCTCATAAGTAACATCAAAAGTTTCTTTATCTACTTTGATGTCTTTCCTGATGTGCCCTACTGAAGCTAAAACTTTAAAATCGGAACCGAGATATTTCTCGATCGTGTGTGCTTTTGCGGGGCTCTCTACTATTACCAGATTTTTTGCCATAAATATATAATAGCATATTTATGCAAGCATAAGTTTTTTCGAAAAAGCATGTTATTATAAAAATATGAAGTATGTCGGAGCTGGAACGGTTATCAAGAAAACACCTAAATGGTTGGTGGTTGTGTTGGCTTTTTTCTTTGGGGAGTTTGGACTACATGACTTAGTAATTCGCGAGTACAAAAAGACTGTGGCTCATTTTTTACTTTTTTTAATCCCCACCTTGCTTTTCGGATATAGGTTTGCATTTCCTGATTCGTTATTCCGCTCATTGAACCATTGGGCATGGATATATACTGTTCTATTACTTGCTAATTGGATTTGGGCGATAATAGAAGCGGTAAAATATGATCAAAGTAAGCCAGTAGCAATAAAAAACAAAAAATTGTTAAACAACGAGGCTCTAAATAAGGCTGATAAGAAATTCTTAGCGGTTGTAAGTAAAATAAAAATGGCTCGAGTGGTTACATATGTAAATATTGTTATTACGGCACCAATATGGTTGACGTTACTAATGAAAAGTATGGGTTTGCCGCCAAGCCTTGGATTGTTGCCGGGTGGCGGAGGCGTGGCAATTATGGCTTTCGTACTTTTCCCCATTCTATTGATAGCTAGTATTGTTTTGTTTGCGATATCTTTAATACCATTTTTTCTTGTTAATAGAAATAATAAAGGTAATGAATTGGTTGACTTGGAGTTTAAAAGATTTAAAAGTACATTTTTTATTCAGATTTTATTGATTGCTTTTGTTGTCATTTATTTTATTTCGTTTTTAAATAATTAGTATCAAAAAAGCCTCAGGTAAGGGTGGGCATCACCTGAGGCTATTTTGGCCCTCTAACGCTTCTCTATTTTATACCGGGGAGACCCCGGAGCGTAACCCACCTCACACAAATTGGGGCCCGCCGGTTAGAGGGATTGCTAAGCCTTTGAAAGTGACCTTTCAAAGTGGAGGTAATACTTATAAAACTTAAAACCATGAAGAAATTCTAAGCCCGAAAGGGTTTCAAAAGCTCGCAATTTCTGCTATACTAGGAGTAGTATAGCTGAAATTATAACTTATTTAGGTGCGGTGTGGCACATTTTTTTGTGCCAACTGCTTTAATTATATCACAGGAGTAAAAATATGTCAACACTTTTTTCACACTTTTCACAAAATATCAACCATGTTTTACCCCTAGAGCATAAATTTACAGAGGTGTTAGAATCTATTGCGCTTAAGCCTAAAACATTGTATTTTTATGGAAAATTGCCTGAAAATATGGTAAAAACGGTGGCTATAGTTGGCTCAAGACACAATACAAAATATGGTGAAGTAGTAGCATACGAAATGGCTTATGGACTAGCTAAGAACGGAGTAATAATAATATCGGGGTTGGCTTATGGTATAGATTCTATTGCGCATCGTGGGTGTCTAGATGCGGGCGGGCGCACAATAGCGATACTGGGTACACCAATCGATCAGATATATCCGCGCGGTCACTTGACTTTAGCAAAAGAAATCATAGAGAGTGACGGTGCCATAATTAGCGAATATGCACCTAGTACAAAAGTCTATCCAAAAACCAGTTTTTTAGAGCGGAATCGTTTAATTTCCGGGCTTGCCGATGCAGTGGTCGTAGTAGAAGCGGCAGAACGTTCTGGTTCTTTAAATACCGCAACTCATGCTCTGAACCAAGGTAAAGAAGTATTTGCGGTGCCAGGAAATATTAATAATCCTTATTCTAGGGGCTGCAATAAGTTAATAAAACAAGGTGCGATTCCATATACTGAATTAGATGATATTTTACAGGTGCTGTTTCCGGATGAATATTTTAAAAAACAGAAGAAAATGCGTCAGAAAAAAATAATCGGTGATACTGATGTTGAAACTTTGATTTTGCAATTATTAAATGAAGGGATTTCTGATGGTGAAAAAATAATGGAAAATGCTTGTTTGCCGCCAGAAGTATTTAACGAAGCGATAACTTTGTTAGAGATTAAGGGGCGAATTCGTTCGCTTGGCGCTAATTATTGGGCTTTAAAATAAAAAATTGCGTATATCAAAAAACTTGTGTATAATAAAAGCGTGAGAAGGATGTTTGCGCGAAATAATCGAAGTGCCAGAAGAAATTTTGGTTTGATAACTGTGGCCTGTATGGCTATTCTCTTTTTTGTAAGTATAAATGCCCATGCTGTGACTTATCAAACTGATGTAGACGTAGAGTTTACTTTTGGTCCTACTTTAAATCTTGAGTTGTCTGCGGCGGATTTCTTTATTAATTTATTGCCGGGCAATTATAGTGATTCTAATATTGTTACAATCAATGTGAATACTAATGCGGCCTATGGTTATACTTTGTATGCTGCAGCCGGTGATGGTGTTACTTATGCAAATACCAATATAATAAATAGTAGTGATAGCGACCCTTCTACGAATAAGTTTACTAGCTTACCTACTTCTGCCAGCTATAGTTCAATGAGCTCGGCGGGTGATGACACTTGGGGCTATTCTTATTCTACTAATAATGGTAGTACGTGGGTTAATTACTCTGGTTTACCATATTGTACACCGGTTAGTGGTGACTGTACTCAGGGTGCATCGTTGATTACTACTACTAATGCAGCAGATAGCAAGAGCATTAAATTTAAGGTTGCAGCTAAAGCTTCGATTACGAAACCCGCTGGTACTTATAGAAATGTAATTAATTTTTATGCCGTAACGGCTCCAAATCCAAATTAAACACTTGTAATTTCGGTGATTTTGTCGCTGATTTCGCGTAATATTTCTGGAAGTTTGCTTTTTTCTTCTGGCGTAAAGCGCGAAAGAACAAAATCGATATCACTCATCTTTGAGCGAAGTTCGTCATTTCTTGTACCGATTCTGATACGAGAATATTCGTTAGTACTAAGGGCCTGGTCAATAGATTTTAGACCATTATTCCCTCCTGCAGCTCCAGAAGAACGATAGCGAAAAAGGCCGAACTGTAGGTCAAAATTATCACAAATAATTAAAATGTTCGAGATGGGTATTTTGTAATAATGCATGTATCTTTGGACTACTGAGCCTGTTTCGTTATAAAACTCTTGTGGTTTTATGAATAAAACATCATTTTTGCGGCCCTTTATGGCACCTAGATGAGGCTTTGCGTCCCAATTAAGGTTATTGAGCTTAAAATAAAAATCAAGTACCAAGAAGCCAATATTATGCCTCGTGAAGTTATATTTGCTACCTGGATTCCCTAATCCTACTATTAATTTCATATCTTAATTATACCATGAAAAGACCCCCACTAAATAGCGGGGGTTGAAAGGAGGTACTCCCATCAGTTAGAAATTGCTTTTGTCGTCTTTTTGACGTTTAGCTATCATTCTAACCAATGGATGACGAATAACTTCATCTTCCGTAAAGTGGACCTGAGCCACCATAGGACTGTCTTTGAGTTGCTTCGAGGCATAAACGAGGCCGCTACTACTCTGGTCGATATAGGGAGCGTGGATTTGCTCGATATCACCAGTGATGATGATTTTTCCATCGGCACCGAGACGTTTAATCAAAGTGTCGGCTTGACTGACACTCTGATCCTGGAATTCGTCGTAGATTGCTAATTCGTGAGAAAAGTCACGGCCGCGAGCATTTTCAATCGGGATGTTAGAAAACCAGTTATCCCAAATCATATCAACGCGGTCTTTAAGACGTGCTTTAATAGATCTTTTCTCTGAAGAATCTTCTTTTGAATACCTAGGCCTGTCGTTCGGGCCATATTTCTTGAGGTTACCTAACTCCTTATGAAACTTCTGTTCTTCATTTAAAAGATAGTTTCTTAAGGCATTTTTGATGGGTTGGACTTCAGGGTCCATCTTTTCATCCAAGTCTCCGGGTAAGGCACCGAGTTTACTTTTGGAGTCACAAGGTACTACCGTAACACCGATAAAATCGCCATTTTTGCAGGCTTGATAGCCGTAAACCGTGGCCATGTAGGTTTTTCCGGAGCCGGCGGGCCCCGTACAAACCACCGCGGAAATATTAGGATCCATTAATGCTTCGGCGTAAATTGCCTGACCAGCATTTTTGAGGCAAATCGGGAAATCTTGGATATGGCGGAGTCTAGTAATTTTGTTACTATACTCATCGTAGCGTCCGATATGACTGAAATATGGATTGTGCTTAGGATCAAAATCGCTAGGGTAGTCCAATTCATCTTCCAATTTCATCACGATGAACTCATTTGCGATGAGCGGAGGCTGTTTGGGCATATATTCTTCCCAGGTAGCAAGATCGATGTCGCCATAATCAAAAAATTCCCAGAAGAGTCTTTTAGGAACAATCACTTCCCTTCTTCCTGTGTATGGTTCTGGATATTTATAGCCATAGCGCTGAGTTTTGATTCCTCTTTCGCGGGCGCGAATAGCCAGACCGTTGTCGTTGGTAAGCAAAGTAATATCTTTGTTGGAGTATGCAGCTACACTTTCTGACGAAGCGGTGCCGTCGATCGACATCTTTTTCTGAATAAACCCTACTACCAAAGTAGCCAAGATAATTTGGCCATCCATATCTGTATCTGCTGGTCGGAATGGCAGACACTTACTGAAATCTTGATGGACGGGTAAAACAGAAATTAATTGATCGCTAACTGTTACGCTAATAG
The DNA here is from genome assembly GCA_017545505.1 of Candidatus Saccharimonadota bacterium. Lineage (GTDB taxonomy): Bacteria > Patescibacteriota > Saccharimonadia > Saccharimonadales > Saccharimonadaceae > Nanosyncoccus. The sequence goes on along the minus strand of JAFWNB010000003.1, from coordinate 113,007 downwards.
GTGCTTCAAGGTGATAACTATCACCAATAGTGTGGACATCATTTTCCACTAAGTGACGGATTCGTCTTAAAGCTTCCCTGGCTGCTTTGCCGCGGTCAGACTTTTCGCTTTTAAACTGTGATAACTCCCGGATTACCGCCGTGGGAATTACGATGTGAGCGTGGCTTAAGTCGACCGTAGGTTTTTCCGGCTGATAACTGTAACCGTTCGGAATGATTTCTACATAATCTACTAGGATGTTAGTGTCTACAACATAGATAGGTCTCAATATAATCCCTCCTTTTTAAAGTGCGTGAAGTGCCTCGAATAAAAAGAGGATACTTCAATATCCCCACCTATTTTATTTTAACACGATTTTTAAAGCACGTTAAAAAATTAAGATTTTTTATCACTAACAAAAGAAAATTTAATTGGCGTGCCAACAAACGGATATTTTTCTCGGATTTTACGCTCTAAAAAGCGCTTATAAGACCAGTGGAGTAGCCCTAGATCGTGACCATGGACTACAAACCAGGGCGGGCAAACATCGGTTTGGACGATATATTTTGGTTTTGGCCTTGTATTTTTTAGGCCGGCTGGAGGATGGCTGATAATAGCCTCATTTAGGATTTTGTTTAATTCTGATGTTTTAACTTCTTGATGTCTGGTTTGATTTATTTCTAAAGCAAGTTCAAATAATTGAGTGACATTTTTACCGGTTTCGGAACTTGTGATTAATACTGGTGCAAAAGGAAGAAAATTATAATCACGTTCTAAATCATCTAAAATTTGATCTGTGTTTTCTACGAGATCGGCTTTAGTCAAAACTACAATAATTCCCTTGCCGGCTTCAATAGTTTGGCCGGCCAGTGATTGGTCTAATTTTGAATGGGGTTCAGTAGCGTCAACAAGTAATGCACAAATATCAGCTTCTTCGATGGCGGCGAGACTTCTGATTGCACTGAATTTTTCAATACCAACTTCGCGTTTGCCTGGTTTTCTGAGACCAGCGGTGTCTAAAATTTCAATTTCCTGACCTTTATATTTAATTTGTACTCTGTTGACATCTCTTGTGGTTCCTTGTTTGGAGCTCACAATGGCCTGTTGTTTTTTACTAAGACTATTAAATAAACTTGATTTCCCCACATTCGGACGACCAATTAAAGCAACTTTCAGAGGGAGCTTATTAGCTCTTTTCGGGTCGCGTCCGTCCGGCCCGTCGCCACGGGCGGACGGCGCTAATTCTCGCGCTGCCACGCTCCGAAATCCCCTCAAAGAGCCAATTAAGCTCTCCTTTAATTTGCTAATTCCCAGTCCGGTGGTGGCGGAAACTTGGAAGGTCTCGTTTGGTTTAATACCTAGTGATAAGAATTCGTTTGCTTCAAGTGCTTCTTTCAAATCAGTTTTATTAAGTGCCAAAAATACCGGTTTTTTAGACTTTAAGGCTTTTTTAGCGATTTCTTTGTCGCGATGATCTGGATACTTGGTAGAATCTATGGTAACTATAATAAGGTCTGCCGAATCGATGGCATCTTCAATTTGATCTTGAATCGAGGCTTCAAAAGCATCTGAAGGGTCTTTTAAGCCGGCTGTATCAATTAGGATAAAACGATTATCGATAGTAGCTATTACATTGTCGCGAGTAGTGCCCTCTTCACGTGCTACGATGGCAATATTTTTATGAGCCATGCGATTTAACAGGCTGGATTTGCCCGCATTAGTTTGTCCGATTAGTGCTACGATTGGTAATCTACTCATAATTTAATCATAACAGATTTGACTTTTTAAGTCAAGTGTGATATAATATAGAGACGTATATTGTTCTTTAAGAAAGGAGGGGCTATGAAAGACGCTTTAATTGCTGCTCGTAACAACTATTATGAGAAGCGAATGGTTTACAAAAAAGTTCGTTCGATTGTTTATGATAAAAAGACAATTGTAGACAAGATTATTTCGGTAGTTGATTCTATGATTGAAATGATCGATTCTACCGATTCACCGAAGAAAGCTGAGTTGAACCAAATGATCATTAACCTGCTTGAATGCAGCTCATCTTTAATCGACGAGTCGATAGGTGCGCTTTTGAACTCCGATAGTTTTGTTGAATATCAGAATAAACTTAACAAGATATCGGCGTTCGTTTCTCCCATCGTTTGTACGGTAAATTTGATTTACGATTATGCCGTATAAAAGTAAGCTGGGCTAAATTAGCCCAGCGTTTTTTATTCAAATTCTGGTGACTCCGGCGGGAGTAACTTCGTTTTTCCCTTCTCGTCACCAATAAAAACAAGACGCAAGCGTCTTCTTTTCATTGGTGACTCCGGCGGGAGTCGAACCCGCGATTTTCTGGATGAGAACCAGACGTCCTAGACCACTAGACGACGGAGCCAAATTATTTATATACCAAGTGCGGACCCAAGGGGGGTTAGGTCCGCAAATTTATTTTAGCACAAAGTTAATTAATATTCAACACTGCCATAGGTTGGCACAGCCGTGATAAAGGTTTGTCCTGGAGCGAGTGGAATTTCTTGATTATTAGAATCGAGGAATTTGATTTGATCTTCACGGGTGGATTTATGCCAAGAGCCTTTGATTGCGGTACCGTTTTGGAAAATATAGGCATCGCCAGAACCGATCGTCGTGATGTCCTCGTGATAATTATCTGAGGCGCGTTTCTCTTGAACTATCATTGCAATTACGACTGATGGGTTAACATTTGATAAATTGCAAGTATCTTCTGGATTTTTTTCGCCTAAATCATCGTTTGGACATTTGTAAACATCGTGGCTCATGGCGCTAGCATAGCTGCGAGCGTAGGTGTTTGTGTCGGCATTGTAGATATATATAGGATTATAATTGGCGCTGCTCGCCAGGTTAATTCTAATATTTGAAACTTTTGCCGTAAGTTCTGAGGTATTGTTTGTGGTAGGTGTAGTTATTTCTAGCTTGTTTGTAGCCAACTCGTCGATACGTGATTTAGCGGATTCCTCAGGTGTAAGTCTGGTAAAACCTTTAACGTCTGATGAATTATAGCCGTGATCTGAATTATATTTTTTGAGATAGCTTGAGGTGGTGAATAGATTATTCCATCGGCGATTTTGGTAAGTACCACGGTACATATATGCGTAGTTTTCGGTGAGGTCACGATATCTTCCGCTACTAACTGCCGCGAGCGCATCGCCAGAGCCACCAGCGTGAACAATCGTGCAATCAAATGGAGTATCCCATTCGAGGTAATAAATACGAAGTGAACGAATTGGACCAATAATGGCAGAAGTAGGATTTTGGTAAATTGCAGCAAAACGTGTAATTCCGGCTTCGGCTATAGCTTCAAATACTACGCCGGCCTCAGTTAGACCCGCCTGAGGGCGTGCTCCATCGGTACCGTTAGGTGTTTGTATACAGAAAGTGGGGGCGTTTTTTAAGGAGGCATCTGCTAATTCTTCACCAGTAAGATTGCTGTAGATTTTTTCTTTGTTGGATTTTTGAGATGGGATTTCTGGAAAAGATAGATTTTCGCTTTCAGTTTTTGGTATTAAAAAGGCAGTAAGAATTAAACCAATTCCTGCAATAAGAAAAGTACATCCAATTATCAAAAATATGAGCCATTTTTTTGAAGGTTTTTTATTAGAGTTTTCCACAGGCCATAGTTTATCTTCGTCTTTTTTCTCTGTTTTGACTATGAGTTCTTCTGCCATTTTCTTACTCCACTTTAAGTTTTTCAAAAAAACATAACTATTTTTTATAATTTTAGCATAAAAATTAAAAATATGTGTTACAATATAGTTATGTTAAAAATCAAAACGAAGGTCATAACATGTATTATTCTTGTAATAGCAGTGATGTTTTTGAGTTTTGATGGTGCTTTAGCCGAAGAAAGAGATGTTGATTTTCAAGTGAATGTGGTCGACAATTTGTCTGTCACTGTCACTACGCCGCCTGAATGGGCTCATACAGAAAATGTAACTTCCGCTGGTGTATTTTTACGGAATTATGTCGGCCTTTCTGTTACTACAAATGTACAGACTGGTTTTACGGCTTCAATGTATTCACAGTCGACAACAAATTTAGTGAATAAATCTAAATCTACTTTGACTATTCCTACATTAAGTACTAGTTCCCTTAGGTCTAGCTTTCCAAGTAATTATTGGGGTTACTCTCTTGGTACGGTGCCAAATGGTGTAACTGGCAAAACTTATGGCGAAACCCAAGCCGGTAATCAGTCTAGCCGTTATCATCCGATGGTGGCCACACCATCTTCGCCTATTACCTTGATTTATAGGACGACAAACGGTACTGAAGGTCAAGATATTTATTTTGGTGCAAAAGCTGATTTGACTCAGGGATCTGGTACTTATGCTAACACTGTAATCATTAGCGTAGTAACTGGTGCGGTCGACAATAATAATCCGGTCACCCCTACTGATCCTGTGAACGATAATCCTGATTCGACGCCAACTTATACTCCTGGCACTACTGGTATGGGTACAAGTTCTGGTAATGGAACTACGGTTCGTACGATTAGGTCTACTTCTGGTAGTGGCACATCCACTACTACTGAAGTCAGTTCTGGTGACGTAAGAAATTCTTACTCCGCTCCAGCCGGTGTAATAGAGGATACTTTATCTAATGTTGCCGCTGGTTCAATGCTTGCAGCGGGTCTTGGGACAGCTGCTTCAGTTGCGGCTGCATCCGGGATGTTCTTCTTTATCATTGCTGGTCGCGATGAGGGAGACGAAGAGGACGAAGAAGAAGATAACCCAGCGTAGTTGTGATATAATATAGAATATGGAAATTGTTACAAGGTTTGCGCCAAGCCCTACTGGGTATATTCATATTGGTAATGTGCGTTCAGCTATTTATCCATATCTTTTAGCAAAACAAAATAATGGAAAAATGATTTTAAGAATAGAAGATACTGATAGAGCGCGTTATGTTGATGGTGCAACAGAATTGATTGAAGATACGTTAGAATGGTTGGGCTTGAATTGGGACGAGGGTCCAGTTGTTGGCGGTCCGCATGAACCATATTTCCAAAGTGAAAGAAAAGATATCTATATTAAATGGGCAAAAAAGTTAATCGAGGAAGGTAGAGCATATGCTGATCCTACTTCGCCAGAACAAATAGAAAAGTATCGTAAAGAATGTACTGATAAGAAAATACCTTTTTTATATAGAAATTTTCGACCGGAGAATCCGCCCAAATGGGAACTGGGCTTACCTCTAAGGTTTAAGTCGGAGCCAAAATCATATGAATGGCAAGATGAAGTAATGGGAGAGATGAGTTCTGGTCCGGAAGTTTTGGATGATATTATTTTAATTAAAAAAGATGGTTTTCCGACATATAATTTTGCTCACATTGTAGATGATGCTGAAATGGGCGTGACACATGTGATGAGGGGTGTAGAATATCTTTCTAGCACACCTAATTATTTAGCTTTGTATGAAGCTTTTGGCTTAGAGCGTCCTAAGCTCGTTTCTCTGCCACATATTTTAGCCCCACAAGGTAACAAAAAATTAGGCAAACGCGATGGCGCGAAGTCAGTTACGGAATACCGTGATGATGGAGTTTTGGCCGAAGCAATGTTAAACTATTTAGCTTGCCTTGGTTGGAATGATGGTACGGAAAAGGAGATTTATTCTAAAGAAGAATTAATTAAGTGTTTTTCGGTAGATCGTATTCAGAATTCTGGAGCTAGATACGATGAAAATAAATTGTATTGGTATAACGGGCAATGGATACGTAAAATCTTTGACGAAAAAGGCGCAGAAGCATTATATACTAGGACCAAAGATTTTTGGCCTGAATCTGCAAAAGAAGCTGATGACGACTATAAAGTAAAAGTATTCTCAATAATCTACGATAGACTAAAAACCTTATCCGATCTTCGAAGTATGACAGATTACTTTTTCAAAGAGCCGAAAATTGATTTAGATATGTTGGTCAAAAACAAGTTTTTGAAAAAAATGTCAGAATCCGAAATAGAAAGTCTATTAAAACTTGTAGTAAGAAAGCTTTCCGATATTAATAAATGGGATGCGGATAGTATTCAGGCGGCTCTTAATGAATTGTTAAATGAAACCAAAAAGAAACCGGCCGAATTATTTAGTTTGATTAGAATTGCAATTAGTTTTGCCCCGTTTAGTCCGGCACTTAATCTTACGCTCGAAGTTCTTGGAAAAGAAACCTCATTAGCAAGACTTAATGCGGTCGCTAGTGCAATTTAAAAATAATTATAGTGATACTGCGATTGAGCGAATTTGTTTATTGGTGAGTATATTATTATCTGCTTTGATTATATAAACAACTCCACCATTAACCCAGGCGGCGTTGCTACCACTAATGAAAAGCGTAAGCCCTTGTTCTTTGATGATTGAATAATTTTCTTTAAAAGTCGGTTTGACGTAATTTGCTAATAAAGCATTTGAATCCCAGGAAGATTTTTCTTCAACTAAAGAAAAACTGGTATCTTCTACGGAATTAGTGAAATTAAGGGTAATTTTACCGTTTTCCGACGTAATGCTAGACGTAGAGTAGTTGCGTGGAACATAGCTTGGGTAAGATGCATTAATGCCGGTTTGCATGGCGGCGACTTTTAGAGATATATCGGGCATATTAATGTTAACAAAATATGCGATAGCAAAAACTGCTGTTGCGGCACATGATAAAGCCAACATGACGCGACCAAAGCCAAATTTGATTTTACCGCTTTTTTTAGATTTAGTTTCTTGAGTTGCAACTGTGGTAGTGGTAGATGCTTCGGCAAGGGCTTTTTTAATGGCGCGTTCTTTGAGTTCTTTAGCAGTAAGTTTAGAAACTTGAGGTTGTTGTTGTGGTTGAGATGGTTTCTTGTTTACTTTAACCATAACATCGGTGCTTCTAACGGGACGTTTGACGTATCGACGATTAAGCGTAGTGGACGCTTGGACTTGTCTTCTGACGCTTAGAGCTGTGTTGTCTTTTGATTGCATTATAACCTCGCTTATTCTTATATCCATGATACTATTGTTTAAAATAAAATGCAAGAGCTAATTTTGTATTTTCATGATATAATTTAGGCATATATGGATAGAGAAAAAAAGCGACGTCGTCAAAGTTATCGAGTGATTGCTTCTGAGATAATAATGACTTTAGCGGTAATCGTTACGGTGATTTCTCTTGCTTTCGTGGTTTCTGGTTATTGGGTGAACTCAGATTTTAAAGTTGAAAGACAAGGGCTTTTGCAAATATCTTCCGTGCCTACTGGCGCCGAAGTAATAATTGACGACAAAGCGGCATGGTTACAACGTACGAATACGTCCAAGGTGTTGCCTAGCGGAAAACATACAATAAAGCTAAAAAAAGATGGTTATGATTCGTGGTCGAAAACAGTAGAAATATCTGAAGGATTATTATACCGAATCCACTATCCTAGATTATTTTTGTTAAAACGCGAAAAAGAAAAAATCTTAGATATTAGTGGTACAACTCTCGCTAGCGTTTCTCCAAATCGTGAAATGGCAATAATGATTAATAACACTACGGAATGGAAGCTAATAAATCTTGATCGAGAAAAAGCCGAGATAAATATAATAAATACATCGGAATACTTTTCTAGTGCAAGTGTAGCCGAGGGGGCATCGGTTGGTTTGTTCGGCGGCGAAATAATTAGTATAGATTGGGCAAAGGATAATAGTCATGTGTTATTCAAAGTAAAAAACGGTGAAGAAATCGAATGGGCTTTAATTGATGTAAAGAACTTAAAGAATAGCACAAATCTTACAAAGGAGTTTGGTGCAACTTTTACAGATGTAAGAATCTTAGATAATTCGGCAAACAGTTTATTAGTCGTACAAAACAATAATTTACATAAAATTGATGTTTCAGGTAAAGTGATATCCGCAATTATTGTTGACAATGTTGTTAGTTTTGATCATTTTGAAAACGAAATTGCATATGTCGCTAAGCTCGATAGTGAGTTTGAAGTAGGAATTACAAAAATTGGTGATAGTAAACTCGAAAAACTCGAAACAATAACCGATCCGGCAAAAATACTGATTAGTAAATTCTATGATGATAAGTATTTAACTATCATCCAGAATGATAACGTAAATCTGTTTAAAGAAGATGATTTTTCTAGGATTCAGGAATTTAGACTTAGTTTTGTGCCAGAAAAAATGAAAGTCGGTCATAATGGTGAGTTCATTATAATGTTTAATGGCGCTAATATTGCGACGCTCGATATGGAGTCTACCAATATTATAGAATGGTCGCTGGGTGGTGAGAGATACGGCTGGTTGGATGATGATATGATATATGCGGTTAATGGTGGTGAATTGACAGTGTATGATTTTGATGGGTTAAACCATAGAGTATTAGCTTCAAATGTTTCCGATCACTTCCCTGTTACCATTACTTCGGATAAGTGGTTGTATTATATTAGTGATGACAGTTTAATAAGAGAATGGTTAGTGGAACATTAATTGCCGGTTAACCAATTCCATATTCCTTCAAAGAATGATGGTTCGTTGGAAGGAAGAAATTCTTCTGAATTTTGGTCTATAGTTGGCATGTTTTCGGATTGTTCGGCCGCATCGTAGCTTGGAGAAATCTGTTCAGCAGTAACAAGCAAACGGTATCTTGATGTACCGAGTGGCGTACAAGTCACTAGAGTAAGAAGTGGTTTATTGGTTTCTACGACGAGAGCAGCCACATTTGAAGGCTCTACAACTTCTTTTTTGATTACGCGATACGTATATCTGGTGGATTTGTAATTAATGTAAATAAGGTCGCCGTCACTTAATCTTTCTAGCCCAGAGAAAATGTATTTGTATGGGTTAGAGCTATAAACATCGCCTGCGGAATGACCGGTAATTACTAAATTACCAATTTCGCCTGGGAAGGCGCTAGCACCGGCGATGCGATAGTGAGCTACACCGTTGTTCATCGCCGACATTACTTCCGAAAGTCCAATACCAAAATGGACCGGTACGTCGATATTTAGTTTTGGAATAATTAAGCGTGGATCAGCCGAGACGGTTTGCGTAATGGTTGGATCTATTGCTTCAATTTCTGAGGCTGGTGAATTACCGGGAGAGACATAGGCCATGATTGGCGCAAAAATTAAACGGTTATATTGCAAAAATAAAATCAGTAAGACTACGGTAATTCCCGCGATGATGGGGATTAATCGGCGATGGCGACGGGTTTTTTTGGCGCTATCTGTAGCTTTCTTGCGAATATGAGCGCGTAAATTTTGACGGATACTGTTATTTTCTTCGGAGTTTGCGGACGCGCCAAGAGAAAGACCGGATTTTTTGTCTAGCTTGGCGCTAGATTTTAAAACAGAGTTCATGATTTCTTCTTCTTCGGCTTTTTCGCGGGCATCTTTTAGGCGCTCTTTTGCTATATAATTTCTAGCAGCATTGGAGTAATATTCGCTGTAATACTTTTGGTAGTAGTCTTGCCACGCGGAATGGTATTTTTTCCAAGATTCTGAATTAATTTTATGCGTTACGGGCTCATTTTTATACGAACTGGCATTTTGTTCCTTTTCGGCATTTTTTGCGGATTTAGCATAAGCTGCCAAAACTTTACGTCTGGCGATAGTTGCCGCAGCTTGGCGTTGCAAGTCATTTGAAGATTGCCCACCTATTTTTGAATCCATAGGTTTATTATAGCATATCAGATTTAGATATGGTATAATTATTGACACGGGCGAATGGCGGAATTGGTAGACGCGTTGGACTCAAAATCCAATGGTAGCGATACCATGAGGGTTCGATTCCCTCTTCGCCCACCATACTGCGTATGTAAAAAGTTGGAATCGTTCTTCGAATCGATTCCCTCTTCGCCCACCATACTGCGTATGTAAAAAGTTGGAATCGTTCTTCGAATCGATTCCCTCTTCGCCCACCATGCTACGCATGGAAAATAGAATAAGCCTACGGGCTTAATTTTCTTTTAGAAATGCTCCACTTTGTTTTGACCAAAGCTTAGCATACTCTTTGTTTGATTTTAATAATTCATGATGTGTGCCGCGTTCAACGATGCGGCCATTTTTTAAAACAACAATTTCGTCTAGTCCAGCAATAGTAGACAAGCGATGAGCTACGACGATTGCGGTACGGCCTTTCATGAGATTTTTAAGTGCTTCTTGAATTAATCCTTCAGATTCTGAGTCTAGCGCGGAGGTCGCTTCATCTAAGATTAAAATTGGTGCATCTTTTAAAATAGCTCGCGCAATTGCGATTCTTTGTCTTTGGCCACCAGATAGTTTTATCCCGCGTTCACCGACTAGGGTTTCGTATTTGTTTGGAAGTTCGTTGATAAATTCATCCGCATTGGCTAGTTTTGCGGCGCGAATAACTTCTTCCTTTGTAGTATCTATTTTGCCGTAGGCAATGTTTTCAAAAACTGAACGATGAAATAGTGAGGATTCCTGAGGGACATATGCTATATTCTCGCGTAAACTTTTCTGGGTCACATCTTTGATATCTTGCCCGTCTATAGCAATTGAGCCAGATGTAACGTCGTCAAATCTTAATAAAAGCTTAGTTAGTGTAGTCTTGCCAGAGCCAGATACGCCAACTAGACCTATGCTTTTGCCGCTTGGGATGGTTAAGCAAAAATCCTTGAATAATTCAGTTTTTTGATCATGGTGTTTAAATGCAATATGATTAAAGCATATTTCTGCCTGTGTAATTTTGAGTGGTTTGTCTGTTTTGTCATCAATTATTAAAGGAAGGTCCAAGATTTCTACTATTTCTTTTGCATCTCCAAATGAGCGGTTGATAGATCTTAAAATATGATTAATTGTCCAAACTTTTGAAAGTAATGAATTTGAAAGTGAATACAAAAAGACCATATTTGCCACTGAAAGACCAAACCAATTATGGCTCATAACGATCAGAATAAGCAACCCCGCAAAGGTTATCATATTTACTATATTCATAGAAAGATTACGCCACATGGAAACTTTAGCAACGTTAAAAGTTGCTTTTTTAGTGTGTTTAGTAGCAATAGCAAATCTGGTGTTTTCTAGATTTTCGCGCGCGTATGATTTTACCGACATCTCGTTCGTGATTGCATCTGCTAGTTGTCCGGTTTGTTTGTTTTCGGCATTTGCTAGGTTTTCGTCAACTTTACGTGTTTTGTAGTAGGTAGTAACTGCTACTGCCGTATAAATAATAGTAAATGCTGCTAGGATTGCCGCGAATGGCGCGCAGATTAATGCTGCTACGACTATTGAATAAATTGTAGTTAGAATTAAAGGATAAAAATCCCATACAAAGTTAGATTTGAAGTTTATAAATGCTCTTGGCAACTTGTTGGCCGCACTAATTAGTGAGCCGGAAAACTTTTCGCTATGAAAAGTCATAGATTGATTTATAACTGCCTTGAATGCTAATTTTGATAAATATTCTCCGCTAAGCGCATCAATTGACCAATCTAGCCAGTCAATAAAGCGTACCATGGCGAGATTATTAAAAGCTGCTGGTAATATCGTTAATAGTAGCACGCCGATGTAATTTTCGATTTCGAAATCACCGCTTGATAATTTGCCGATAATTTGCGATGTGCCGTATGGGACGACGACATTAAGAATAAAAATCCAAATTGGAATCAAAATAAGCAATAGTATAGCTCTAATTTTATGCTGCATTAAAGCTAACCAAAAATAATGTAATGTTCTTTTTATGTTTCCTGTTTTTGCCATGTATATATTATGGCACGATTATTTATCCCAGTCAAAACCTTCGCCGTAGTGGCCCCACATAGCAGTTTTTTCGTAGATTGGTCGTTTTAAATCTAAGAATTTAATAATACCGTTTGGTGTTAAGTCGTAACCTTCGATTTCTTCGGGTTTTCCATCGATGATTACGGTTTTTTCTAATGGTTCGGCGTAGCCGATGGCGTAAGCTAGGCGGACTAAAACTTCATGGGCGTGGCGTTTTTTTAAATAATCTACGGCAATTTTTCTAGCCATGTAGGCAGCGGAGCGGTCTACTTTACTTGGATCTTTGCCAGAATAGCAACCACCGCCAATAGCGACGCGTGGGCCATAATTATCTACGATAAGCTTGCGTCCGGTAAGTCCAGTATCAGCATCGAAGCCGCCTTGGTTCCAGTCGCCAGCCGGGTTAATGTGAAGTTTGATTGCGTGCTCCAAACCATCTTCTTCGGACGCGCTCGAGGGCGCTCGCCCAAGCTTATGGTCCTCAGAATATGGTTTTGGAGCATCAATTAACCCAAATTTTTCAATAAACTCTCGAACCAACTTTTCTAATTTATCGTGTGGTACATTCTGGAAACTTGCCACAATTGAATCGATCGAGCCGTTCGGGGCGATAGTGACTTGAGTTTTGCCGTCATATGGATATTTTTCATAAATAAACTGATTGAGGCGGCGAGCTAAGATTACTTCGCGTGGTACCATTTCAGGAGTTTCATCACAGGCGTAGCCAATCATGATTCCCTGGTCGCCGGCACCACCAGTATCTACGCCTTGAGCGATTTCTGGTGATTGTTTGACGACTTTAGTATGAACTTCTACATCATCACCTGCAATGCGTTTGACGATTTTTGGAATATCTACTTCGTTCGCCGTACTGGTGATTTCGCCAGTCACAAATACTACGCCGTGTCCACCACAGGTTTCGGCGGCTACGCGTGCGTTAGGATCCTTAGCTAAATAGGCATCCAAAATCGCATCGCTGATTTGGTCGCAAAGTTTGTCTGGATGTTTTGGAGAAACACTCTCCGCAGTTCGATAGAACATATCTTTCCTTTCTGGTCGGAATTACCACCTTGGCAAAGCTAGGTTGGCAGGAGGTCGTTGGGCCGTTCCCTCGCTCCTTCTTGATATTAATATTGTATAGTTATTATAGCACAAATAATAATGATGTATAATGATGGTATGAAAATTGCTTTCTTTTCTGATTGTTATTTAGATTTAACTGGCGGAATAAAAACTTCAATCGATGCGCAAAAGGTTGCTTTAGAGAAAAACGGCCACACTGTCTATATTTTTAGTACCGGTTTCCCAAAAAATAATAAAGAGTTAAAAAAATTAGCTGAAAAAAATATTTTTCAAGTACCAAGTTGTCGTTTGTTTTTTCGTGGCCTAACTCCTGTTTCGCGTCGTCCAAAGATAATTGAAAAATGGTTACTAAAAAAATATCCAGAGATTAAGGATTTTGATGTTTTTTACGTGCATTATGAAGGGGGATGTTCGATTGCAGGTCTTAGACTAGCGCGTCGATTGAAGATTCCGTCTGTGCAAGTAATGCATGGGCGAGAAGATATGGGTGAAGGAAATATTATTCCCTTTGGTTTTAGGACTATCGTTGCAATATTATTAAATTGGTTTCATTCGTGGTATTTGCCGCATTTTAAGACGGTGTGCCGAGATGATTATCTGGCTAATACAATCGCAAAAGCCAAAATGTGGACTCTAATGGTGAACCATGCGAATTATGCTGATTTAGTCTTGACGCCGTCCAATCATTTTCGTCAAAAACTAATACATTATGGCGTAAAAAAAGATATAAAGGTGCTTCCGAACAGTTATTCAGATGAAATGTTTCCCAAGAAAGCTGAAGTTAAATCTTTGGCGCCAAATGAAACATTAAAGATTATTTGGCATTCTAGAGTTTCGGCCGAAAAGCGTATGATGCCGTTTTTAAGGGCGTTGTCAAAAGTTAATGGAAAATATAAAATGGACGTTTATGGTGGCGGTGGAGATTTTTGGCGTGCGCAAAGGTTTTCAAAAAAACATAACATGAACGTGGTTTTTCACGGTAATGTGGCATTTGATAAGTTATCTGATGCAATTAATAGATCTCATTTAGATGTTCTAGTGTCATATAATTTCGATACTTTTGGTATGACTTTGATCGAGGCGGAGGCCTACGCGGTACCAGTATTCTTTTGTGATCCAGATATGAAGGAAGTAGTACCGGAAGGAAGCTTTATAATGAGCGCGTCCGAAAGTTCCGATAGCATGGCCGAAGCTTTAGATAATTTAATGCGTCATTCGGAAAAAATTTCGCAAATGAGCAAAGTAATGATTTTGCATCGTAAAGAAATATTAGCTTCAGAAAGAATAAAAATTTTGGAGAAAATATTTAATGATATAATAAAAGAATGAGATATTTAGCAGATTTATTAACTTTATCGAGATTTATTTTAGGCATTGTATTACTTGTTCTGGCTTTTGCGGGCGGATCAGCAGATGCGGCATTTGTAATTTTTTTGACAGCAGAGCTTACGGATACTTTCGATGGGACTTGCGCACGAAAATGGCCATTTCCAAAGAATAAAATTCCAAAATATCGTAAATATGCGGCATTATATGATATGGTTTCAGATGCGTTACTAGCGGTTGCCCAGGTGTTATTTGTCACGTTACGTATTAATGTAATTGCTGGCCTGATTGTGATTATTTATTACACAGTAATTTGCGGCACAATTGAATTAATTGTTTATGGAAAACTATTTGGACATCCGGATAATTGTACTAAAAACTCTTTAACTAGGAGAAATTTTCCATTAGCGAAGAAAATTGTTTTAGCTAGGCGATATCTATACACAATTTGTCTTGGAATATTAAATGCTTTTATTTTGTTTGCTACAAGCTGGCCATTGCCGGTTAAAATAGTTTTGTTTGCCTTTGGCTGTTCGATATTTGTCTTTATCTGGTTTTTCTTAAGACAGCGTCGCAAAAACGTTTCGCGTGATGCAGTAGAAATTGAAAAAGAGTTAGCTAAGAAAAAAACGCACTAATTGTGGCATTTATGAAATTGTTTGGATTATAGAGATTAAGGGCCACAATTTTGGCGGCGACTTCTCCTTGCCAAAAAGAAAGAGCGTTGTAGTTTGTTTTTGCGAGTTGGATAGCTTTTACTTGCCCATTTTCTGCTATGAGAATTTGGTCGCTATGGAGAGTTATTATTTTAGTGGGGTAGCTTAGAGTAAACTTATGCAGTGTTTCGGCAACTTGAATAAGGGATTGGCTAAGCAGCAACATTTTAGGATAATAGACCGCACGAAATAGTTTCTGTAATTGCGCCATGGAGGCCATGAGGGTAACATTTTCATTCATTAATACTTTTTCTGGTTGATGACTAGCGATTAAATCTATGCTATCGCGCGTAATTAGCAGAGGTTTTTCGGAGTTTTTGCACGCGGCTGCTACCGCTTTTTCTGTGATAGTGTTTTTTGATAAGTCTCCAAGTAAAAGGTTGTAGTCTGCAGAATTAAAAGAATCTAGTAGTTCATTTTCGTTTGCAAATGAGCCTGAATCGGTTGACTCTAAGAAGGTAAAATTTGGCAAATTAGGTAGTTGGGATTTTAGCGAGTTCGGTAGGATTAATTTTAGGGATTTGATAGGGTATTTACTTATAAATTCTGTTGTTTTGATTTCTGTTTTAAAATGTTTGCTATTTCCACCAATTACATTGACGGAACCTTGATTGGTTTCTGGTATGTTCCAAGTAAGATCTTCTTTTTGAACTTCGATTTTTTCAAAATAATCCATTAAAACTCCAGTTCGATTGAAATTGGGCAATGATCGGATCCCATGATTTTTTCATAAATATCGGCGGATTTGAGATTATTCTTGAGGGATTCAGAAACGAAGAAATAGTCGATACGCCAACCAACATTATTAGCGCGGGCATTACCCCAGTGGCTCCACCAAGTATAGCGCACGGAATCTGGATAAAGATAACGAAAAGTGTCGATAAAACCGGCATTGATGTAGTTGGTAATTCCCCTTCTTTCTTCGTCAGTGAAGCCGGCGGAGTGATGATTGGTTTTTGGTCTGGCGATATCTATTTCTTGGTGAGCTGCGTTAAAGTCGCCACAAACTACCACGGGTTTTTGCTTCTCCAGTTTCTTGAGATACTCCAAGAATTCTTTATCCCAGAGTTTTTCGCGTAAATTTAACCTTTCTAAATTGTTTTTTGAATTTGGAGTGTAGACGTTAACTAAAAAGAATATTTCAAACTCAGCAGTAAGGACGCGACCCTCGGTAAGTGGATTACCGAATTGATCTTCGAAATTTTTGTTTGTTTCGAGAGTGTTTTTGATGGATAAAGGTTTAATTTTGGTAAAAATTGCAGTACCAGAATAGCCTGGTCGCTCAGCCGAATTCCAGATTTCTTCGTATTCTGGAAGATCGATTTCGGCTTGACCTTGTTTAGCTTTAGTTTCTTGTAAACATAAAATATCAGGGTGTTCTTTTGTAATAAAATCCTGAAATGCTCCTTTTTTGATGACCGCGCGCAAGCCATTTACGTTCCATGAATAGATTTTAAGCATAGCGTCCTCGCTCTATGTCGCGTTTTTTGATTGATTCGCGTTTGTCATATTTTTTCTTTCCTTTGCCAATAGCAATTACGAGTTTAATATGGCGAGCACCACCAAGGAGTTTGACTGGTACGATGGTGGAGCCGGCGACCTTTTCGCGCTCCAGGCTTTTAATTTGTTTTTTGGTGGCGAGGAGCTTGATATTGCGGGTAGTTTCGGCGCCGAGAGTAAGATTATTTAACCAGAGCTCTGAGTTTCTGATGGTAACAAATGAACCCTTAAGCTGAACGTGATGATCGCGAATAGAGCGAACTTCGGGCCCAGAAAGTGCCATGCCTACGGTGAGTTCATCGCCCAAAATATAATCGTATTTTGCTTTACGATTGACTGTTACCGAATCTAGGGTTTTGGGCTTTTTCATAGATTAATTATACCATAATAGATAAAGAATCATTTAGTGGTATCTTATTACGAATTATATTAAATGCATGAAAAAAAGCCGCTCAGGCGGCTTTTCCCTACGCGAGGATTTCTCCTTTGTTAGTATCTCCTTATCGGAGCGCGTTCGTTCGGATTTTATCCGCCTTTTTGGAATTCTTCTACCCCACTGCTTATAAAGCCTTCTCTCGGTGCGTCCACCAAAGAGTAAGAGTTTATTTTGGCGTGCGCACCGCCAAGATTTGTCTTCTTGGCTTTTTGTTTCGCTCCGTGGGACCCAGTAGAACTGGTTATGCTTAAACTGGCGATAATTTAAGCAATAGAAGAAGGTCGATCACGTCTTATAAACGTTCCTACGATTTCGACCGAACCGCAAGGTTTTCCCGATAAGTCAGTAGCCCAACGTCAAGACGATGGCACTGAATCGCGAACAAATGAATGCCACCTCTTCCTGTTAAAGATGCGAATCCGGTCTATAATGATCGTTGAATGTATAGGATCATTATATCTATCGAAGGATTTTATGGTGTAGATACCGCTAATTCCATCGAATTCGCCGGAATAACCGCATTTTATCAGGTAGTTGACGAAGGAAGAAATATCTTCCTCTTTGACGTAAAAGCTTGCTTTTTCGTCGATGGCTCCATCATAATACCGAAAGCTTGCGATTTTGTAGAACATATGCATCTCCTTTTCGTGAATTTCCTTATTGTTTCTATATGTGAAATTTCGAAGGAAATTCCTTCGAAAAGAAAATGAAGCGAATAATCTCCTCCTTTTTAAATTTCTAGCTTAATTATGTAAGCTTGTGATATATTATATACTAAAATTGACAAAAAGTAAATAATTAATCGTAAAATTGCAAATAACAGGGGTAATTTTTATAAAAATTGTCGAAGTTGGTTCGACAAATCCTATCTATACTTATCATATACCTTTCCAATATCTTTTCTAGCTATTTGAAATATAATTGATGACAAATTATTGCGGTCTTCTTGACTAGAAATATATTATGTGTTATATTAATATAATATACTTTTAACTGTAGGTATTGTACTTTTGTCAGATGGGAGATAATAAGATGGGGGATATTATTAGTTTTGCGAAAGGCCGAAAGCCGAACCGTAACGATTCGAAAGAGCTAACATATGGAGAAATACTGTGTAGGACGCTCATTTTAGTTGCGAAGGATTTCGATGCCTTTATGGCTCTTGGTTCGTATTGTGTTTTTGCGGAACCGATTCTCGATTCTATTATAATTAATAGGTTAATAAAAATCGGGTTTATAGATGCAGAAACTAAGACCGTTTTTCCTTTTGTCGAGAAGACTATCAGGGAAATCTTGGACGATACGAGTTACAAAAAGGCAATTAATTATTATTAATTTACCAAAACCATTTTCATCAAAACCGGCTCGTTCATTGAACGGGCCATTTTTATAAAAAAACCAGCGAATTAATATTCGCTGGTTAGTGCAAGGTTGTATGTAGGACTTTACGCGGTCAGCTCGAAGCCCTTAAGCCTCAGTTTCTCCATGATTTCAGAGATCGCTTTATTGCTCACTCCTAATCTTCGGAGGGAGTGAGAGTCTCTCTTTAGAAGAGCTTCTACACTCACGATATGAGCTCTAGTGAGCTCATTCATGGTTTCCGCGCTGAAGTCAAAGGTCTCTAACGTGACGTTAAAGTCTATCGTTGCTGTTATCACGTTGGTTACCTGAGTTACTATTGCGTCGTATTTGCTCAGGGCTTTCGCCTTTTCGTTAATAGCGACTCGGCGCTCTTCCTTGAGCTTCTCGACTGAGGCGACAAGCTTAGCAAGTTCGGCTTCAAGCTTTTCGCGCTTGGCCTTTTCGCCGGCATAGGCGTTCCGAGCGTTTTTGGCCTCCTGCTGAAGGCGCGTGAAGCTAGCGGGGTCCACCGCTTGCTTTCTGAGTCGCTCGTTTTCGTGTTCTAGGCCGACGATTCTTTTCGAGACCTCATCGGGTTTCAGCATTAGCCCCCTCAGGTCTGGACCGCAGGTCCGGTTGATTTTTTCCACAACCTTTTTGGATGTGGATCTCATCTGGGACTCCGCGATACCCAAACTGGCAGCTACAGCCTTTTGAGTCTCTCTTTTATTTGCGGCATTTATACCGAAACACCTTACGGCAATTTCGAACTCTCTTTCAGAGAGTTTTGCCTTAAGGAGTTCGGTCACTTCCGTAAGGAAGCATCCAAGTATACCATACTCGTATGAATGCCCGCAAATAGCATTTGCGAGGCGCTGGCCCCAAGTTTCTTTGTTAGTTCCGAAGATATTATATTTTTCTCTGCTTTTTCCCACTTTTTCGTTCGCCTTTCTTTTCGATTTTTTTCAAGTTACTCTGCTTTAAACCTGGAAAGCGTCTCCTTGCTACGCCTTTTTTGATTTAGTTGATTGCAGAATAGGATTAAAAGAGATGTAAATGTAATTATCCCGTCAAACCCTATTCTGCAATCAGTAATCCTGCACTGTAAAAGTACCTAGCCTAAAGGCTTACTTTTTGATTATATCATATAGTGTATAAATAGTCAATATCTATTATATAAATTTGTATATATTTAAAATAAATGATAAAAAAAGAAAAATGCCCAGATACAATCTGGGCTGAAGGTGCTATCAAAAAACTCTAAAAAACACTGTAGTGGGCGATGAAGTCTAAATGGTGGCGAAGAGCTTCTTCGCGGGAATACGATTGTTCCATTTTGACTTCCTTGATACTTTCATAATTAACTTTCTTTACGGCAACGGTTTCCCATTTTTTTGTCTGTTCGGAATAGAAAGTATAGATGAAGTATTTTTTAGTGTTATTTCGATCGCGAATAATGGTGGTTAAAGGATTGATTTCCATATAGCCTCCTGCTACTCGGTCGTAAGAGTTTAAGAGGTTATCCTCGCCGGGTCTAGCTTAATTATAGCATAAAAAGCCCCCAACTCTTTCTGAGTCGGGGGTAACTGGTTTACGCGAAGGATTTCTCCTTTCGTCACTATCCTTCTGCCGATATCAGCTAGAAGGTCGCGTGTGGGGGGCGCCTTCGGAGAACGTTCCTATCCAGTGAGATAATCTCTACTAGATAGGAAGACTCCGGAATGATATTGCGTAACTACGCGGGCTCCCAGATCTGTCTCACTGCTTATAAAGCCATCTCTTGGTGCGTCCACCAAAGAGTAAGAGTTTATCTTGGCGTGCGCATCGCCAAGATTTGTCTTCTTGGCTTTTTTCGCTCCATGAGACCCAGCTAAGCTGGGGACAAGATCCGACTTAAGGTCGGATCACCTAAATGGTATCCCATTTAGGTGACAGATCTATGCCTAATTTATTTTCTCCGAGGAGGAAGCGGCGGGGGTGCCGTTTTTTTCCTTTTGGGAGGCAGCGGCGGGGGCGCCTGTTCTGTTCTCCGAGGAGGAAGCGGCGGAGGTGCCGGTTTTTCTCTCCTGGGAGGCAGCGGCGGCGGTGTCGCCTGCTTCGCTCTGCGGATCTTCGGGGTTTCGTTGGACATTTTCTTCATAATGTCTCTCCTTTCTATTTGTTTTCAACTTGACAACTTATATATAAAACTCCAAGTTTACTTGGAGGAATATTTGTCGCGAAAGGTCGAAACCCTTCTTTTTTAATGGACTAGTTCATTTTTTTGAACTGTGCTAATTATATACTAAATTTGACAAAAAGTAAATAATTAATCGCAAAATTGCAAATAACAGTGGTAATTATTGCCAAAAATTGTCGAAGTTGGTTCGACAGTTTTATTTTTTAGCATAATTTGACGTTGTCTGCGCCTACTAAATCGTTCAGTTTTGTAAGTAATTCTTCACTTACTTCAACTTTAAATGGCATACGGAGTGGGCGTTTTTCTTCGCCATTTTTCAATACTAATATCACTTCTTGCATCCCGAGGTAGATGTCTGCTAGGCGGCGAATGGCGGTTAGTGTTTCCGTGTCTTCTGGATTATTAATTAAAATATATAAGCGTTCTTTACGGGGGTCTTTGGGTGGCTCTTTTAAAATATGTTTTTCTTCTGGTATTGAAGAATCCTTTTGCGTTTTATTATAGACTCTTTCGGCTGATGAGCGACCTCTTTTTTGACCTTGATTTGGCGCGGTGATTGGCGCGGCTAATTTGGTGCCGGTTGATTTATAGTTTTCTAGGATTTCGTCCGAAATCAATTCTACAGCTTCTGCTAGTATTTTAGCGTCAGAAGTAACGTTGCCATTTTTATCTTTAGCATTGACGCGCCCTCTCACTTTAACGACGTTGTCGACTACTAGTTTTCCTCCAAATTCTTCAAATATACTCGGAAAAACTATAAATTCGGTTTCGTCGGTTTTATTCTCTATTTTAACAAAGGCCATTTTATCGCCTTTTTTCGTTAAAATGGTACGTACGGTCGTGATAATTCCGCCGATTGTTACAATTTTGTTGTCATTTTCGGCTGTTATTAAAGACATTGGATGGGTTTGTTCTTCGAAGTAAGTGTCGTATTTATCTAGTGGGTGGGCTGAAAGATAAAGCCCCATTAAATCGCGTTCCCAAAGAAGTAACTCTTTGTCTGGATGTTGTACTGGAGCGGGTTTGATTTCTACTTCTGGGATTGCCCCAGCTTCGCCCATCATACCAAATAAATCAGTTTGGCCAGAACCTACATCTTTTTGAATTTTAGCTCCATAAGCCTGAATAGCTTCTAGATTAAACAATAAATCTGAGCGCGAAGATCCAAAACGGTCAAATGCACCGGTTTTGATGGCGGATTCCCAGGATTTTTTATTAAATTTAGTGGAATCTACTCGTTTAGCAAAATCGCAAACAGATTTGAACGGACCATTTTTGTCGCGCTCTGGTATGACGTATTCCTCTACTAAGGCCTTGCCCATGTTTTTGATACCAGAAAGACCAAAGCGTATGGTTTTTTCACCGCCTACGATGCCAAAATCACCATAGCTCTCGTTGATATCTGGGCCTAATACTTTTAATCCCATTTTTTTACACTCAGCGATTTCGATAGCAAGGCGATCGGTCCAGCGCATATCTGCCGTCATAAGTGCCGCCATAAAGGCATCGGGGTAATGCGCTTTTAGGTAGGCTGTCCAATAGGCTATTAAAGCGTAACATGCGGCATGTGACTTATTGAAGCAATAATTCGCAAATTCTAGCAACTGATCCCAGAAAGTTTCGGCAATTTCTTTAGTTGCCCCACCAACTTTAATTGCCCCTTCAATGAATTCCGGTTTGACCTTATTCATGAGATCGACTTTTTTCTTTCCTACGGCTTTACGTAAAGTATCGGCCTGGCCGCCAGTAAAGCCACACCATTCCTTACTAATCTGCATGAACTGTTCTTGGTAAATTAAAATCCCGTAGGTGTTTTTAAGCGAATTTTCTAGACCAGGGTGAAGATAGGTGATTTTTTCTTCGCCGTGTTTTCTCTTAATAAATGAATCAATAAACTGCATTGGTCCTGGACGATATAATGCCACCATAGCGATAATATCTTCAAAGGTAGAAGCTTTGAGATCTTTTAAGTACCGTTTCATACCGGCAGATTCCAATTGGAATACACCGGTGGTTTCGGCGCGTTGTAGTAGTTCGTAGGTCTTTTTGTCGTCCAATGGAAGATTGGATAAGTTTATATCGTTATGATAGACTTTGCGAATCATACGCAAGGCATTATTAATAACCGAAAGGTTAGACAAGCCAAGAAAATCCATCTTAAGCAGACCTAGTTCTTCGACTTGACCCATTGGGAATTGGGCAGCGATTGGACCCTTAGCGGAAACTTCTAGCGGTAAGAACTTAACCAAATCATCTGGCGCGATGATAACACCACATGCGTGAACGCCGTGATTCCTAATGGTTCCTTCCAGTCTAGAAGCAAAATCTATAACTTCTTTAGAGGTGGGGTTGGTTTCATATTCTTGTTTTAGATCTGGTACGTCTTTAATTGCATCAGCGAGATGTACATGATGACCTTGTACTGGATCTGGGACAAGCTTTGCCAAGCGATCTGCCTCAGCGTAGGGTACTTCTAGTACGCGTGCGACATCTCGTACGGCGTTTTTAGCCATCATTTTACCAAAGGTTGCGATGTTTGATACTCTTGCTTCACCATATTTTCTTGTACAATATTCAATTACTTCGTCGCGTCTAGTATCCTGAATATCGGTATCGATATCTGGCATACTAATACGGTCTGGATTTAGAAATCTTTCGAAAAGAAGATCATATTTGAGGGGGTCTAGGTCAGTTATCCTAAGAGCGTATGCTAAAATTGAGCCAGCTGCAGAGCCACGGCCTGGGCCATAAACGATTCGTTGGCTTTTACCCCAGTTAATGAAGTCTTGCACAATCAAAAAGTAGCCATTATAGCCCATTTTATCTACTACAGACAGTTCATAGTCGATGCGCGGGAGTATTTTATGGTCGTCGTCACGTTTTTTATCGACTTCAGTTAGTATTTTGCGGCAAGCTTTTATGTCTAGTTTCGTGGCTTCTTCAAGACTTTTGTCGCCGTAACGATGAGTTAGACCTTGAAAAACTAGTTTGTCTAAATACGTTTTTTCGTCTTCACCATCTGGAACTGGAAATTTCGGAATCAAAATACGACCAAGTTGCAAATCTACGTTGCAGCGCTCGGCGATTTTTTTAGTGTTCAACACGGCTTCCGGGCAGGTATCTTGCCAGTGGTCAATTATTTCTTGCGACGAAATAACATGGAGGTCGTAATCTTTTAAGCTCATACGATTAGTGTCAGAAAGATATGCGGCTGTACCAATACAAAGTAAAACTTCGTGCGCATCTTGGTCCTCGTGTTTTAAATAGTGAGCATCGCAGGTAACGACGAGTGGAAGATTTAGTTCTTTGGCGTGCGCCATAAGCCAATCGTTAACTTTCTTTTGCTCTTCAGAATGAGTAGAGGATTTCGGGTGGCCATGGTCCTGCATTTCTAGGTAAAAACGGTCTTTAAAGGTATTTTTATACCACTCTATCAGGTCTAATGCTCTTTTGTCGTCGTTTGCACGAATAGCTTCGGAGATTTCTGACCCCATACAACCAGAGAGACATATGACTCCTTCATTATATTTTTCTAACTCGTCGTGGTCTGTACGAGGTTTGTAATATTTACCATATTCTTCTGCATTACTCATAATCCGACAAAGGTTTTCATAACCTTGATTATTCATGGCAAGCAAAGTAATGTGGAATCTTTGTTTATCGTGAGCTGGGTCTTTGTCTGTCATTTTGCGAGCTGCAACATAAGCCTCAAGACCGAGAATTGGTTTAATTCCTTTATCGTTACATTCTTTATATAGCTCTACCAAACCAGACATAGTGCCATGGTCTGTAACGGCTACGGCTTCCATGCCATCTTTTTTAACAAAATCAACAAGTTCTGGGATTTTAGTTAGCCCATCCAGTAAAGAATAATGCGTGTGATTGTGTAGGTGTACAAAATCACTAGGCTTTAATTTCATTTCTTAGTACTTTTTTCTTCCGGTTTCTTTTCTGGCTCTTTTTTGCAATCACATTTACCTTTGCAATTGCATTTTTCTTCAATTTCTTCGCCGCCGTCATCTGCGCCAATTTTGATAAATTTACCAGCGACTGCTCCAGCGATACCACCAAGTAGAGCGCCTAAAAAGAATTTACCTGCACCACTTTTACCTTTTTCGGACTTTTCAGATTTTTCTGCCATTTTACTTTTCCTCCTTTTTAGTTTCTTTAATTTTATCTTTTAATTTGGGATTGATATATTTATCAACAAACATTTCGATGGTTCCGCCGATTGATGTCATACCTTTAACATTGGAAACGATACCGTTGGTATTTTTAGCGATATCTTGACCTTCAACAACTACTTCTTTTACTTCTTTAGTGAGGTCAATTAGTTTTACTATTAAAACAATTCCGACGATTAAAAAGATTAAGAGTGTAATCGCTAGAATCGCTACGATAATCCATTCAGCTGTATTCATTATTATGCTCCTTTATTTTATTGTATCACAGATTTTTCTAATATCATCTGCATAGTCGGCTTCAGATAAAATATACTTTAATTGTGCTAGAAAATAGTTTTTTGGGTCACCCGTGGTAATCCAATGGCCTTGACTTTTTGCGATAATTACATCGCCGTTTTTGGCGAGTTTTGTAATGGCATCTACAGTCCAAAGCTCATCATCTAGACCAGTATTTGATGGGATTAAGTACTCAAATACTTCTGGAGTTAGTAAATAACGCCCGTAGCTGGTTAGATTGCTAGGGCTTAAATCTGGAGTTTTTGGCTTTTCTACGATATGACTTAATGTGCCGTTTTCTTTTAAGGCGATCATACCATATTTACTCCAGTCTTTTTCTGGCATTTCTTGGGCGGCAATTACAGCTTTGGCTGAAGGGTGGTTAGTGTAGGTATCGATCAAGATTTTAACGTCGCTTTCACCAAGGATTAAATCGTCACTATAGAGTACTACAAAAGCTTCTTCGTCTTTGACGTATTCTTTGGCAGAGACAATAGGTGAACCATTGCCGTAAGGTAAGCTAGAGTCTTGTTCTATAATGGTGATTTTGGGGAAATTTAAAATTTCTTTGACTGGTTCAAAGCGATCGGATTTTCCCTGTTTATCTAACAAGGCTTTGACGTTTTCGGATTGGCCATGGAAATAATCTTCGTAGATTTCTTTAGATTTAGTATTTGGTGCTACAACGATAATTATTTCTTCGATTCCGGCTGCGGCGCATTCTTCTACGCAGAGTTGCATTACGGGTTTAGCCCCAATTGGTATCATAGCTTTAGGGATGGTTTTAGTAATCGGTAAAAACCGACTAGCAAAACCGGCATCAGTGATGATTGCTTTTTTTACTGGCATAATAAGATCTCCTTGAGCCTTAATTATAACATAATTTATCTAGATTTTCTGGATGATTTCTTAGTTTTTTTCGGAAGTTTTGTACGCGCTTCTTTTCTAGCAATTTTGTCTTCAATATTTTGGGCGCGATTATGAACGCCATAAATCATGCTAGTAACGCCCACAATTAGCATATATGCACCAAAGAAGCGAATAAAGGTAGATACTTCAAAGTTACCAGCATTGACGATTACGGCACCCATAATACAGCCACAGACGCCGGCGAGGATACGAATAAAACGGTCGGTCGGATCGGTGGTCGAGAGAAAGCCGTGAAAGATATCTATAACACCGGACAAGACGGTATAGACTGATAGAATCATTAAACCAAATACTAGGTTTCCTTGCGCAAGGAAAAGTAATAATAATGCAGCGGCAACATCTATGACGGCGTCGATGATGGAGTTGATCCAACCATGCTTCTTTGTAGAATTATATAGTGCACCGGCAGAGTCAATAATCCCCATAAATAACAAGAAGAGACTAATAATTGCAATCATGTTTTCTACGTCGGCCATGCCGCCAAATAAGGCGATAAAGCCAAAAATTCCGGCCAATACGCCGCGAATAATAAAGATAAACCAATGTTTATCAATAAATCTTCTATTTATATGTGCCATAAAAATCCTTTATATTACTTATGCTTATTATAGCACATTGTTAGACATGTCGGATTTTTTTACGGGTACTTTCAACTAGTTTTGTAATTTGATATTTAGTGGGCTTCAACACTAAATCATGGGCTGGGGTATATTTAAGCTCCTCGCATCCAAATGAGCGTTTAAACTCCGAGACACCATAAAAGCGATGCGATTTTTCTTCTAGACCAACAATCCCCCAGAGGTTGTAACGAGTGCAACCACGTTCCCTGGCCTCCGCCATGGCTTTAATATGAAGGAGTGGGGCAGCGGAATACTTGGTGCCAAGATCAGATGACACGCCATAATGATAGCTGGCTTCGGGGCCATAAAAAATTATAAAGTTTTGAGCTAGTATTTCTCCGTCTTTTTTGGCGGTATACATTAAAACTTCATTGTTTTTGGCGAAAGCGGTAAATTGTTTGGTCAAAAAATCTTCAGAGAAAGCGACAAACCCTTGGCGTTTCGCATGTTTAACTTCTAGATTATAAAATGTTTTAACTATTTTGGGATCCGAAGAAGTTTCTATAGTGATTTCGGCTTTTTTAGCTTTTCTGAGCTTGCGGCGAAAACCTTGAGAGGCGCCAGCTAAGATCTCTTCTTCGGTTTTGTTTAAATCTAAGATGCCGGCATATTCAACCGAGAGATACATAGGGGCCTTTTTAAGGCCTAGTTTTTTCATTAATTCTAATGATTCCGGCGATAATTCTAGTTGCGGTCTAACGCGCACAAAGACACAATCATTTTCTTGGCCTTGCTTTTTTATGTCCGCAAAAATATCTTTAACTAGAGATTTGTTTTGCCAATCCATAATTGGACCACCGGCGATTGCCAAATAGCGCCCACGTTTGGCGGTTTCTATTACACCAGCGTAGGCTGCCATGATTTCTCCTTCGTCGTTTAGGGCTGCGCGACGAATAATGGTTTTGCCACGCATTGCATGAAACTCATAAAAATCCCATGATTGCAAAAAATTGGATTCATGGTGCGACTTTATAAAAGTATCCCAATTGTTTTGATTCGTGATTGTTTCAATTTTCATAAATGCCTCTTTTTCTTGCGCACTGTTTCCACCGCAAGATTTTTAAGATATTTGATTTTTGAAATAACTAAATCGTGTGCTGGTACATATTCGATTATTTCACCGCCAAAACCTGTTTTAAACGTTGTTACGCCAGCATAGCGGTGATTTGGCTGGTTTGCGGGAGCGATTCCCCATAGATTGAATCTTTCATAACCTTCTTTTTTGAGATCTTTGATGACTTGCCAAAGTAGGGCATAAGCTCCTGGAAGCTTACGATTTAAATCGGTAGAAGCAGCCTCGTAATAATCCCCTTCTTTTCCTTCTTTAATGATTAATCCGTACGCAATTGGCTGGTTATCTTCGGTTTTTGCGACATATATCGTAGAATTAAGCGATTCTCTTTCGGCTAGAAGGGTTTTTAAATCTGGTGGTATAAACTTTTGACGCTTGGCAGTTGCGACTTGGATTTTATGAAATTCTTTGAATAATTCTTCAGAATTAGAGTTTTCGACTCTAATGTTTAACTTGTCGGCGCGACGAACTTCGTAACGAGTTTGGCGTCGCATATTGGCAAGTAATTCGTCCTCTGATTTTTTTAAATCTATCATTACGGTGTGTTCGGCTGCAAGATGCATTGGGGATTTTTTTAGACCTATATTCTCCAATAGCTTCAAATTTTCTTTAGTGGCTGGTAGTTGTGGACGCATACGTACAAAGACACATTTTTCACGTTTGGCTATTTCTGTGATTTTTGAAATTGTTTTTTTAATTGTTTTTTGGTCCTGCCAATTAATTAATGGTCCACATGGAATTTCTAGATAGCGACCGCGTTTAGCATTACGTACAATCATTAGTGCGTAGCCGGAACCATCTTCTATTTCTTCTGTTATAACTTTATTATTAAGAGAAGAATTCATTTTTGCATAATTGGGCGACTGAAGGAAGTTTGCTTCAGGAAAATTTTTGATAATTTTCGGCCAATTCATGCTTGATCCTCCAAATGTTTTTCTATTATTTCGCGAGCTTTTTTAAGATTATTTTTTCTGTAATAAGTTGGTAGATTAATGATGTGCTCTGAGATGTAGACTGCGTTTTTACACTCTTCTTCTGGAAAATTAGTTTTTTGATAGTATCTGGCAGGCGAAATAGGTTTCTCATACCAAAAACCATCAAAATAAAATCCTGATTTTTTAAGTTTTTTTAGAACTTCGTCACGATTCTTAACTAGATAGAATTCGCGAATTGGTTTTTCGCCGGATTTATTAAGGCTTTTAATTTGAATAAGAGCTCTTCTGGCTTCAAATTTACTGGGTTTTCGGCTAATATCCAGTTTATTATCAGCAGATTTTTCTACCCAGTGGATTTTAACTAAGCATTTCATTAATATGCCACCGAGGTGTACATGTGTAAGTACGCGACAAATGGCACCAAAAGTAGGGTAGAATCTAGCTCGAAGATGGTCGGATAGTTTCGGGGATTTGCTAGGCGCCGTAATCTTGTTTTGACAGGGGTGACGTAATACTACTGCTCCACCAGAAACTGTGTCTATTGATTTATCTTTACCAAAAGATAATACTGCAGCTGCACCAACTGTACCAGCTTCTCTGCCGTCTTGGTATTTGACGCCGGCGCAGTGCGCAAGATCTTCGATGATAACTAAATCATGTTTTTTAGCAAATTGTTCTATCGCTGCGATATCTACTGGGAATCCGAGGGTGTTTTGAATTATGATGCCTTTTATTGCGGGGTCGGAAATCTTATTTAACGTTTCTATGTCAAAGTTTAAGTCGTCTTTATTAATATCAACGAAAACCGGATCAAGGTCGGCGGCTTTTACTGCTTCGTAAACCGCATAGCAAGTAAATCCGTTTACTAGGATCTTATCTCCTTTATTAAAATATGCTTTGAGGGCAAGCGTTAAGGCTGAGCGACCATTTTTAGTTAAAATTGCGCGCTCGCCGTTATATTTACGAAGTAAGAAGTGTTCTAGATCCTTTAAGTCTTCTTTACGGCCGAGGCTAAATAATTGGGAGCGGCGATCCTCCTTACTATAATTTGCTGCTAAACCCAAAAAGAATCGTTTCATTTTTTGAGCCTTTCTACTAATGCCACGAGAGCGCGAGCTAGTTCGTCTGGGCTAGAAATATATGGAGCATGTGTCCAATTTGAGTAAAATTTAAGTTCGGCGTTTTCTAATTGTTCGTATATTTTAGTTGCTTGATGGGGCGGCGTGATGGTGTCATTCTTGCCCCAGAGGATAAAGGTCTTTGTAGTAATTTTGCTAAAATCAAGATTTTTATCTGATTCTAGCATATTGGTTAAAGTTTTTTTCATGTTTTCGGGAGCGCGCGAATAATCAGTGGAGCCAGTGACTTTATGAAAAACTTTGTTAATAATTGGTATTTTCTTTAATGGTTTTCCGATTTTAGCGAGAAAACTGACGATTTTTTTCTTGGTGGTAGGTTCGTAAATGCCAGCCGAATCAAGCAAAATTAAATACTTCAGTTTATCTGGTTTTTTTGCACAGAGGTTTAGAAGTATTCGCCCGCCATTGGAGTGGCCAAGCGCTATGGCGCCATCTGGTATTTCTTGATTTGCCCATTTGACGTAGTCGTCGATAGTGTAGGTTTTTTTCGATTCAGAGGTTAGTCCTGGGACTTTTAGCATTTTGACGCTGATTCCTTTGTCGCGGAGCTTTTCAAGAGTTTGTTTCCATGGTTCTATGGTATATGTCCAGCCATGGATTATGTATAAATCTGCCATTTTCCACCTCCTTTCATTTATGAATCTAGCCCCCAACTTTTACGACGCGCGACAGCTGCTTTTTCGCGTCGACAAAGTTTTTTGCTGTCTTTTGGATCTAAGAGTAGTTTTTCAATAACCCATTCTAAATATTGACTACCTTTGAAGAGCAATGTTTCCTTGCCGGTGATATTTTTTTCAATATATTCAAGGGCTTTTTTGGGGTCCAGGGTGGCAACAGCCGATACGCCGAGCTCTTTGAGCTCTGGTGCGGTATATTTTTTGGTGCGTTTTCCGACTAGGATTACTTTTTCTGGTTTAACTGCAGCAATTAGTTTGGCTAATTTGCGATGTTCTTCTTCTTCGAGCGAACCTTGGTCTACGATGTCGCCAATAACAAGCCATTTATGTTCGGCATGCATGCGTTTTGCCATGTCTAATACTGATGTCATGGAAATCATGTGAGCGTTATAGCTACTATCTATGATATTAATTCCCTTTTTACCTCTAAAATATGAACAACGTCCAGGGGCAATTTTCATTGCCGAAAAATCTGGATTAAATTTCAGTTTGAGATATTTCATGAGATCGCGCACTACGAAAAGATTAAATGCAATATCTTTAGGTTCTGGATGGTTAAAATGGAAGGTCGTATCTCCGTAGGTAAAATCGGTAGAATCTGGATATACCACGTATTTTTTAAGTTCGGCTTTTTTGATAGGGATAACTTTAGCTTTAATATTTGAGGTTGCTTCTACCATGTATTTTGAATCGGCATCAATATAGACTCTTTTTGAGGTGTGAGCAGGAAGGTTGGCAAACTCTGCTACGATAGCTTCTTTGACATTTTTGAATTTGCCACTTTCGACTTCTTTTTCGAATTGGACGGCATGAGAAAGGCCGATTGATACCCAGATGGTTACTTCTGGTTTAAGCCATTCGGCGAGGAATTCGGTTTCGTGAGGGCGCTCACCATCTATTTCAACAATATAAAACTCTTCTTTGTGGCGGTGAAATAAACCTTTAAATGGCGCAGCAATGATTAGCCAAATCCAACGAATTTTGGAGCCACGAATACCTTTTAAGCCAAGAATATCAAATGGAATACCAAAAGCAGAGTTGGCATCGTGTGAGTAATGCGCTTTTTTGCCAATTTCGTGTTCTAACATAGTCATCATGGTGGTTTTACCGGCTGAGCCAGTTACGGCAATTACTCTAGGTTGCCATCTTTTGTAAGCCATGTTTGCAAAACGTCGGAAATAGTTTGCGACCACGAAATAAAAACGTTTCTTAAATCTAGCAACGCTCATAAAATTATTATATCAAAAATCCCCCATTTTTGGGGGATTTATGTATTACATCTTGATTTCGGCGTCTACGCCTGCAGGTAAAGAGAGATTTTGGAGACTCTCGATGGTTTTTGGAGTAGCATTGGAAATGTCGATTAGGCGTTTGTGCACTTTCATTTCAAATGCTTCGCCGCCAGTTTTGTAGACGTGTGGTGATTTAACTACTGTAAAAGTTGAGCGTTTGGTAGGAAGTGGGATTGGGCCACTTACGGAGGCACCGGTACGGATAGCGGTGTCTACAATTTGCCTTGCGCTTTGGTCGATAACGCGATGATCGTAGGCCTTAAGGCGGATACGAATTTTAAGACCTTCTTGTTTTTTGGCTTCAGCCATAGTTTCCTTTCTTATCCGATAACCTCTAAGACATGAGTTTTTCGGATTTGATAATTAATGATATTTATATCTATATTATATCACAGATTACTAAAAAACACAAGATAGTGGCTTTTTTGGTCTCTTGTTATAATAGTGATATGAAGAAATACGGAGGAGCCCGAAGGGTAAAGAATGTCACTGGGATGGCGCAGATTAGCATTGATTTGAAACCTAATCGTAGCGTGAGTGATGTTTATATTAATCAAAAGATGGATTTAACCAATCTGTCAAAATTTATCGAAAAAAAGAAAAAAGCCGGTGAAAGTGTTACTTATTTTCATGCTTTTTTGACGGCTATTGCGAAAACCGTTTATAATCGCCCAAAACTTAATTACTTTGTAGCGAATCGTCACTTGTGGGAGCACGAGCAAATAGTTTTGTCATTTGTAGCCAAAGTGAGTTTTGACGATCATTCAGAAGAGATGATGGTAATGATTCCGATTGAAAAGAATGATAATATTTATACGCTAGGCGATAAGATAAAGAAAAAGATCGATAGTTTTCGCAATCGCAAAACTGGTGGTATCGAAAAAGCTGGGGCCAATTCTGCAATTGATACTTTGGGAAAGCTTCCAAATATTCTTCGCGTCCCGATTGTTGGGCTTTTTAAATGGTGCGATAAAAAAGGGATTTTGCCTAGCTCATTAATTGAAGACAATCTTTATTATAGTACGATGATTTTATCGAATCTCGGTTCAATTGGTTGTGGGGCAATTCATCACAATATTACGGATTTTGGTAATTCGTCTTCCCTACTTACGATGGGCGAGATACGAGATGAAGAGATAATAGAAGATGGAAAAAAATCCACACGCAAGATGTGTGAATGGGGGATGAATTTTGACGAACGGATTGCGGATGGCTATTATTTTGCGAAATCCGCCGATTTGTTGCAGTATCTTTTGTCTAATCCCGAAGAATTAGAAAAACCTGTAAGTGAAAAGATAAATCTTGAAGAAATTAGATAAAAAATCTCCCCTTTTGGGGAGATTTTTTAATTAAGTATCAAATTACTTGATAACTTTGGTGATAACACCAGAGCCGACGGTTTTGCCACCTTCGCGGATAGCGAAACGATCTTGGTCGTTCATAGCGACTGGAGCCAAGAGTTTAACCTTGAAGGT
Organism: Candidatus Saccharimonadota bacterium; assembly: GCA_017545505.1. Taxonomy (GTDB): domain Bacteria; phylum Patescibacteriota; class Saccharimonadia; order Saccharimonadales; family Saccharimonadaceae; genus Nanosyncoccus. The sequence goes on along the minus strand of JAFWNB010000003.1, from coordinate 80,127 downwards.
TACTTGGTCACCAGGCATGACGATTTCTTTGTCAGCTGGAAGTTCTACTTCACCAGTAACATCGGTAGTGCGGAAGTAGAATTGTGGTTTGTAACCTTTAGAAAATGGAGTGTGGCGGCCACCTTCCTCTTTCTTAAGGATGTAAACTTCGGCTTCAAATTCGGTGTGTGGGGTAATGGTGCCAGGTTTGGCAATTACTTGACCACGTTCGATTTGATCGCGTTCGATACCACGAAGTAGTAAACCAGCGTTATCGCCAGCTTGACCCTGATCCAAAGTCTTATGGAAGGCTTCGATGCCGGTAACAACTGATTTTTGGGTGTCACGAAGACCTACGATTTCGACTTCGTCGTTTAGTTTGACGACGCCCTGTTCGATACGGCCAGTAGCAACGGTACCACGACCTTTGATTGAGAAGACGTCTTCGATTGGCATTAAGAATGGTTTGTCTAGATCGTGCTCTGGGATATCGAAATATTCGTCCATAGCGTCAATAAGATCCATTACTGCCTTTTCGTTTTCTGGGTCACCTTCGAGGGCTTTGGTTGCAGAACCGCGGATGATTGGACAATTGCGATCGAAGCCGTTTTTCTCTAGGATGTCGCGAACTTCTTCTTCGACGAGCTCAACCATTTCTGGGTCGGCGAGGTCCATTTTGTTTAGGAAAACGATAATTTTAGGTACGTTTACCTGGCGAGCTAAGAGAATGTGCTCTTTAGTTTGTGGTAAAGCACCATCGTTTGCTGCTACTACGAGGATAGCGCCATCGATTTGGGCAGCACCGGTAATCATGTTTTTGATGTAATCGGCGTGGCCTGGCATATCTACGTGTGCGTAGTGGCGTTTGCTGGATTCGTACTCCTGGTGAGAAGTAGCAATGGTGATACCACGTGCTTTTTCTTCTGGAGCGTTATCGATTTGGTCATAAGCGACAGGTTTGTTTACGTCTGACGGAAAGTTTTTCGCGAGAACGCTAGTAATTGCCGCAGTTAAAGTAGTTTTACCATGGTCTACGTGACCCATAGTACCCACATTAATGTGTGGTTTGGAACGGTCAAAATTTGCCATTCTTTCTCCTTTTATATTATTATGTTTGGAGCGCTAATAAAAACCAGCTCCAAATCTCTACCCTACTATTTTAGACTATTTTTATAAACTTGTAAAGAGTATTTATGCTATTTTTCGTATTTTGGCGCGATTTGACATTTTTATAAAAAAAGGTTAAAATGAAAGAATACATGGGGGACTTGCACATTAAGGAGGTGAATCTATGGACAAGTTTTTATTAACTGTCGATATGTTGTCGCTTTGGGCGACAGTTGTGACATTTGTCCTGCGTATCGCTGGCAAGGTCAGGACTTTAGTTCCGCTTATTTGTCTGTTTGTTTTTATCGGATTAACGATTTTTGTAATGGCAAGAGAATTTAGAAATGCCGTCGTGTACGAAGATCCAATAGATAAATTGGATACAACTAACAAAGAGACTCCTCCGTGGGAAGAAGACGCTTGAATTCAAGCGTCTTTTTTAACGCAAAATTTGGGCTTGACAAATATTTAAACATAAGTATAATATGGGGTAGAGTCAGAGTTATACACAAACAAAAAAATAATTAATAAATATAAAAACGAAGGAATAATTATGTTTGTTTTGAGTCGAAAAGGTTTATTGAAACGTGCTCTTCTTGTTTTTGTCGGTTTTGTTTTGGCTGGCTTGGCGATGTTTGCCATTATAAAACATGTTCAAAATAAGGTTAGTGCTAACACGCCTAGCACTGGGGGCTCCGTTCAGGTTGCGGGAATAGGGCCTAGGATTGAATATGGAGGGTGGTCTACTAATAGATTTACAATTAAATCAGGTGATTCATATTTTCAGGGTGTTTGTGCCGATCCAAAGATGAATACTCCGGAATTAAACGTGTCATATGGCGCCGAAGAAAGATACAATGTTGGTGATTTTCAATATATTAAATTAATGCTCTATATCTTTTTCGTCAATACTCCTTCTAATCAAAATATTATTAACGGTATGTTTCAAGATACACCAGATCCTGATGATCGATTCGCTTACGTACACGCGTTTGTGGGGTGGCTAAATACAAACAAGACTGATACATCTGGTTTGGAACCGGCTAGAGTAGTCTGGCTCGAGGCTGTATATGGTCAGCTTGGGGATCTTATCATAGCAAATGATTCTGTTTGGCAGGAGGCGAGCCAGTACAAGCTTTATATTACCACCAATAATGATGGTAATCAGCGCATTATGTGGATCGAAGCTCCTACTACTGGTACCTTAACAGTGAATAAAGTAGATGCTGATACTAATAGCTGTACTACAACTACTTCTAATCTTTCGCTCAATGGCACCACGTTTGCCTTGCTCGATGCTAGCGGGAATACAATTAGTACAAAATCAATTGCGGCTGGTACTTGTGGCGTAGTATTTGAAAATGTTCCTTACGGTAATTACACAGTGAGAGAAACTGTCGCCGCAACTGGATACACTAAAGATACGGATAAAAGCGTAGTTATGAACATACCGAATTTAACTATTACTTTATCTAATGCCCCAATCAAGGGTAAAATTACCGTAAATAAGATTGACGCCGACACTGGTACTTGTACTACGACTGGTTCTCTTTCGTATGATGGCACGGCATTTACGCTCATAAACAGCACTGGTGGCCCCGTCAAATATGGCAACGAGTCTATTCCTAATGGAGGGACAATTGGTGATGCTAAGACATTGACAAGCCCAAATTGTTCAGTTGAATTTTCTGATTTGCCATATGGAACATATACTATAAGGGAGAGTTCTGTGGCGACGGGATATACTGGTGACACCGATAAGACAGTAACGCTTTCTGGGGCCTCTGCTTCTGTGTCTTTCTCAAACGCGCCTAAGAAGGGTAAAATAATTATCAGTAAAACCGACAAGGATCTTGGTTCTTGTGCAGCTAATGGTAATGCATCATTAGTCGGAACAGTATTTGATATTTATAATAAAACGGGCGGAGAAATTAAATATGGTGGTAATAAGATTGCGAATGGCGCCAAAATCGTTTCTAAAACGATTTCGGCTATATCAAATAACGCTTGTGGGGTTGAGTTTGATAATCTTCCTTATGGAAAATACGAAGTTCGTGAAGCATCCGTAAGTGTTGGATATACGATTGATACGCCTTCTAAAGAAGTTACTTTGGCTGGCGATTCAGCTCGATTAGCATTTACAAATACTGGCATTAAGGGTAAGGTAACCGTAAATAAAGTAGATACGGATACTGGCAGTTGTACTAATAGTGACGGTCTATCTTTTGCGGGTGTAAGAATTTCTATAACAAATAATTCTACTAATTCTGTTTATTATGGAGGTTTAGAAAAGAAGAAGGGAGACGTAATAGCTACTAAGACAATGTCTGATGGCGATTGTGATGTAACGTTTGAAAATCTACCATATGGTACCTACATTATTAAAGAGGAAGCGACTAGCGAAGGCTATGTTTTAAATACAGAAGCAAAGACTGTGACGATCCCAACGAATAATTCGGTAAATGTTTCTACTACTGTCGCAAACCAACCGATTCGTGGCGACATTAGATTTGTAAAGATGGATTCAAATAACAATGTTCCGATGCGTGATGTGTTGTTTAGTATTTCCGCTATAGACGAAAATAATCAAATATTAGAATCTCATATCGTGGTAAGCAATGATGAGGGCGTAGTCGATACTTCGTCTAGCTTCATATTGCATTCGATAAATACGAATGGATATGATGCGCTATATGATGAAGTAGAGCCATTCTTCTTCTCTGGTTACGGTACATGGTTTGGTAGAGATAAGAATGGTGCGAGTGTACCAGTCCGTGATACGGTTGGCGCTCTGCCATACGGGACCTATTTAATTCAAGAGCTTAGATGTGGTTCGAATCTGTTTTGTACTGGTATCTTAAACCAAAAGAAAACGGTAACAATTAATAGTGCTAATCAGGTAGTTGACTTGGGCGATTGGGATAATGCTTGTACAAAGTTCAGTCTTGGTACTACTGCAACAGATGCAGAAGATGGTGACCATTACATTGAGATTTCTAAAGAGGCCAAAATAATTGATAAAATTGAGTATTGCGTGAAGCCAAATACAAATTTCGTGATTAAGGGCATTTTAATGGATAAATCTACCGGTGAACCGCTTCTCATTAATGGCGAAACAGTAGAAAGTAGCGTCGATTTACGTTCCGAAGAAGATTGTGGCGAAACTGAAATGGAGTTTATATTTGATGCCTCCGAATTAGGCGGTAAAGAAGTAGTTGTATTTGAAACTCTATGGTATAAGGACGACATAATTACAAGACATAATGATATTAATGATTTAGGCCAGACCGTCGAATTAATAAGTTTGCGCACCTACGCTACGAATGCCGAAACTGGCGATAAGCTCTTACCGCTTAATGAGGATGTTGAAATCAAAGATACTGTGAAGTATTGTTTGAAACCGGGCATTGAATATACTGTCAAAGGCGTATTAATGAATAAGAAGACCGGTAATGGTGTGTTGGTCAATAGCGAGCCGGTAGAAGCTGAGACTGTCTTTACACCAGACGAAGCGTGCGGTGAGACAGAAATGATCTTTAAACTTAACACTGCAGATCTAGGTGGTGTCGATCTAGTAATATTTGAAAGTCTCTATATTGAAGATGAACTTATATTGGAACATAAAGATATAAATAATGCAGATGAAACTGTGAGTGTGATGCCACCAGCTCCAGACACTGGTTTGTTTACGCGCTTAGCTTCTGAAGGTGCAGGTGGCGGTCAAATACTTTACGTTGCTACCGGTATTGTAATAGTAAGTGTTGGCGGGTATTTAGTTTATAGATTGGGTGCAAGAAAAAGATTCATGAAGAAGATGTAGTATTAAAAAAATCCCGGGCGATTGACCCGGGATTTTTTATGGTTTATTTGGAATTTCGTTTTTCGATAATTTCCTGTGCTACGTTAGGTGGTACTTCTTCATAAGCAAAGAGCTCCATAGAAGAGGCTGCACGGCCTTGGGTCATACCACGTAGGTCGCCAGTGTAACCAAAGAGATTAGCTAGTGGACAGAAAGCTTTAATTAGCTTGGCGCCACCATTTAAATCTTCCATTTCGTCGATGCGACCACGGCGAGAGTTGATGTCGCCAATAACGTCGCCCATGAATTCTTCTGGAGTAGTTATTTCAAGTTTCATGACAGGTTCTAGGAGCACTGGGTTAGCCTTTTTGATACCTTCGCGAGTAGCGAGAGCACCTGCCAAGGTGAAGGCGAGTTCAGATGAGTCGACATCGTGGTAGCTACCATCGTAGAGTGTAGCTTTGACATCTACAACTGGATAACCAGCAATGACGCCACCGGCGAGAGTATCCTCAACGCCTTTTTGAACTGGTTTGCGGTATTCTTGTGGAACTACGCCGCCCTTAATTTGATCAATAAACTCAAAGCCTTTCCCTGGTTCGTTCGGTTCAAATTTAATCCAAACGTCACCATATTGACCACGACCACCAGACTGCTTAATGTGCTTACCTTGTGCTTCAGCAGTGCCGCGAATGGTTTCGCGGTAAGCAACTTGTGGAGCGCCAGTGTTAGCTTCGACGTTGTGCTCGCGTTTCAAACGATCGATGATGATTTCTAAGTGAAGCTCACCCATACCAGAAATAATGGTTTGACCGGTTTCTTCATCGGTGTGAACGCGGAAGGTTGGGTCTTCTTCAGCGAGCTTAGAGAGACCAAGCCCCATTTTTTCTTGATCGGCTTTAGTTTTTGGCTCGACAGCGATTGAAACTGGTGGATCTGGGAACTCAATAGATTCTAGTAAAATTGGGTGGGCTGGGCTACAGAGAGTAGTACCGGTAGTACAGCTCTTTAAGCCTACCACGGCGGCGATATCGCCGGCGCCGATTTCTGAAATGTCTTTACGATCATTGGCATGCATACGGACTAAACGACCAATACGCTCTTTGTCGCCAGTTGAGACATTGAGAACGGTGTCACCTGATTTGAGTTTACCAGCGTAAACGCGGATAAAGATTAATTTGCCTACGAATGGATCAGTGGCAATTTTGAAAGCGAGAGCGGTAAGAGGTTCTTTATCGTCGGCTTTACGAATAATCTGATCGCCAGTTTTCGGATCGGTACCTACGGTTTGACCTTGGTCGCGGTCTAGAGGAGATGGTAGATAATCAGTCATGAGATCGAGGACTTTTTCTACAATTACGCCACGACCGTCACCGCCAGTTACTAAGAAGAAGTCGCCATCTAGAACGCGTTTTCTAAGAGCGGCTTTTAGTTCATCTTCCGTAATAGCATCTTCACCTTCTTCGAAGAATTTATTCATCAAGTTTTCGTCAGCCTGAACAGCTTCTTCGATAAGCATTGAACGAGCGTTTTTGGCTTTTTCTACCATATCGGCAGGGATTTCACCTACAGTTAATTCGTGATCGGCATAATCTTTATAGGTATAGGCTTTCATGTCGATAAGATCAACTACGCCACAGATGTCTTTTTCAAAGCCGATTGGCAAGTGAATTGCTATGGCATTTTTAGAAAGGCGTTTGTGAATAGAATCGAGAGATTTATAAAAATCACCGCCGATTTGGTTGATTTTATTGATAAAGCAGATACGTGGAATACCGTATTTAGTAGCTTGGCGCCAGACTGTTTCGCTCTGCGCTTCGACGCCCATTTTACCATCAAAAACGACAACTGCGCCATCAAGGACACGAAGTGAACGTTCTACCTCGGCGGTAAAATCGATGTGCCCTGGGGTGTCGATAATGTTGATTTGGTGATTTTTCCAGTAAACGGTAACAGCGGCGGATGTGATTGTGATACCGCGCTCTTTTTCCTGTTCCATCCAGTCGGTATCGGCACCTCCGGTACCACCTTTAACTAGGTCAATCTTGTGTTTGAGGCCAGTGCGATACAAAATAGCTTCACTGGTAGTAGTTTTACCTGCGTCGATATGAGCAATAATACCAATATTTCGCAGTTTGCTAAGGTCATTATTTGTAGTAGCCATATACTCCTTTATTGTTAGTTTATTGTCTATAACTTTCTCCTCAGTTTTAATAGACATGAGACAAGAAAAATAAGACTTTGGCTTATTTTAGCATATTTTTTTAGAAAAAACAATGAAAATACCCCCAGATAAACTGGGGGTTTATAGGGGGGTGATAAAAAGCACCACGGCTTGGAGGTGTTGCCGTAATATGATTATATCATACTTTGAAATAAAAGTCAATATTTAGGCTAGTTTCTTTTTGAGGATGTCTTGAACGGCTGAAGGGTTGGCTTTGCCTTTAGATTCTTTCATGACTTGCCCTACAAGAAAACCTATGACTTTTTGTTCGCCGTTTTTGTAATCATCTTGGGCTTTTTTGGTCTCCGGTTTGGCTAGGACGATGTCAACGATTTTTTCGAGCGCGCCAAGGTCGTTTTCTTGAATTAAGCCAAGTTCTTTTGCGATATTTTTGGCGCCACGGTTTTTCATTTGTGGGTCAAATAATCTTAAAAATACTTCTTTGGTGGCAGTAGAGCTTAATTCCTTCTTTTCGTTCATTTCGGCAAGTTCGTTTAAATCTTTTGCCGAAGGTAAATCATTTAAGAATTCGGCAGATTTTTCCTCAGCTAGTAACACGGAAACGAACAGATTCGAAATGCTTTTGAGATGTTTTTGGTCGATTTCGTTGGTTTTGTTGATTAGTTGAGGGTAATCGAGCATGATTTCTAGTATGTCGTCAGCGATGATGCCATGGAATTTGTCGCGGTAATCTTTAGGCATAGGTGGTAGTTTAGCTGATTCAGTATCGATAAAATCGGCAGATAAATTAATTGGTGGCAAATCCGGTTCTGGCATATAACGATAATCTTTAGCCTCTTCTTTGGAGCGTTGAGCGGTGGTTTTGCCGGAAGCGTCGTTCCAGCCGCGGGTCTCTTGAATGATTTTTTCGCCTTTTTCAAGTAGTTTGGTTTGGCGGGTTATTTCGTATTCTACGGCGCGTTCGACAGATCTAAATGAATTGAGATTTTTGATTTCTGCACGAGTACCAAGTTCTTTTGAGGTCTCGGGAGCTAAAGAAATATTAACGTCAAAACGCATGTTGCCATTGTATAAATCTCCATAAGAAACGCCGGCAAAAATCATTAAGCGCCAAAGTTCTTTACAGTAATCATGTGCGTCTTTTGCGGAATGAATGTCTGGCATGGAAACGATTTCGATGAGTGGAGTGTCTACGCGATTTAAATCTACTAAAGAATATGTGTCAAAATGAGTGAGTTTACCAGCGTCGCCTTCTAGATGAGCATGCTCAATGCGGATTTTGGTACCAGAAGGAAGTTCTACGAATCCTTCCCCGATGATCGGCTCGTAAAACTGAGTGATTTGATAGCCTTTTGGTGAATCTGGATAAAAATAATGTTTACGATCAAAACGAGAATGAGAGTTAATTTTGCAGTTCATTGCTCGCCCGGCTAGAATCGCAAGACGAATAGCTTCACCGTTTAATCTTGGTAACATGCCTGGTAAGGCATAATCAACTGGCGAAACGCATGAGTTTGGTTCTTTTCCTCTAGCATCGTTGTCTACTTCGGAGAAAAGTTTGGTTTTAGTAGCAAGTTGAACATGGCATTCTATGCCGATGGTTGGCAAGTATTTCATATGGCCCCCAAATCTTTTAGAGCTTGTTTATATATTTCGATTGCATTAAATGCTTGTTTATAGCTGATTTCTAAATCGGATTCGTGGGCAATAGCATTGCGAAGCTTATGTGCGCGCCAGACGGCGTTAAGGTTAGAAAACTTGTCTCCAGATTTTTTGAGACGGTCGCCCATGGTTTTGCCCGGTAGTCCCATTTCAATTAATGCTTTATCTAAGAGCTTGTCCGCCTCGATAATTGTGGCGGTAAAACTAGATGGGTTTTCTTTTTGGAGTTTGTTTTCTATTGATAAAAATTTGGATTGATATGCTTCGCGATTAAAAATATATTTACGTTTGCCAGTTAGAAGGATTGCTATAAAGATAAAAATAGCAACAATTAGAATTGCTAATATAAATGTAACTACACCACCGTCCATTACATTAACTCCTTGCTAAATTTGATTAATGATTTATCGCTACGACGTGGGCCGATTAATTGTAGGCCGATAGGTAGACCATTTTTGGTCTTGCCGGCCGGGATGGTAAGTCCTGGCACGCCGGCTAAGTTTAATGGTACGCTCATGACGTCTTCTAAATACATCGCTACCGGGTCGCCGGTTTTTTCGCCAAGTTTAAAGGCGGGGTTTGGTGCTACGGGTGTTAGAATGTAGTCGCACTTCTTGAAAGCATTTTTGTATTCTTTAATAATAAGTGTACGAGCTTTGGCGGCTTTTAAGAAATATGCATCATAAAAACCACTAGACAGAACGAAGTTTCCAATCATAATGCGACGTTTGTTTTCTGGCATAAAGCCTTCGTTTCTGGTGTTGTTATATAAAGTATCTAAATCTTTAGAATCGTCCGAGCGGAAGCCATAACGAATGCCGTCGTAGCGCGATAGATTAGATGCGATTTCGGCTGGTACAATGATGTAATAAGCAGCTAAAGCATATTTTAATGCGGGCATTTCCAGTTCTATTATTTCATGACCTTTCGTTTTAAGTAAATCTATTTTTGACGCAAGTGCGTTGCGGATTTCCGAATCAACGGAATCGTTATCAAAATCTTTGATGATTCCAATTTTTTGAGGATTTGGATTTTTTTCTTCGTTATTGTAATAATCCGGTAACGTGGTTAGATCTTTTGAATCTTGGCCGGATGCGATAGACATGAGTAAATCCATGTCGTCTGGGGTTTTAGTAAAGAAACCAATACAATCAGTAGATGAAGCCATCGCCACGACGCCATAACGTGAGATACAACCATAAGTTGGTTTTAGCCCATAGATGCCATTAAATGAGGCGGGCTGTCGAATAGAACCACCGGTGTCAGTGCCGGTAGCAAATTCGACAATATCAAGCGCTACGGCTACGGCGGAGCCGCCGGATGAACCACCTGCGACACGTGTTTTGTCGTGTGAATTTAACGTAGGGCCAAAGTATGAATTTTCGGTAGATGAACCATGTGCAAATGCATCCATATTAGTGCGGCCGATCATTATGGCACCTTCTTCTTCGAGTTTTGCAATAGAAGTGGCGGTAATTGGTGAAGTGAAACCTTGCAAGATGTGCGCCGAAGCGGTGGTTTCGCCGTCTGGGGAAAGAAAGTTTTCTTTCATAGCATATGGTACACCAGCTAAACGGCCAACTTTTTCACCTTTTTTAATACGGGCATCAATTTCGCGTGCGCGAGCAATAGCACCTTCTTCATTTAAAAATGTAAAAATATTATAGTCAGCAAAGTGTTTGGCTTTTTCTAGGGCATCACGCACTAATCTTTCTGCAGAAACTGTTTTGTTAGCTATTTTCATAATACTTTTGGCACCTTTATTTGATTATCTTTTGATTCTTTGGTAAGCGCAAGTAAGTCTTCCCTTTTTGCATCTTGTTCAAGGATTTCGTCTGCGCGCCAAATGTTATCCATCTCAAAAACTTGATATGTTGGCTCGATGTTTTTAGTATCTAATTTATCAAGTTGGGAAATATATTTAATAATATTACTGAGGTCGCCCTCAAGCGATTTGGCTTCTTTTTCGGAAAGAGAAAAATTTGACAAATCAGCCAAATGTAAGATATCCTCGCGTTTTATTTCCATACGATTATTATATCACCTATTTAACATTTCTAAAGAGAATTTTTTTGACGTAATTAAAAATTGGTTTTGCTTCTTTGAGATTTAAGAAATAGCTTGCTATCAGATATGCAATTGCTGAAACTGAAGCGATTAGGAAGAATTTTGGTATTGTAATGACGAGTGAATTGTCGGTAGCCATAAGTGGTACAAATTTTGTCATTGAAAATGCTACGCATCCGGTGACCAGTGTGGCGATTCCCATTCTGAACATTGCACGCCAAAATGCTTTATCTAGCAATTCTTTATGCGAGCGGTGATGTAATATATATAACAGTATAATTATTTCAATTACCGCACCGATCGATTGCGCTAAACCAAGACCATCTACACCCCAACCGAGAAGATAAAACCAGACCGCTAAGGCGATAGTGAGGCCGATGGCAAATATTGAAATATAAAATGGGGTTTTAGTATCTTGATAGGCATAGAATCCGCGTGATGCGATATGAAAGACTGATTTTGCAAAAATTGCTATACATAGCATACCAAGAATGGAGGAGATGGTACCGTTGCTATTATTGTTACCGATATTAGAAATGAAGCTAGTGACGTAGCCGCGTCCAAAAAATGCGATAACTGAAACTGGTAGAGCAATCCAAATGATTGTACGAAGAGCTTGCCTGAATGTTTCGTTGAATTTGGTTTTGTCGCCGCTGCCGAGCTCGTTGGTTAGTTTTGGGAAAAAGGCTGTAGAGATGGCTACGCCGATTAGATTAACTGGTACGGTATGGAGTGTAGTGGCTTGGTCAAAGGAACGTACAGCGCCGGCCCCCATACGCGAAGATAAATTAGTACTAACGATAGCATTAACATAATCGATTCCCTGGTCTAGTGAACGCGGTGGGAGTAGTTTTAAAATGGTGCGAAATCCAAGATTTCGCCAATAGATTTTAAAATCATAATCAAAACCGAGACCAAATAGGCCAATTAGCGCAACTACAAGCTGCATTATAGCTCCCAGAATAACGCCTAGGGCGACACCCATGATCCCACCTTCAAAAAGTTGAATTCCGAAAAGGTTTATTCCTCCTGTAAAGCAGGTGATACCAATAATGATCCCTATATTATATATGGTTGGTGCAATAGCATAAAAGACGAAGCGTCCAACAGCTTGCTGCATTGATGTAAGAACTGTAGCGATGGAAAATAGGAATGGATTTATTGCGATTACTCTAGTCATATTAATGGCAAGAATCATACCAGATTCGTCTAGGCCGGGACTAACAACGTAGCGAATTAATGGTTCGGCAAAAATCATAATTAAAATACTGGTAGCCAGTGTAAGAAGAGCTAAAAGATTTAGTAGGCTAGCGGACATCTCCCAGGCGGATTTTTTATTGCCGGTTGCTAAACGTTGATTAAAAACTGGTATAAAAGAAACCGCTAAAGCGCCGGAAGTTAGAATAAAAAACATAAAATCCGGAATTGTAAAAGCAGCGGTATATGCATCGATTCCGGTGGGGTAAGTGCCAAGATAATATGAGTTTAACAAACGATCACGAAAAAGGCCAAGAAGCGCCGAAATAAAAGTCGAGCTAGCTAATACAATTGCGGCAGTTTTTACTGACAATTTCATATTTGCGAGCGCAACTACTGATTTAAATTTGAATTTCCGCATATATAAATATTGTAGCATATAAAAAATATATTATTTTACACATTTAAAATAATAATGCTATAATGGTTTCATGAAGAAAAAGAAGAGTGTGGTGATTTTGCCGTCCAAACTCAGGTCGTCAAAATTGTCAAAATCGTCTAAGTCTGAAAAGACGAATAAAACGAAAAGAAAACTTTCTAAGAAGAATATGAATTTATATTCAAGTCTTTCTTATAATTATCATGCTAAGAAAGAGGCAAATTCGAGGCGACGCGCTGAAGAATTAGCCAAATTGCCTAAAGATCCGGTTAAAAGGTTTTTTGCGCGACTTCATCCAAAGCGTGTGTTTAAATGGTGGTTTTCGTGGCGTGGCCAAAAAGCCATTTTGAAGTTTTTAGCCGCTTGTGTATTGATTGGCATTATATTTATTGGCGGATTATTCTTGTATTATAAAAAGGATTTGGACGAAATACGTCTTGATGAAATGACAATTTCCGAGACGGTTAATACCTATCTCGATCGTAATGGTGAATTACTTTGGAAAGATACTGGTAACGAGAATTATCGTTTAGTCGTAAATGCGGATGATATTTCCGATTATATGTATAAAGCCACAATCGCGATTGAAGATAAAAATTTCTACAATCATATCGGCGTAGATTTCGGAGCTTTAATACGCGCTACTTTCTCTACTTTGTCTGGGCGTGGCGTGCAAGGTGGTTCAACATTGACGCAACAGCTTATTAAGCAGGTTTATTTCTCGGATGAGGCTGCTAGCGAAGATCGTGGTGGTTTGTCACGTAAGATTAAAGAGTTGATTTTGTCGATTGAGCTAGAAAAAATGTACAGCAAAGACGAAATCTTGACAATGTACCTCAATCAATCGCCATATGGTGGCCGCCGTAATGGTGTAGAATCCGCTGCTCAAACGTATTTTGGTAAATCTGCAAAAGATTTAACCTTAGCCGAGTCGGCACTTCTTGCGGCGATTCCGAATAATCCAGCCGTATTGAATCCTTATAATTCATATGGAAACGAAATGTTGATTGAGCGCCAGCACAAAGTGCTTGAAGATATGGTATCAATGGGATATATCACAGAAGACGAAGCGAATGAAGCTAAGAAAGTTGCAATTTTAGATACTATTCGTCCAGAATCGGCACAGTATGCTGATATGAAAGCCCCACACTTTGTTTTGGAGGTCAAAAAACAACTTGAAGAAAAATATGGTATTCAAACGATGCGTGCTGGTGGTTGGACAATTAAAACAACTGTTGATTTAAGAGCACAAAAAATCGCCGAAGACGCTGTGGCTGTGGGTATGAGCCATTCCTATAAGAACCGTAGTGATAATTTAGCACTCGTGTCGGTGGATGTAGAGACTTCACAGGTCGTAGCAATGGTTGGTTCTTCTGATTTTAACAATCCAACTTATGGTGAGTTAAATGTAACTACCGATTCTTCAATTGAGCCAGGTTCTTCGATTAAGCCGATTCTTGATTATTCGCCATTATTTATGCAAAGAGAAGGTGTAAACTATGGTCCTGGTTCTATCCTGAAAGACGAAAATATCAATAAACTTTATTGTGCGGGTTATTCTGGCAGTTGCGCACTCACTAATGCAACTGGCACATTTTATGGTAACGTAACAATTCGTTTCTCGCTCGGCCATTCGTTAAATATTGCGGCCGTGAAAGCTCTATACATTAATGGCATAGATAATTCGCTTGAAGTAGCTCATGCGCTTGGTGATACCTCTTATTGTGAAGGTCGCGAGGGTTATGGTCTTTCTATTGCGATTGGTTCTGGTTGTGGTGTAAAGATGGTAGAGCATGCCAATGCTTATGCTTCCCTTGCAAGAGGTGGTGTTTATAAGGATTTGTCTTATATACTTGAAGTTAAAAATTCGTCAGGTGAGGTTGTAGAATCCTGGTCTGATTCCGAAGGTACGCGCGTAGTTGACGACCAAGTTGCTTATATGATTTCAAATATTTTAAGTGATGGTAGTGCTAGGTTTGGTATTTATGCAGCGGGCGGTTCGCAAAGCGCTGGCTATGTAATTCCTGGTGTTTGGACTGCTACTAAGACTGGTACCACTACCACTGCAAATGCTGCTGTTACGAAGGATTCTTTGATGGAGAGTTATTCTACTGCGGTTTCGACTTTGGTATGGAATGGCAATCATGATGGTTCTGGTCTTACTTCTAATACACACGATATCGCAAGATATACTGTTGCGGAGTATATGGGGCGCGTGCATTCTGAAGTTTATGAACCAGAAGGTAGATGGCATTCTGGCGATCAACCGGCTCGTCCGGCTGGCATTCAAACTTTGACGGTTAATGGTAAAACTGATATTTGGCCAAGTTGGTTTAATGCTTCAAAGAACTCAGGTGTTTCAAAGGAAACATTAGTATTTAACCGCTACAATCATTTACTTGCTTCTGACTGTACGGACGAATCATATAAGATTGAGATAGAAGTAACTAAAACACTAGATCCAATGACTGGTGAGTCAGTTTATAGCGTACCAGAACCGTATAACCGTGAAGTAAGTGATACTTGTAATTATGAACCACCACGCTTATCGCTCTCTATAAGTGACAATAAAATAATTGCAACAATCCGTAAAGGAACAAATGATATTGCTGGTTATACTTTATATATAAATGGCGTAGAGAAGACTGGGATATCATTAGGTGGTAATGGTGTTATAAATGGATACACCTTAAAGGGTACTGAAACATCTGTAAAATTTGTAATTACCGATTCTGCAGGTTATTCCGCAACAAGTGAAATGACTTTGACTCCTACTACGGTAGACGACAACGATACTTCGGAAGATAAAAAACCTTAGTTTTTATCTTTTGGCCGAGCGGGCAAAAATTATTTTGCCCGCTGGTGTTTCGTGAAATCTTACGAATTCTACAATAATATCCTTGCCGATTTTATTTGAAGCTTTTTCTACTACTACCATGGTGCCGTCGCTCAAATGTCCGACGCCTTGACCACGATTTGAACCTTTTTCGGTAATTTTTAGTTTTATTTTGGCGCCTGGCAGAAATTCCGTACGTACGGCAAGGGCAAGTTCGTTGATGTTTAGGGTTGCTATTTTTTCGGCTTCAGCAACCTTTATTAAATTGTAATCGAGTGTGAGAATTAAGCCTTTTTCTTCTTTGGCATATTTTAATAATTGGTCGTCAACTTTTTTATTACCTTCACCGTCGTCTAATATTTCTGTGCTTACTTCTATTACGCGCTCTAGTTCGGTAATATTACTAAGGCCACTGCGGGCTCGACTGCGTTTTTCGCTATCTTTACCATCGGCTAACAATTGAAGTTCTTTTAATACGCTTTTTAAGATGATGAGATTTCCGTCTATGAATCCGGTGCGCGCAATATTTAAAATACGGCCATCTATCAGTACGGATGTATCTACGAAAATCCTTCGATTGCCGCTTCTTGTTGTTCTATGTTTCTTGGAAAGCAAAATAGTTGTTTCTGCCAAAATAATAATAACGATAATTAGAATAATAATTTCCATTTTTAAACGATTAAATCTTTACCATATTTTATAGCATGTAAATGATTTTGTGTCAAAAATATTTCATATTTGGAAACTAGACTTTGATTTCCTATGACTTTTGCTATATCGATTGCAAGATCAAAGCGAGAAGCCATGTTTTTTCGTAACATTTCGAACGGAGTCGTAGTGGAGCCTTCTTCATTAAACCCGTGCACGCGTAAGCGTCGTCGCTCGGTATAGTTTTCTAAAATATTTTCTAATGTTTCTGGGTATCCATGAAAATTTGCAATGATTGGTTTGTCTAGTGTAAAAAGTTGATTGAATTTATCTGTGCTTAGTTTGTTTTCCGTCGTGCCGATTGCCCGGTAAGAGAGAGCGTTAATATTGATAAAACGAATTTTAATTTCAGGCATATCATTTTTTATGATTTTAATTGCTTCTAAGGTTTCGTGAGAAACAATATCTCCAGCGGCAGCAAAAATAAAATCTGGATTAGGATCTGATGCAAAATCAAATATTGTAGCACCGCCGTCATCAAGTTGTTTTTTGGCTTGCTCTAGGTTAGTATAACGAGGACGTTCGTTTTTATCAAATGTTGTAAGATTTACAACATTGTTTGAACCAATCATATAATTAAATGCTATTTCAGCGGCTATGTCGTCTACCGGGAATAAGCAGTTAGCAAGATTAGATGGATGTGACAGTAATGTAGAAATCAAAGCTGGTGATTGATGGGTAAATCCGTTATGATCTTGACGCCAACAGGTTGATGTTGAAAGTAGATTCACGGCTGGGATTGGTTTACGCCAACTAACTTTTTTTGATTGTTTGATAAACTTTATCTGTTGAAGAATTTGAGAAGTTATAATTGGATAAAATGCCTCATAGCTTCCCATCATGGCTTTTTCGTTATTTTCTAGATGTCCTGTCATGACTGAAAATAAAACATTTTCGGATAACATTTCAATAATGCGGCCGTTGGCACTTTCTGGTAAATCCCAAGGCTTTTGTTCTAGATTCCAGGCGCGTTTTTCTACCTCAAAGATTTGGTCAAATTTATTAGATGTAGTTTCGTCTGGCGAGAAAAAGTAAAAGTGTGGATCTTTCTTAAACTGTTCGGTCAAGAGTTCACCTATTCTTCTTGCCGGTGAATATAGTTTTTTGCTAGTGTCTTCAGAATTATTTTTCATATTTGGAATCCTTTTTGTTCGTCAAATAATTCATGAAAATTGTATGATTTAAGCCATGCTTCGATTTGTATGAGCTCCGATTGGTCGGTGGCAGGATTTTTAAGCGGAATTTGATGTGACATTTGATACTGGTTAGGTCCGCCGTATCCTTTTTCGGTCTTCAAAATATAAAATGGATACTTTGGACTATTGTCGAGTTTTACTTGGAACTCTTCTGGATTGTCAGTTAAAATAATCGGTGTAAACCCAAATCCGCGGATTAGCTCATTTAATTCCCTTTCGGATTTACGCGCATAAATAGTGGGACCAGAAATTTTATAACCGTTTAGATGTAAAATTGGCAGGACTGTTCCGTTCTTTGAGCCGGCTAAAAGGTTTTTCAGATTTAATGAGTCTATAGCGGTGGCAGTTTCTAATTCGCCATCCCCTATTAAAACAGCGATTGTTTTTTCTGGATGCCCGAGAGCTAACCCGTAAGCATTGGCAAGTGCGTAGCCTAGTTCTCCGCCTTCGGTAATTACTCCGGGGGTAAAGGGGCTGGCATGACTAGGAAAACCTTCTGGCCATGAAAAATTCTTACAAATGTATTCTATGCCGGCTTTATCTAGAGTTGCTTTTTTGTCGATTTTAAAAAGTTCTTTATCTAGAAATAGGTTGGCTTGTAAAGCTGGAAAGCCGTGTCCTGGCCCGAGTATAAAAGAAAAATATGGGTTATTTTTAAAATGTGCTTTTAGATTTGCGTAGGCTACATTAATGCCGTGGCAAGTACCCCAGTGGCCAAGTAGGCGTGGTTTAATATCGTTGAACTCAAGTGGCTTTTCTAAGAGAAAATTATTTTGCAAAAATAATTGTGCGACTACTAAATAATCGCAGGCTCGAATTCGTCTTTTGATACTATCGATTTCGGCAATGCCCACCGTGCTCATGGTTATATTATATCATTAATTATTATTGACATTAAAGTTTTTATGCTATAATAGTAATATATAAAAATGGACATGCGCAGTGAAAGAATTGCGCAATGGAGAAACAGCAACCTTATAAATGCATTTATGGAATTACCGGTTTGTTGGTATTTTTTTGTGTGTTTTCTATTTTGATGCTCGCTTCGTCTTCTATACACGCGGATGATGATGTAGTTGATGACGTTAATATATCGGTGCCGGTATCTTGTACGCTAAACGGTGTAGGAATGGACACTCATAATGCAACTATTATTCCGGGCCAGGTTAACTCTAGTATTGGCGAAAGTACAATTACGGCTTTTTGCAATGATGCTGATGGTTTTTCGATTTATGCTATCGGATTTTCACTTGACGATGAAGGTGAGACTTCGATGATATCTTCGAGCGTTGGCTATAGTAGTATTATCCAGACTGGTACTAGTAAAGTTGGTAATGAATCACAGTGGGCTATGAAGATTCTTCCTGATAGCACGAATAATCCTTTGTATCCGATTACTATTCGTGATGAATATTCTGATTTTTATAGTGTACCGGATGATTACGATAGAGTGGCCTGGCGGACAAGTAGTACCGATGTGGGAAGTTATGCCGTAGGCTCAACTTTTAGAACTACATATCAAGCTTACATATCGCCATTGCAAGCTCCGGATACTTTCGTTGGGAAAGTGAAATATACATTAGTTCATCCTGATTTTATAGAGAGTGATGCTTTGAAAAATGCAGTTACTATTGTGTACGACGGTGGTGGCCTTTTGTTTGAAAATGGCAAAATGACTAATACAGTAAAATATGCTCAGGTATGCGAACCTGGTCGTTATGGATACGTTGGTAGTAATTATCAAGAAGCAATGACTACAAATATTGCTTCTGGGGGGGGAACAAGAACATGCTTATTCACAATCTGATTATGCTTCTGGAAATATCAGTTTTCCAGGTGCTGACGCGATAAAGATAATGATTGATTATGCGGTTGAGGCGGGTGACTATAATTTTATATCTACAGATGGCGACAAGGAAGGCGCGATTCATGTTGGTTTTGGTGAATCTGATTCTAGTAATGTATCTAGCCAAAGAGCTTATATAATTAACAATAATAGTTTAGAATACAGCATGTATCCGTCGAGGGTTGGAGAAGAGCCATTAGAGGGTTATGATTACGGTTTTTATGCAAAATTTTATCCAGTTTACTATTCCAACAAGCCTAATACTATTTATGAACGGTTGCCAAGCGTAGGTTGTAGCGTACGAGCTATTTCTGGCAATTACGAAGAGCCAGTTGGGTTTGACAGTACTTGGACGCTTGATATAGATGGTAATATACAGAATTGGTACAGGGAGGAATATGATTTCATTAGTACGATAAGTACTGATAATAAATCCGGAGAATATGTTGGTAAATCTGTCAATCCCGATTTTGCGGGACAAACGTTAATTGCGTCTGTTTATCGTCCGTATTTTATTACCTATGACGGAAATGGAGCTACTGCTGGTGCTATGGATTTAGCAAAAAATGAACTTGAATCTAATACGTCTTCGAGCTCGACCACTCTTTTTGCTCCTAATTTTTATAAAACTGGTTATGGTTTTGCCGGTTGGAGTACAAACCAGAATGCAACCGTTAATAGTACGGATAAAATTTTTGGTCCAAATGAAGCTATTACTGGGGCGGATATTGATTTTAATGACCATACTGCCACTCTTTACGCAGTTTGGGTTGAATCAATTGGCGATATGCAGAGTTATCGTTGTTCATCTATACCGGACGGTAATGTGACTGCACTTACTGATGTGCGCGATGGGCAAACTTATTCTGTGGTTAGACAAGGCAATATTTGTTGGATGATGGAGAACTTAAGGCTAGGAACAGTTAATATAGTTTCAAAAATGGTTAATTATAGTGGTATTGGTGGTACGAGTGTTGCTTCAGATACTGGTTTTAATACTAGTATCACGAATTTTAGAAATAATTCAGAGGGATATGGAGGAGTGTTTGGTGGTTTAGCTAATCCTGAATCCGGTTCTTGGAATGGGACTAATTATAATAATCTGAGCTATGTTCAGAATAATACTGATGGGACCCAGGAGGATAAAACTATTATTTTCTATGGGGCTAGCGGAAGTGGGGCTAAATATACTATAAGCAATTCTACTAAATATCTATTTCCTCGTTTTGATAATAGAAATATGGTCGCCATTAATACTTCTCCAGAGTCAATTTATGACGCATCCTTTGAATATGGAAACTATTACACCTGGGCAGCGGCTAGTGCAACTACGCAGAGTGTTTCTTCAAGTGTTTCACCTTCTACACGAACTTCTATTTGCCCGCATTATTGGAATTTGCCGATTAGCTATTCAACGTCTGGTAATGATAGCGAATATTATATCCTCATTTCAAGACATGGTGTTTCTGAATTGCGAAGTTTTCCTTATAATTTTGTTAATTCCGGTGTGCGAAACTATAGCGGTTACACTAACCCAGGTTATTATGGCGAGTACTGGTCTGCTTCATCTTCCTCTGAAACTTCAGCGAATGTTTTTAATTTATCTGGTTATTCAATGTCTGAAATTCTTGCTACGTCTTCACTTAAGAATAATGGTTACCCGATTCGTTGTGTTCATCACGTTGATGGGGACTATTGATTTACTTTATATTAACCTTTTAGTAATGTAATTGATTGTCGAGGTATTTATACTTTATAATGAGATTACATATATAATATATGGTGAGTTGTACACGCTATATATAGCGTGTTGAATATGGCGCCTACATACTATATTTAGTATACTGCCGAACAAAACCTGAACAACTTGTTTAAAATTACGTCTTTTTACCGTTTATATAATCCTTAATTCTCTCTATTTCATCACGAATGGTGGCGGCGCGTTCAAACTCTAGATTTGCGGCCGCGAGTTGCATTTCGGATGTTAATTGTTTGACTAAGGCTGGTAGTTCATCTTTTGGTATACGTTTAATATCTAGCTTGTTTTCTTTTTCTTTTTCCGGTATGATGGCGCGTAGACCAGCTCCGACGTCTTTTTGGATGGAATGCGGGATAATACCATGTTTTTCGTTATATTCTTTTTGAATCCCGCGACGACGATTTGTTTCTGAGATAGCTTTTTCCATACTCTCAGTGATGAAGTCTGCATACATAATTACTTTTCCCTCTTCGTGACGGGCGGCGCGGCCGATAGTTTGAATTAGTGCTGATTCGGAGCGTAAGAAACCTTCTTTGTCTGCGTCTAGTATTGCTACTAATGAAACCTCTGGTAAATCTAATCCTTCACGAAGTAAATTAATTCCAACGAGTACATCGTATACTCCGGCTCGTAAATCTCGCAATATATCGCCGCGTTCTAGTGTGTCAATATCGGAATGAATGTAGGCGGTTTTTACACCACGTTCTTTTAGGTGGTCGGTTAAATCTTCGGCCATGCGTTTCGTGAGGGTTGTAATTAGCGTTCTTTGGCCTTTAGCTATTCTTTTATCGATTTCTTCCATTAAATCATCAATTTGTCCTTCGGAGCCGCGTACTTCGATTTCTGGGTCTAGAAGACCGGTTGGACGAATGACTTGTTCGGCTGGTTTGGGTGAAACCTCTAATTCATATTCTCCCGGTGTGGCAGAAACATAAATTGCTTGATTGATGTGTTTTTGAAATTCACCATAAGTAAGTGGACGGTTATCCAATGCACTCGGTAGGCGGAAGCCATAATCTACTAATGTAGTTTTACGGGCGTGGTCGCCGTTATACATACCACGAACTTGTGGTAATGTCATATGTGACTCGTCTACGAATAAGAGAAAATCTTTCGGAAAGAAATCTAACAATGTGGAAGGTGGCTCACCTGGTTTACGACCATCTAGGTGCCTGGAATAGTTTTCAATGCCTTTTACAAAGCCAGTTTCTTTTAACATCTCTAAATCGTATTTAGTGCGTTGACTAAGTCTTTGCGCTTCAAGATATTTTTGATGTTTTTCGAAAAAAGCTAATCTCTCTTCGTATTCGGCTCGAATTGTAATGAGGGCTTTTTCTAATTGATCCATCGGTGTAGCGTAATGGGTGTTTGGAAAGATATGAATATGATCTGGCTTTTCTCGTATCTCAAAAGTTAAAGGGTCGACGATCTTAATTTCTTCTAGGTTATCAAAACCAAATTCAAATCGATAAGCATATTCTCCGTTGGCGGGATATAAATCAATAGTATCGCCCATTACTCTAAAATTTCCACGTTCGAAGGCTAGGTCATTTCTATGATATTGCATTGATACGAGATGGCGAATAAAATCTAGTTGCGACAAAGGGCTAAATACCTCCTTTTCAGACACGCTCGAGGGCGCTCGCCCAAGCTTATGGTCCTCAAAAGAGGTATTTAGCCCTAATGCCCATCCATGCTCTGTTCGCCAGAGCGGCAATGACATTTCGGTGTAGTTATCTGGTGAACCAATGCCATAAATGCACGATACGGATGCAACCACTATGACATCTCTACGCGTAAGCAAAGCTTCTGTGGCACCGTGACGTAAACGATCGATTTCGTCATTGATAGCGGAATCTTTTTCGATATATGTATCGGTTGAGGCGATGTATGCTTCTGGCTGGTAGTAATCAAAATATGATACAAAATAATGCACTTCATTTTCTGGAAAGAAATCACGAAATTCTGAATACAGCTGTGCGGCAAGTGTTTTATTGTGGGCTAGTATTAGTGTTGGCCGTTGTGTATTCTGAATAATATTCGCCATCGTAAAAGTTTTGCCGGAGCCAGTGACACCCAGCAAGGTTTGTTCGTGGATACCTTTATTAACACCATCGGTTAATTGTCTAATCGCGGTTGGCTGATCACCCGTTGGCTGATATTTTGATACTAGTTTGAATTTAGCCATATCCTAAATTATATCACAGAGGCGTTTATTATTGTTCTTCGTCGTCATTATGATTTTTGACTAATGCAAGAGCAATGGCGGCAGTGGATGCGGCGGCAGTCGCTAGAACGGCGATTTCTCCGATCGATGAGTTCCCTGGCTCAATAATTGCGCTACTACTAGCATCGGTTGCAGCGTTTGTTGTTCTTGAGATGCCAAGAGGCCCCATATATCCGTTACTTGCCGAGTTAGTATCGGTATTATTGTTTGGATTTGCATTTGTTATGCTCCTATTGCTGGTGGGAGACACGCTATTTAGTGAGTTCTGTCCTGAAGTATTATTTTGTCCGGAATTACCCGAATTCGACACAACTGTCATCGCCGACCTAAAGGCTTGTACTAAGTTCATATCGGAATTTGGATTGCTCATGTACCAATTGAGGATGTCCGCATTAGTTTTTACATATTCCATCATGAAGACAAACTTCAAATTATTGGTACTAGTCTTTTGCTTGTAATACCTAGTTCTATCGTAAAGACCAGAGAGGTTCGTAAGCTCATACTCCTCATATCTAGCTTCATCCGGTACGCCAAGGAGACCCTCAAGTAGATATGCCGTGGTACCAGTACGGTCGGCGCCTACGCGACAGTGGAAGTAAATGTTTTTTGGATCGTTGGCGCTTGTAATATCGGTCATGATATCGGTCACGGCGGTCCAGGCTTTCATATAGTTTGATGAAGCATTGTTTTCGTCACCAGAATTATAGTCGAAATTGTAATGGACTACTGGATCCCATTTATAATCGCTGAGTTTCGTATCATTTGCATATTCGGTAGGATCGCCCACATCATACTGTTTATTGATACCTAGATTATAAAGTTCAGTCGCAGGTGTATTCCATAGCCTTTCACCGCGGAATAATCTACCATAGGCAGTCGTACCAGTCACGGTTTGGTTATTGCTGTCTGTGTAAGTCACTGGCAAACCACCAAGGTCACGAGTATTGCGATTTGCGCTAAGCTCAATTGGCCTTCTACCGTTTACAGAAGTAGCCGTCACATAGCCATAGACCATGCTATCATCTGCTTTCTCCCAATAATATGTCTGGCCAGGAATCATGTTATGTATAATGCCATTCGTTGCGTTAGTATATGCAACTTGAGCACCATTTTCATCGTCAAGGTAGACATTAAGCGCTGCGCCAATCTTCGTGTCATAAGCTCTTGGCTTCGAACAGTCTACCGAACCATTTCCCCAGTTAGAAAGCGAGGATAATGGCTTGGTGGCATCACCGTAGCTAGGTATTGAACAGAGATTATCTTCAAAATTGTCTTTTATACCCTGCCAGAATTCTTGCTCAGAAAGTTCGCTTGTGTCGCCCCAGGTCGAATTGTTGATCGGTGAACTTTGATTGAATGTAGTGATGTTAATCGGACTTGGCACCCAACTATTGATAAGAGTCTGATATCCTTGAAGGGCGTCATTAGCGATATTAAATATTACCGGTTCATCAGACGAATCATAGGAATAATGCGCTATATATTTTTTATTGCCATCTGGTCTTGTGGTAGAAGTAACCTGGACGGCTGGCGAAACCGATTCGTCAAACCACCCAACAAAGGTATAATTTTCATTTGGCGGAGTTGGAGTCGGCAAGGTCCCTAGTTCATCACCAATTGTAACCGTAAAGCTACTTGGCTCGCTCATCGAACCATCATTAACATCAAGTTCAATTACGTAATCAGTAGGTACACCAAGTCTGACGTACATATCAGTAAACGTTGCATAAATCGGACGCTGCGAACCTGTACCAGCGGAATTTAATGTAGCACCGAACCACACATTAGTATCAAAACGTGTAGTGTTTTCTTTGATATCTTGCAAGAATGTATATGGTGCACCATTCCAAGAATAGTAAATCTTCTCACCAATTCTTGCAATCTTTACCTGGTTTACGCTACTTATAGCCACAACCGGCGCAGCAACAGCTTGTGAATTCATACTAAATCTTTCAGTTAATTCAAGATTTGCGCTGGAACCACTTCGTCTTAGCGTAAATCCAGGCCAACCAGACAAGTTCTCTGCCTTAGAAGTTACAAATGTAGCTTGATTTACTGAACTGCTACCATCATATGACACGATATTGAGCCCAACTTCAAAGTCTTTCTGGTAATTTGCCTGCGAGAATAGTTGAATTGCACTATCAATATAATTCTTAGTTTTATCAATTGAAGTGCCAGACACGGCATCCTCAAGACAATAATCACCAGTTACATATGATGCCCCATTAAAGGTACAAGCATTAGTCTCCGCCCAGACAATCGGGAAGCTAGAAGTGTTTTCGATCCACTTCGCATAGTACGTTACAGCGTCACTAATAACCTCTTCAGGATAAACTTCTTGATAGAAAGTACCATCATCCTTGTACCAGCCAAAGAACATGTAGTTAGCCTTAGTCGGCGTCGGCAAAGCTCCGACTGCAGTATTTTCTTCTACCTGTTTCGAACTATCGCTTGGATTGCTAAACGTACCGCCATTTGGATTAAAGGTTACAGTATACATTGTTACAGGTGCGGCAGTGATTTCTACTTCAAGAGTTTTTGTGAGCCCAGAATTTATGCCAGTCATAATGATGCTTGTAGTTCCAGCGCTTACACCGGTAATCACGCCAGAAGCATCTATGGTAGCAATCGAAGTATCACTAGAGGAGAAAGAGTATGGTTCAAGTTCGGCAGAGTTAGTAACTATGACAGTAGTTTGTCCACCCACCGTTGTGGTAAGATCGGTATTTCCGATAATTGCTTGAGTTACTGGGAGCAATGTCGTGACATTTACGGTAATAGTTTTTGTGACACCAGAAGTTGTACCAGTCATTGAAATCGTAGTAGTGCCATTAGTGACACCGGTTACTTCGCCCGTTGAGTCAACTGTAGCAATTGAAGTATCATTCGATGTAAATGTATAGGGTTCAAGCTCAGAAGAATTAGTTACCACGATATTTGCAGTCCTATTTGGCTCAACCGCAATTGTGTCTCGCTGGAGTTCTGCTAATGCTACAGTCTTTAGCCACTGTGCATGATAAGTGGTATTTCCAGATGGGACAGTGCTGGAATTAATCTGTTCGCCACCAGTAGCTGCCGTAAACCAACCTTGGAATAGATGGTCAGTATAAGTCGGATTGGCTGGAATATTTGTACTAAGTGAATCTCCCTCGTCAATTGTGACAGTAGTGGTAGAGTCACCATTATGTGGATCAAATGTAATGTCAAACTGCGCTTGAACGTGAAGAGATACATAATCCATCGGCACCTCAATTACAGGACGTACACCATTTCTCTGAGAATTAGTTGTGATGTTACGACTAGATGTATGAACCCGAGCATTATTGGTGCTCCCTAGCCAATAGCCATCACGTATGTTAGTGTAGGCGAAATTAGATTGTTCAAGAATGTACACACATTTCCCATTAGTACCAAAGTTGTTAGTGCTATTATTGCAGGTTGCTCTAGCTTCGTTATAGCTCATATATCTTGCGACTTTACCATTGTAATCACCGGCGCCAAATGTTACTAGATGAGGGTTAGTCCAACCAGTTGTGCTTGAAGTTGGGAGTAGCGTCAAGGCATCGTTCCAAAGGTTTTCGTTATTATTAATACTCTTATAGTAAATCAATGCGGCATTATCGCCTACATCGGTCAAATAATAGAATCTCTCATCCGCCTCGTCAAAATAGCCATCTGCATTGATGTCACAAGTCATAGCATTACCGGCGGTCAAGGAAGTGGCGCCTTGTTCGATAAGTGAGCCATAGGTAATGTCTTTGTTAGTATAACCGGCCGCAGCACACCCAGCACTGGTTCTTGTACATGGTTCAACATGAAGCGATGTAGCTGGCTTACAAACATACTGCTGTTCTACCCAATTTGCGTAGTACTGTTTCGGGGTATTTGATACAAACACAGTTGTAGTTGATAGTTTAGTCCCACCACCATTTGGCTCAGTATACCATCCCTCAAGTTCGCTATTTGCCTTAATAGATGTCGGCAAAGGATTAATCGTGCCACCATCACCCACTTCTATAGGATTTGGACTAACCGCAGAACCGCCTTGCGAATCAAAATAAACTTGATAAGTTTGTCCAGCTACCGTAACAGGAATAGTTTTAGTCTCACCAGAAAGCTTTCCGGTTATTGTAATTGTTGCCGTACCAGCCGCTACTGCCGTAACTTCACCAGTGTCCGGATCAACTGTGGCGACGCCTTGATGATCAGAACTAAATTCGTATGGCTCAAGCTCGTTACTGTTTGCTATTACGATAGTTTCTGAATTGCCAGGTTGAAGAGCTATTTGAGTCGTAGTAATATCTGCAATTGCCACAGTTCCAAGCCAATGAGCATAATAATCCGTTGAAGCAGTCGGAACAGTAGAAGCAGTTACTTCAGTGCCACCAGTTTGCGTCGTAAACCAACCCTGGAATATGTGATTAGTGTAAGTTGGGGCGGACGGCAAAGTAGTAATTGAACCACCGTCTTTAATTAAATAAGTTGCTTCATTAGTAGTTGTGCCATCATTCTTTTTGAAGTTAATGGTATGAACGTCGTCATCAGAATACTCACCTAGCCTAATATACATATTAGACAAAGTACCCTGCAAGATACGTTTAGCATTAGTACAGACATAATCATCGCCAGTACAGTCATCTCTTGGATAAGCACCAAACCAAGTATGAAGACCAAAGAACTGGCTGTAATTTGATGGGAGATCTTGGAGGAAAATCAGCGGACCGCCATTCAAACTATAATATATAGTGCCATCTAACCTGAAGACGGAAACATCACTGACTTGTTGATAATTATACGGAGCACTTATTTGGGCATCACTATATTTGGAATTAACATCTATATTATTGCCACCATTACGCCTTACGACGACACCAGGGGCCTTCTTGTCACCCGCATTAGAACCAAGCTTATCATTTACGAAAGTCTGCTGACCATTATCTTCAGAACCATAAAAATCTACCTGCTCACTAGGAAGATAGTGGTCAATTGTGAAATGAATTTCATAATCTTTGCTGAAATTAGTTTGGCTATATAATGGAATACCAGTATCAATAAATCTCACATCCCAGTATTCTTCGCATTCAGAACCTGTTATATTTCCATTGGTTGCACCATTGAACGTGCAGGGATCCATATGATTCCAAACAATTGGGAACAATGTATCCACCCAAACAGCATACAAAGTAATATTTGGCGCTGCAGTTTGATCGATTGGCAAGTCATCGCCTGCCTCATAAAGCGTTCCTGAACAAGTGTCGTCTCCGGTTGTGGCATCTGGAGTTGTGGCTACATCGCACCAACCGGCAAATTTCTTTTCGTTGCGCACTGGAATTGCGTCAGAAAGTGTTGCGTAACTTTCTTCTGCCGGAGTACTGCCGTCTATTGTTATGGCCTGAGGATTTGGAACTGGCATGTTGGTGACAGTATCGGTGGTGTTGTCGTCGTAAGTTATATTATAAACGATTGAGTTTGTGACTGCAGTAAGGATATAGGTGTAGGAATATGTATCAGCCGGTAGAGTTGTGTCAACTCTTGCACCAAATGTCAAGGTATAGGTGTTTGCGGTGCTATTTGCGGTATTTGTTACCGCCAAAAGATCACCACTCATTGATGGCGCTGGTAAATAATTGGTATTTTGAACTATTGTGTTGATTCCGCCATTAGTCGTAACATATTGGCTGGGTTTATATCCCCATTGATTATTGTAGCTGCTATTGGAAGAAAAAGTTGACTCATCTATTGAAGAGCTAATAGATTCAATTTCAACGTCATCACTATTTAGCATGCTCGTCGATTCGTTTGTGGCAATCGATAAAGAATACCCAGTATAGTTGTTTGTTGTGATGCTGATAGTGTTATTACTGGATTTGCCGAAGGTTCCACCAGGTGAAGGTGTGATCGAATATTCTAGAAGATCATCGCTCACTGTCATCGTGAGGTTGCTTTGTACGGCGGCACCATAAACAGAATTCTGCAAGCAAAAAACACATACTATACTCAGTACAGACGAAACGCACCAAAATAGCGTTTTTCTTTTAAACAATTTTTCCTCCCGCAGTTTTTTTGTTACCTCTCTCTACATTGCACATTTTTATTATATATTTATTATATTAAAAACACAAGTGCTTTAATCGTATTTTTTTGTGAGTTTTGCACCGAGAATTGACAGAATAACATAAGTGTGATATAATATAGAAATATGCCTAAAATCTTTGTAAAAGTTAAAACCAATTCTTCGCAAGAAAAAATTGTCGAGATTGATGAAAGTAATTATATCGTTTATCTTCGTGCTAAACCTCATGATGGCGAAGCGAATAAGGTTTTAATCGAGCGTCTTGCTGACTATTTTAAAGTAGCAAAAACTTCAATTAGGATAGTTCGCGGTATAAAATCGCACGATAAAGTCGTAGAGTTCTAATCTTCTTTTGATCTAATTAATGGGAATGGCACTGCTTCGCGGCCAGAGACGCCTTCAAGTAGCCAAAAATTGCGTTCGGAGTTGCCCCAACCACAAGCTGGTGGCATGCCATATTCTAGCATTTCGACGAAGTCCATATCGAGCATTTGTGCTTCTTTGTCACCAGCGTCTCTTGCGGCTTGTTGTTCTTTGAAGCGCTCTAATTGATCTAATGGATCATTTAATTCCGAAAAACCATTCCCCATTTCTGTCCCGGCTATTACTGGATGGAATCTTTCGGTTACCAATGGATTATTGGCGGATTTTTTGGCTAGAGGCGATAAGCTTAGTGGCTCTTCGATAATCCAGTAAGGCCCAGCGGAGGTTTTGCGAATTAGCTTCCAAACGTGATCGATTAGATGCGGTGTAGTCATATCGAAATTGGATTCTACGCCATTTTCTTTAAGGATTCTAATTAGTTGCTCCCTGTCGGGATTGAAGACGTCTACATCAAATTTTTCGCGCAATAAATCGGCATATTTGTAACGTGGCCATTCTTGATCTAAATCGATTTCGAAACCACCGACATTATATTTCAAAGTGCCCCAGGTTTCTTTGGCGACATATTTGATCATTTCTTCGTAAAGTTTCATGCCGTCTTCGTAGTTTTCATATGCAGCATATGCTTCAAATGCAATATGTTCTGGTAGATGTTCATCGTCTACGCCTTCATTTCTAAATCTTGCGCCGATGTCGTAGACTTTTTCAAAGCCACCACCAAGCAAACGCTTTAATGGTAATTCGTGCGAAATCCTTAGATAAAAGTCCTCGTCTAGAGCATTCATATGGGTAACGAATGGTTCGGCGTCGGCGCCACCAGTAGTATGTTCTAAAATTGGAATGTTGATTTCGATAAAACCATGTGAATTCATAAAATCTCGTGTGGCTTGCCAAAATTTTGATCTACGTACTAATCTTTCGCGCACTTCAGGATTGACGTTCATATCTACGTAGCGTCGGCGGTAACGTTCCTCTTTGTTGGTAAATTTTTCTGGAAGTGGTCGAAGTGATTTAGTGAGAAGTTTTACGAAATCACAAAAAACTGATATTTCTCCAGTTTGAGATTTATCTACTTTACCAGTAGCTTCGATAAAGTCGCCAATATCCAAGAGTCGAATGTCTTTGGCGCCAAATAAGTTATTAGGAGTTTCGTCTGGCACTGCTTTCATGAATATTTGTACTTCGCCTGAATAATCGCGAAGCTTTATAAAAACTAGTTTACCAAAAGAGCGGATAGCTACGATGCGGCCAGCAATAGTAACTTCTTGACCCTGTTTTTCGTCAAAATGATTTACAATTTCGGAAATGTGGACATTTCGTTTAGATTTTGATGGATATGGTTCAATGCCACGATTTTTGATTTCTTCAAGTTTTTTTAATCTTTCGTTGCGATAATCTTCGAGTAACATGTTGTAATTATAACATAAATATATCGGAAAAGCACCTTCTCGGACACTATAAGAGTGGTTTTGTTAGCTCAAGATCTATGAAAAGATGTTCTTTGTTATTTTATTTCTATGATTTTCACTTTTTTGTCATTGAAATCGAAAGTGTCGCCTGGTTTGCGGCCAAAAAGCGCTTTGCCGATTGGTGACTCGTTTGAAATTTTGCCTTCTAGCGGGTTTGCTTCAGTAGGGCCGACCACTGTGTATTCAACTTTTCTTTTATCCATTTCAAAAACAACAGTCGCACCAAGTACTACTTTGTCTTTTTTGCCGTTACGAATGATTTTGGCGTTTTTTAATAATTCTTGAATTTCTAAAATGCGGGATTCAGCGATTTTTTGTTCATTTCTGGCGGAGCTGTATTCTTCGTTTTCGGACAAATCACCAAAAGCACGAGCGGTAGCAATTCGTTCGGTGATGGCGGGACGATTTTTAATTAATTCGTCTAGCTCTTTTTCTAATTCTTTTTTACCTTCAGCGGTTAAACTTACAGTTTTTTTAATCATAAAATAATACCTATTTAAGTCCTAGATGAGTTTACAGAAAATCCTAGAAAATGTCAAGTGCTTTTGCGGTAGTTTTCAATAGCATTCTTTAGGGCGTCATGACCTAAGATAGAGCAATGAAATTTATGTTTTGGCAAATTACCAAGGAAATCGTCTATATCATGAGCCGAAATCTTTAATGCTTCGTCTAAGGTTTTCCCTTTGGCGATTTCGGAGAGCGCAGAAGTAGAAGCAATAGCGGAAGCGCAACCGTAGGTTTTCCAACGTAAGTCTTGAATTTTATCGTCTTTGACTTTGATAAACATTTTCATTTGATCGCCACAAATTGGATTTCCTACTAAACCTACAGCATCGTATTTAAATTTTGATTCATCTCCCATTAAAAAATTACGCGGATGCAAAAAATGATCCTTAACTTTTTCTGAGTATACCCAATCTTCACCTTCGTTCATAGATTTATTGTACTGATTTTTTGTAAACGGTCAATAATTTTGGGCAAAACCGTCATGACTTTATCGATGTCTTCTATATTATTATCTAGTCCGAACGAAAAACGGATACTTGAATGTGCGATTTCGGCATCGCCCGTTTTGGCCATCAAAACATGAGACGGCGTGATGTCACCAGAAGCGCAGGCAGAACCGGTAGAGACAATGATTCCCTCTGCGTCTAAGTATAATTGAATTGATTCGCCCTCGGCAGCCTTAAAGGATACGTTTAGAATATTGGGCAAGGATTTTCCCTTTTTTAAATTGGTATTAAGACTACTTCCGGATATTTCTTGCAAAATTCTTTTTGCTAAAATATCTCGCAAATTTCGAATCTTTTTATCATATATTTGCCAAGTTTTGTGCTTATCGATATATTCTAATGCTGCCTTAAAACCGATAATACCTATGGTATTGTAAGTTCCGCCGCGACGTTTGCCTTCTTGGTTACCACCAATAATTAGTGGCTTGAATGGAGCATTTTTCTTCACGTATAAAGCGCCAACACCAATTGGGCCTCCAATTTTATGGGCTGAAAATGTTGCATAATCTAAGTTTAGTTTTTTAATATCGACTGGGATTTTTCCTAAGGCTTGAGTTAAATCTGAGTGTAAATAACCATCTTTTTTATCTGGTAAATCTAAAATTTCGCCGATTTCGTTGTTTACTAACATATATGAATATAGCCTTGGAGATGCTTTACCTCTATAGGCGTTGGCGGCCTCAAAAACTGAATGATGCTCTAGGTCGGAAGTTTCGATTTGGTGGCCCTCAAAAGTACGAATTACCGTATTGTTTGACTCGCTGGCGCCGGATGTAAAAATAATTTCTTCTGGCTCTGCGTTGATAAGCTTAGCGAGTAGGGCGCGACATTCTTCGATTTGATTTTTCGCAATGTGTCCTGGTGTATGCAGTGCCGATGCATTAGCAAAGAAGTGTTTTTCTGCTTGATGCATAGCACTTAATACTTCTGGCAGAAGTGGCGTAGTGGCTGCGTGATCTAAATAAATCATTATTTCCTCGCTAATAGGTGTGCGAGGTCATCTAAAGTGATAATTTTGGTTTCGCCAGTTGCTCTTGAGGTTAATTCGGCTGAATTGCTTGCTAAAGTTTTATCAGAAACAACTATGCGGTATGGTATGCCCATGAGTTCGGAGTCAGCAAATTTTTCGCCAATTCTTAGATCTCGGTCGTCAAAAATGATTAGATCCTCATGCTCGCTGTATAGTTGGTCGGCTTTTTTAGAGCCTTCTTCTCCGATTCCTACTAAATAATACTTATACGGTGTAATTGATTCTGGCCAAATTAAACCTTTTTCGTCTGCAAAATTTTCGGCGATGACGCCCATTAATCTTGAGACACCGATACCATAGCAGCCCATATAAACGGTTTTAGTTTCGTTGTCGTTATCTACGAAATTGAGGCCAAGCGGTTCAGAATATTTGAACTTGAGCTTGAAAATATTGCCCACTTCGGCGCCTGTAGTTTCAACAAAATCTTCTTTTTTGACACCAAATTCATCTAGGACTTCATCTTCGAAGACTTCTTTATTGAAAACTAGCGATTTATCGTTGTTGTAGTAGATTGTGTCTTCACCGACCGGTAATAGAGTCTGAAATTCGTGTGAATACTTAGAAAAAATACCTCCAGATGCAAAAGTTTCAAATGTAATATCGCCGATTCCGAGATATTTAAAGATGTTTTGATAAGCGGTTTCAACTTTTGCATAAAAATCATCTAAATCTTTTTCCGAAGTATGGAAGCTGTATAAATCTTTCATTAAGAATTCTCGTCCGCGTAAAATACCAGATTTGGCGCGAAGTTCATTTCTAAACTTGGTTTGGAATTGATAAACTGAAAATGGTAGATCTTTATAGCTCGAAATATAGCTTTTTAACATATTTGTAATTGGTTCTTCATGGGTGGGGGCTAATCCTAAAATGCCACCAGAGTTTAATTCGGTTTTAAACCAAATATCTACTTCGGAATCAGAAAAACGGCCGGTTTTTTCCCATGGTTCTGGGTTTTGCAAGGCGGTCATTGAAATCTCTTCACAACCGAGTTTATTTAACTCTTCTCTAATAATACTTTTGATGTTTTCGATAACTTTAAGGCCAAGCGGTAAATAATCATATACGCCGGCCATTTCTTTATGGATATAACCAGCACGTACTAAAAGTGCGCCATTTTTAGCGGTTTCGTCTTTTGGGGCCTCTCTTAATGTCTTGATAAAAGATTTAGATAGTTTCATAGTTAGAATTATAACATAAAACCTCTAAGTTTTATGCTATACCAATTACATATATTAAATAAAAGGCTAGGCCATTTTTTAGTATATGTAAGATTATACCAGAATAAATGGTGCCGGTAATTTCTCGTAAGCCGCAAAGTACGATAGACATTGCAAAAACATTAACACCAACATTCCACTGAAAATGTACGAGCCCGAATACTAAAGATACCAACAACATTGATAATATCATTGATGTAGTATCTGATACTTTTTTAGAAAATCTGGCTCTTAGCCTGCCATAAAGCCAGCCACGGAAGATGACTTCCTCAGCAATTGGGGCGATAATTACTAAAGTAAAGAAAGCAATAATGCGGTCTACGCTAGTCATATATGTGCTAAATCCGACATTTTGCGCTTGTTCGGGATTAAACCATGGGAATAGGGTGAAAAACCAAGTAATAACTGAGGCTAGCATTAAATAGACTATGAACCCTACAGGAGCTAGTCCAATGTCTGACCAAGTTGGTAATCCTCTTAATCCGAGCGAGATTCGGTCGGATTTTAGTTCTGGATGTTTTTTGAAGACTAGTGGTGGAACGATGATGATTAGAATTAAAGCAAGTATATAAGATAAAGCAGAATAAATTGCGGTCCAGAGTGGTTGAGAAAGTGCTTCGGAACCTAATATTAGTATTAATAGGTAACCTATTAATAGTTGCGAGGCAATGATGGAGGCGACTGTCCAAACGATTGCCACTAAAACTAGTAATACTATTCTTTTGGTCGGAGTTTTAGTAGGCGCTTTTTTTATGGTCATTGAGCCAACCTTACGATATCGAGAATAGTAACGATAAAGATTAAAGCAAGTAATACCATAAAAGCGCGTGCGACAATTTTTTCTTCTGTTTCTTTGGTGAGTTTTTTCTTGCGGATTTTATAAATTGTAATAAGCAGCCAACGGCCACCGTCAAGCGCTGGGACTGGCAGTACGTTCATACAAGCAAGTGAAACCGAAATAAGTGCGGCAAGGAAAGCTAGGTTGGCTGGACCGGCAGCTGTAAAAGCTGGGAATAATTGTCCGATAATCCCGACTGGCCCAGACACAGAATCTCTGACCGATGAAATTGCTTCTTGGCCACTTTCCCGCACTTCGGCGTTTGGACTAAACAATCTAGCTGTGCCGGATATTAAATTACCTATCATTACACCTACACCTTTGAATGTTTCACCGGTTAACTGAAGAGTAAGGCCAGCGCCGACGATTGGGGCTGACCAGGTTGAATAAGACAAGGTTTGAGCCGAAGCCATTGTGACTCCGAGTAAGTATTCGGATTCTTTCGGATTGAGAGTCACTTGTTTCTGTAATGTGACGGTTGTCTCGTTATTTGCATCTTTTCTTTGGATTTCATATGTCACGTTTTCGCCAGCATGTGCTTCATTGTAGTCGGTGATTTCATAGGCGTGAGTATAATTATTACCATCTAATGATACAATTCTGTCGCCTTTTTGTAGACCAGCTTGTTCGGCTGGAGAGTTTTCTGCAATGGATGTTATTTCTACGAGCGTGGCGTTTGTTTTCGTGTCGTTCTCTATGGTAAATTGATTATCGATGAATTTTGGCATACCTGCCCAAGCTAGAATTGTAAAAATTATAAATGCGACGAGCCAGTTCATAGCTACACCGGCGAAAAGAATTTTGGTTTTTGCCCAGTAACTAGCGGCACCAAAAGTACCTTTTTTAGTGTCGGCATCCGATTCCCCGTCCATTTGGCAAAAACCACCAATCGGAAGCCAGTTTAGACTAAAAATTAAACCGTCCTGAGGTTTTTTCCAATCTTTACGTGGGATTCTTTTCCATTTTTTTGTTTCTGGATCTTTAACCCATGCAATGGCGCGAGGCGGAAAACAGATTCCAAACTCCAAAACCTTCACCCCGTTTCTACGGGCGGCAATAAAATGACCAAATTCGTGTGCAGTCACTAAAAGCATTAAAACTAATAGGCCGACAATAACTCCAGCAAAAATATCCATAAGCTTATTATACCACTATTTACCAAATCTGCGATTACGATTATCGTATTCGGCTATGATTCTATTAATATCTTCTGCTTCCATTTCTGGAAAATACTTTTTGATAAACATAAATTCGGCGTAAGCTGCGCGCCATAGCATAAATCCAGAAATGCGTTCTTCGCCGCTAGTGCGTACCACCATATCTAAATCCGGGACTTCGGGATGATATAAGTGTTTTCGTATAGTTTCTGGCGTAATTTCCCCATCCACTTCCAATGCTATATTAGCGGCATCGGCAATTTCTTGTTCGCCGCCATAATTAAAGCAAAAACAGACAGTTGTACCAGTACAGTTTTCAGTGATTTTTTCGGCTTTTTCACCGAGAGAAGTTAAGGTGGGATTAACTTTGCCGCGTGAGCCTAGTATCAGAAGTCGTACATTATTTTTGGCCATTTTTTCGGCCATTTTGATGATTTTGGTTTCGGCCATTTTCATAATGTAATTGACTTCGGTTTTTTCGCGCCCCCAATTTTCGGTACTAAAAACATAAAAACTTAGATAAGGGATTTTGGCTTTTGCGGCCGCTGCGACTAAAGTTTCGATGGTTTTAAGACCATGACGGTGACCTTCGATTTTGGGTAGCCCATTTTCTTTGGCCCACCTACGATTACCATCTGCGATAATTCCTAGATGTTTTAATTCCATATTATCCTTTAAAGCTTCATGATTTCATCGGATTTATTTTTAAATTCCGATTCAACTTTGTCATTAAATTCTTTGGTTAAGTCATCGATTTCTTTTTCGGCGCGTTTTTTAACGTCTTCACCCATTTCTTTGGCAATTTTTACCGCTTTTCTGGCATCTTCTCGAATATTGCGAAGTGCGACTTTGGCTTCTTCGACTTTGTTTGAGGCATTTTTGACAATTTCTTTGCGACGTTCTTCGGTTAATGCTGGAATTGGTACTCTAATGATGCGTCCATCGTCAGCTGGGTTTAGACCTAAGGATTGATCGTTTCGGATAGCTTCAACAATTGATTTGATATTGGTTGGATCAAAAGGCGTAATTACTAACATAGTTGCATCGGCGGCCGTAATATTTGCAACTTGGTTTAGTGGCATAAA
This sequence comes from Candidatus Saccharimonadota bacterium, assembly GCA_017545505.1. Lineage (GTDB taxonomy): Bacteria > Patescibacteriota > Saccharimonadia > Saccharimonadales > Saccharimonadaceae > Nanosyncoccus. Next base: position 42,851 of record JAFWNB010000003.1, on the reverse strand, counting down.
TTGTCCAAATACTTCTACTTTGATACCGGCTAGCATATCTGGATGTGCGCGACCGGTGCGAACTTTTTTCATCTCGCTGTTAAAACGCTCGACGACGCTTTCCATTTTTTTGCGATCTTCTTTGGTGTCAAACATAATCACTCCTTAATTATAAAATAATTATAGCATATAATAATACTGTTAGCTTAAGTATGCCTAACAACAAAATACTTTCAGGACACGCTCCGGGCCGCTCTGGCCAAGTCTTTATGTTCCTGAAAGTACTTTGCTGTTAGGCTTAAAAATACTTAAGCTAGCAGTATTATTATTTTTCGATTTTATCGTTAGCTTTGGCTTCTTTTTTCTTTGACTCTTTGGCAGCCTTTTTAGCTTTGTTTTCTAAAGCCTCTCTTAGCTTTTTGGCTTTTTCGGCGCGAGCCTTGAAGCGGTCTACGCGACCTTCGGTATCGATAATCTTTTCTTCACCAGTAAAGAAAGGATGACTTTTTGATGATATCTGGATTTTTACCAATGGATATTCATTGCCGTCTTCCCACTTAATGGTTTCTTCGCTTTTGGCGGTTGATTTTGTAAGAAAAGAAAAATTCGCTGCTTCATCTAAAAAGACGACAGAACGATAATCTTTAGGATGTAACTCTTGTTTACTCATAATTGTTGTCATTATATCAGATAAATTAAAAATTGTAAAGAAAAAGGGCGAACTAACAGTTCGCCCTCGTGACTAGATTATTTCATCGATATCTTCAATAATTCTGTCGATGAATTTTTTCCTCAGCGCATCTTCTGGCAACATGTAATACTCCGTAGGAGACAATTCGTCGTATTCCTGGGATGTCACATTGCTGTGCTCCAGAATATGTGGTTTGACTACGTCCCTTTCGAAGCGCTTGTCAAAATCTACTTTGTTCCAGACTTTGTTCATCGAGCCACCCACAAAAGACGATCCATCATGCATCAGGAAGGTCATGTTGGGTAACGAGAACCTTTTATGGCCGGTAATACCAATTAAAAAGGCCATCGAACTCCATTCTCCTGTGTTGATGGTGTAGATGGGTGTTTTGCTGGTTTTAATGGCTGAAATAAGCGAAAAGCCTTCTGTTACTTCGCCGCCAGGCGAGTTAATAAAAAGCTTGATTGGCTCACGATCTTTTGGCAAAAGGTTTTTATCCATTTTGTTATATCTAATGATGTCTTCAACCAGCTTTTCGATGACAGAATACTCTAAGGCTGGCTGTCCGCCATAGCTATCGATCGAGAGGATAGTGCCGTAGAGATACAGTCTCCTTTCGCGAAAATCAACAATGCGCTTGAATTCGCTCAAGTCGCAACCAACCTGCAGAACAGTATTATTTAAAAGTGTTTCGTTGACTGAGTCTTTCCCTAAGGCCATACTAGTCACCTCCTTTTTAATATGCGATGTTTAAAACATAACATGGTTATTTTATAAAAAATAATTGATTTTTTCAAGCATATGTGCTATAATTAGTTTATATATTAATTTAATGAAACAGTTTAGGGAGGTTTCCTGTTTTAGATGTCCCTAAACCAAAGAGAAAGGAAATCATATATGGCAGTAAATGTCGATATGAAGGCGCTTCTTGAAAGTGGTGCTCATTTTGGGCACAAAACGAGTCGTTGGCACCCAAAAATGGCGCCATACATTCACAGCAAGCGCCAAGGCGCACACATTATCAACCTTGAAAAGACTGTTGAGGGATTAGAGGCGGCTTTACCAAAAATTACCGAAATCGTCAAAAATGGCAAAAAAGTACTTTTTGTAGGTACTAAAAAACAAATGGCAGATATTGTTAAGGATGCTGCTGTTTCTGTAGAAATGCCATATGTCACTATGCGTTGGGTTGGCGGTACACTCACAAATGTTGATACCGTTAATCGCCAAATTAAAAAATTAAAGGATTTAGAGCGCAGAATGAATTCTGGCGAGCTCGAAAATCGTTATTCTAAATTGGAAGTTCAAAGATTTCAAGAAGAAATCGATACGCTAAATGAGCGTTATGGCGGTATTAAGGACATGTCCGAGCAACCAGCTGCTATCATTGTAATCGATGCACACGAAGACAAGAATGCTATTAAAGAAGCAAATAACCTTAAAATTCCTGTTTTCGCAGTCGTAGATACTAATGTTGACCCTACTTCGATTGACTATGTAATTCCTGGCAACGATGATTCAATCAAGGCTACTAAATTAATCCTCGATTATTTTGTAGAGGCTATAAAAGAAGGTAAAAAATAGGAGGCAAAAATGGCAGATACTAAAGTATCAATTGAAGATATCAAAAAATTAAAAGAGCTTTCTGGCGCAGGTCTTACCGATGCTAAGCAAGCTTTAGTTGAGGCTAAAGGCGATTTCGACAAGGCTCTAGAAGCGATGCGTAAGAAAGGTTTAACTAAGGCTGAGAAACGTGGAGATCGCGAAACTCGCGAAGGTCTAATTGAATCTTATATCCACGACGGTCGTTTAGGCGCTATTGTTGAAGTAAACTGCGAAACTAGCTTTGTGGCTAAAACTGATGAATTTAAAACCTTGGCTCATCAAATCGCAATGCAAGTTGCTTCCATGAATCCACTTTACGTTTCGGAGGATGATATTCCTGAAGAGGCTAGAAAAGCCAAAATTAAAGAACTTGAAGCTGGCTTTAAAGGCCCAGAAAACATGAAAGACAAGATTTTGGAAGGCCAAATGAAAAAAGCATTTGCCGATAAGGTCTTGATGAATCAACCATATATTTTAGATGATTCAAAAACCGTTGAACAATTTATTAAAGAATCGATTGCAAAGACTGGTGAAAACATCACTGTTCGTCAGTTCAAACGTATCGAACTTGGTGTAACGGAATAATTTAAAAAGCAAAATCAGGCGCCCTCGCAGTTAAAGCGCCTGATTTTTTGTAGAGTATGATTTTAATTATCTTTTATGCTTATCTTTTGCAATAAAGAATATTCCACAAATTCCTACTATCCCAAACACTAGGAGTCCGGTAATTAAGTAATCGTTTTCGGAAATATTTGTCGTGGCAAAGAAGCTACCGGTATCTGGTACGTCTGTACTTGGGACTTCTATTGGCTCATAATAATAGTTCATCGGGTATGGTTCATGAAGTGGCTGACCATCATTGCCAATACCAGTGATCGTGATAATATAATTCCCCTTTGGTAAATTTGTGTCACTAAACGGAATAACAGCTTTTCTGCTTGGTACTCGGACTTTTATCGGTGACAGCACATCGATTAGGTTATGGTTTTCGTCGTAGACATTAATAATGATTTCTGTTATCTCGTCATTGTTTGCTAAATAGTCCAATGAAACATCCGCATCGCCAGTATCTTCAATTTCTTCTACAGTACCAGTAATAGGCCAATATGTTATGGCTATAACATTTTCGTATGCGTCACCATCTACGCCAGTTCCTATTATCTTAACGTTGTAGTCTCCATAATTATTGCCGTAGTCTTCAAAATTGATATTTAACGTTCCTGTTCCTTGATCTTGTTCGGCTTCTGGTATCGTTCTAGTTCCTAATGGATATGTATGGACATGCCCTTCCTCGTCTATGTATTCCAGAATAAATTCGGCTTCTTTGATATGTTCATAATTGTAGGTAAATGATTGATTTGGGTCCAAAAAATCATAATCATTGCCTGGGCTAGTGAAATATATGTTTGGTTTTGTGCCAATAACTCTCACCACAATTGTATCAGTTACCGACGTTGATATAGCTTGGGTCTCTGGCGTCGGTAAAAAGGCCGCAAAAATTGTAACAGCCACAACTAATGCGAGCCCACAGAGCCCAAGAATTCTTTTATGTATTCTCTTCATACTCTACACTCTCTTTTTATGTTGATATTTTTGTTTGGATATTGTAAAGACTAAACCGCTAGCCTTGATCGGCGTTCTTTACGTCTCCTTACTCTTATTATAATCCATATGATTATAATTGTCAAGACTATAATGAAAACAATTATATATATTGGTGAGACTAAGAAGACAATTCGTTCAATAGTTTGCGATTCTTCTTTGGCGGCAGTTACAGTCCAAGTAATTTTATATAAGCCAAAACTTGGAGTGTCTACCCATTCATCCTTTACTACGAGTTCTGCTTCTGGGATGATCGATACCGGAACTTTGCGTTCGGTTTCATATGATGAAAAACCAATAATTGGTTCAACTTTTAATGTTCCATATGCGTTAAAGTCGATATTGCCGGTATTTTTGACTTTCGCAAAGGCATTAATGTTATTTTTGGTTGTACCGTTGCCGTCTGTAATGGAGGTATTGATTTGAAGGTTAGATATTTCAGCTTTGCTTTCCGCTTCACCTTCCGTAGAGTGGCCATAAACGATCATGCCAATATTTGGTTCGGCCCTGATACCGCTTGCGGTAGTAGCGTTCGCGAGAGCATGTGCAAAAATCACGGCGTATTGACCACCGGCCGGTATATTTTTAGGGGTTTCAATGCGGTATGTGACTTTTAGAGAATCGTTTGCTTTGACGGTGAAAGTTGGTTTAGCTACAAAATTACCATTTCCGTCATCGATGGAAATCCAGCGTGATATTTGGGTGAAATTATTTTGGTTGCTATAGCCAAGTTTGTATGACTCTTCTTCTTCGGAATAAATATATGAATAAGGAGCGGCGTAGACTTCAACTTTTACATCTTCATCGCTATCATTTTTAATTTTGATGTAATTATCATATATAGATTCAGAAGAGAGCTGGATGGTTTTACTGGTCGGCTCGATGCCAATACTAATGCCTGCAGGAGATTTTGTTTCTTCGCTTGTTTCTCCTTCTGCATGAACTTGATTAACAAAAATGCCTAGGCCAAATAATAGGACTAGACTTAATAGAACGATTCTGAAATGGTTTGTTTTCATCTACCTCCTTATGTTTTTAATGCGTGATACTGGCGCTTTCCATTTGGTGCGCGCGACTAGACTCGAACTAGCACAGCCGTGAATGTGGCCACTACCACCTCAAGGTAGCGTGTCTACCAATTCCACCACGCGCGCATAGTGTCATTATATCATAAAAATGGCTTTATGGGGTTTTATTTTTTGTTGCAGTATTCACTGCCCAGTCGGTAGCATCTGTAAATCTATCAAGTGCTGTTACTAGACGCACGTCATTGCTAAATGTACGAACGTTTTTATTATAATAGTACGTGAGATTTGGCTGATAGATTGCGATAGCTGGCACGTCATTTACCCAATATTCTAAGAAGGATTCGTATTTTTTGGCACGAAGATTTTCTTCCAATGTTTCGCGAGCACTAATTAATAAATCGTCAACTAGGGTGTTTTTGTAATTAGATAGGTTTAGTCCGGAAGAAGATGCCTGTGATGAATGGTAGTACGGTAACAGATCTGGATCTGCGCCCAATTCGATTTCATAAACTAAAATATCGTAGTTCTTTTTAGAGATAATGTTAGTTATAAATTCTTGATTCTCTTCGTAAACTGTGACATCGGTTTCAATGCCTAGTGATTCCAGTTCCTCTTTGATAGTATTTGTTACGCCGGGCAAGAAGCCAGAATTAACGGTGGCAATTTCTATTTTGATTGGTTTTTCACTAGTAAGTTCGTTGATTTTCGCTTTTGCGGCTTCATAATCTCGGCCGGGTATTTCTGGATAATTAGTTAATTTGATTTGCGATTCTATTAATGGATAGTTTAGGGCGAGTGTTTCTTTGGCTTGTTCGCGGATTCTAGACATATCTATGCCTTGACGAATGGCAAGACGAAGAGCCTTACTCATATTTGACTTTGCCGTATTAAAGAAAATAAATGCGCCTGAATTTAGGCTAGAATCCTTTTTAATAAATTGCCCCGAGGAAATCTTGTCGGCATCGGCTTCCGATAATTCTGCTGTTGCCGTAACGGAACCAGAATTAATTGCATTGATTATACCGTCATGGTCAGTGTAAGTATGAACCGCAAAACTATTTAAAAGAGGAGCCCCCATATAATAATTTGGATTACTGGATAAATAGATGGTCGCCTCATCGTTAATTGAAGTGGCTTGAGTGGCATTAAATGTAAATGCACCAGAAGTAACCGGTGAAGTGGAGAAGCTATTTTCAATTAGTGTCTTTGGGTCTACATCGCCTAAAATATGTTTAGGGATAATTGGAATATTTAATGCCGAAATAAAATCTGCATAAGCTGCTGGTAGACTAAAAACTATTTCGCCATTCTCGTTTTCTGACACTTTAACATTTGATAAATTGGCGTCGTAAATTGTACTAACAGCAGGGTTTTTGATGATATCTGTCGTAAATAAGACGTCTTCGTTTGTAATTGGCTCACCATCTGACCATTTGAGATTATCTCTTAGCTTAATGGTCCAAATTTTGCCGTCTTTATCTGCTTTTATACTACTGATTAGGCCAATGTTTGGATGGCCTGAATAATCGTTTTTAACTAACGTGGCAAACATCAACTTGCTTAGAACTTTTTCACTATTCGTGGTAGCAAATAATGGGTTCAAGGAATTGATATTACCAATAGTTGCTTCGGTGTAGGCGCCGCCCGAAATAAAAGCATTTCCGGCGTAAGAGCTACCAAACCAGAAGGCCTGTGTGACGGATAATAGAATTAGGGCAAATATTAATAAGCTCCATTCAAAAATGAGGAGTTTAATATTCCCAATATGCGAAAGACGCTCAATAAAGTTTTCTTTAATGTGTTCCTTGCCTTCTTCGCTGGCTTTTATTGAAACCTTAGAAAACTTCCTAATGATTTTTTGCCCACGCTTTTTTAATGAATTTGCCATATTATGCCGGTATAATTAATAATCCTAGAATTGATGCCACAAAAATAACTGAGGTTATAATTGTGGTGATAAATAATGATTTGTCGAGGCCACGACGCGTAGTGTATAGTTCGCCGGAACTACCAAAACCAGCACCAAGCGATGCTCCACGTTGTTGTAATAGTATCAAAACAATTGTCAGAATTGCAGAAATGAATATCAATACTTCTAGAAAATTTCCAATTTGCATAAAATAACTCCTGAAGTCATTTTAGCATGTTTCTGCGCTTAAGTAAAGTATGGTACGTAATTGCAAAACGGTGGGCTTCTTCATCGATTCTGGCAATGAGACGCGCGACGTGCGAGCCATTAGATAGTGCTAAGGGTTCTTGATGTTCGGGTATTATTAGCTTTACGCTGGCGGATTTGCTATGATCGCCGGATTTGTCGCGACCGATTACCGGTATATTATATGGTTCCACTAATGGTAAAATAGCGCTGACCTGAGTTTTACCACCGTCTAGAATAATTAGGTCTGGATAATCCCATTCTTTGTGTTTTAGACGTCTAGAAATCATTTCTTGCATGCTTTTTAGATCGTCGCTTGTTGAAGTGCGAATTTTGAATTTACGATATTCATTACGTGTCGCCGTGCCATTAATAAATACCACCATACTGCCTACGGTATTCTTGCCGGATTGATGTGATATATCGTAACCTTCGATGCGACGGGGTGGCTCTTTAAGACCTAGTAATTCTTGGAGTTGTTTTAAGGCCTGGTCGGATGAAATATCCAGAAATTCTTTATTAGAAAAGACGATTTTTTTCTTTAATTCTTTTAGGCCGAATAATTGGTCTCTGGCTTCGGCAGCTAGTTCATAATTCCCTTTGGCAGATTCGTCGTGCATTGTTTTTTCTAATTCTCTGAGGATTTTTTCGCGATCTCCTTCTAGGTAGCGAATTAGTTTTTTAAGGTTTCTTTTGTAGTCTTTTGCGGTTGTTTTACCAACTTCGATCCCTGGTGTTAAATTAAGGTCGGTGTTTAGGGATTTTTTTCCGGTATATGGCTTGTCGTAATATGGGAAAATATGTCGCAGAATTCGTACGGCTTTTTCGATGGAAGATTTTCCATAAAATGGTCCGACATATGTCGCTTTGTCGTCTATGGGGTTGCGCGTAAATGAGACATATGGAACTTCTGATTTCATATCTATCCGGACATATGATACGGTTTTGTCGTCTCGGAGTAATATATTCCATTTAGGCATGTATCGTTTAATCATTTCGGATTCTAAGAATAAAGCATCCATTTCCGTATCAACGACTATCCAGTCAGTATCGTAAATTTCAGCGACTAGGGCTGTGGTTTTGGGATCTTTTTTGGTATTTTGAAAATATTGACGTACGCGATTTTTTAAGACCGCAGCTTTTCCTACATAGATGATTTCTCCAGAAGAATTTTTATGAAAATAAACTCCCGGTGAGGCCGGGAGTTTAGATAGTTTTTGTTTAAGCGCCTCATTCATTTTTTTATTATATCACACTTACGCTAAAAAGTCAAGTAGAGGCCTATTCTTCTATTTCTACAACGTCTGTTTCGTCGTAGGTAAACATACCGCTAAAGATTTCTTGTATAACATCGCTGAAATTGCGGTATTCGGTTGGTTCTGAGACGTTGACGTTGGTTGGATAGTCAAAGCTTAAATCAATTATTACTGAAGCTTCCTCGCCTATTTCGCTTGTTGTAAAGATACGAGCGAAATTGTTGTCATTATCAATTTCGGTATAAACTTTTGGTAGTTTTTTTAGATTATCCAGTATATTGTCGGAATTTATAGAAACTTCCTGATCTAAGCAAGACGATAAATCTTCAACGATTGATGCTTCATTTGTGGCATTTAGGAAGTTGCCTAGTTTTTCTTTGTCAAATGTAATTAAATATACTGGGTATCTTTTGCTAGTTACTGGTATGTTTTCAGTAGTCGAAATAATAAATTGATTGTCATTATAAGCTTTAGCGATGCTATTGTTATTAGTTTTTAGATTGTTTGCTAAATCTGCTAGACAATTGATACTGTTGGACGGGATGGTACTATTGACGGTTTCGGTTATTTCGTTGGTTGAAATTTTTAACCATTCGTCATCTATCGCGTCTACGATTGCAAATACAGCTGCTTGTTCTGCCGACGTTGTATCACTATTTTCTGTTGTACATTCCTCTTCGGTCTCGCTATCACAGTCAATAACCGTATTGTCGGTATTGTTATTGATTTTGAAATATATATCACTATTTGATGCGTAAACTTCGTTTAGTTCGAACGCCATATCGGTACCGCTTTGGGTGGTAAATGTAATGTTTGCAACCGACGAATTAATTAATGAGCTAGGAATAACCTCGGATTTTAAGTTGATAGCTACGGATTTGACTGGTGATTCTTGGTTATTAATGTCAATTGTTATATCGCCATTAACCGCAACATTGGCTGGCGCTTCGCCATTGATCAATTTAGCGATCGCTGCCGTGACAGCGTTACTTTTATTAGCATTAAGGCTGAGAAGAACTGCTGTCACTCCGCAGCCGACTGCTAAGAACAAACAGATAATAATAGCTACGATTGGCCATATTTTCTTTTTCGGTTTGACAGGTGCAGATTGTTCTGCCTGTTTCATCGGACGCTCAATTGGGTTTATGGTTTGATTTGGTACTGACTCTGCAACCGGTATTGGTCGCGTAACCGGTGTTGGTTGTGTAGAAGCAACAGGTTTTGCCACTGGAGTGGGCCTCGGTGTTGCAGTAGGATTGAGAGGATTTGGTGTTTCCCCTTTGTTTTGATCCATAATAACTCCTTGATTAATAAATCTTATGTTTATTATAGCATAATTTATTGTGATACAATAGGCTTATGAAAAGTTTTACGATTTCAAATGTTAGAGCAAGGCAAGTTTTAGATTCTAGAGGAAATCCTACAGTTGAAGCTGAAGTTTGGTTAGAGGGCGGTGGTTTTGGTCGAGCAATTGTGCCGTCCGGAGCATCCACTGGTTCAGGCGAAGCATTAGAATTAAGAGATGATAATGATGAATACTATGGTGGTAAAAGTGTATTAAAGGCAATCTGGAATGTTAATTCTTCTATTCGGGATGTTTTGGTCGGAAATGACTCAGAGCAAACTACGGTCGATAAACTGATGTGTGATCTTGATGGTACGTTAAATAAAACTCGTCTTGGCGCAAATGCAATCTTGGCGGTTTCTTTAGCAAACGCTAAGGCTAACGCGAAAGCTAATAGAATGCCTTTTTATCAATATATTGCTGAGTTATCTGGCAGGTCTAAAGAGATGTCAATTCCGATGCCGATGATGAATGTAATGAACGGTGGTGAGCATGCAGATTGGGCTACAGATTTTCAAGAATATATGATTATTCCGATAGGGGCTGAAAATATAGCCGAGGCAGTGCGATATGGCGCAGAAGTGTTTCATGCGCTCAAGAGTGTTTTAAAAGAACGTGGTTATCCTACTACGGTTGGTGATGAAGGTGGATATGCGCCAAGAGTAAAAGGCGGTAACAATGAACCACTAGAATGTATTAAATTGGCAGTTGAAAAAGCTGGCTATGTATTTGGCGACGATATCGCAATTGCGATGGATATTGCGGCAAGTGAATTCTATGAAAATGGTAGTTATAAATTAAAGACTAGTGGCGAACAGAAAACCGCGGATGATTTGATTGATTGGTATGATTGGATTACGCGCAATTATCCTGTTCTTTCAATTGAAGACGGCTTAGCTGAAAATGATTGGATTAGTTGGAGAAAGATGACGGATCGTTTAGGTTCCAATATCCAGTTGGTTGGAGATGATTTATTTGTGACTAACGCCAAATTATTGATAAAAGGTATTGAAAATAGAATTGCTAATGCGATTTTAATTAAGCCAAATCAAATTGGTACATTATCGGAAACTATCGATGCAGTTTTGATTGCGAAAAAAGCAGGTTATAAAACTGTAATGTCGCATCGTTCCGGCGAAACGGAAGATGTTTCAATTGCACATCTTGCTGTTGGCCTTGGCACCGATCAAATAAAGACCGGTTCTCTTTCCCGTACAGATAGGATTGCGAAATATAATGAATTAATTCGTATTGCGGATACGAATTCAAGACTTGGTCTTGCCAATCCATTTAGATAATTATAATATTTTACCGAGTTCGCGAGCCTCTCTAAAGCCATCGTAATAGTTTTCTGATACTTTGGGGTGACCGATTTTATTCGCAGCTTCAACTACTTTCTTAATGTCGTCAGTTATTTCAAAAATTTTAGTGTCTTCAGTGTTTACCATTTTATGCTCTACCATTGTTTCGATAGCTTTACTGAAATTTTCCCAAAAATCTTCGCCAATTAAAAATACTGGCATTTTTGGCATTTTATTTTCTTGCATTAGGCACAATATTTCGGCTATTTCATCCATGGTGCCAAAACCGCCTGGGAAAAACACGAAAACCTTTGCCGCCATGGCGAGTGAGACTTTTCTGGCAAAGAAGTACTCAAAAGTAATACTGTCTGTTAGATATGGATTTGGGTGCTGTTCGTGAATTAATTTGATATTGAGGCCAATTGTACGACCACCGATTTCGTATGAGCCACGTGAAGCTGCCTCCATAATGCCAGGGCCTCCACCGGTTATTACTGCGTGGCCGTTTTCGGCGAGTAATTCGCCCAATTGATACGCAAGTTTACAATATTTGTTATCTTGCGGTAGCCTTGCGGAGCCAAAAATTGTGACACCTTGTGGAAATGAGCGAATGATTTGTAGACCCATAGTTAAATCTTTGGCGTAGGCATTAGCGCGCTCTAGATCTTCGATGGTTAGTTTTCTTAATATTTCGTCATATGCTTGTGTCATGTTCCTCCTTAGACTTTTTGAATTGGCATTGGGTGTAGTTTCTCCGAGCCAGTTAGTATTCCTTTATTAGCACCGATTTTAGTAATTACTGACGTCGAGTTGGCAGATGCGAAGATTAAAGAGTTTTTAAAAGATTTTCCTGAAGCGAGGTGGGCCAAGAAGCCTGATCCGAACGCATCACCTGCTCCAGTCGCGTCTTTAACTTTTAAATCTTCGTAAATGCCAAAACGATATGTTTCGGTGCTATCAGTTGCGATTCCACCCATTGTGCCGTCTGTAACTATAACGGTATTTATGTAATTATTCAGACGGTATACTAGTTCGAGTAAAGTAACTCCAGGAACAATTTGCATTGCCTCGTTTTTGTTAACATTTAAAACATCAATGTATTCAAATAGTTTAGTTAATTCTTTGACGTTTTCCAATTCTTTGACGCCGGGATTAAGCATTACTTTAATATTTTGTTCTTTGGCTTTTTTTAGAAAACGTTTCAGTGTTTCTAGATCGCCTCTTAATGTAGTGATATACAGCCAATCTGGATTGATTAAGTCTAAATCTTTTTCACTGAAATTGCCGAATTGTTCGCTGGCACCGCGATATGTTAAGATTGTACGTTCGCCATTTTTTTCGTTAAGTAAGATTACAGAAGTACCAGTGGTTTTACGTTCTAATACGTTAATATAGCTATCGTCTATAGATTCCTGATTCAGTTTTTTAGTAATTGCTGAGCCGGCTGAATCTTTAGCAATATTGCTCATTAAAACTACTTCGTGACCATGACGTGAAAAAGTGATAGCGGAGTTAATGCCGCCACCGCCGACTTCATAAGATATTTTATCAATATCGACTTTTGAACCAACTAGTATTTTTCCGAAAATCGCTTCTTTTCCGATGGCTGTAGAAACTAGATCATCGCGATCTATGAAATAAATGTCTTGAAGAGCGCTTCCCAACGAAACGATTCTTGCCATTATAAAACTACCCCATTTTTGTCTATCTCGGCAACAAGAGATTGAAAGGCCTCAGCTGGATCTGGTGCGTTTGAAATTGCCGAACCAACATTAATAACATCTAAATCTGCATGTGCGAGAGCGCGAACATTTGTAATATTCGCTCCGCCATCCCAGCTAATTTCGATTTCTGGTTTCATATTGCGAACGAGTGGAATTTTTTCCATTTGCATTAAGTCTGCTGGTGAGCCCTGAACGCCGAGTTGACCAGCAAAGATTAAGGCATGGTCGGCCGCGTCAATGTATGGCTTGATATTCCCGGGGAAGGTCGAAGGAAGAATTGCTACGCCTACTTTAATTCCAGCGTTTTTTAAGGTTTGGAAACTTGGTAATAAATCTTCTTCGGCTTCGGCATGAAAAATACAGAGTGATGGATTGAGTTTTAAAATAGTGTCTAAGAGAGTAGAAGGGTTTTTTGACATGATATGCAAATCGGCCTCCCAGTTTTTTGGCCACCAAATGTTGGTTATATCTAGTGTCGGAGTTGGAGCGAGTGTCCCATCTGAAACATCTATCTGTACGCGACGCGTGAAAACATTGATACGCTCAATTTGTGTGCGGTAATCTTGTTTATTGTCGGTCAAAATTGTTGGAACGATTGAAACGGTTCTAATCATAATCCTCCCTTTCGTCTAAGCGATTAATTCGCCTTACGCGGCGCTCTAAGTTTGAAAATTTAGTTTCTAAGAATGTTAGAATTATTTTTTTCATAGTTTCTTCATCGAGGAAATGAGCGGATAAGCATAGGACATTCGCATCGTCGTGTTCGCGAGCAAGTATGGCGGATTCTTCGTTTTCGCAATGCGCAGCTCGTACGCCTTTAAACCGATTTGCTTGCATTGTAACGCCATGAGCAGAATCGCAAATCAAAATACCTTTGCTGTCGCGATCCTTTCGAACATTCCTAGCGACGGCTATAGCTGGATCGTTAAAATCGTCGCCTTCGTGATATGAGTAGGCACCAACATCAATAATATTATAATCAGTAGCCGGAAGGCTTTTTAAGAGTTGGTTTTTCTTTTCAAATCCACGATAATCTGAGCCAATATATACGTCCATTATATTTCCTTTCCGAAATCTACGGCTAGTTCAACTAGGCGATTTGAATAGCCCCATTCATTGTCATACCACGCAACAATTTTAATCATATTGCCGTCTACGACGTCTGTTAGTGGTAAATCTACGATGCAAGAATGTGGATTACCGATAAAATCGGATGAAACAAGTTCTTCTTCAGTAACGCCAACAATTCCCTGGTAGTATGGTTCTTTTGCGGCTTTTTGAAAAATTTTGATTAATTCTTCTTTAGTGGTATTTCGTTTGACGATGGCAGTAATATCAGAAAGTGAAACTACCGGCGTAGGAACGCGAACAGAAAGACCGTTGAATTTGTTTTTAAGTGTTGGGATAGTAAGCGCTGCAGCTTTTGATGCTCCGGTGGTGGTCGGTACGATGTTTTCGGCGGCCGAACGACCTTCTCGTAAATCTTTGGCGGAACCGTCAAGAAGCTTTTGTGAGCCGGTGTACGAATGAATAGTCGTCATCATAGCTTTTTCTACACCGAGTTCGTCTTCTAGTATTTTCATGATTGGCGCGATACAGTTGGTTGTACAAGACGCGTTGGAGATGATTATGTCATTTTTATCTACGATGTCTTCGTTTACGCCAATTACTACGGTTTTGGCGCCTTCGCCTTTGGCTGGTGCAGAAATAACAACTTTTTTGGCTCCTGCGGTAATATGAGCGCGAGCATCTTCTGGCTTTGTAAAGAAACCAGTACATTCAATCACTACATCTACGTCAAGCTTTTTCCATGGTAAATTGATTGGTTCTTTCTCCGAAAAAACTGGAATTTCGCGGGTGTTGATTATAATTGATTTTTCGGTGGCGGTAATTCTTTTATCGTAGGTCCCGTATGAAGAATCATGTTTTAATAAATACGCTAAGGTTTTAATGTCGCCAGGATCATTAATGGCTACAACTTGGACGTCGTGACGTTCGAGCAAAATTTTGAGGGCGCAACGCCCAATTCTGCCAAAACCATTAATTGCGACTTTTACCATTTTACCTCCTCCAACATACTTATGTCTATTATAACACAGTTTACTATAAAGCAACAAAAAAGTATCTTTTTGGACACACTCAAGGCCGTTCGACCAAGCTTATGGTCCTCAAAGATACTTTTCTTGTTGCTATCTTGCGAAGTGTGCGAAGGCGCGGTTGGCTTCGGCCATACGGTGACAATCTTCTTTCTTCTTGAAAGCGGCACCGGTTTCATTGTAAGCATCGACGATTTCGGCTTCTAGGCGCTTAGTATATGGCATACCGCTTCTAGCGCGAGCAGATTGCACGAGCCAAGAAAACGCGAAATGAAGTTGGCGATGGCCAGAGATTGGGAAAGGAATCTGGTAGTTTGCGCCACCGACGCGACGAGATTTTACTTCAAAATCAGGGCTGATGTTAGCAATTGCTTTTTCTAGTACTTCGACCGGATTTTCGCTACCAAGTTTTTTAGCTGCACCTTCGATAGCAGAATATACAGCGCGTTCTGCAACTTGTTTTTTGCCGTCCAACATGGATTTATTTATTAACCTTTGGACTAGCATTGATTGGTATTTGCGATCTGGATTAACTTTACGAGTTAAGGATTTAGTAGTTTTGCGTGGCATAATTACTTACCCTCCTTTTTGGCGCCGTATTTAGAACGGCCTTGTTTGCGACCTTGAACACCCTGAAGGTCAAGTGTGCCGCGAACGATATGATAGCGAACACCAGGTAAATCTGGCACACGACCACCGCGTACTAATACTACAGCATGCTCTTGAAGGTTGTGACCTTCGCCGCCAATGTAGGCCCATACTTCTTGACCATTGGTAAGGCGTACACGTGCAACTTTACGCATAGCGGAGTTTGGTTTCTTTGGTGTTTTAGTAGTAACTTTAATACATACCCCACGCTTCAAAGGCGCAGCTTTTTCGTAGCGCTTGGTTTTTAGGGTATTAATAATAGACCCTAAAGCTGGGGATTTTGATTTTTTCGCGCCTTTTTTACGAGGCTTACGAATCAACTGATTAATAGTTGGCATTAAAATGCTCCCTTTTATTATTAATATATTTGCTTGATTTTTTACAGCAATATTAATCAAGCTGAAACTCTTTAAATGATTATATCACACTTAGCCTAAAATGTCTAATAATATTTGCTTATTGTATTATTATGTCGTAATATTATATTGCACATTAAATAGTTGATATGATTACACCCTTGCGGTGCCATTTTTTAGGATATGCGCAAATGGCACCGCAAGGGTGTAATCATCCAACAATTTCGCCGAATGGCTCAAGAGTCGAACACCTTACGATGCCATTTTCACTCCTGGGCGTTTTGACCCGACGAAGTGTTGTTGAATGATTACCGTTTTATTATACTTCTAGAAAAATATTTTTGTCAAGAATAAATTTAAATAATTTATCTATCTTGCTAGACAACGCACGGATTGGGCGTAGAATCTATAGCTACTAGGTCCTCTTGCTCCGTTTCGATAATTATAGGAAAGATTCGTGGGTTGGATACTTTCTGGACGTTGATCTTGAGTTGAATAACTATCGAGTATTGTCGTCCAGTAATTAGCATTACGCCCGGCATTATTTAGAGTGGCTGGTGGGGCATATAAACCTGCAACCATGGTTTGTCCGCGAATTGCCCCGCCACGTACGAGGTATATTGGCGCGAAATTATAATAATTATTCGTAATTGGGTATTTTGTTTGTTCAGAGCCCATTATATATGACCACTCTCCAAACAATGATCCTAAATAATAACTTGGAAGTTTCCAGCCTTTGGGGCAAATAGAGTTTTGCGGAGTATCTTCGCTTCCCGTGGTAGCTGTATTGTATGAAGATGTATCGTTTGACGCTACTGCGGCGTTCCAGTTATAGTAGTTCCCTACGGATCCATGCGTACCGTTTGAAGAAAAAGGTTCGTCAGAAAAGTTTTCGCAAGTAGCTACTAAATAATTGCATGTTGTGTTTGATGTGTTATCTTTTTCGTAATAATCTCCAACATCAAATGATTGGGGCCCGAATGTTTCCTTCCAATCCGGGATAGAGCCGTTGACTATTCTTGATGATTCTACAGTTGAATCATCGGGATTCCATGATATAACTCCGTTTGAATTACTATAGCCATTCGTAGAATTATATGCATCGGTGCCGTATTGGTTTAGATCGGTGTCAAGTGATGTAAGTTCAGCTTCTTTGTCTAAATCTAAATCTAGATTTTGCGTCATCCAACAGTGACTATCGTAATCGAGATATCCCGGATTCGAATCCTTATCTAGTATCTTTGCGATCCAATATATTTTACCGTCCCTTGTATCTATGACCTGAGTTTGACTTTCTTCGTTATAAACTTCTACAGCATCGCAGATACTACTAGACATATCTTGGAGTTTATAAAAACCATCCTGCATTGTTTTGCCGGCATCAAAATATGCGCTAGTAAATGTTACTGGTTCTGGTACAGCCACAGCAAAGAAATTTATGACATTTTTGTAGGTACCAGCAGGTTTATCGCTAGAGGCTTTGGCGCCAATCTTAAATTTGATTGAATTACTCTCTGCAGCGTTGGTCGTGGAAATGAGGGCGGTGCCTCGTGTGCATTCATTGTCTACTGGAGCGCAGTACGGTAAACCTGAATAATTAGCCCAAGTACTACCGTTATCTGAAGAATATGAATATCCCCAATAATTATCATTGGCCGAAGCCATAGAAGCGTAACTGGCGGTAGTAGCTAGACTAGTAAATTTTTTAGTAGTAGCATCACTATCGCTACTATTTACTAAATCCGTATTAGTGTAAGTACTGCCATTACCAGTAGCAGCAGATAAAGTATACCCATAAGTCGCATTAGTTTCTACATTTACCGTAATAATATTTGAATCGTCGTAAGTGCCTGGAGCAAGATTTGGAATAATTAAATCCGCAGAAGAAAGAGTTATATTTAGAGTAGGACCAAAAGTGAATTGAACATTAACGTTTTTTTGATAGGTAAGAGCAGAAGAGTTGGCGCTGGTAGCTATATTAAATATGGCAACAAAAAGAATTATATATAATATATAGTGCATTCTAAATACTTTTAATAATCGCATATTAATCTCACTTCTTATGCTTTAATTATAACACATAAAAAGCTTTATGTTTATTTTTTTAAAATATTATTTATTAGTCTTTACAAGATAGTTTAATGTTTCTTCGATTATCATTCTATTTTTAATGTCCATTTTAACATTTGGGTCTTTAAGGCTTTTGATCGCTTCAGGTGAATTTTTATAAACTTCACGAAGTTCGGCGATTTTAGCGTTAACTAAATCATCGGAAACGGTGATTTTGTTATCTACGGCAATAGTTTGAAGAGCGAGCGATGCTTTGACGCGGGTTTCGGCGGCTTTTCTAGCCTGTTTTTCCCAGTTTTCTTTGGTTTCACCGCTGGCTTTGATTAATTCGTCTAAGCTCATTCCTTGAGAAGTAGCATTCCTGGTCATATCGTCTTGAATGGCGCGCATTTGGTCGTCAATCAAAATTTCAGGAGCAGGAATTTTAGATTTTTTGATAATTTCATTTAATAAATCGTCTTTGTATTTTTCGTTGACGCGATGTTCGTTTTGGGCTTTAAGATTTTTTTCAATATCTTTTTTGAGCTCGGCAAGAGTTTTGAATGGGCCACATTTTTTAGCCATTTCATCGTCAATTTTTGCTTTATTGACTTCGTTGATTTGTTTGACTAAAACTTCGAAAACGGTTTTCGCACCAGCGAGGTCTTTGACGCCGTAATCTTTTGGAAATGTGAGTTTCAAATCAAACTTATCGCCGGGCTCATGGCCAACGATGCCGTCTTCGAAGCCTGGTATAAATGATTTAGAACCTAAAATTAATTTGTAATCTTTGGCGGAGCCACCTTTAAATGCTTCGCCGTCTTTTTTACCGACAAAATCAATTACGACTTCGTCGCCGAGTTTGGCTGGACGTTTAGTAACTTTTTTCTCGGCAAATGACTCGGCTAAGTTATTTAAAACATCATTTATTTCTTTAGCGGAAACTTTTACTTCTGGTTTCTTGAGGCCAAGTTTTTTGTAGTCGCCTAGTTTGATTTCCGGAATAATGTCGGCTTCGGCTGTGAATTCAGCCATTTCGCCTGGTACGTATTTAGTGACATTTACGCTTGGTAAAACAAGTGGGGATTTTTCTTCTTTTTTAAATGCTTCAATAACTGTAGTGCGTACGGCGAGGTCGATTGTTTCGGCGTTAAGGTCGTTTTCGGGAATGAATTTTTTTGCTACTTCTACTGGGACTTTTCCTTGGCGGAAACCTTCAACTTTAATTTCTTTTGCTAGTTTTGCTAGGGCTTTTTCGCGAGCTGGTTTTAAATCAGCGGCGTCAAGGGTAACGGTGATTGATACACGCGAATCAGAAAGTTTTTTCAACTTAGTTTTCATAAAATCTCCTATATATTATATATATTATATCATAATCTTTGGCTGGTTGGTATCACGAAAATGAGTAAGGGTGTATTTTGAATCGGCACCGAGTTTAACATTTGGATTTAAAATGTTGTTTTGATCGAATAATTGTTTGATTTCGTTGTATAATTTGATTTCTGGTTCAAGCAAAGTAGTAGAAGTAACCACGGCTTTAAGGCGACCTTCTGGTGCACCACTAGTGAGTTCTCCGCCTTGGCGACTAATAATGTAGGCGCCGGCACGCAAAAACATAGTAGCTTTTTTATTGAAATCTTCTTCTTCTAAATTAAATTTAGGGCGAAGATTAAAAATTGAAGTGCCAAGCGAACCGTATAATTCTAGTTTTAAGTCGAGCTTTTTTTCGAGTAGTTCCAAATCTTCCAGAAAGGCTTTGAGATTTTGTCTTGGTAGATAAAAATTAGTGAGGATTGGTACGCGTTCGCCGTTTTTAGTTTGGTTTAGATAGCTGTTCAAGGCATTTTCAAATTCATTTAATGTAGGGCGATCATTTCTAGATTCAAAAACAAATTTAGTATTGCGAGGAATTTCGCCATCCAGGTTCTTAATTTTTTTAAGATTTCGGGCAGCATGTTCGTCAAAGCTCGCAAAGACTACGAATCCATCCTCAAGTTTTTTGATGACGCCATCTAGATTTTTACCAGATTCGCGAGCCTCCATAATAATCTTAAGGTCAAAAATGTTTAACTTGCGTGGTTTAAGCGGGTCGATAGCTTCGGCATATTTTACGGCCTGGTCGATATCTTTAAATGTGGCAATAACGCGTTCTGGACGTTTGCGAAGTGGAATGGCACGCAAAATTACTTCAGAAATTATGCCAAGTGTACCTTCAGCGCCGAAGAATAACGGCATCAAATCTAGTGTTTCGCGTTTTGGAGCGTCTTTAATGCCTGGATATCCGGCTAGATTCTTTGAGGTTTTTAGATTTTTAATTAATTCAGAGTTATCTTTGATAAGCTTTGAAATTTTTTGATACAAATGCCCTTCGAGGGATTTTTCTACGGCTTTTTTGGCAACGGCATATTTGCGGAGGCGTTCGGTTTGCAAACATTCGCCGTTGGCTAAAACTACTTCAATGCGTTCGACGTATTTTTGGATACCGCCGTATTTATGCGCACATTCATCGGTGAGATTGTTGGAAATTAGTCCACCGATGGTTTCGTCGTTGCGGCCATCTATGGGAATATGTAAGCCAGATACTGAAAGGGCGGTATTTAGTTCTTTTAGTGTGATACCGGCTTGAACGCGCACTAATCTTTCTCTGGGGTCAATTTCTAATAATTGATTGAGTTTTTCGGTGGATATTATCACGTCGCTACTAAGGGCGGCTCCGTTTTCATCGTGACCGCCGCCACGAGTAGTCAATGCAACTTTGATGTCTTTTGCGGCGATTTGATTAAAAAATCTCATTAATTTGCGTATATCATCGGTGGATTCTGGAAAAACAACAAATTTTGGTTTAATTTTGAGGGCAGAATGATCAGTGGAGTATTTCTCTAATATTTCTGGGTTATCAAAAACATTACCAATAATTAACTGATTCAAGTATTTAGTAATTTTGCCCATGCTGCTTATGATTATATCACAAGATTTCTATGAGTTCATATTTTGTACTGCCAAGTCCTAATGATTCGGCGTATGGCAGTATTTCGCGACCGAGTCTTGAATCGATTCTCTCTTTCATTTTAGCTACACCAGGATCTTTTGAAGCCCAAATCATATCGATAAAGGCTTGGTCATTTGCGACTGGATCCAGTGATGCGACAATTCCTAAATCTTCCATTACTGGGTCATCTTGATTTTCGTCACAATCGCAGGAAGTGGAAATTGCATTCATAACTGTAATATATACAATTGGTTTGTTTTGTGATTCTAAATAGTCGGCGACAGCCGTGGCGGCTTCGGCCATCGATTCGATAAAGTCAATTTGTTCGTGTTTTGAGTTCCAACACTCGTCTGGGTCTTCGGTTTGGCCGCAGGAGTGGATGTAGGCTTTGCCATTCCTAGAGGCAAAACCGATGGATTGGTTTTTGAGGTTGGCGCCAAAGCCACCCATCATATGGCCTTTGCCATGCGCTAAATTCACGAATGCATCGTAGTTATCAAAGTGCGAACCGAGTAAATCGTATTTGAGATGTTTGCCCTTGTTGACTGTTATTTTGATTTCGCCTTCGGAGTCCATGATGTCTACGTCGGCAAAACTGGTGAAGCCGTGTTCTTCGGCAACTTTCATGTGCTCTTTTGCGTCGTTTCTAGCGCCCGGATAGGCAGTGTTACATTCCACAATGGTGCCGTTTAATGATTTTACGAATGGACCAATTAAATCTGCCTTCAAAAAACCTTTGGCGCCCTTTTCGCCGGTAGATACTTTGATGCCGATTTTACCTTTTAGTTCTACGCCTAGAGCTTTATAGATTTCTAATAAGGCTTTTGGTGAGATTTCTTTTGAGTAAAACACTTTTGCCATCTTGCTCCTTTTTTACTTAATACTATTATAGCATAGGTTTGATGTGGCATTGACATAATATGATAAGTGTGGTATAATATGAAGATGCCATATATGAAGGAGGGAGGTGAAAATAATGGCAGAGATGTTGAGACCCTGCCCGAAGTGCGGTGGGAAGGCCAAATTAAAGCGAGGGCTACCCAATATGGGTAATTCTAAAATCAGATATGCGCTCGTACAGTGCCTGGAATGCAACTATAAAACCCCGACTTTGAAGCCCCTTAAGGGGGAGTCTGATAAATCGTTGAAAGAAAGAGCTATTCGGCTCTGGAACGATTGAACTTTATACCGCGATCCCGAATAATTTCGGGATTTTTATTTTATTAAATATTTCCATCCAAGCGATTTATAAAAGTCCATCGCGTCGGGCCAATCAAAAAACTTCGATGCTAGCAGATTATAAACTTCATCTACCATTACGATTGTAAATAATGAAATCGCGAGT
Source organism: Candidatus Saccharimonadota bacterium (assembly GCA_017545505.1). Taxonomy (GTDB): domain Bacteria; phylum Patescibacteriota; class Saccharimonadia; order Saccharimonadales; family Saccharimonadaceae; genus Nanosyncoccus. The sequence continues at coordinate 20,682 of JAFWNB010000003.1, read as the reverse complement.
GTTAAAAAAGCTTTTTTCGATAATTTACGTGATAAATAAATCGCTGCTGGAAGCACTACATATATCAAAAACAGTGCCGAAAAACCAAAGATTAATACACTTCTTAAACATACGAAGCCTTCGATATTACCAAAATTCAGAATTTCCGTATCGTAATCCCAATAGCGTGTTCCGTTTCCGATCGTATAAACCAACCAACCGCCGACAAATTCCACAATTCCGGCTATAACCATCGACAATAAAAACACTGCCCATGGATGCTTGCGAATCCTCCAACAAGCTGACACGATCAATATCGCACCAATCGCATAGATATTTATCCACGGCAAAAAATTGCCGCCCTGCATATAAAACTCCCCCGTGCCGCCATCGAAATAATAAAAAATAAATTCATAGAGCCATCCAAAGAATCCCGCAAAAACAATCAAAAGCATCATAATTCCAACCCATTGCCAACGTTCTAATTTGATTATCTCTCTCGCAAATTTCAAAATATTCATAAGCTCATTATAACATTCTCATAATGACGCAGTTTATAATAAGTCTTTAATTTTCTCTTCCATCTCTTCCGGCTTATCTGTCGGCCTAAAACGATAAACTACTTTCCCATCACGCTATACATGTAGTGCGTGCTATAATGAACGCATGGACGACTTTGACGAATACGATGACGAGAATTATGGCCTCGATAAAGAAGATGACGAACTGTATGATGATGGCTATGATTCTGATGACGAAGATAATTATGACGACGACCTTGACGACGATTTAGACGACGAAGAAAGTAGTGATGACGACGGCTACCACGACGCTTCCTATTATGAAGCTCTTGGCATTGACGATGGTCGTTTTGATAGAGAGCATCATATGCTCCCCCACTCCGGCTTTGGCTCTTCGGTTGACCTAGAAGAGCTCGACGACGACCAACGCGAGGCCTACGAACTTGGCTACGGCATCGGCGCCGAAGATTACGACCTTAAAAGCGACGAATAATATTAATTCCCTAGCGTCTTGATTTTCTTAAAATCTACTTTTTCCACCGCTTCGCGTAAAGCTTCTTCAGATCCATAATGCGTTCTTCTTTCTGGCGCATCTGACAACATATGTTGCGCATACGGAAAACTCACAGCCCGTTCTAAAACTCCGCCTAGTTTGCCGGTTCCGCAAAGCACCTCTGCTTTTCTTACCTTATTAATTGGAATTTCTAAAGCTTGTTTCATCTCTTCCGGGAAGAACGTTAGCGAGAACAAATCCGCATCTTCTTCACCCGCTAGCCGACCATAGGCAATCGAAGTATTCCCTTCAATCCATAATCGGCTATCTAGTTTTCGCATCTTCGCACTCTCGAGATTCATTTCGCAGCGCGCATATTTCTTCCGAGTTTCATCCATCATATCGCACACAAAATCCCCAAACAAATCAAAAAACCGCCCATCGCCACGCAATACCTCATAAAGCAGGCTAGAAACCCCCACATAATACCGCCGAATACATTCCAGCGTCAAATCAAACCTATCGCAAATCAAAGGATTCACTCCGCGCGCTTGATTAATACTCCTCGCATGCTTCGGAAAGATAATCTCCCCGCCAATTGTATAAGTTTTATGCAAGAAATCCTCCACAAATCCCCGATAATCATCCGTCGATTCGGCCACCTGCTCCAGCAAAGCCCTCTGCCTCTTATACCGAAAACTTGTAATAATCGAATCGCTCCCAAATCGAAACCCATTCCACAACAAACTCCCATTCTCGCCAAGCGCCAGCTCCATCTTTTCCCCATTCGGCAGTTCCTTGCTCCAAAGTTCCTGATTATACCTCTGCAAAACCACACTCGCCGAGTCCGGATCAGAGCCACCTCCACCCAATCCATCATTATTCTCCCAAAACCTATCCCAATATCCTGGCGAATCGGAAGTAAAATCAAACTCTACATCAACCACTCTCTACACCACCTCCACTCTAATCCCCACAACCCCCATCTCATGCTGCTTTTCCAAAGGATAAAACCCATTCAACACATCAAGCAGTTCCCGTTTTGTCATAGACTCATCAGCCAAAATCGAAATATCATAATCCTTGAATAAATCCTCAAACGATCCATACCGGAGAAGCCCAACCACCCTCACCGCAAGTCTTTCTCCATCCGGATTAGTAAACTCAATAGTATCCCCGAGCCTAATCCTCTGTCTTTTCTCGTCAAAAAGTCGTAGTTCTATACGTTTAGTCCCATTCTTTATATAGTCAAAATACTTTGGCTGCAAACCCATTTCATGTTTCATATATATTCTGAAGCGCCTCCAAATGTCTCTAATTCTTCACCAATCATTATTTATATCTTCAACCCATCTACCGCAAACAACATACAAACATCCCCGGTACTAGCCCTCGTCCAATAATGCTTTTCATCTATATCGCTTTCTGCTTTCTTTTTCGCATCGTCAACATAAGAAAAAACTCTAACGGCACGAAAAGAAACCTTACTATAAGGATATCCATCATCAAACTCAAAATCATGCGGCAAATCCAAATCTTCGTATCCACCAAGATAATCGGCAACAAACAAAACATAGTTTGCACCTTCTTCATCCACAAAAACATAAATCATCGAATCCGGTGTAACCTGTTTCGATGTCATATAAGACACGCCATTAACACCATATGATTCGAGAATTTCCATCAATTCTTCTTCAGAAATCTTTTCCATCATGATTAATCATATTATACCATTTTTACAGCAAAAAGGCTAGCAAAGAGCTAGCCTTAAAAAATTGAAAGGTCAAATCTTCGTATGGGGGTCTTTAGTATTATCAATGAGATACTGTCCCTGTCTTTTATCTTGCCATCTATCGCGATAATAAACCGTGCCATCATCCTTATCCAGCACAACATGGCCATGACCAAGACCATCACCATAATTACCAGAATCAACGAAGAAAACATCAGTTTTACCATCTCTGCGACGACGAACTTTTGCAGGCTTGCCATCAAACAAATCTGTTCCTACAGCCAGAGTTTTACAGGTATTTTTACCATCCTCGGTAAAATTCTGCCCACCATGCTCCTCAAACGCTCCGCGGTCATACGTCTTCCGACCAAACTGATCGAGTGTCGTATGTCCATGTCCGTAACCATCACCGGAACCAACTCCGCCATGATAAATCTGCGTAGTACCATCTGGCTTTTTGACGATTTTCGCGTCTTTACGCTCAGAATAGTGTACACCAGCTTTATCAAGTATTCTATCACGCTCACGCTGGTTGTTAGCCTTCACTTCTTCAAGCTTTTTCTGAAATGCTTCCTTAGCACGTTTGAACTCTCCCTGAGCAAAGTCGAATTTAGCCTTCGCTTGGTCACGTTTCGCCTTAAGGCATTTGAACTCCGACTGAGCAGCTTCATGACGAGCCTTAGCACTTTCAAAAATCGCTTTTGCTCGGTGGAATGCCGAAGCATCCACTTTAGGTGCTCGCCACATGGCATCTTGTTTCGCAACCTTCACCTCTTCGCAAAGTCTTCGGACTTCTTCGTTCAGTTCATCGCGACGCTCCTTGTGGTCATGTCCTTGCTGAGACCAATAAGGCGCCTCAGCCTTATCACCAAATTGGTAACATTCACTCGCCCTCTCAAAGCATCCAATCATTTGCTGATGCTCGGAGTTAGCCTCAGCTCGCAGACGTTCAATTTCGTAATTATTGTTATCACGAATTCGTCCATATTCATCCCAAACCTGTGCAGACTGCTCCCTTGCTTGTTGCATACTTTCGAATTCAGAGTTCATTTCCTCCCTAGCAGCAACTCGTTCCCGCCAGGCAGATTCCATTTCATCATGCGCATGGCTGCAACGTTCTCTCAAATCCGCATAAGTTTCCCAAGCTCTCTGCTTTCTTTCAAAAGCGTCCTGTTTTGCAGACTTCAATGAGTCTAGTTCGTAACTTCTTGGCATTCATCATCACCAACCTTTCTTGTAATGTACATTTGATCTTCCACCAATCAAAAACATTATTATAATATCATAAAACACCATTTTTGTAAAATAATCCGTATTACCTCAAAATCTTAGCAACAAAAACCCTCTTAAAATCTGCTATCCCTGATGTAATTATCACTAAGACAGTCCCATTTCACCTTACCTCTCCAGCATTCACTTTTTCTTGCAAACCACAACCGTTTTGTGATATAATCAAAACAAGCACAAGGTCAAACAAAAAAATTAAAGGAGCCTCAATGGATAAACATAAAAACAAATTCTTAAAAATTGCAGCATGCCTCATGCTAGCAGTATTATTATCATCACACATTTATATCCCCCAAACTCACGCCGCTGAAAGCTACTTCACCGCAGAAGGTGGCACGCTCAATCTTGACGAAATCGACCCGTCCGAACCAGACCAGCGCTTGGTCGACGTAAGACTAAAAGCGACACGCGAAATGACCATCCATTCCATGCACGGATACTTCACACCCATCGGTGAAGATGATGAAGAATTGAATCACTACATGAGCTGGATGGACTATTCATCTGGCATCAGCCACCTCTGCTACTCCATGTCAACCGGCGAATTCGATTGGAATATTCCAGGTTGCATCGATGATGTTGTCGGCGACGAAGGCATCCATGTTCAGGCTGGTGACACTCTTATCTATGTTACCTTCGAGGTAAAAGATGATGTTGATGTTTTGAAACGACATATGCCAGTCACCCTCGACCTCGCCGTTATCGATGAAGGCACCGAAACCGGCAAGGAGATCCGAGACGTCACTATGGACGCCTACGTAAGAGCCGGCCACGAACTTTCTGTTTATAAATACATTATGGGCAACGGTACTCTGGATGTGCCAAGCATCGTCATTGGCGGTACTGATGTAGAAGTAGGAATCGTACCAGAACCCGGCAACGAACTAGTATATTTAGAACTAGACGGCCATGAAGTCACCGATCAGATAGAGGACAATGTCTTCAGAATAACACCCGGCACAGAATCTTTAACCTTCTACGCAACCTTCCGCCGAGTTTACGAAGTACTAGAAGGCGACGGTGGCGAACATATCATCGGCAGTGAAGAACCATTAGTCTTCAAAATCGACAATGATGTAACAACATTCTGCGGCACAGGCAATCTCATCATTGATGGCGAGTATCATGACATGCGTACAGATTGCGTGGTAGACCCAGACAACCAGACTATCACTCTTCCAGCAAGTTTTCTAAACACCCTCGCACTAGGCGAGCATTCCTTTGAAGCATATTTCACAGAACCAGATTCAGGAAGTGCCAAAGCCACCTTCAAAATCGTAGAAGAAAAATCCGGCGAAGACGATGGCGACGTCCCAGTTCCTAACACCGGCACTTTTACTAGCGATGGTGGTAGTGCAAAAGCAACAAACATCGCTATACCTGCTGTTATCATAATTGGATTCACCATAGTGGCATGGATTCTAGCAAAAAAGACTGAGCAAGAAATAAAAGTTAAACATCAGTAAACTCTTATCCTAACTCCGAAAGTACATTTTTAATACTTGTTGCGCTAATCTTTCTTCCACCTCTTCAGCGTCGGGAACACCTTCGTGCAATACTCCTTCATCTGCTCATTCGTCATCCCCGCCTGCTCGCCAAACTGCGCGCACTTCTCAATATATTCCTCCATCGTACAATTATCCAAAAACTCACCTTTATCATAACACCACTTACAATAATCTTTATTCACGCTCCCATCCGCATTCGTACCAAACATATCATCCGACGTTAGCGGCATCGCACAACTTTGACAAATAGCTTGTTCCATAAAATCCTTTCTTTATTTAGCGCTATTATATCATGTTTATTTATTGCAACTATGGATAGCCACAATAAACCTAGTCAATCGTTTATCGCTTTCGCATTTAATTCCCCAACCATTTCGCTCACAAATTGCCTTTGCAATTGCAAGCCCAAGCCCAGAACCTTCTTTAGTCTTGTCTGTCTGATAAAACCTGTCAAATACTTTTTCCGACTCGTCTTTTGGAATTTTCGCACCATCGTTAGAAATAATGATTTTACCATCACTTGAATCAATTGTTACTTTCTTATTACCGTACTTTGTTGCATTATCTATTAAAATATCTAAAACCTGCAAAATATCTTGTCTAGGTAAAAGCACGACGCTATTTTTTGTAGAATTCTCAAAACTAATCTTCCCAGCAAACTTTGGCTTAAAAATTTCTATTCGCTTTTCGATCTCCTTTTTCAAGTCAACTTCTTCAGGTTTAGTCGCGTCAACGCTCCCCGCGTCCATTTTTGCAAGCTGTAATAAATCAAGCACCAGTTTATTAGCGTGACTAATCTCGGTTTCAATATTATCCTTCCATTTCTCATTACTCTTATCGACTTCAAGCGCTTCCATATTAGCCTGGATAATCGCGAGCGGTGTCTTTAACTCATGCGACGCATTAGCGATAAATATCTTTTGCTTATCATAAGACTCTTCGACCGGCTCGATTATTTTCTGCGAAGTATAGTAGATAATCAGAAAAACTGCCACTTCAATAATGGCACCAACACACAATAATGTAATCAACAGGCGCCTGCTACCTTCTTCCCTATCGTTATGAATAAATTCTTTTAAATCCTGATCGTCGTAAATCATTGAATTTGATATATTTATTTCTAACATAGGTCTAGGCTCTGGACGCGTGGCAGACGAAAACAGCATAATCAAAACACCAGACAACACCAAAACCACAGTTGTGATAGCCATGGTAATAATAATTATACGGTTGCGTAATTTCTTAAACATTTTCTTTACCCGTTAATTTATACCCAAGACCGCGAATGGTCACAATTCTAGTTTTGCTATGAACTGATTTTAACAGTTTGCGGATTCGTGACATATAGGATTCTACATAATTATCCTCGCCCAGTCCATTTTCTCCCCAAACTTTTGCCAGTAAATGTTCTTTGCTCACTAGCACGTCCGGAGTCTTCATTAACTCACTGATAATTTCAATTTCCTTCGCTGTTAATTGTTGGCCGTTCAGGGTTGCATTAGTTTTATCCAGTACTAAATCACCATAAGTCACATTCTTGTTGTCAATGATTTTTGGACGACGCACTAAAGCCTTAATTCTGGCCACCAGTTCAGCGGTTTTAAATGGTTTGGCTAAATAATCATCCGCTCCATGATCCAAGTGACTAATCTTCGTCTCCACTTCCGACAATGCTGACAACATAATTACTGGCGTTTGCACATTCTTTTCACGCATTCGTTTTAAAATATCCGTACCAGATAATTTCGGCAACATAATATCAAGCACTACGCAATCATAAATATCACTCATTGCGTTTTCTAACCCTGCTTCGCCATCACCTACTAGATCAACCGCGATCCCCTGTTTTTCTAAATTATGCTTCACGGCTTCAGCTAGAAAAGTCGCATCTTCTACATATAATATTCTCATATTTTTCCTTGTTTAAATTATAATATAATTTTGTCTTTTCAAACTCAAATGAAACTGAAAATAATCTTGGCTTAATTTTAAGGCTCTTTTCAGTATTAAAAATGATAATTGTTTTACAAAATAACTGAAAGGAGTAATTATGAAAAATGAAGATATCAAAAAGAAGGACATCATAAAAGAAAGGATTATTATTTTTGCAATTGGTGTTTTGATTGGTGCAGTTATTTCAACTGGTGCCTTCTTCGCATATATTAAACTCGCCGGAGATGATAACAATGGGCAATCAATGCAGATGCCGAGCGGTACTCCGCCCGAGATTCCTGGTGGCGGTCAAGGTGGTACTCCACCCGATAAACCAAGCGACGAAGATAGCCAGTCAACAACTCCGTCCGAAAAGTCAAATAACGAACAAGACAATAGCCTTTAATAGTTAAAATAATAATAATATTAACTCGCACACTCAACTTACTTATGCTATAATAAAAACATAAAGGAGTAGAGGTGCGAGTTATTAATTTTTTTAAATCACAACTAAAAACCATAACATATATTTTAATTGCTGGACTTATTACCGTAAGTTCATCCGGCTCGTTCGTAGTCAGAGCTTTTGCGACAAGTTCAGATGAAATCACGGTTACTTACCCATACTATGCTTTTATCGAGGATGAAAACAATCCATGGAAAAGTGTCTATGATGCGCTTGACGCCACTGGTACTATCAATTACAGTGACTCTTATTTCGAAGAACCCTCCCCTGGTGACCACCCTAAACTTCGCGCCGTATCGTATGCTCTTGCTCTTGCCGGCTACGAAAACCAGAACGATGGCTATCCATACGACTCGTCCAATCCTAATCCTAAGCTCTATGACCTTCTAAATCAACTCGGTTTTTCTGACTATCAAAGTTGGGATCTTTCCTCGGAAGACGATGGTCACTCTATGGGCACTACTATTGCGCGAAAAACCTTAAACAGCGGCCAAGAATTAGTGGTAGTCGCACCTCGTAACTACAATTACATGACCGAATGGCTTTCTAATTTTAATGTCGGCATGACTGGCGACCATGCCGGATTTTCTGAATCTGCTGGCTTTATCGTAGATAGATTTAGTCAATACATGTCGAGCCGTAATCTTGCAAATTGTAAAGTATGGGTAGTTGGTTATTCGCGTGGTGGCGCCGTAATAGATTTGTTTGCAAAAACCATCAACGAAAATATCAATAATTACAAAATAGAACCAGACGATTTTTATGTTTATACCTTTGGTGCACCAAGAGCCAGCACTGTAGCAACTGGCTACACTAATATTCACGATGTCAAAGATGGTAACGATTTGTTACTTGGCTATGTTTTTCCAGAACTGTGGGGATTCTATAATACCGGCACTTACGAAGAAATCCACCCAGCCGATCTTAACATTACCACTTCGGTAGTCAATATTGCCGACCTTACCAATCCTGCCACGGCTATCAACATTCTTTCAGATAACGATGGCCTCACTGAAGAAGTTGCTACTGTAAACGGTCGCGAATTTATGGACGATTGGCTTACATTCGTCAATAAAAACGGCCTCACTCGTGAATATTTCGATTCTGAAGTTAAAGCTCCGTTATCTGAACTCATGAAAATGTATCAAACCAGGCATCTCGATCAACAATCCGAGTTTACGGATTTTCTGAGTGACACCGAAAAAGGTTTGCCATACATGGTGGCAATCAACGCCTTCATGGATTTAATGACGGGTGGATATGGCGAAGATTTAGAAGAAGCCCTTTCTAATTTCCCGCCCTATCAAGAACTCGTCAGAATCATCAAAGGTACCGCTACCGACGCTGACGTTGACGATTTTGTTGCACACCTCGCCAATTACGTAGGACAATATAGCGATTACCAAGCGATGCTTGGCGGAGATCCACCTATTTCGCCAGAAGAGCTTGAGACTATTAGAACTAACTTATCGCTCCTAGTTAAAGCTTTGGCACCACTTATTATTGCAGACGCCAAGTACACTCAAGAAACTTTCGGTGAAGATTATTCACTTTATTATACTTATAGTCTAGTCAAAAATGCCGAAGCCCTTGTCATCGGCCACATCCCCGAAAGTATGATGAAAAATCTAAAAGATTTAATTCCGGAAGACGAAGAAGATATTGTTGTTCCGAATAGCGGTGCAAATACATCTATTCAGCAAACCGAAATAGCCGTTTCGTATGCCGAGATGATTTGCGAAATCGTTACTGCTCTATCAATCGGGATCTTTATCTTCATCATCCGCCCACGCCTCTTAGCTAATAAAAAATAACTGTGTTATAATTCATTTTAAAGGAGCACTTAATATGAAACAAATTAAACCAATTATTTGGGGTATCGCCATTATCGCCCTTGGCATTATTTTTGGCGGCAATGCCCTTGGACTATTTAATCTTGACATCTTTTTTGATGGCTGGTGGACTCTATTTATTATCATCCCAAGTATCGTCAGCCTTATCACCGATAAAGACAAAATTATGAGTCTTGGTTTTATCGCCGTGGGTGTCATTTTGCTTTTGGCTGCTCAAGACGTCTTTTCCTACGATGTGGCTTGGAAAGTGATTCTTGCAGTCTTTCTTGTTGCGGCCGGCCTCTCCATTATCATTAAAAGCATTTTTCATAGCAAAAACGACCAGGAAGTCGCGAAGAAAGTCGCCGAAGCTACAAAAGATGGCAAAACTATGGATTCTCAATTTGCCGCCTTTTCTGGTAGTGATCGCATTTATAAAGACGAAGTCTTTACCGGTTCTAACGTCTCCGCTATCTTTGGTGGCGTTAATCTAGATCTTCGAAATGCCAAATTTGAAAAAGACACTGTAATTAAGGCTTTTGCTCTCTTTGGTGGGATTGATATCAAAGTCCCAGAAGATGTCAAAGTCGAACTTAAATCTGGTTTCATTTTTGGCGGTATTTCCGATGACCGCAAATCCGCCTCCGAAAAAGGTAAATACACAATCTATATCGACGCAGCTGGCGGTTTTGGCGGCGTCACGATTACTGATAAGGCCAAATAATTTTTCCTTACATCACTTTCACGATGTCAAGAAATCCTTTTTCTTTTGCTAGTTCTAAGAATTTATCAACGGTCTCAATTTCGGCATAGCCAGAATTAGCCGTCCGATAATGCATCGGAATTATGCATTTTGGCCGACAAGCTTCGCAAATTTTTGCCGCCATTTCCGCATCGATCGTGTAATATCCACCTACAGGAATCAATAAGTAATCCGCATCCGAAATCGCGTCTAGTTGGGTGTCATTTGGAAAATGTCCCAAATCTCCTAGGTGTACCAGTTTTTCGTCGCCCTTTGTAATTACAAAAATCGTATTTGGCCCACGCAAGGTTCCGCCGGCATCATCATGAAAACTCGGCACTTCGCGGATATCAAAACCACATGTATTATTAGCTGGCTCTACGCACTCTCTACCACTATGGTCCGCATGTTTATGCGAACAAATAGTTTTGGCTGCTTTAATGCGCAGTGGCGGAAGTCCCGGTACAGACCCATCTTTGTATGGATCAATTACCAGCTCATTATCTAGCCGAAAACATGCATGTCCTAAGTATTCAATCTTCATTACGCTTACTTCCTTCTATTAGTTCGAATCGCCATTTTTGTTTAGCGTTAGGATATTTATTACTGTCAACTGGACTAAGAAACATCTTTAAAGGTCTCGCATATAATAATCCTTTTCCATAAAGCGCCCTATATAATACCAAGTGTTCGTCTGTTTCTGAATCGATCGCTACGTCTTCCACAATATATAAATTACCTTTGAAATGTCGATATATTCCATGTATTACTAATTCTCTTTTCATTTTATTCTCATTTCACAATGCATCTCACCGCAAACGCATCCCACTTGTTCCACGAACCATCCGGCGTCACCCAGTTAGACTGCGCCACTCCAAGTCGGAATGCTTTCGCCTTGCCATTCGGCGTCGCACTCCAGTACCTACCATAGGTACCTCTTCCGCCACTAGTATTATAATTGTAATCACCAGAATAGATAAAGTTATTCGGAAATGCCAGCAAATTGTTATTCTTTTCCATATTATTTGCTCCACCCACCGCATTCGTTAAACTCACATATTCCCCACTTCCACCACCGGTCGGCAATCTCCATCCCGCTGGACAGATATCCCCAGCCACATTGCCACTCGCCATATCATAATTGCCATTCCCCGCCGTGGCAGTGTACCAACCATACATCACGCCATAACTATACCAGGAATAAATGGTGCCGTTATCACTAGGTGAAGGCGTCATACTGCTACCTCTATTAATATCATTCGCATTAAACAATACCTGATCGATACAAGCCGAGCTATCAGTATTACAAAGCCTATTAGAATCTTGCGACAAAGGTGCCTCATTGATAAAGTTAGAAGTCGGACCATTCGTATTAACGGTACTAAACGCCACTGCCGAAGGATCCAGTCTCAAATTCTCCGTCATCCAGCAATGTCCATCCGCTAGTTTCGACACCGCATACACATCCCCATCTCGTTCATCGCGAAGCGCCAAATACTCTCCAGTGTTTAAAGTAGCACAACGAGCGCTACTAAATGTTTGCATTGTATCAGTTGTATCCGCCGGCAACCACACCGCATAAAGCGTAATCTGATTATTTGCATCTGCATTACTAGTAAATGTATTGTTTAGCTTCACTACTTGATTTGGCCCATACACCGTCACGGACTCATGGTTTAGCAATTTAGTTCCAGCATTCGCATCAGCACTCCACCCTGCAAATCCGTATCCAATCTTCGAATAATTTGAAGTTATCAAGTTAAAGCTATTTGGTACATCCTCTTGCGTCACGCTCGCCATCGACCCCGCATTCGCTCCATTACCAGCATACACCACACGATAAATCGGTTGCCAAATCGCATAAAGTGTCATCGTATCGCCGTCCGAAAGATGCAGTGTAGTCGCTGCTGTGTCAAGTGCACCTCCTTCTGACACAGCTACACCCGACCCATTCGAATTAGTATTCCAGCCCATGAACTTATAATTTGCCCTCGTAAATTGGTTATTAGAAGCAAAAGCAGTCGCGAAATTCACATTCGTTTGATCGGCTACCGTACCAGTCCCACCATTGCCTTCATAATGAACATTCCCTGTTATGTCTATAGTATCTCTAGCCAAGCAACGCACCGTCTGGCCACGTAACTTCGATGTATTATTGGCAGTCATGCTTACACCAGCAGCTCTAACCCATAAATTGTATGTTGATGTTGCAGTGTAGTTACTAGCAGAGTTCATTCCAGTTGAGTTTCCTCTATTATAGCCAGCCCCATCTCTATATTCGCCACTATATATATAATTAAGCGGATAAGCTCGCCATCGCTCCGAAGCCACGGAACCTAAAGGCTCTTCACTTTGGGATGTACCAGTACCTCCATATTTCGTATCAAGATTCCCTAAATCATTGGTCTTAGTATAAGCTGTAGGCATTCTCCACCCCATCGGACAAATATCACCATTTACTTGCGCACCTCTCGTAGTTAAACTATACCCACCATTCCCCGCCGTTGCCGTGTAGTAATTGTAATACGCTCCATAGGAATACCACGAACTACTAGAGTTGTTCGCACTATAAGACGGAGTTAATTCACGATTTATATTATTGGTATTATAAAGCACTCTGTCCACACAACCAGCATTATTCCCAGAACAAAAAGTATTTGACGAAGCTGGATGTGTATTCGCGGCCGTCATAAAATCACTTGTTGGTTTATTAGTATTTTGTGCACTAATCGTCACATCCGGATCCGACAAATCAAGCCTCAAATTCTCCATCATCCAGCACTTCCCATCCTCATATTTTGCCACTGCATAAGTATTGCCATCTCTCGTATCCGTGAGCGCCGTCACATCACCAACGTTCATTGTTTCGCAACCTCTCCATCCTTGCAAATCTCCTTCAGATTGCACCCATTTAGCATATAACTGCAATCCTTCCTCCGACAAATCCCCCACTGTAATCGTCTGGCTCGGCCCATAAGTTGTTCCAGTCCCATCAATCTCGGTATTCCATCCTACAAACCCATATCCAGGCTTTGAAAAATTGCTCGGCCTCAACATTACGTCGTCGTTTGATGCTACCGGCGTTTGGTCTTCCATCGTACCGGTTCCGTCATCACCATTTCCAAAATAACAAATGCTTTGCTGCGCACAGGGTTCCAAATTCGCTACTATTTCTATTATGAATGTATTTTCATAAACTCCCGCCGCAGTATTCATTGGTATTTTTGCCTCAAAAGTGAGATCGTGGGTGTTTCCGCCGGCAGTCGTGGTTTTGAATAATGTTGTTGCGTGTAACGATGGTTCTGGCACTGGTAAGAAGTTTTCTCCGTTATCTATACTATAGCCGTAACCGTCGGTTAATTCGTCTGCGGGGATACTCTCCTCTCCGCTTGGTAGAGAAAAAGTCGGGATAGTATAGCTATCGTCATCGGTGTTTATCAAGGCACTACTTTGACCTGCAGTACGGAATCTTATTGTATATCCGGCGGCATTTGAGGTATAGGCTGTAATAGTCTGCGATTCTTCTCCGATTTGACCTGGTAATAATTCCATTTCTACTGGATTAGGTAAAATTTCGATACTCATTTCGTCTTCGGCAAAAACTTTGCAGTTAGTCAAAAAGGCTAGCGTCGCAGAGAAAAATACCACTAATAAAAATAGCCTACCTCTCCTTGTTTGCATACTTTTATTATAGCACTAGCGTCATAAAAATCAAGAGGTGATGAAGCAAATTTTAGCGTCTCATTTTCTTTAATATTTCTTTCATCTCTGGGGTTACGCGATAAGAATCGCAAATTTTGGAAATAGTTTTATTGTAAGTCCATTTTGGCAGTCTAGAAATCTTTAGATATACCATAGTTTCTTCTGGGTATTTAATAAAACATTCCGCTACGAGCCAGGCAATAGCCATCTTTATATAATAATCCTTCCTGGTTGCTAATTCTTCCACGCGATCAAAGATCACTGCAAGATAATCAAAATCTACATAATAACATTTTAAAAGTACTAATCCGACTCTTACGTGAAACTCTAGTTCGTCTTTTAAGAGCGGTTCAATTTTAAGATTAAATAGATCTTCGCGATGCTTTTTGATAGATTTTTTGATTCCGGTGCAAAAAGTATCGCAAGTGCACCAATTATCAATATAACTAATTTGCGAATCAAACCATTTTAACATTTCTTTATAAGGTAGTCTCGAAATTATCATTCCTCGCGCTAGTACTTCTTCTAGGGCTATAGGCTCTTCTGATAAGAATTCTTCTATTTTTTCATTTGGTATCATTGCTACGACTTTACGAATTATTGGAATTCTTACGCCAATAAATGGCCTTTCGCTAGGAATCCCTTTCATTGCAAAAATACGATATTCGTCGTCGGTATATTTGGCGAGTTCGGTTTTTAATTCCTGGAAACTTGCGATGGTTTGCATATTTATATTATAACTAAAAACAGTAATTAATTAATGATATAATAACTTTATGAAAAAATCTCGCGAAAAAACCGTAATCAAAACTAGTATTCTTAGTATTGTAGCTAATTTGATTTTAGTAGGATTTAAGGCCTTTGTAGGTGTTCTTTCTAATTCTATTGCGATTATTTCTGACGCCATTAACAACTTAAGCGATGCGCTTTCTAGTATTATTACAATTATTGGCACTAAACTCGCTGGTAAAGCTCCGGACAAAAAGCACCCTTATGGTTATGGTAGGCTGGAGTATATGACTTCTTTGACTGTCTCGGCAATAGTTTTGTATGCTGGTATTACTGCCTTTGTCGAATCAATCAAAAAAATCATTCAGCCTGAAACTCCAGATTATAATACGATTACTCTTATTGTTCTTATCGCAGGTATTTTTGTTAAATTTATTCTTGGGTTATATGTAAAGAAGACTGGTAAAAAGATTCATTCGGATTCTCTTATTGCTAGTGGCGCTGATGCGTTCAATGATGCTGTACTTTCAATTTCTGTGTTGGCCTCTGCGGTTATTTATTTGATGTTTAATATTAGCTTAGAGGCTTATGTCGGTATTCTTGTCTCTTTGTTTATTATTAAAACTGGTTTAGATTTGATTAGGAAGTCCGTTAATAATATTTTGGGCGTTAGAGTAGAAAGTTCCCTTTCTAGAAAAATTAAGAAGGAGGTTGCCAAAGAAAAAGATGTTCAAGGCGCTTTTGATTTGGTTTTATATGATTATGGCCCCGATAAGTATCTTGGTTCAATTCATATTGAGGTACCGGATACTTTAACTGTATCTGAAGTAGATAAAATTTCACGTCGTATCACTAAGAATATTTTAGAAAAATACGGCGTCATTTTGCATACTATTGGTGTATATTCGGTAAATACTAAGGATAAAGCTATCGCGAGGATCCAGAACGATATTAGGGATGTTGTGTTTTCTCATCAGGGAGTTCTAGAAATGCATGGTTTTCATTTTAACGAAGATGAAAAAACGATACATTTTGATATTATTATTGATTTTGCGGTTGAAGATAGAGATTCATTATATAAACATATTTATGAGGAAATTCAGAAAAAGTATCAAGATTATAAAATCTACATCACGCTTGATGTAGATGCCAACGACTAAAAGTTTGGTGCCCGCGACTGGAGGACGCTCGCTAAAGCTCGCTATCCGCCTTCGGCGGGCGAACCGTGGTTCGCCTCCAGTCTCGGAATTATCAGACAAAAATAAGCCCATAAAGGGCTTCTTTTATCTGATGGTGCATTTATATAACACCGCTAGAAACTATTTTACTACAAAACTCGAATAAGTGGGGGACTTTCGCGAGTTTCCCCCGCTTTAGCTCTGCGAAAGTCCCCAGCATCATGATCAGGCCCCAGCGGGCTTCCCCCGCCAAGCCCGCAGGGGCCCTGAAAGGCGCGAAAACCGGTCACTTTCTGGCGGGGCGCTCCCGCCCGCCCCGCCAGAAAGGACGAAGCGGAAGCACAAAAATCATAACGCAACTGATAGCCTGACAGTAATTATTCCCAGATACGATACTGTCAAGAGCGATTTTATCTATTATTCTTATGTTTTTTCCACAAGCCACCCCTGTTAGCCATAACAATTTTGACAAGAGGTCTTGATTATTTTGTAATAGTGTGATATAATGGAAGCATATTCCGATGCGGGCGATTCAACCGGAGAAATACCAAAGAAGGACCCGCTTTTTTGATTCTCTTATTTTTTATAAGCAATTTTCTTTTTGATACCAGGATTATCTAGGTAATCCACATATTTTGGAGTGAATTTCCTATAAAGAGTGGATGTAGAGTGGCGATTCGGGGATAATAATTTACAAAAACGCCCTTTTTCTATGAGATATTTAACCATCTTGTAGTAGTCGCCATCCCCTGAAACTAACACGATGTTGTCAAACTTTTCTTTTTCGGCAATTTTCGCCATAATCGTGAAAACAATATCTGTATCTACATTACCCTTCTTTTTGCCGACCATTGCTTGACTATGCTCGCGAAAAGTTAAGATAAAACCTGCTTCCTGGACAAGTTCGTATAAACTCTGATTATTCTCATCAACGGCGCCCAGAAAATAATATGCCTTGTCAATATGATATTGATCTCTGAGGTAAATCCGAAACTTCTTTAAATCAACAACCCATTTACTAGCCTTTGTATTCATATAAAGGTTTTGACCATCTACAAACGCTTGATTGTGGATTTCTTTGTTTGTCATATCTCTATTATATCATAAAAAATCATCTGTTATCTCTGTTGAATCGCAAAATACAAAAGACGGTGTTTTATGTTATAATTAAAGAGTCCAAACTTTAATTAATTACAACAGAATCGACAGAGATTTGTCTGTTGGCCTATTAGCACCGGAGAATCGGGCGCTGATAGCCAATGGGGTGCTAATCTCTGTTGTAAAAAAGTTTGGACGCTTGCTACAGCGTCCGATTTTGTTTCTGACATAAGTTCAAGCGTCCGGCTTGCTCTGTTGTAGGAAAGCAACAGAGATGCCTAAACAGCCATCACTTCATCGAGCCAAAAAAGAGAAAAACGACGAATTCTATACTCAGTATCAAGATATAGAAAAGGAAATGAATGCTTATCTTGAATATAATCCAGATGTCTTTAAAGATAAAATCATCTTTCTTCCATGCGATGATCCAGAATGGAGCAATTTTACCAAATATTTTGCTCAAAACTTTGAGAACTTTGGTATAAAAAAACTGATTAGCACAAGTTATGCTGCAAATAGCAAACCAAAGGAAATTCCATATCAACCAACTTTATTTGAAATTGAAAGTCCGAAATTTGATAAGAAAAAGACTCGCTCTCATGGTAAGATTTTTATCCTTGAACGAGACACCAATAAGGATAAAAAGATAAATATCAACGATTTAGAATGGGATTATCTAAAGGGTGATGGCGATTTTAGGAGTTCTGAAATCAAAAAATTACGCAACGAGGCGGATATTATAATAACAAACCCACCTTTCTCGCTATTTAGAGAATTTTTAGCATGGATTCATGATGCTAAGAAGCAATTCGCAATACTTGGTGGGCAAAATGCTATCACATATAAAGAAGTGTTTCCACTCATTAAGAACGGTGAAGTATGGCTTGGTGCAACATATTCTACAAAGATGTATTTTACGGTTCCGTCAGAAACGCATCGTGTAGGTAGTGAAAGCATTGGTGGGAAAAACATGCAGTTTTTAGGTAATATTCGTTGGTATACTAATATCGATCATGGTCGTCGTCATCAGCCGTTGGCGCTTATGACTATGTCTGATAATTTAAAGTTTAGCAAGCATAAAGAAATACGCGAAAATGGTTATCAGAAATACGATAACTATGACGCAATCGAAGTTCCATTTACGGATGCGATTCCTAGCGATTACAAAGAAGACATGGGAGTTCCGATTAGTTTTCTTGACAAACATGATCCTTCACAGTTTGAAATAATAAAATTCAGAAAAGGTAAAGACGGCAAAGATTTGACTTATACCGTAAGAGATAGTGACGACATCGAGAGAGAGAGAGAGAGAGGACGCAAGGTCACGCCATACTTCAGAATCGTCATCAGAAGGAAGGAGGTGTAACGGCATCATGGGAGTCCCAATCTCATTCCTTGACAAGTATAACCCAAACCAATTCGAAATCGTTGGCAACGAATACGGCCTCAATATCCCAAGAGGAAGAGGGTATGTTAATGGAAAACGAATGTTCTCAAGAATATTCATTAAACATAAGGTGCAATGGAGTTATGGGAGTGCCGATTAGTTTTTTAGATAAATACTGCCCAGAACAATTTTCTATTATTGGACATACTCATTCTGGGGATAGGAGTAAAGCCGTTAATTTGCTAAGAACAAATCCAAAGATGCGTCATCGTGGGTATATTCAAGGAAGACAAGTTTACGATAGAATTTTAATTAAACACAAGGAGCAACCATGAAAACAACTCTTAAAACCGACATCACTATTAAAGACATTTGCGACGGATTTGTTTATAACGAACTAGAAGGTAGAGGGCTTTATGGTTTGTCTGGCAAACTCACGATTCAGCCGGAATATCAGCGCAATTACATTTACGCCGACGGCAAGCGTGATGTGGCGGTAATTGAATCGATTCTCAGTGGTTATCCGCTTGGTTTGATTTATTTTAACCAAGCCGGTAAAGATAAATACGAAGTTCTGGATGGTCAGCAACGCATTACGAGTTTTGGGCGATTTGTGACAAACAAATTTGCGGTCAAAGACCAAAATAGGATGGAACAGTATTTTTCTGGGTTGGATGAAGAAATCCAAAAGAAGATTTTGGAGTATCCGCTGACGATTTATATTTGCAAAGGTGAAGAAAAAGAAATCAAGAGTTGGTTCAAGACTATCAACATCGTGGGGATTCCGTTAAACGAGCAGGAGCTCCTCAATGCGATTTATTCTGGTCCGTTTGTGACGGCTGCGAAGGAAGAGTTTAGTAATTCCCAGAATGCGAATATTCAAAAATGGGGTGCGTATATTTCCGGCTCGGTGAATCGCCAGGATTACTTGAAAGCGGCGCTGGATTGGGTGTCGGGCGGAAGCATTGACAATTATATGAGTAATCATCGCAAGGATGCGGATATTAGCGAACTGAAAAAGCATTTTACTTCTGTGATTGATTGGGTTTCATCGGTGTTTATTGACCTCACGAGTGATATGTGTGGGCTGGAGTGGGGGCGACTTTATGACACTTATCACAAAATCGCTTATAATCCCAGCAAGGTTTCGGAAAGAGTTCGCGAACTTTACGACGATCCGTTTATTAAAAATCACAAAGGAATATTTGAATATATTCTTGGTGGCGAGAAAGATACAAAACTATTAGATGTGAGGATATTTGACGAAGCAGTAAAGCGCCGAGTTTACAACAAACAAACTGCAGAAGCGAAAGAAAAAGGTATTTCCAACTGTCCGCTTTGCGCTGTGGGGCACGAAGCAAATAAAGACAAGATTTATGCGCTGAACGAAATGGATGCCGATCACGTTTCCGCTTGGAGTAAAGGCGGAGCAACGACAGAAGAAAACTGCCAGATGCTATGTAAGACGCATAATAGAGCGAAGGGTAATAGATAATTATTTCCTATTGTGATTCCAATAAATAATGCCACCAACGAAACTCGCGATTGTCATCATGCTACCAATCGTGATTAGTAGAATATCATTTTGTTGAGAATTAACCGTAGCGGTAAAATTGATTTTGTCATAGAGGAACATAGTGTGATCTCTTTGGCTAGTCGCTTCTTCGGTTCCATTTTCTACACATGGGTAAGTGTCTTGAATCACTGTTCCATTATTCTTCTTATATAGTTCTTCATCATAGCAAAGAGCCGGAGCATCTGAAATACCAACCAGGTTCCTCCTAGACATATCTAACTTATTTATCCCGCAAAAAGTCATAGCGGCAAACGCTATCGCCATTAAAATGAATAAACCTGTGTTTATCATAACCCTTGCTGATGTTTTGTTGTTTTTTGTTGCCATATTGTCCTTTCAGTTTTTATTTTATCTACTCTTACTTAAATTATATATATATATATATATTGTCAAGGTTATTATATCACTTTTATGTTAAATATAGAGGTTTTAATGAAACTGCATTTTTATAGGAATTCTTTGTCGATTCCGACGCTAATTAGTATTTTTCTTATTTCTCCATGAACTGTTGTCAAAAGTT
>JAFWNB010000002.1 GCA_017545505.1 Candidatus Saccharimonadota bacterium | reverse complement strand
TCCCCGGATCATTTCTCGCTGTCAGATCCCCGAGGCTTATCGCAGACTTCTACGGCCTTCATCGGTATTGATTGTCAAGGCATCCACTATCAGTGCCCTTAATTACCTTTTTATGCATTGACTTAACTAGCAATCGATGTTTAAAAACAAGAAAATCGGGCATCAGTTCGGAAATAAAAACAAGTCTTTATTTCGCTCACTTCCTACGATTTTCGATATTCGATTACTCGTTCCGTCTTTAAAATCTTTATCGTTTCCAAATTGTTAATTGAAAAGTCTTAAAAGAAGATTTGAAAGTCGCTAAAGCGACCTCAAAAGATTCCCTCGCTTTTCTTATCTTTTTACAGAGGTCACAAAAGGTGACTTGCTTCAACTTTCTCTATTATAGCGCAGTTTTTTAAAAAAATCAACCCCTTTTTTGAACTTTTTTATAAAAAATAACACCGCCCCTTAAGGCGGTGTTATTTTAGATGTAATTAATTAGCTATTCTTTCGTGATCTTGATTTCATTATTAGCCACATTATTATTAGAACAATTGCAAATATAATTATAGCTAGTAGCCATAGAGGACAGACAAATACTGTTTGTTCAGTAATTGAGGTTTCTCCAAAGATTTTTACTGTTTGTTTGGCTCTAAAAATACCAATCATCGGTAAATCACAGTTTTGCGTATGATATTTTTCTGTATCGGGCAAAACAACATCGGTGTCTGGCTTCTCTTCATTAGTGCATATTTCTTCATTGGAGAATAATGGCCAGACTTGTAGGACATATTCAGCGTCGGTATGTACATTTCCATGGTTTTTAACTCTCGCATTAGTGGTTAAGGGGCTAGAAAACAAAAATGACGGGACGCTATTTTCGAGGATTTCGCCTTTTTCTATGGTTTCACCGGCTACATCAGCCACAATAATCGAACCAATCGCGGTGATATTTGTAATTTCTAAAACATCGCCGCTGGTATTATGTCCTTGATAGGTCACATCCTGAGCCATAATCGTAGCATATTGGCCACCCGCTGGTGCATTATACGGAACATTGATAGTGAAACCAATATCCTTTTTTTCGTTTGGTTTTACGGAGCCTTCTGTTTCATCTAGAGTTATCCAATCTACAATTTGCGTGTATGTAGTTTTTTGATCAAAAACCGGATCATAGTTTTCGTTCGATACACCGTACGGCGACACACTAAGTGAGTATTTTGCGTCTTCCGTAGAATAAGCCGGATTAGATATATAAATACTCCCCCTATATGTTTCTCCTGGCTCTAGACTTATTCTTTGCGATGTAGGACCAAACACTAAACTTTCACTGGCTTCCCCATCAGCAAAAACGGTATTTATATTTAATCCAAACATTAGAGTTAGCGCAGCGACAGAAATAAAAACTTTCTTACAGAATTTCATAAACCTCCTTTAGATAATTATTATAGTTATTATATCATATCTTTACTTCTTACTACAAGAAAAGCCACTTCTTTTGTAGAATCCATACAAGCTATCGAGCGATGCGTCTTCTATGGCCTCGTCATTCAGAAAAACTAGGGGTGCGGTTCGCCTATTAAATGATTGACCGTCCATAAAAATGGTTACTTTGCCGACGCCATCCACATAATTATAAGTTGGAGTTAATTTGCTATCGGCCAAGCTATTTTTTCCTATGTATTCGTTGAAGTTTCCATGCAGCTCGTTAACAAAAGCCTCTGCGGATTTTTTATCCTGAAAATCTTTATTAATTTCTATATTTAACTCCTTAATTTTATCATCTGTATATTTAATTTTAATGTCGTAGTTTACATCTTCTATAAGATTTTTTAAGAGAGTATAATCAAAGCCTCCTCTTCTGGTGCAGCTTAGATAATGCGATTCGGTTTTTTCTTCGTACTCCGAAATATTGGTCGTCTTTCCAGGTATTAGCATTAAAATTATAATAATCGCAATAATGAGTAAGATTATTGCAAGAGATATTTTGTATATTCGGTTGTTTTTCTTGCTCATTTATTCCTCCTCTGTTCTTTACTTTATATGATACCACCTCTATTGAAAAAATACCACCAGTCACCCGGTGGTATTTTTAATCCTACAAACTATTAGTTAAGAGGAGCAGTTAAGACATACTTAACATAACCAGTGTAGGTGTCAGCTTCCTGAGTTGGGCTTACCCATACACGATAGGAAGGAGTAAAGGTAGCTTCGGAAACTGGAGCAGCATTATTGCTTTGGATGATAGTAGTAGCTGCGGCTGGAATCTGAGCCCAAGCGGCAGGTGTAGCGGCGCCATCATAACCACTTTCAACAGTTGCACCAGTTGCCGTGATATTAAATGCCCATTGAGAAGTGTTACCAGTAGTAGCTGTACCAGTAGCTATGGTTTTACCATTTGCCCCAACCATATTTGTCTGAGCAGTTGTTGCTTGCGTGCCAGTCGTGCCAGCTACACCTTGCGCGGTTACTTTCCAACCACCTTGGTTGTTACAGCTAAAGGTATAAGTTTTAGCGAGAGTAGAGGATCCACCAGCAGAACCACCATCCCAGTCAGTTGGGTTAATCAACGTACCAGCGTCTACGGTTTTAGCATAAACACCGCCAGCTTGACTAGCTGTACCGCCACTTTCAGCAGCAGACATAGCACACGAATCATTAATCGTTACTTTTACGGTATCAACGATTGGGTTGTAATCCGCTGCAAAAGCACCAAATGCTGGCATAGCAGCGAGAGCTACGGCTGCACCTGCGATTGCTAATTTTTTCATATTATTTTCTCCTTCTGCTAAGCAGAATTAATTTATATTTGTGTTAAAATATGACCTTTTAACAATTTCTATTTTACATAAGCATAATTGCGTTGTCAAGCATTTTTTAATGTTATTTTAAGCTTTTTAGCACTAGAGTTTTCCACATGCTTTTTAAGGTAGGATAATCAAAAAAAGGAGTTAAAATGAGAGAAATTAAAAAGCAAGTTTTGGTCTATTTAGACTATTGCGAAAAAGTCAGAATGATGACATCCGCAACTATGAACAATAAACGTAATGTTTTGCAAAGGTTTATTAATACGACTAGCTTGGATAGCTTACAATACTTAACTAATGAAGTGTTTAATAAATGGGTGACAACATTAGTAAATAATAAAACTTCACCAAGCTCAATCAACACTTATAATGCCGTCATAATGGCAATGGTAAGGTATTACCGCGAAATGGGTTTAAAAATACCACTAAAGATTTCCCTGATTAATAAACTAAAAGAAGGCGACGCGAGGCGTAAGTATTTTTCCATCAACGAGATAGAAAGAGCTATTTCTTATGCAAATCCCGAGACAGAATTAATGATTAGAATTATGTTTGAGACTGGTATGAGAATTGCAGAATTAACGCGTCTTAAATTATCAGATTTTAATGGACGACGAATCCAGTTTATCGGTAAAGGACGTAAGCCACGAGAAGTTTACATAAAAACACATACTCTTTGCGAGCTGCGTGAATATATTAATAATAATAACTTATCTAATGGATATCTATTTGCAACCCTAAACGGCGAGCCACCCACTACTACCACCATACGAAAAAAGCTTAAAAAACCATTCAGGCAGGCTGGGTTTGATGATTTTTATCCGCACGCCTTAAGGCATTCATTTGCAACTAATTTGCAGCTTAAAGGCGCCTCAGTGGAAGAAATTAAGGAAATGATCGGTCATGAGTCTATAGCTACCACTGAGCGATATCTACATGGTTTTGAGGGGCATTTAGAGGAGCTATTTAATAAATATGGATAGTTTTTAACACAAATATAAATTAATTCTGCTTAGCAGAAGGAGAAAAATAATATGAAAAAATTAGCAATCGCAGGTGCAGCCGTAGCTCTCGCTGCTATGCCAGCATTTGGTGCTTTTGCAGCTAATTCACCAATCATTGATCACGTACAGGTGACTGTTTCGTCTGTTTGTGCGATCAGTACTGGTTCTAGTGCGGCTGATGCTACCGTTACAGGTGCAGAACTAACGGCTACAGTTAACCCTGGTACGTTAGTTACAAGTGATGGCACTACTGGTGCAACCGCTTGGACTGGCTCATCCTCTACAATTAAATATTCTTGTAACAATGCCAACGGCTACACAGTGACCGCTCAAGGTGTTGCTGGTGCTACCGGTGAAGATGCAACGACTGGTCGAAGCTGGATGAAAAAGACTACCAGCACCCAAGAAACTGATGGCATCGCAACTGGCACAGCCACTTCTAGCACTCCATCTCAATGGGCATTTAAAGTAACTGCAACTGGAACCAATGGTGCTACAGCAGCATTTGCCGACTGGTCGGCTGTACCAAGCACTGCTTCTGCTGTAATTACCGCTACTGGCGCGAACCCAGCTTCTGAAGCTACTCTTCAACCATCCTATCGTGTTTGGGTAGCCGCAAACCAAGCTCAGGGTGTCTATGATGGTTATGTTAAGTATGTCTTAACTGCAAATAGCTAATTATAGGTAAGTTTTAAAAATGCCGTCGATGTATGTGGGCGGCATTTTTAATAATAAATTTAAGGAGCATAATCGATGGATACCAAATCTAAAAGAATAATCTGCATTTCTTTTCTAGTGTTTTTGGTTGTATTCTTGATCTTATTTCTATTTTGGCCAAGGACTAGTACTGAAATATTAAAGGTGCAAGATGACAAAATATCATATTTAACTTGCAGAATAAATGGTGATAGCGAATTATATCCGTTGTTCCTTAATTCAAGCTATGATAACGTCGATTACAAAATAAAGGTAGAATTTACCAATCAAATTGCTTCTAGCCTAAATCTGACAGTTTCAAAACAGTTTGATAATGCTAACGATGCAGAATTATTTGCAAATATGCTCCAAACCAACTACAACATTTATATTGGACAACGAAATATCTCACAAGATGGTTTATTGCCAACATATACGTTTGTGGATAATACTGGTAAAATGGTCCTTTCGGTGAATGGTGAAAAATTTGCATATGACAATGCGCCCCTCTTGATGCTTGGAAATGAAGTCGTAAGCAAAAAGACCATAACCGATTTCGAAGAATATCTTTCAAAGAAAAACTTTCTCTGCGATATAGCGCAATAAAATGACTAAATACTAATAAACTAAAGGAGGTCTATGAATCTAATAAAAAAAGTGATAATATTCGTTGTTTCTTTATTGGCTCTTGGAATAAACTATATCCCAGTTTCTGCCGCTGAAGAGATACATTATGATGCGGGTTTAGTTTTTGGTCCGCCGACTCAAAGGATAATGCTCGAAGCTGGCCAAACATATAGATCGTCGATGTATATTTCAAATCCTTCAGATTCCGTAAAGGCGACTAAATACATATTATATGTGACACCGTATGGTGTTTCAGATGAAAACTATAGTCCAATTTTTGACCAAGAGAATGCTTATACTCAGATTGCTGATTGGATTACGCTCGATAAAACCGAAGGTATATTGCAACCAGGCGAAAAAGAGGATATTGGCTTTACAATTAATGTTCCAGTTGATGCGCCTGCTGGAGGGCAGTATGCGACAATTATGGCACAAGATACAACTGACCTAGGTTCCGATCAGGAGGGCAAAGGTTTATCTGTATCGAGTATTACGGCGATAGGTGCGATTGTTTATGCTAATGTGGATGGGGAGACGAGGAAAGAAGGTATAATCTTAGAAAATAATATTCCTTCATTCGTATTTACTTCTCCTCTGGAAGCATTCTCTAGAGTAAAAAATAGTGGCAATGTTCATACTGACGCCGAATACGTTTTGCAAGTATGGCCACTCTTTTCAGATTCTGAAATATGCACAAACGAAGAAGAGCCAGATACTAAGATCGTCATGCCCGAAACCGAGTACGTACGAAATGAAACTTGCGATTTGCCGCCAATAGGAATTTTTAAAGCCAAACAAACTGTTAGATTATTCGACGAAATATCTACAATTGAGAAATTGGTTATCGTCTGTCCGCTATGGCTGCTGTTTATTATTGTATTTGCAATAGTAATGCTAATTATCTGGTTGGTATTAAAGGCAAAAAATCGCAAAAAATAACGTTTCTTAAAAAATAAGTTCCTATCTAGGAACTTATTTTTTTATCTATAAATAGTTTTGAATCCAAGCCTTAAATTCATCGTAATTATTATATCTCTCTGCGTCTTCATCGCTGTCGGCGTGGAGCCAAACAACAGGCTTACCTTTTGAGATGATTGCTGCGGATGGGTAGTATTTTACGTACTCATGTAAAGAAGAATCTTTAGCGTCGGCAAACATGATGCGGTAGAACTTAATGCCAGACTCGCGAGAATAGTCCTCAATATAGCCACGAAGTCTATCTGCGGTATGACATCCACCTTGATCTACAAATATCACAAATGATTTGTGATTATTTATTAATGCTTCATATTCTTCGGCGGTAAGATTAGTGAAACTGCCGTCGCAGGAAGAGTTTTCACAATAGTATTCTTCGTCTAATGAAATTTTTGGATCGTCAAACCAGCCGCTAACGGCACCGACAAAGATAATGGAGCCGGCTAACACGACGACTAGGGCAATAGCTAGCCCAAGAATGCCCATCTGTTTTTTCTTATCTTTACTCACTTTAGTTCCTTGTTAGACTGTCAAAATCAATTTCGTGATATGGTACTTTATAAAAGTCGTATACTACTGAGCCGTCTGCTAATACACGTTTTACTTCTATATTATGATCGCCCTCGTAGAACCAGTAGCCACCGACGTCATATATCTTATTCTCGTCCCAACCGAGTGTCACTAAGAGATTTTTCATCATGCCAGAGTAACCACCGCCACCGCACATCAGGAAAATGGTTTTATCCTTAGGAAAGAGCGCTTCTAGGATTTGGGTTGATTCTTCGTAATTTGCAGTATATGAACCGTCTGAATGCTGCCTAAATAATGTCTTGCCATTATAAGTGTCACCAACAGCTTCTGGAAGGCCTTCTACATTTACAATATACGGGAAAGGCACCACTTCGAAACCATCTACAAACCCAGAAAGATAAGAATCGCCGCCAATAGCTTCGTAATTACCTGGGTCTTTTAGCATACGCATATCGCGATAGACCGAGTCGCCACGATTAAGATATTGATCGATAGTAGATTCATTCACGTTTTTATCTATACCGAGCTCACCGCGCTGCCCTTCCTCCAATTCTGGGGTTGGCAGGCTAGATAGGGTGTTTGGGAAGGCAAAACGCCCTAGTAAAAACGCACCGACGATTAAGATAACAGCGATGATAGAACTCCACCAAACATATTTTTTCATGTTTTACTCCACTTAATTCCAATATATTATACCATATATACCACAGAATAGTACTTTTTCGGACACGCTCGAGGCCGCTCGACCCTGCGGGTCGTCCGCGTCCCAAGGGGCGGTCTGGCCGAGCTTACGGTCCTCTAAAGCACTATTTTGTGATGCCTACGCTTAATTCATTTGGGCAAGCTGAAAGAATACGCGAAATGGCATCTTTTTCGGCTTGTGTGACCCAGAGACCGTATTTGTATTTAACAGATACTTGACGCGCCACGTATTGGCAACGGAATTTTTTGTTTTTTGGGAGCCATGTGGCGGCATCGCCATCGGATTTTTGCTGATTAGCGGGGCCATCTACGGCGAGAAGGTTTAGAGGATCAGTAGCAATAGCATAGCGGGTGTCCTCATCTTTATACTGAGCTCCTTTTTGCCAAGCGTCAGATAACGCGACGACATGATCAATTTGGAGAGCCGTGATTTCTTTACGTGATTTAAAAATCATGTGCTGTCCAGTATAAGGTTCATCGAACTCGCCAGCTACTACATCGCAGCCATCTAAAACCGCAGAATCACCAAATTCCCTTTTAATGATTCTCTGGCGGAGCGAGCAGCCATCTATATTGGGCCAGCCATCATAAAACTTTTCGCGACTGTAGCCAGTTTTGGGTGCACGGCCTTTAACCTCTAATTTTTCTAAAAGTTCGGAGGCTAGGAACGCGCCCGAATCAGGGTTGCTTAGTTCTGTGTTGGTGCTTTCTACCTTGGTAAAAACAGATTCGTAACTCTCTGGATTAATGATAAACCAGAGGATTGCGGCGCCTAGCGCAAAAACTACTGTAAGCATACGTCTAGTTTTAAATTTCATAAGGATTCTTCAACCGTAGCCGAGGAATTGATTAAACGATTGAGTTTTTCAGTTTGTAAAACATCTGCATTGTAGATTTCTACTTTGCTATTATATGTTTCTATGAGAGTATTGATTTCTTCATAGAGGTTTTCTAGATTGTTTTGTTCGTAGAGTAAAGTGTTACGACGAGAATAGAACTCATATTCACTCTTGAAGCAATCGGTAGATTTGGCGCAAGTGTTAAAATCAGAAATATCAGAATTCAATTTATCAATTCTCTGTTCGTAATCGGCGGTTTTTGCGGAAATTTCGTCTGATAAGGCGGACATTTCATTTGCTAGGGCATCTAGCTCGGCTTCTAGCGCGCGAAATACCTTGATGTAACCATTATAAAAATCTACTATTTTGTCTTGATCTTTGAAAATTTCAGCATAGTGTTTTTCTAGAGAAGCAGGAAGGTTTTTGACTTCGGTGCCGGTACGAACATATAATTCTTCGAATCGCTCCGATTCTTCATAAGTATCTAAATCTGATTTTAAAATGTCTTGATTATTTTGATATGTTTCTTCTAGGGGGTCTTTTAGAGCTTTTTTGTCTGAATCTGACATTCTGGCAAATACCGCATGAAGTAGCTCGTGAGCGGTAGTTAATTCGCGAATACCTTTAAGCTCGTCGGAATCTATATTATATATATAGATTTGGTCTTCTGTATAACAGCCAAGTACGGCAATTTCTTGGCCATCAGAACGGCAATAGCTGTTAAACGTTTCGCTAGCATTTAAACTAGGCTGAGAGGCGTTAAAGAGAAAGGCACCACGATCAGTAAGATTAAGGTTTTTGCGAATTTCCAGCATTTCGCTCGAAGGTTGGTAATGTAGGCCGTGCCAAAAATCCTTAATCCATTGGCGATTTAGCACAATAGTAGTAGCAATGACGATTAAAATAACCGCCAGCATCCAGCCAAATATTCGCAGCTTCTTATTCACCTTTTTAGTTTATCATATTTTTATGTTAAAATGAGAAAAAGGAGGAGTTATGAAAACATTAGTAGTATATTATTCGGCCGAAGGACACACGCGAAGAATTGCCGAGGTAATTGCGGAAAAACTAGAGGCTGATATTTATGAGATTGTACCAGAGCCGAAGTACAGCGCTGAAGACTTAGATTGGACGAATGAAGAGTCTAGAGTTTCACACGAACATGCCGACGAGGCTCTACGCGAAGTAGCGCTGGCTGGCGAGGCACCGGTAAATTGGACAGGGTACGACCGCGTGATTATTGGCTACCCGATTTGGTACGGAATTGCGGCCTGGCCAACTAATAGTTTTGTCAAAACTGTAGATTTTACTGGTAAAATTGTAGTGCCATTTTGCGTTTCACACACTTCTGGGCTAGGTGATAGCGATTTACTACTCAAAAAAGATGCAAATGGCGGCGACTGGAAGGAAGGATTCAGATTTTTCCAAGATGCTTCTGATGGAAAAGTGGGGGAATGGTGCGAGGGGTTGGAATAATTATTAATTAACTTCTCATAGATTTGTAGATCTTAAAAGCCGGCTTAAAGCCGGCTTTTAAGATAACGAACAATAATCGCACCAATACTCAGATTTAGTTGGCGATGGTGAAGGATTTACCTGTGCGCGGCGTGGCATAAACGGAAGTAGTATTGCCATAAAGGCGAGAGGTATTGTTAGTGATTGGACCGATGGCTGTACCGTTGTTGGTTTTTGGAATAGTGACAGACCAAGTGGTGGCGCTGTTGCCTGAAGAAGAGAACATATTATTCATATTTGTCACACTAGAAGTATTCCAAGAGGAGAGGTTTAGGGTGAAAGATGATGCGTTATAACCGGCATTTTGGAACATATAAGACATATTTGTTACATTAGAAGTATCCCAGGAGGAGAGGTTTAGGGTGAAAGATGGTGCGTTATAACCGGCAGAAGAAAACATGTAAGTTGTTTGTGTTACACTAGAAGTATTCCAAGAAGAAAGATCGCCGACGGACCAGGTGGTGGCACTATAACCGGCATCACGGAACATTCTACCCAAGTATTTCACATTAGAAATGTCCCAAGAAGAGAGATCTAGGTTGAAAGAAG
Organism: Candidatus Saccharimonadota bacterium; assembly: GCA_017545505.1. GTDB lineage: Bacteria > Patescibacteriota > Saccharimonadia > Saccharimonadales > Saccharimonadaceae > Nanosyncoccus. Next base: position 170,099 of record JAFWNB010000002.1, on the reverse strand, counting down.
ATGCATTGTAACCAGCAGAGGAGAACATGCCGTCCATGCTTGTCACGTTGGAAGTATCCCAAGAGGAGATGTCGCCAATAGACCAGGTGGTAGCACTATGACCGGCTCCGGCGAACATGCTGTTCATGTCTGTCACGCTGGAAGTATCCCAAGAGGAAAGATTTCCAATAGACCAGGTGGTGGCGCTGGAACCGACTCCGGCGAACGTAAGACTCATAATCTTCACGTTAGAAACATCCCAAGAGGAAAGGTCTAAAGTAAAGGTAGCCGCATTGCCACCGGCAGAGTGGAATGTACCATTTAGGTTTGTCAAGCTGGAAGTATCCCATGAAGAAAGACCGATAACAGACCAGGTAGTGGCGCTGGCGCCGGCTTCAGCGAACATGCTACTCATATTCGTTACGCTGGATGTATCCCAGTAAGAGAGATTCAGAGTGAAAGAAGATGAATTGAAACCGGCACGATAGAACATTTGAGACGTACTTGTCAAGCTGGATGTGTCCCAAGAGGAAAGGTTTAAAGCAAAGGTGGTTGCATTGCAGCCAGCATAATTAAACATAGTTTGCGTACTTGTTGCGCCACTTGAAACAATCCAAGAGGAAAGATCTAAAACAAAAGAAGATGCGTTGTAGCCAGTATATCTGAACATATCACCCATTTGCGTCACTTTAACTGTGTCCCAAGTAGAAATAGTGGACAAATTTGATAAGGCGCGCATTTCATAGAAGAAGGCACCTGAATTTTTATTCATTATAATATTAGTAGCTTCAGAATAATAATAGATGGTGGTGTTAGTCGAATCATACCAAGCATAGATTGGATATGGCGAAGAACTATGCGAGATAGTGTTTTCGGTAGCAGGAGTGAAGTCGTTTGGTAGAGAGTTAGAACGAACAAGAGCAGTAATGGTATTATCCTGAGTAGAATAGGTAGCTGAGCTATTACCAGCTAGTATCTTTAGTTTTCGGTTCACATATGACCCAATATCTAGGTAAGCTCCATCAGACCAAACAGCATAAAGAGTGATTGTATTACCTGTAGTGGTAAGATTAGTGACTTTATGCTCGTCACTATAAAATGTACCAGTGCCATCGGCCTTAGTGTTCCAACCGTAGAAAACGTAGCCATTCAAAGCAAATGTGCTAGATTTAATAGCGGTAGCAACATCCCTTACGACGGTTTGGTTTGTCATAGTGCCAGTAGCAGAACCAGCAGTACCACCTACGCTAGATTCGTTTGCATTGAAGGCTATGTAGTAAACTGGATTCCATTGTGCATAAAGAGTAATAGTGTTGCCAGTTGTAGTAAGGTTAGTAACTGTTTGATTATTACTATAAAACGTTCCTGAACCATCTGCACTAGTGTTCCAACCACGGAAGATATAACCGGTAAGAGCAAAAGTATTAGTCTTTATGGAGGTGGCGGTATCTCTTACGACGGTTTGGTTGGTCATGGTACCCGTAGCAGTGATAGAACCATCTACACTAGATTCGTTGGCATTGAAGGCTATGTAGTAAACTGGATTCCATTGTGCATAAAGAGTGATTTCCTGTCCATCGTAAAGACCAAGACTAGATAAGGTCGCACCAGCTGCCACACTGGTACCATTACCATTTGGAGCGGTGTTCCAGTTTTTAAATCGGTGGTCAGTTAAGGTATAGGCATTGCTAGAGATGGCCCCAGCATTAATTTCTATATTAGTCTGATCTGCCATATTACCAGTAGCGCTTGAATTGTTTTTATCATAATGTATAGTCACCTTACCACTACTTGCTACACATCTAATATTTTTTCTGTAGTATTTATTGCCACCGTAGGTAGTTCCAGTAGTTCTACTTGTAGTTAGAGTAGAAGTATCAGTCCTAGCTCCCCAAGCTGCTGAAGTACTATAAGATGTAGCAGACCAATAATGACTATAGGTAGTTTGGTAAAATGTGGCACCGTTAGTGAACCCACCATCTATCTTAAATTGGCTTGGCAAATCCGTGGTTGAATTAGAAGACGAATAAGATGAAGCGCTAGAAAGAGTGGTAAACTGTGCGTTAGTAGGTAAATCCCAGTTCTTTGGACAAATAGAAATAGTAGGGGTAGCACTTGTAGATGTAGTGCTAGCTACAGCGGCTGGCCAAGAGTAATAAACACCATTAGCGTCTGTCCCATTATTATTTGTCAGGCGTATTCTGGCGGCAGTGTTAGTAGTACTTGATGTGGTAGTTCCAGCTGGCAAGGTAAAGGTAGTTCCTTCATCTAGGTCTGTATCGTCCGAGGTAAGAATAACCTCGCTGGTAGTACCTAAAGCTAAATTGGTAGTCATCCAGCAATTACCATCGGCAAGTTTAGAAACATCATAAGAGCGAGTAGTACCATCACGATCATCTGTAAGAGTTACTGCACCAGTCTTATTAGCGGCTTCTAGAGCGGCTTTAGTAGTAATATCTGAATTAAAGCAGATAGCGGCAGACATATCTTGCATAGTGGAGTGAGTAATAGTTTTGGTGCCAGAAGTAGCAGTAAGCATATCGTCTAGGGTAGCTTGTTTCCACTGGGCATAAAGGGTGATGGTTTGGTTGGCAGAGGCAAGGCCTTGTACTGATTCCCTGTCTTTATACCAGTCACCTGTACCAGCAGCATTAGTATTCCAACCCCAGAAGGTCCAGAGCTTGCCAGCAGTACCATTAATTGTCGTACCATTGGCGTTTTGGTAGGATGAGCCAATAGATGGAGCGGTGAATTCATTGGAGTTTAATTTAGTTGAAATAGATACAGGGATGGATTGATTATTCATAGTACCAGTACCACCATTGGCATCAAAGTTAACAGTGTAGCTCATACAGCTACTATCCATAGTAGCGTAGTAGTTAATAGTACCATTAGTACTATTAGTATTGTTGCCATCACTCATAGCATAGCTGCCTGGAGCTACAGAATCAGAAGCATTAACACCATAGTAGATAGAAAAGGCATCGTCTATATCACTATTTGGCGAAGCAGTATCTAGAGTAGTTTTTAGTACTGTTTCCGTAGTAGAAAGTGGGCTAAAGATAGATGTTTCAGTTGGTGCGTCACTGCTTAATGAGTTATAGTAATAGCCCCATTTGTTTAGGTTATTTGAACTAGCTAGTGTGTTGGTACCATCTACGGCATTAAAAACTGCAGAACCTGAGTCGTTACCATTGAGATATAAGCTAGGATTATTACTTGTAGAAATACTGAAGTTATAGCCTGCCCTACAATCTGAGATAATTTCTATTTCTGATTCTTTAATTGAAGTTTTACCACTTATTACATCAACACTTATATCACTAGCAGAAATAGAAAGATTATAGGCGTGGGTGTTAGGAGATAGGAAGGTTGAACTAATAATTAAATTTATAAATACAAAAACAAAAAGGCACGGCAAATAAGTAAAAAGATGTTTATTTAACGGCATGTATAACCTTTTTGTTGTTAACGTTATTATCTTTTTATTTTTTGCCTCAAAACTCTAACTCTTATGGTTATAATAATACTTATTTATTTTTTGTCAAGAATTTTGTGTTTGATGAATTAATTATAATATAGTGCGAATTAAAGAATCGAGGTCTTAAATTTTTAAATCATTTTTATCCATCTTAGGAAAATCAACTGCATAAACCAAAAAAACAACATAAAAATATGGCCCATCAAGAAAATGATAAGCCATATTTGGAGAATATTAACAATTATTTCTGTTCAGCAATCCACTTTTGCAGAACAGCAAGTTGATCAATGTCTTTTTGCTGCTCTTCTGGCGAAAGCTCCGCAAATGGTTTTGATTTCGGATCTGATTCTGGTATCCAATCGTTACGCTCTAACCAATTATTATGTATTAAATCGCCGTATTCAGCCCTAACTTTTTCATCTTTCAAATCTAAAGCGCTCAAAGTATCCGCTCCGCGCTCATCCATAAGACCGATGAGGAATTCCGCACCACCACGATTTTGTTCTTTCCAATACTCAGAATACTCATTATATGGTTGGTTTGCGAGATCAATCACTGCCTCATGAGCCGCTAATTCCGAATAACCTTCCTCCATTAAGTTTTCTGGTGATTTATCCCTTAACGCTTCTTCACCATTTGCGCCTCGCCAAGCTGGTTTGAAGGTTCCATCTTCGAGTTTAGGATAATTCTTTTCAGCATAATCTCTAGCCAACGGGATTGCTAAAGATTCAACGCGCGGGTCTAATACTTTTTCCTGATTTTCGCCAGTATTAGTTGTTAATGATTCTCCACTCATTAAATAAAACCTCCTTAAATAATTATCTGACCAAAATTATAACACAAAATATGCTATAATTATACCTGTATTAACAGACATATAGGTTGGTTATGAATTTAAAGATCGGAATCTTGTAATCCTAAACCAACTTACTTCTTTTATCCCGTTTTTAATAAAAATCCATTTACCAAAACCGAAGTGGAAAAAATCAATATTAAACAAAAAAGACGCGCTTGATATAGTTCAATATCTTGGGCATCTTTTATAACTGGTATTATACTAAATATCTCAAAACATTTCAAGGATTTCTTCGGATTTCGTTATAACAATCAGATGGCAAATTTTACTGCGATGACTCGCAAAATAATGATTAATATTCGAAAGAGCTTTGGTTTGACGCATTTTTATTCGTCTCAAGTCAATAATTACATTAGTTGATTGTTTTCTAGCAGTATGAAGGTTATTTTTAATCGTATTCTTTCCGTCACCCAGCGGGCTTTTCAGTTCCCACTTTATACCTTTTACATTCAAATCTGGAGTGTGTTGACAAGATGGACGAAGAAAGACAATATCAGTCTTAAAATAATTAGCAATCAAAATTGCAGCCGACGATACAATATAATCATCGAGACACTCGCACAGCACCGAAAGTGTCTACCGCGAGAGCTTCTTTTTTACCATTTTTACTTCAAGAATTCTAGAGCCAGGAACTTCTAGCACTTCTCTAGATTGCCCTACTATACGAGATACATCTTTAACGCCTGCTTTTCTAATCGACATATCTTATATTATTATGTTATAATTATATCCACAATAACAGATAGAAAGGTTGGTTTTGAACTTAAAGATCGGAATTGTTGGTTTGCCTAACGTTGGTAAATCCACATTATTTAATGCACTCACAAATGCCGGCGCACTTGCTGCCAATTATCCTTTTGCTACCATCGAACCAAACGTCGGTATAGTTCCTGTCCCAGACGAACGTCTTGATGTGCTTGCTAAAATGTACGAAACCGACAAAGTTGTTCCTGCTACTGTTGAATTTGTTGATATCGCTGGGCTCGTTGCGGGGGCAAGTAAAGGCGAGGGTCTCGGCAATAAATTTCTTGCGCACATCCGCGAATGTCAAGCGATTTGCCACGTAGTGCGTGCATTTAAAAATGATGATATTGTGCGAGCCGATCAAAAAATTGAAGAAGATATTTTGACGCAAGCTAAAGACGATATCGATATCATAAACCTCGAACTTCAACTAGCCGATGAAGAAACTAAAGCCAAGGTCGAAGCGAAACGCAAGAAAGACCCCGCCGATGAGAACATTCCTTACTTAACTGAAAAGCCCGTGATTTATATGTTTAACGTTGATGAGGCAGGACTAACTGATAAAGAATTACAAAATAGGCTTGCTGATTTAGTCAAGCCTGCAGCGTCTATTTTTGTAAATGCTAAACTCGAAGAGGAAATGTCTGGCATGGATAGAAGTGAGCGAAAAGAATTTCTCGAATCTTACGGCGTAAACGATGATGCGCTTGGTGAATTAATAAAAGCCGCATACAAAACTCTCGGTCTGCAAAGTTTTTTGACGGCCGGTAAAAAGGAATGTCGAGCCTGGACAATCAAAAAAGGCGCTACTGCACCAGAAGCAGCTGGAACCATTCACACGGATTTCGAAAGAGGTTTTATCGCGGCTTCTATTTGCAATTATGATGACCTTAAAGAACTCGGCTCCGAGCAAGCCGTCAAAGCCGCCGGTAAACTTCGCACTGAAGGCAAAACTTACGTAATGCAGGATGGCGATGTAGTTGAATTTAAGTTTAATGTCTAAGTTATTACAAACCAATCTTTTATATTAAAATCTGAGTTTACAACCTCAGCGGCGGCTAGGGAAATGTCGTATCTATCGTATTTTTGGTATGTTTTTATGAACATTTCCGCACCCATACGCATTTTTTTTAATTTGTCTTTAGTGATTGCTTCTAAAGGTGAGCCAAAATTTTCATTCTTGCGGTACTTTACTTCGGTGAAATAAATCGTTTTGTGTTGGACCGAAATAATATCTATCTCTGCAATTTTGGTTTTATAATTTCTAGCGATAATCGTATGCCCTGCGCGAGTTAGTGCTTCTACAACTTTCTGCTCTGCGTGACTTCCGATTGCTGTTGTATTTTTTACAACAGTATTATCGTGGCGTTCAAAACCAACCATGCTTCTAATCGGCTCAAAACTTTTGCGGTGCTCCGGGGTAATACCAAATTCGCGAATGGCGGTAATATGCCTGGCGGTGCCATAGCCAACATGTTTTTCGAAACCGTAGGATGGGTATTTTTCGGCGAGCTTTATCATATAATTATCACGTGCTACTTTAGCAATGATTGAGGCAGCGGATACTTCTTTAATCAAATCGTCGGCCTTTGGCATGGTTGAGACATATTTTCCGAGTTTAGTTTCTTTCAAAAAATTCACCTTTCCGTCGATTATTATCTGTGAAAATGGCGCGTGAAGGCTTTGAATTGACTTCACGGCTTTTTTGGTCGCAAGAATAAGTGCTGCCGAAATTCCTATTTCGTCGATTTTAGCGGCCGAAACCCAGCCAAGACCCGTGACTGTTGCTTGTTTTAGAATCACCTCATTTAGTTCATTGCGTTTTTTAGGAGTGAGTTTTTTTGAATCTTTCAGCTCATCAACCCAATCTGGCTTATCGTCTGGCAAAATCACTGCGCCCACAACAAGCGGCCCCGCAAGGGGGCCGCGTCCTACTTCATCGATTCCTAAAATTGCCATTAGGCTGCTTTTTCGGATTCCTTTGGCTCTTCGGCTGGCTCTGTAGATTCTGCAGGTGCTTGTTCGGCTGGAGCTTCTTCTGGAGCTACTTCCTCTGGGATTTCTACATTGTTTACTGCAGCACGATCAAAATCTTTGCCGGTGAGACGAGCAGATTTACCGGAGCGTTTGCGCATGTAGCTTAGATTGTTGCGGCGAACTTTAGAGCGTTTGGTGATCTCAATTTTTTCTACTAACGGCGAGTGGATTAAGTAAGATTTTTCTACACCAACGCCAGATGTTACCTTACGAACAACAATGCGAGCAGTATGAGAACCTTTGCGGTCTACACGAATAACTACGCCTTCAAAAGTCTGCGAACGGAATTTGTTGCCTTCTTTAATTTTTTGGGTGACACGCACAGTATCACCGGAGCGAACATCTACTACCGCTTTCTTCTTTTGCGCATCGCCAATCTCTTTTAGAATAGAAAAACTCATATTATACCTTTATTATTTAACAATTACCTGTTATTTTACCATACTTGTTTTATTTTTTCAAGGCTAATTTAATTCGCTCTTCTAGTGGTAAGTTTTTATCAATTTTTTCTAAAGCCAATGTGGCTTCTTTTAATGGAAAACCGAGAGCAATTAAGGCATCTACGGCTTCATCTGGCTCATCAATTTTGGCATATTTTGCCTCAGTAGCTCCATAATGGGATGGAATACCGACTTTGTCTTTTAAGTCTACAATTAAACGTTCGGCGGATTTTTTACCAACCCCTGAGGCTTTTGAAATAAAAGCAGTGTCGGCGTTTGCAATAGCATTGCGGACTTCTTCGGCATCGGCAAGCGATAAAATTGCTATGCCAGCTTTGGGGCCAATTCCCTGTACAGATATTAATAGTTCGAAAAGTTTTTTTGCCATTAGACTAGAAAAGCCGTACAATTCCTCAGCATTTTCGCGTACACTGTGATAGGTATAATACTTTTTTTCTTCTTCCAGAGCGGAGTTTTCAAAATCTGGTGTAGGTACCGTGATTTCGTAGCCAACGCCATGAACGTCAATAATGAGGGAATTGCCAAATTTTTCTACTACTTTGCCGAACAAATGCGCTATCATGCTTTAATTATATCACTAAACAAGCTTTTCTTTTTCGGACGCATTTAGCGTCTACTATTTGAAAACTTGTAACTTTGATCTGGACCGTTATGATAGAGAAATCCGCAGGTGATTGCAGCAGCGAGCGCATCGGCGGCATCGTCCGGCTTAGGCTTCTTTTCTAGTCCCAGATGTACGCGGACCATTTCTTCCATCTGCGTCTTAGTGGCGGAGCCATAGCCGGTCAGAGCTTTTTTGATTTCATTTGGTGAATACTCGTAAGCCGTGAGATTGTTTTGCTCGGTAACTAAAAGAACTACGCCGCGAGCCTCTGCGACCGCGATGCCAGTTGTAATGTTTTTTGAAAAAAATAACTTTTCTACGGCAACCAATTCTGGCTTAGTTTGGTTAAATACTTCTATGAGTGAATCGTATAATTCTTTTAAACGCGACGGTAATGGTGCATCTACCGTGGTAGTTATTACGCCAAAATCTAAAGCTTTGGCGTTTGAGCGAGTAGAAGTTTCGATTAGCCCAAAGCCACATCGCCCAATACCTGGATCAATACCTAAAATTCTCATTTGACGTATTTGATTAGTGTTTCGCGTAGGTCTTTCATAGGAATAACAAATTTATCATGAATGGTGGCTGGGGCGATTGCGTGCTTAAAACCAAGTTTTTTTGCTTCAGCTATGCGCTGGTCGGCACGAAAAGCAGAACGAATTTCGCCACCAAGGCCAACTTCGCCAAATACTACATATTCTCCACCGAGCTTACGCCCAGCTACAGCGGAAGCTATTGCCATACAAACAGCAAGGTCTGCAGCCGAATCGGCAAGTTTCATACCACCTACCACATTTATGAAAATGTCTTTATCTGATAATTGGAGTTTCGTACGACGCTCTAAAACTGCAATTAAGAGATTAAGGCGATTTAGGTCAAAACCACTTGCAGTGCGTTTAGGATAACCAAAATTTGATTTGGTAGCTAGAGCCTGTATTTCAACCAAAATTGGACGATTCCCTTCTAAAGTAGCCAAAATAATCGAGCCATCAGTATTGGTACGTTCAGCGAGTAAAGCCTCAGAAGGATTCTTTACTTCTTTGAGGCCGGAATTCGCCATTTCAAAAATCGCAACTTCATTCGTTGAGCCAAAACGATTTTTAATGGCGCGTACGGTTTTAAATCCGCCATAACGATCACCCTCAAAATTTAAAACAACGTCTACTAAATGCTCTAAGACTTTTGGCCCGGCCAAAGTGCCTTCTTTTGTGACGTGGCCCACAATTACTACGGCGGTGTCAGTGGATTTTGCGGCGCGAATAATAAGATTTCCACAATTTGTAACTTGCGAAACGGTGCCCGGAGCGGATGAGATCTCATCCATCGCGAGCGTTTGAATCGAATCTACTATCACTAAATCGAATTCGCCACTTTCGATGGTTTTTGCGATATCGTTACCAGATGTAGATGAAGCAAAATTTAATTTGTCTGATTTAGCCCCTAACCTTTCGGCGCGAAGCTTAACCTGCCCGGCTGACTCTTCGCCAGAAATATATAAAACTGGACGAGTTTTAGCGATTTCAGCGCATATTTGCATAAGCAGAGTAGATTTACCTATGCCTGGCTGGCCGGCCAAAAGTGAAACTGAGCCTAGAAGTATTCCGCCTCCTAGAACCGTATTTAAATCGGAGAATTCAGTCAATAGTCTGGCTTTAGCGTCCGACGGAGTAATAGACGATAGTTTAACAAAATCTAATTTTTTACCAGATACGGCACCTTTTGCTAAGGCGGATTTTGCGTTGGTAGCTGATTCTGAAATTTGTTCTACGAGAGAATTCCAGGCTTGGCAATTTGTGCACTGACCTATCCATTTAGCATAGGTTGCACCACATTGCTGACAAACAAACTGACTCCTGGATTTCATACCCCTTATTATAACATACTAGAATCTGGTTGAAACTTCGCTAGTGTAGACGACATTGAATACATCAACTTTCTGCTCTTCATTGTCAGTATTATCACCACCCCACATATAAAGGGTTGGATCAAAGTTAATAATTTCAGCGGGAACAATAGAATTAGCACCAGTAGCAGCTCCATAAGTACGATTTGGAATTAATGAATTAGCTATTACTGCACCATTAATTTTGAGTTGTTTAGAATTAGCTTTTTCGTTTATATGCTCTTTAATACTATTTATGTTATCTGCGTCAAAGTTATTACAAGTAATTACTTTATCATCGGCTATTAGTAGTGCATCAATACTTGTTACCTCGCAATCTATATAGATATTCTTTGCATATACTACTAGTTTTGGCATTTGTTGGAAATTGGCATAACCGCCAGCCGTATCGTATTCAATATTACCAGTAATTATAATATTCTTGCCTGAATGTACTACTTGAACTGTACCTTTTTCCACAATTCCTCCACTAAGGGTTAAATCATTATTATTGCCATTATAATAATAGTATACATTTGTATCTTTATATTTAAAGCTTTGATCGCTAGGACTAGTTAAAGTCACTAGATTGTTCGACACTCTGTTCTCTACTATATCATTGAGGATATATGTGCTGATAATTGATGATTTGTCTTGCTTTATACTGTTTGATGAAGTAGATATACCGATACTGGAAGTAGACGTCTGGCCACATTCACTATTAGCGAATGATAACGGGACACGATTACAAAATAAGGTTTTATTGATGTCTTCTTTATTACCACCAACTATTCCAGAGTTATTCCCATTTTCGCCTTGAGGATTTGGTAAAAGTGCGCCATTATTATTCTGTTCATATCCCATAGTGGCTCCACTAGCAAATCCTGTAACAGTATTTCCGGCTATTACGCCTAATTCGCCCCATGAGCCAAAGACATAGTTAGTAGCATTCTTGTTAAATATATCGTAATCCATGACACCGTCTAGATAATTTTTAATGCTCGTAGCAGTATTAATCTTATTACGCGAATAGACATTCCCTCCCCAAACTTGGATGGAAGGTTTTTTGGCAACAGTGTAACAAACTGATTCTGAAATACTCCATCTATGATTCCCCTCACTATCATTCCAGTTAGTGTCAGCTCCACTAGTGGATGGATAATTCGCAATCGCGACACAGACATTAGAACCAGCATTTAAGTCTTTTACATAAAAGGTTGCTTCACTATTCTCAATACTTTTACTTATACTCAAATTATTATAAGCTTTTTCATGGCTACAGCTATTCTGGTTATTCGTTAAGCCATAATACGAACAAAGGTCATTAGTGTTACTATCACCCCAACTACTTATACCAGGTATTTTACTTGGTCCATCAGTTGGATAATAGACTATTAATCTAATCTCTGGGTTAGATACATGTGTAGTGTATTCACCGCAATCGTCTGATGTTTCGCAATTCTTTTTTGGCTCGAGATTAATATTATAATGAATTGTGGATTTTTCACCAGCATAAACTATGTTTTCTCCCTCAGGATTTTTAATCTCGCTATTTAGAATAAAATTATATGGAATGCGCGCGAATGCCGTGCTAGATATGGCGCCCGTGTCAACATTCCCCCGATTAGTATTGTTATCGTTTTCAAATGTGACTTGTTTTGGTGTTGTTTTGGTAGTGTCATTTAGATTTGTGATTGCTTTCTCACCTATACTTTTACCTATATTGGAACTAGAGACATTATAATCATGTTGTTCGTTTCGTTTTTCTGTGTTTCCGTTCCCATAGGTATAATTACTAAGCGTACTTGCTCCATCAAAATTATCTTCTTGACTACTAAACTTACGCTGAATACTAAAGGCATTATTCCATCCTTTTAGAGAACCTTTATTTGAATCAAACATCGTTCCTAAACTTGATGTACTATTTGTGCCGCTAGTAGGATAAATGGTTCCGCCATTAATACGCATTTTTTGCGGAATAAGATAATATGTATATTGCAAAATCGGATCATAAGTCGCGCGGTAGGTTAATTCGTCACCAGGTTTAGCATAAACAATATGTCCAAAGGTATTATATTTTTTGACATTATTATTCTTGACTTCTATTTTGATAAATGCATTACTTCCATCTTCTCCTGGATCAGGTTGAGCTTTACCGAGCGCTGAAGCGCAGACCGTCGTAGAAACATCTTTTCCAGACGAAGTATTACTTGTTTTGAACTTCAGGGTTTCACATACTACCATACCTGGATACAAAGTCAGAGTGCCACTATTAAATACTTCTGCTTCGCTAGAATCAAAAGTGCCACTTTTTAAATTGCTGTTATTTTGTATTCCTCTATCGTTTTCTATTCCCCTATCATCGCCTGTTAGATTCGATGTGCGTGAGATAGTATATGCAGTTGCGCCCGAACTGCCACTACGTTTGAGCCAGTGACTAAATGAAACTTTGCAGCCACTTATAGAAGAACAATTGCTTATAGTAGAAGTAATTGTTTTATTGGCGCTTTGGTAATCCATATTGCTACTAGTGGCACCAGAAATATTACTCTTACCTTTAAAAGTTGTTTCTTTGGCGGTTGCACATGCTGAAATAGTTTTATAAGTATCGTTACTAAGTGAACCATATGGTTTGAATTTTAAGTAATAACAAATTTTGTCGCCTGGATTGAGAGGTTCATTTTGGCCATTTCCCGAGGCGCCTCTGATATAGGTAGCATTTTGGCCATCTTTTACTTTACTTGGCGCAATATTATAATATGTAGTACTACTTGGTAGCCAGTTGACGGTGCCGTTATTTATCTGCTTACCGTATTGATATGATGTTTTGCCTGAGCCAGCCACAGTGAGGAGCTTTAGCCAGAAATATACTGAACAACCATTGTTCGGACAATCAATTTCGGTAGAAACATCTTTATCGTTAGACACCCATCCGGTTTGAGCCCTAGAAGTACCGTTGCCAAAATCTGGCGTGTTCGAAACATAAGCATGGCCTTGGAAAGAGTTTCTAGTATAGTATGCGAAAACTTCGGTATCACTGGTTATATTATTTTTTGTACAATTGCGAGTAGTAACGCTATTACAGCTCGTACCCCATTTGTTCCATGTATAGCCGGCAGGGTTAAAACCATCCGTGGTTACCGTAGCGCTCCCATTGTAGTTGACTGTCTTTTTGTTTGTCCAACCTTCGCTCTTCTTAGTTGTGACTGCTCCATTGGCGTTAAAATACGATGAGGTATCTGGCCTAGCATAAGCTGTAAGATTGTGTTTTGGAGCGCTTTTATATACGAGTTGTACAAATGAATCGACAGAGGCACGGCTAGACACGCCGCAGTTATTTCCCGCAGCGTCACACCTTTTAATATCCACTATATTATTACCAAGGATTGTGTTTTTAACTGCGTAGTTCATAGTGACGCCATATGATAAGGTCGTAGTATCACCTGTATAAAGAGAGATGGTCCCAACATCAGACAAAAAACTTTTTGAGTTCCACGCGACCTCTTCTATCCGGTCCATATCTCTTCCAGTAGTTGCCTGTTCCAAAGTCCCGTACATAGATGTCGTAATTGGACAATCTTGATTGGGGGTACAAAAACCAATTACTTTATTATATCTAGGATCGTTGTTTTGGTCATTCCATATTGTTCTATAATCCACAACAGACCAATAAACGCCATTCAGCGGTACTAAATTTACAGTAGACCTAAATCTAAATTTTATATTACTGATATTTTTTATTTTGTCTGTAATTCCGGATTCGTCTATTCTTATCCTGAGGCCACCTCTATAGAGTTCATTTGCTCCTGGCCAATATGCCCACCATGTAGAAATACAACCATTCTCTACATCTATATTTACACTCTCATTCGCATCGTCGGTAGACTTCGAGTATTCGTATTCATCATATTTATCCTTGTAAGTGTATATCGGCCAATAGTATTTTACCCCATTACTGCCTAACTTATTCTTAATAGTTCCGTATGTAACTCCATTATCTAAGCTTACTTCCGCACAAGTTGTTATCCTGAAATGGCTAGTTGCTTCATTTGCGAAAGCTTTATTGCCACAGCTTATACTCAAAAACGTAACAAACAAAAAACTGCAAAAAAGCACTATTTTAAAGCTACCGCACGAAGCAAAACCTCCAGAGCTTTTATTCATATAGTTATATTATCATAACCGAAATAAAAAATCTAGAAATAAAATAGTACAAGACTTATGATGTTTATGGTAAAATAGTTTTATATGATCAAAAGAGATGGGCTGAAAAAAAACATTTCGTTGTTTGTTTGCGTTTTTTTTGTGGCTAGTTTTTATTTGATGTTATGTTTTTTCGAAACTAATGCTTCAGCTGTAGATAATCCGGCCAATAGTTATTATAAGGTGCAAACATGTGTTGAGGCTAGTACCGATAACGGAAATAGCTGGAAGCCGATTTCGAAAGTATTAGGCAAAAAAGGTATAGAGAGAATATGGAATAATGAAATCGTTACTTCAAATACAAGTGACGGTAACGCAATGATAAAAACTAAAGATGATAATGGTAATGATATCGATTGCATAGTTACCGAAAAAGCTTATTGGAGTACGGATTATTCTGGCGAACCTTATGATTATTATCACATTATAGTGAATGAATCAGAAATGGACAGAATAGATGGAGCAAAACTAAAATTCAAATTTACTTCCAATATTATTTGGGAGCCACATGGAGTTAGTTGGTCGGCGGTGGATTATAGATCGGTATGGAACGGTAAAGAAAATACACGCGATTATAATGATGCAATTGGGTTCTGCGAACAGGCTGCTGGTTGCCCAATAAACGTAAACACTATGTCGATCACTATGGATGGCCCTGGCGATCCAAAATTCTTTAGAGATGATGGTTTTTTAACGATTGGTAGAGTGTCAAAATCTATCTCGGATTATAACGAGACGCCGGTTAGTATTTATACTGGCGGAACAAGTAATTATAGTTTTGGCATAACAATTAATTATGCCGTATATGTTGATCCGACAATAAATGGAAATATGATTACTGTATATAGATGTAATAAAAATGGATTAGCGTGTGGTAATGCTGGCAATAGCCGCGCCTCAGCCGATGCTTTTATTATCGTAACATATAATAGCGAAGCCCAGAATCGCGCTCTTACAGCTTTTGCCGTAGATGAAAATGGCAAATATCTAAATAGTGGAATTGCAATAGATACAGATAATGTCGCATATGGAAAAAAAGCTTCAGTAAGTAACAAGTCTTTTGAAGGTTATACTTTCAAAGGTTGGAGAGTAAAAAAAGACTCTGGGGCCATAATTAATAGTAATAATACATATACTGTTAATTCTTTAACGACTAATACGTATATCTTTGCAGTTTATGAACGAAACGAGTTTAAAGGATATGCGTCCGTAGCTAGTACGAGCACGTATAGTAATGGCACCGGTGCAAATACCGGGTGGAAAAACACAAATGGAGATGCGTTTTACGAAATAAAGAATTGTTCGTCAAGTGGATGTAAAGCATATTTTTGGCTAAAACTAAAAACCGAAAAAGGATTTGGTAAGGTTTCATATAGCGTAAAAAAACAAATAAACAACGGCGTCTGGACCAATGTTACTGAATTAGACCATGCCTCCCCATTTGCTCCATCAAATGACACAGAAGGCTCGTTGATTAAAAAGGCTACGGAATTATTAAAACCTGGTGACATAGTTTGCTATCAAATTGCTTTTAATCCACACGGTGGAAATACTGAAATTGCGACAGAAAAAGCTTGTGCCTTTGCGGCCGGAAACTATGATTCAAGTATTGATATAAAAATCAGAAATGAAAATGCACCAAAATGGTCAAATTACAGAGATGATTATATATACGCAAAACCCGGCGACAGAATCGACCTAAAGGGTACTTATGAACCAACTTGTCAAGTTGCTTACAATTTTAAACCATACACCACAAAGGTGGTCGATGAAAATATTAATAAGGGGAGTATTAATAATGAGAATAAAACCACAGTTCAGTCCGCTGTTAATTCGATTTTAGAGAGCGAAATAAATAATGCATTTAAAAATACTTTCACTCTTTATATAAAAGGCTCCGTCGCGTTTTCGACTAATTATTCTCAAATGGTAGGTGATGCCACTAAAGTAGAAAAAGAATTGAAAGGTGATTCGGCTTATGTAGTATCAAATAACAATGTTGGTAAGAGTATAAGAAGTTATGCGCAAACAAATTACGCGAATAATAGTAGATATACCCCAAAAACAATATCCTTTGGTACTAATAACAATAAGATAATCGCAACAGTAAATATTGCTAAAATCTCAGATTATGCGGATATTAGGATTCCATATAATTTTATTAATAGGACAGAAATAATTACAAGTGACAACAATATAGTTTATGCTGGCGAATCAAAAAAGTTTGAGTTTTATATCTTCACCTCACCACGACAGAACAACGAGACTAACGGAGAATATGCAACTAGAGTTGAAGACTCCAAACGAAAACTGGAATTATGCTATAACGGAGAATGCTATTTGACAGATGAAATCGCTACAGGCGCCCTTAATAGCAGTGGGAAAAAAGAAGGGGATAATATTAAGAAGAGTATTCTCGCCAATATACCAGATGTTAATGCCGGCACGGAGGTATGTGTACGATCTGCGGTTTATCCTGCAGAAAGCGGAGCGGATACTAACTGGGAAAATAAAGAAGGTAATGGCGAATGGAGCTATTCCGAACCAGTTTGTTACACTGTTGCCAAAAAACCTTCCATCCAAGTTTGGGGAGGGAATGTCTATTCGCGCAATAAGATTAATACTGCTACAAGCATTAAAAATCATTTAAGTGGTGTAACGGACTACAATATATTTAATAAGAATAGCACCAACTATGTCTTTGGCTCATGGGGCGAGTTGGGTGTAATAGCCGGAAATACTGTTACAGGATTTGCCAGTGGAGCATCGCTAGGACTAAACTTAGGTAATCTAGAGAGCATCAATAACACCTCATTTTGTAATCGTGTCCCATTGTCATTCGCAAATAGCAACTGCAATCAAGGATTTGTGCCCGGTATCGGTACATCTACTTCATCAAACAGCATAAAGCAAGATAAAGAATCAATAGTTGCTAAATTTATGAAGAAGGGCGATGCTAATGCTTCTGGTATTATAAATCTAAACGATGAAACTAGTTATTACTACGGTAAAAATAACGAGCTTACTATACCAGAAAGCACCATAGGCAAAGGCGTTAGAAAAGTAGTCCACTCTGATAAAGATATCATTATAGACGGTAATATTACTTATGACGCCAGTGATAGTTACACGTTAATAACTGATATACCAAAACTTGTAATATACGGAAAGAACATTAAAATTAGTTGCAAAGTTGACAATATAGACGCACTACTAATAGCTGATGAAAATGTTACTACATGTTATGAATCAGACGATATTAACGATAGTATTAATTCTAGACAACTCAAAATTAATGGCGCAGTAATAGCCAATTCATTAATTCCAAATCGTACTTATGGAGCTGCTACTGGTGCTAATTCTATTGTTCCCGCTGAAATTATTAACTTTGATCCGTCCCTTTATATGTGGGGTGATGATAATACTGACAATGAAGAGCAAAAGGTTGATGCGTTTGAAACAACTTATCTACAGGACTTGCCACCAAGGTATTAAATAATATCGCGAAGCCAAGCATCGGCTGGACCGGCCGTCATTAGTAATACTAAATAATTCTCTTTTAGATAGTTTTTGATCACTTGCTTTAAGCTGTCGTTTAAATCCGCGGGCACAGCGTCTATGTTTTCTAAATCTTTGATAAAATCTGCGGGTTTCAAAACTTTTAAGTTTTCATTTTCGCGCGTTAAATATGTTGGGAGCCAGAATAGTTTGTCAGCATTTTTAAAGGCGCTTCTATAGCCATCACGAACTTCGTGCTGACGAGAATTCTGATGTGGTTCATAAATAGCAACTACACCGTTTTTGCCTAATCGTTCGTTCTCTTCTTTGGCGATCTCCAACGTCGCGGCAATTTCTTCCGGATGATGAGCGTAATCAGTGTATAAACCATCAGCTAATCTTTCAAACCTACGACCAACACCTGGGAACCTATTTAGAATATTAATTACTTCTTTTTCTATGCTGTTTGGTGACATTTTTAAAATTGCGGCAGCGGCAAGGCCAGCATCTATTCTCCGAACTGCGCCAGCTAAATTAAACTTATCTTCTTCTAGCCCAGTTTTTATTACTTCTTTGCTTTGATTTTCGAATTGACTAAATGCTTCTAGATAATCTACTTTGGTTTTGTAAATATCTGGATGGTCATATGAAACTGATGGTATTACGGCAAGCCATGGATGATATTTTAGAAAATTACGATCATATTCGTCGGCTTCATAAACAAAAAATTCATCTCCTTTTTTGTAGGAGCCACTCGAAGTGAAGCCGAGAGTCGTGCCTACAATATAAGAGATTGGTAGTTTCATCTGGAGGCTTGCCCAGATTATCATTGCCGTAGTAGTAGTTTTACCATGGGTTCCAGCTACTGCAACCATTTTTAGATTTAATTTCTCAACTAGATATGCCGTAAAATCATCTCGTTTGGTAGTTTTAATGCCAGATTCTTTTGCTAGCACGAGTTCTGGATGACTTTCTGGTAGCGCAGATGTGTAGACAAACCAGTCAATTCCGTTTTTTAGTTTGTTTTTTAAAAATTCTCCATCTTGAAGACCAATTTCTACTTCAATACCAGCCTTGATGAGCTCATTATAGATAGCGCCTTTAGCCAAATCTGAGCCGTAAACGTTAAAGCCTGCAGCTTTAGCCATCAATGCGAGTGGCCCCATACCGGTGCCAGAGATACCGGAAATATAGATATTCATGCTATAATTATACAATGAATATTAGCACCGAACAAGAAATGTTGGACTTTGGTAAAAAGATTGCCGAAGAGATTTCGAGCGGCGTAATTGAGTTAGTCGGTGACGTGGGGGCGGGTAAAACTACTTTTACGCGAGGATTAGCTGAGGGTTTAGGCATAAAAGAACCCGTAACTAGCCCAAGTTTTACGATTTCAAAGACTTATTCTTTGCCAAATGGTGGCAATTTGGTGCATTACGATTTTTATAGACTTCCTGATCCAGGAATAATGTCTGATGATTTGGCGGAGAAAATTGCAGAACCTAAAAACATCATCGTGCTAGAATGGAGCGAATCGGTAAGAAATATTCTGCCAAAAAAGCATATTAAAGTTGAAATAAAATATAACGAAGATGGTACTCGAGAGGTTCAGTATGAAAATTTATCTTGATACTTCTACGCCTGAAACAATTCTAAGAATCGATGACAATGAATATCGGTTTGTTTTTGATAATGATTTAGCAGAAAAACTTTTGAAATTCATGCATGATAAACTACGGGAAAATGGTGGTGATTTTAAAGATATAACCGAAATAACGTTTATGTCTGGGCCAGGCTCATTTACGGGACTTAGAATTGGCGCAAGCATTGTGAATGCTTTGGCGCACGAGCTCAATATTCCACTTTTTGATCATCATGGGAAAAAACACAAAATTATTTTGCCCGACTATGGACGCGGTGCAAATATAACAAAACCTAGAAAATAATTACCTACGGTGTTTAATAATTGAGCGAGCAAAGAAAGCGGCAAATATTCCAAATACTACTAGCATTACCACTTCGATTGTGGCAATGACAATGTATTCTCTCGTGGTGTCTGGTCTTGTAATCGTAGTTTCGCCGAGCGGCGCTACGTAGGTTGGGTCGGTAGGATCGTAGGCAATCTGAACTCCTTGCACGCCAGCAAGCTGGGATTCAACAATGTTTAGATCCATGTTTTCAATATTAATTTTAAAAACAGAATTCTTGGAATCACGATCGGCGTGGAAAATACGAATAATCGAATCATTATCTTTATTAATGTTTATGCCGGAATAAGCTAACTCTTGATTATCGATAGCTGTGTAAACTTCCCCGGATTCGTTAATGAGAAACTTGCCGGACATAGCATCATGGATTCCACCCATATCTATAGCAAGCTCGTTACCAACATAAACAAAAGTGTCATCGTCAGCAGTTATCTCAAAACTTTCTTCACCGCTTTTTAAAACTTTAAATGGTACCGCAAAAATCATGGTGAACAAATGGTTGTGACCGTCAGTATTTACACTATCGCCTGCACTAAATTTGATTTCATCTAGAGGATAGAAATTCTCATTTTCATAAGAAAACTTATTGTCTAAATATTTTAATACAATGGTATCGGAGTAATTCTGACTTTTACCATCAGTGTTTTTAAACCAGCGAGTAAGATCATTAAGGCCACGGTTCGATGTGAGTTCGCCGCCTTTTGCAATTGGTAAATAATCTTCACCCAAGTAGAAGTCTACAATTCCTTGTTCGAGAGATTGGTTATAGTAGCCACAATTTGTCCATTCAAACTGGCGGGAAAATAAGACTGAATTTTGATTTGCATCATACATATTAACACATGCGTCTGATTTTTGGTCAAAGTACGATATTGGTAAAGTTACGCTGCCACTTTCTTTAGCTTTACTACTAGCCAGAATGGCTTCTGGCGTTTTAGAAACTGATAATTCAGTGATTTCGCCAACAGTATGGCCAAGATCGCAAATAGCAAATATTGCACCTAAACCGAAAATTGCGAAAGCAAATCCCCAAATTATCTTGGTTTTGGTGGCAATCGTAGTTTTCTTCATGCTTTAACTATAAATCCTTCTGGTTAAAAAATCAAGCTACTCAGATATCCCCAAATGTTTATCAGATAAGACATCGGACGAAAATGGTTTTTCGTAAGAATCTATAGCTTTTATTTCGGCATCGAGTTTTTGTAAATATTCTTCAATATTTTTGATTTCTAGTTTGCCTGTCTTTTCGAAAATATATTCTTCTTCCTTATCCCCTTCTTCTTCAATTTCCTCTTCGTCCGGCAAAAACCCTGGACGCGAACGATCGAGATAAATATCACCAGAATTGTGATAAATTATTAATGAAATCGAAGTGGTTAATATTGCAATAAACGAAGCTAGAACTCCTAAAATAATGAGATTTAAACCTCCCTTGTTTAGCTTCTTTTTCGGCTCTTCTGTTTTTGATTCTTCCATTTAGAGTTTTCCTTTAATTCCGTCTACGAGTTTAATATGCTCTGAAAGAAAGCTACGAAGTTTCAAAACATCTTGCTCCATAATTTTGCGTTTTTGACGAACCTTTATGAGCTTATCGTAAAATGATTCTGGTTCAGTTTTACAATCAATCGCTACGAGCTCTTCAAGGTTTTGTTGGTAACTTATATAATCATTAGTAAAAACAGTTTTGGCGCTAGCGAAATTATTTTGGTTTTCTACTAATTCGGCGGTTGAAAGATTATTCTCGACTAAACGAACATTTAGTGGAGTGATAAACTTAGTAAGAATCGTTTCATAATAACTACCAAGATAAACTCTGGCGCGCGCGTCGGTTTTTTGGATTCCTTCGAGAGTTTGTTTGATTGATGCGCAATTATCAATAATTGAATTCTTTTGTGTTTCAGAAATTGCCAAAGCAGGTAGACTTATAAACATCGCAATAAGAACCGCTACTGGCAATAAATATTTTTTCATATTATGATTATAGCATATTTATTGGTCGCGTTTTAGCATCACCGTAAAAGCTTCTGAAGGGATATCGATTTTGCCAAAACGTTTCATACGGGCTTTGCCGCGTTTTTGCTTTTCTAAGAGTTTAGCTTTGCGGTCACGATCACCAGTATGGATTTTTACTGTAACATCTTTGCGATAAGCACCGATAGTCTCGCGAGCGATAATACGAGCGCCGATGGCGGCCTGCAACGCTACTTCGTAGTTTTGGCGCGGAATTACTTGTTTTAACTTTTTGGTAACTTCTCGACCGATAGCTTCAGCTTCGGAACGGTGCGCCATTACGGATAACGCATCGATTCTATGTCCACCGACCAAAAAATCTACACGAACTAAATCTTCCGGCTTATATCCATTTAATTCGTAATTAAATGAAGCATAGCCAGAGGTAGCGGATTTTAGTTGATCGTAAAAGTCTGTGAGAAGATTAGCCATTGGAGCTTCAAAATCTATTACGGCACGATCTTCAATATATGATAAATTGGTTTGGTGACCACGTTTTTCATTGATAAGGTTTAAGACGTTGCCAATCATGGATTTTGGTAATATTATTTCACCTTTAACCCAGGGTTCTTTGATCTCCTTAATGTTGGCAGGATCAGGAAGATCGGCGGCGGATTTGATTTCAATTATTTCACCGTTATTCATTATGACTTCATAATTTGTTGAAGGGTTAGTGACAATTAAGTCTAGATTAAATTCACGCTCCAATCGTTCTTTAATAATATCCATGTGGAGTAGGCCGAGAAAGCCGATGCGGAGGCCAAACCCTAAAACTGGTGAGTTTTCTGGCTCAAACCTTAAAGCAGAATCTGAAAGGCTGAGTTTTTCAATAGCTTCTTTTAGGTCCTTGTATTGGTCGTTTGAAACCGGAAAAAAACCGGCATAGACGAAGGGGAGAACATTTTTGTAGCCGGGCAGTGGTGTGTTAGCCGGGCTTTCCGTTAGAGTAACCGTATCGCCAACTTTAGCTTCACGAGTGGTTTTGAGATTTGTGACGATATACCCGATTTCGCCTTCAGTTAGCTGTTCTTTTGGTGTCATTTTTGGAGTTAAAATACCCACTTCTAGGGCTAAACCTTTGGTTTTTGTCGCCATCATATATATCTCGGAGTTTTTTGATATTTCGCCTTCAAAAATACGAACATATAAAACAACACCACGGTAATCATCAAAATACGAATCAAAAATCAATGCTCTAGTCATGGTTACATTATAGCATATAATATATGGTGGTTATTTTGAGCTTACTCTACCGTCCACGGATTTGTAGCGGTTCCTGCACCGCCGGTAATGATGGTGCCGGCCTTGAGTGTGATAACCGGACGGATACCGGATGTATCACTTACGTTTCTTCCGTAGAAATTTCCACTTGTTGCTGTTACTATTACTTGTGATTCTCCACTTGATGTGCGGCCGCTAGGTGTCATGGTCCATATGCCACCACCATGACGCGTGAATGAGTTGTAATTATAATTGGATGAATATGTAGACGTTTGGCCGTATGTCGTTGCATTACCGAGACCGCTTAACGCTAATTCATCTGCCGTTGGGAGACCGATCGGTACTTGTGTTTGGCTGTTTCCATTATTTGGCTCAATATCACCATATGCGCCTGATGAATATACATCTACTTTACCGCGCGAACAAGTTAGGGTTGGTTTACCGCCGGTATTGAGGTGTCTTGCATAGCCTCCGAAGTATGCCGTGGCGGTCGCTGAATATGGTACTATGCTTGTAATTGCGGTTGTACCGGCGGCATTAGAGAACACACTACGATCGTTACAAAAGCCTGAATTTTGCTCTAGCTTACCGACAAAATCTTGTCCTAGCGTATTATTGAAATAGTTATATAAATAGTTTTGAATATTTGATTTTGTAGTATTTGTTGTGCTAAAGTTTGAACTATTTCCAAATACTGTTCCAACTGCTGTAGATGTAGCACTGTCTCTAATTGAGGTAGCATTATTAAATGAATAGCCTACACGGTTGATATTGCGATACCAATAGGTAGATTGGTTTGAGCTTCCCTTTAAGCCATATGCTATAACATCTGGTAAGCGGGCATTGGTTTGAGCGTTAGCACAAGAACCAGACGTAGTGGCACCATATACCCCATTGTAAATCAGCTTTACACCACCAGAACCAGTTGTACGCATGATGCGCCAGCACGTATTATATGTACCACTTGTAGTTGTAGTAGTTAGTTTGACGTAGTTTGGATAGTACGCACCATTACCAGCTGAGCCATATGAAGTGGAAGATCCATTTAAATCACTGTCTAAAATACCACGGTAATAGTAGATTTGTCTATCATTTGATTCGTCAGACGAGGTGCCAAATACCGATGAATTGTAGGAATAGACCCCAGAATTTGATGTATCTACAGAAGGATCATTAGAAGTAGGTTTAGTAATGACCGCTTTCAAATCTGATGCTGTTTGCATGCCCTTAGTCATGGTGGATATTTTGTAGTTAAGAGTAGATCCATTAATACAGCGAATAGTGTTGCCACGAGTTTTGCGAGTTTGCCCAGAGCTATCGTTTATTTGGCTCGGATTATAGCCATAAATAAATAGAGCATATCCACCAGAAGAAGCACGACCGTTTGAGTCTAAGCTTGCTGAAGAAGAATATAAAAAGAGGTTGTCATCTATACCATTTATGCTACCTGGATCTGTTAATAAGCCCGAGTGAACTAAGTTGTTCGGAAAATCGAATTGACCACCAGCTTGTTTTAGTATATTCCTATAATTATCCTGTTCGCTACTAGGACCACCAGTAGGCAAATGCCATCCTATCGGACAAATATCGCCTTTTGCTTGGCCGGTGCCAGTAGCCACATTTGTATCATTGTAGGTACCATTCCCGGCCGTTGCTACATACCAGTTATAATAGACCCCAAAGTTGTATTTAGATAGTCCATAACCTGATTTAGTAGACAGTGCGTCAAGGTTGACTGCCGAAAAGGCAAACTTGTCTACGCATGTTGAGCTTGTTCCTATATCACACCAATCTGAAGGATCTATACTACTAGATGTAGAAGCCTGAGAAATAAATGAACTAGTGGGGTTATTAGTGTTTGAAGTGGTTATATTTGCTTCACTAGGATCTAGACGAAGATTCTCTATCATCCAGCATCTTCCATCTGCCAATTTGGCTATAGTATATGTCTGATTATCTCGTATATCCGTAAGCGCAGTTATTTTTCCTGTACTAAGTGTGTTGCAGCCATTCCAGTTTTGCAGATTGCCTGCAGACGGAATCCAAACAGCATAGAGCGGAATATTACGATTTTCATCTGCATGTGATACTAGATTATTATCAAATACCGTTATTTGCTCTTCAGGTCCATATATTCGTGAATGGTTTTGTTCGTTAATATGTTCAGCTAGGTTAGGGTCTGTGCTCCAACCAGCAAAACCATAACCTGTGCGTTTATAATTTGATGTTCTTAGTGGTGCAGACGTAACACTATCTCCCCAAGAAAAATTACTTTTATAACGAAAACTATACCCATACGCACCCTCACCAATAGCATCGCTCGCATTTTTATTATAATTTATGTAAAATGTAGGGGTATTAATACAACGTACGGTGTTGCCACGACCATTATTAACTACATTTGTTGCTGGTCTAACGTCATTGCTCGCAATATAAAAATTATACGATGATTGACCATTATTAGTAGTACGAGTCCAATATGCGCCAGTTGCAGTTTTAGAACCAACTGTAGAATCAGTAAAATGACCAGAATAAATATAATTGTTTGGAAATGATCGAAAAGCGGCGCTGAGTTTTTCTGCGGCCGTAGTTGAAGCTATAGATGATCCATCAGATGGCCCGCCCAATGCTGCGCTTAAAGCGCCAAAACTATAATAGTCGGTCGTTAAATTTCCTGTTGGTAGCGCCCATCCTTTTGGACAAATAGAGGATGTGGTATCTGCAGTTTCAGAAAAACTCCTAATACTTGCGTTTGCGGCAGGCCACGTATAGTAATTCCCGTATCCATAAATATTTTGATCACCTGAGGTCATATCAGATATGGCAGATACGGTATTATCGCTATTATAGCGAGGAAATCTTGAACCTTGGTTGTCTCCAGAAATTGTGTATGTTGTAGAACCATCTATACTATATAGACTATTTGCCACCGTAGAAGTATTAATAAAATTAGATGATTCCGGGTTCGCTAACCCACCGAACCCTCCACTAAATCTTTGAGATTTGGTTTGGTCATCTGAACCGACTGTACCCAACCTTAGGTTTTCCGCCATCCAACAGTTACCATCTGCAAGTTTGGCGACCGTGTAAACATTATTGTCTCTTGTGTCTGTTAAAGCTACGACTGATCCAATAGGCATATCGGTATTATTAGGACAATTCCAATTCTGCATATCATCAGTAGATTTTATCCACACCGCATAGAGTTTTATACGATAATTTTGATCAGCTTTTTTCGCCATAGCATGAGTTAGAGTGATAGTTTCGTTTGGCCCAAAGACTAAATCGTCTGACACGGCATCAGCTAAATCAGAAGAAAAGGTGGATGAATCTGGATTTAATTGTACTGTACTCCAACCAGCAAAACCATAACCTGCTTTTTTGTAGTTTGGAGCATAAAGTATCACTTCGTCGTCTAGCGCTACACCAGTATGTTCTACAGACATGGATATACCAGCATCTGCATTGTTGCCGTCATATATAATATTATAAGAGCCACATGATGGATCAGTCACGGCATAATATTGTAGAGAACCATTATTTACCATTTTATATAATCCAGGAGATACAGTATCGGCGGCATTTGCGCCATAATAGATCGTAAAGGTATCGTCTATATCCGATACGGAAGCTGTTTCGCTCGGAGTTCGCAAGATTTCTGGCGTAGTTGAAAGCGAAGAAAAAACAGTGGAATCTGTCGGCACGGCAATATCATTATAATAATAACCCCATTTATTAGTAGAATTAGCTAAGGTCTTCGAGCCATCAACTTGCTCAAAAGTGATTTCTGCGCTAGATGAACCGTTTTTACGAAGACCTGTTGCGTCAGTACTAGTAGATACACTAAAAGTGTAGCCCGCTCTACAATCTGAGATAATCTCGATCGGAGCTTCACTGATTGAAGTTTCGCCACTTATAACATCAATACTCACGTCGTTAGCTGAAATCGTTAAACTGTAAGCATGCGCATTGCTTACACTAAACATTAAATTAAATAGCACAAAAATAAGTTCTATACAAAACAAAAAGAATGGAAAGAAAAAACCATTTTTAATTTGCAAAAAAAAATGTTTATACGATAACATTTGACTCCCGATTTTTGTAATAAGCTTGTCCTTATTTTTATTATATCGCTTGCGCTATAAAAGTCAAGATTTTACCATTGGGGCGGGGCCTTTTTTTATAATTTCGTCTAGGACTTTATCTACATTTAATCCAGTTTTGGCAGACACGCCAATGATATCTTCTGAATCGCAACCAAGTAAATTAATAATTTGAGATTTAACTTTTTCTATATCGGCAGCCGGGAGATCTATCTTGTTTATAACTGGAATGATATATAGATCTTGTTCTAGAGCTAAATAAACATTAGCTAGAGTTTGGGCTTGGATGCCCTGTGTCGCATCTACGACTAACACGGCAGTTTCTACTGCCTGTAAACTCCGTGAAACTTCATAACTAAAATCCACGTGGCCTGGGGTATCTATTAAATTTAGTATATATCCTTTGTAATGCATTGTGACTGGCGCGAGTTTAATCGTGATCCCTTTCTCACGCTCTAGTTCCATGGAATCCAAAAGCTGCGATTTCATTTCGCGCTTCTCTACTGTACCAGTTAGTTCCATCATGCGATCGGCAAGTGTCGATTTGCCGTGATCTATATGAGCAATGATGCAAAAGTTTCTAATTTTTTCCACCTCTATATTATAGCATAAAAAAGTCCGGCGGTGGGGCCGGACCATGATATGTCTATCTAACTTCAAATATGGCTATTTCACCATTTTTTAA
Organism: Candidatus Saccharimonadota bacterium; assembly: GCA_017545505.1. Classification (GTDB taxonomy): domain Bacteria; phylum Patescibacteriota; class Saccharimonadia; order Saccharimonadales; family Saccharimonadaceae; genus Nanosyncoccus. The sequence continues at coordinate 142,347 of JAFWNB010000002.1, read as the reverse complement.
AAGATTTAAGTCGAACAAATTACCCGATTCGGGACGACCTTCGATTGCGGCGCGAAAAGCCAATCCAAAGGCACCATGCGAAAAGATAAGAATATCACTATCCGGATAGTTTTGTACGACTTTGTTGATAAAACTTCTAGCGCGCTGTTCTAGGGCTTCAAGAGTCTCTACTCCGTCCTTTTCGGCTTGGTCGGAGCCATAGTAATAAAGCATGCGATTTTGTTTTTTGGTAGCTCTTTTACCAATGAGACCATCGAATTTCCTTTCGGTGATTTGCTCATCTTCTATTACGAGCGAACAGTCTAAATCCGCTCTTTCCAAAGCGATTTTGCAGGTTTCCACTGCACGACGATACGGTGAGCAAAAAATAATTTTAAAATCTTTGCCAAGCTTTTTTAAATCACAGCCAACTTTGGCTGCCTGAATACGGCCAAGATCAGTTAAACCCGCTTCCCTATCGTTGTAATATTCGTTTTTTAAATTTGCCGTGGATTGACCATGGCGCACAAAATAAAACCTTACAGACATATTATCCCCCCTCTTTTAAAGTACTTTAGCCAACACTAACTGTGCTGGCTATTGTACTCTATTTTGTTTTTGAGGTCAAATGCTTATGAAATACCTAACATGGTGAGCGAAAGTTTGCCATGATCAATAGCGATTAAGCGAACCTTAACCTTATCACCTACCTTCAAAACTTCGTCAACAGATTTGAGCCTTTTGCCTTCACGAATCTGAGAAATGTGAAGCATACCATCGATACCTGGCATAATATTCACAAAAGCGCCGAAATCTTTAATCGAAACTACGGTGCCGTTATAAATTTTGCCAACTTCCGGCTCTTCGGTTAATGATTTAACCCATTCGAGAGCTTTTTGAATCTTTTCTGGATCATTACCAGAAATAGTGATAAGACCGGAATCTTCGATGTCTACTTCGGCACCGGTTTCGGTGGTGATTTTATTAATCATTTCCCCGCCCTTACCGATGACTGCACCGATTTTGTCAGGATTAATCATGAGTTTTTCGATTCGAGGAGCATATTTGCTGATTTCTTTTCTGGGTTCCGGGATAACTTCTGTGAGGTGTTTTAAGATAAACATGCGACCTTCATGAGATTGCTTTAAGGCTTTTTCCATAATTTCAACTGGAAGACCGTGAACTTTCATATCCATTTGAAGGGCCGTAATACCTTCGGTAGTACCAGTAACTTTAAAGTCCATATCGCCAGCAAAATCTTCAGCGTCCATAAGGTCGGTCAATACGTAAGCTTTGTCGATATCTTTGGCTGTAATTTCGGTACCTTTTGGTACATCTACCATGAGTCCCATAGCGACGCCAGAGACTGGACGTTTGATTGGCACACCAGCATCCATCAAGGCCATACAGCTTGAACAGGTGGCAGCCATAGAAGTAGAGCCGTTTTGAGACATGATTTCGGTGACGCTACGAATAGCGTAAGGGAATTCTTCCTCGCTAGGAAGTACTGGGATAAGGGCGCGTTCAGCGAGATAGCCATGGCCAATTTCACGACGGCCTGGTGAACCGATGCGACCCGGCTCGCCCACGGTGTAGGATGGAGCATTGTAATGATGCATGTAGCGGCGTTTTCCTTCGGAAACTTCCATAGTATCAACTTCTTGGGAATAGCTTAAAGGCGCGAGCGTAACAATATTCATAGCCTGAGTGACGCCACGAGTAAAGAGTGATGAACCATGGGTGCGTGGCAAAATGCCAACCTGAGAACTCAGTGGGCGCACTTCGTCGAGTTTGCGACCATCTGGACGAGTACCTTCTTCAACGATGCCACGTCTAACTTCTTTGTGAACGGCCAATTCAAAGGCTTGATCGTAAACATCGCGTAGGTTTTCGTCGTACCAAGTGACCTTTTCGTTGTCGGTTTCACCTTGGCCTTTCTCGAGGGCAAATTGATCATGCATGGCGTATTTGATGTCATCTAAAATATGAGCACGCTCCATAACATTGCCGCGAACTTTCCCACCGAATTTGTCTTTGGTCCAATCCTCGACCTCTTTTAAAATAGCTTCATCTGGGAGAACTAATTCGTATTCTTGAGCAGGAGCATTTACTTGCTTTGATAGTTCTCTTTGCAAATCAAGTACTGGCTGAACATTTTTGACTGCCCATTTCATGGCGTCAATGATAGTTTCTTCTTTAACTTCTTTAGCGCCGGCCTCAACCATCATAACTTTACCGTCTTTACAAGCTACAACTAGGTCTAGCGGAGAGGTTTCTCTTTCTTCTGGACTCAAGAAGGCCTTAAACTCGCCATTAATTTGGCCGATACGAACGCCCGTAACTGGGCCATCAAATGGCACGCCGGCATTCATTAGCGCAGAGCTCGCTGCAATCATAGCTACACAGTCCGGGCGAAAGCTTGGGTCCATCGAAAGTACAGTACAAACTACTTGTACTTCTTGGCGATAGCCTTTAGGAAAAAGTGGGCGAATTGGGCGGTCAATTAAACGCCCGACTAATACCGCCTCATCAGCAGGTTTTCCTTCGCGCTTAATAAAGCGAGAGCCGCTAATCTTACCGGCGGCATACCATTTTTCTTCGTAATCAATAGATAGAGGGAAGAAATCCTGTACTACTGGCTTGGTGCCTACGACCACAGAGCCTAAAACCACGGTATCGCCATAGGTAACTAAAACACTAGAAGTGGTACGAAAACCTACCCGGTTGACTTCTAATGTGAGTTTGCGACCCAGCCAATCAGTAGACAGCTGAACCGTCTTTTTGCCATTTGGATTAATAATATCCATGAAAAATCCTTTCTTGGGAAAACTTCAGGTATCAATATTGAAGCTGTTATATTTCCATCTTCGGGAGCGCTCAAGGGCGCTAGCCCAAGCTTTACTCCCTCAGATGTAGATATAGCAGCTTCTAGTATTAGTATCTGCCGTCTTCCCAATGTTAAATTACTGTAAATATTATACCAAAGCTTGATTTTTTTATCAAAATGTGCTATAATTAATGATGGAGTTGTTCGAAATCTGAGGAAACTGGCACTTTTAAAGGAGGGTTGTAATGAGTTGCTTATTTATTTCATCTACGTCAATAGATGAAAACGATGGCTCTGCCAGAATCATTATAGAGGGCGGTACCATTACGGTGCCGGCTAACTGCGATGATCCTATTGTAGAGCTTTTTCGCCCGATTCGGGCAGAAAACCTCGATAAACTGTTGTTCGTGATTCTGACAAGACATTACGCAGATAAAATAGTCTGTACAATAATTCCGTCGAATAAAAGAGATAGGCCGCAGGAAGAGTTGGTGGCAATCGCCACGAAGCTGCTAAAGGGTAGCTCTGAAAACGAAGGAATCATCAAGCGTTTTGAGACTATTCTAGAGCTCTATTTTTCTGAGCCTAATGGCCTGGAGACGTATTTACAGTCTGTCAAGGATGGTGACTTTGAAAATTGCGATGAGAGCATTAAGTCTTTCGTGGCAGACCTTGGCATGAAAATGCCATCATTTAAGAGGCCGAGGAAGTCTAGAGCCGAGAAGCGTGCTTCTAGTAAAGCTTATCTGGCCGAGCATCCCGAAATCAACTCCAAAAAACCCGCCAATTGATGGCGGGTTTTTTAATACTGAAGCTATTTTCTGAGGCCGAGTTTCTTGACAGTCTTCTTGTATAGCTCAAAATCGGTCTCTTCGAGGTAGCGGAGCAAGCGTTTGCGCTTCCCGACCATCTGCATTAAACCTCTTTTGGCCATAAAGTCATGTTTGTTATTCTTGACGTGCTCAGTAACTTCCTTAATGCGCTCCGTAAGAATAGAAACTTGAACTTCAGGAGAACCAACGTCTGCTTTACTACGAGCGACCTTGGCAATAGCCTTGTCTTTATTCTCTTTTGTTATCATGTGTTAAATTATATCACATCTAGCGATAGAGGTCAACGCTCTATTTATCTTCTTTTTCTAGGCATTTATAGACATAGGCCGCCAGCAAACCACCTACTAATGGGCCTACGATAAATACCCATACAGACGCGATTGGTGCACCATTGCCGCCGAAGGCTGCTGCAATGGCTGGTCCAAGTGAGCGAGCAGGATTAACGCTAGTGCCAGTAAGACCAATGCCTAAAATATGAACGGCCACTAAAGAAAAGGCAATTACGATACCAGCTACATGGCCGTGCTTGGCTTTTTCGGAAGTGACACCAAGAATGGAAATTACAAATATGAATGTCAGTAAGATCTCCACAAGTAATCCGACCCATGGATTATTATTGACACCAGTCAGACCATTTGAACCAAAGCCGCCGGTTAGATCGGCAATACCTGCGCCGTTAAAGATAAGGGCGAGTATTCCGGCGCCAGCGAGAGCACCTAGAATTTGAAATACAATGTAACCCCAGAAATCTTTCCAGGAAATCTTTTTGGATGCCAACATGGCAATAGATACGGCTGGGTTGATATGACAACCAGAAATATTGCCGATACTATAAGCCATAGTGAGAAGCCCTAAGCCAAAAGCAAAGGCGGTTAAAATATAGCCGCTCCCGGCGGCTGGGTCGCAACCTACCGCCATAGCGGTGCCACAACCAATCAGCACCAAAACACAAGTGCCGATAAATTCAGCAATATATTTTTTCATATATTTCCTCCATTAACTAGTTTCATTGTATCACAAAACTGCAATGATATAATATATCTATGGAAGACCAGATTATTTTAGTAGATAAACCGGCTGGGATCTCCAGTTTTGGCGTGGTGGCTAAAGTGCGCGCAAAACTTCGCGACGAGTTTGGGCACAAAATCAAAGTAGGGCATACTGGCACTTTAGACCCTTTTGCGACTGGGCTTTTAATTCTATTATCTGGAAAAATGACTAAAAAATCGGGTGAGTTCTTGAAACTCGATAAAGAATATATCGCGGATTTAAAGCTAGGGTTTGTTTCGTCAACTGGTGATACTGAGGGGGAGATTCAAGAATATATTAATTTGGAGCCGCGCCACTCGCGCCCGTCGCCACGGGGCGAGCGCGCTAACCCTCGCGCTGCCGCGCTCCAAAATGCCCCAAACCAACATATTCTTGAATCTACACTCGAATCGTTTGTTGGCGAAATAGAACAAATCCCACCTAAGTTTTCTGCAATCAAAATCAATGGTCAAAGAGCTTACAAATTAGCGCGAAATGGGGCGGATTTTGAAATTCCGAGTCGAAAGGTGACGATTTATAGTATCGATATTTTAGAATACAAATACCCAATGCTAAAAATTCGTTGCCATGTATCTAGTGGTACGTATATTAGAACTTTAGCTGAGGATATCGGAAAAAAACTTGGTACCGGCGCGTATTTAACATCACTTAGGCGCACTAAAATTGGCAGCTACGATGTAAAAGATGCTATAATGGACTTATGTTAGTCAATGCTTCTAAACTGGTTGGAACTTCGATTTTAAGCGTACAAGCTGGAAGGCCAATTGCCACAGTTTCAGAACTAATTATTGACCCCAATTCTTTAAAAACCATTGCCTTTAGGGTAAACGGGCCAATGGTAAATAGAAACGAAAACATCTTGGACGTTTCTAGCGTAAGAGAATACTCTAATTACGGAATTGTGATTGACGATATCGACGAATTAATGGCGGCTGGTGACATTATTAAAATTTCAAAAGTTTTAGAATTGAATTTTAATTTAGTTGGTCTAAAAGTTGAAACTAAAAAAGGTTCCAATCTTGGCAAAGTGGTAGATTACACATTAACACCAGAAGATTTTATGGTGCAACAAATAATTGTAAAGCGACCAATGATAAAAAGATTTGTCGATCCAGAATTGACAATTCCGCGAAAAGAAATTGTTGAAATTGACGATTATAAAATAATCGTTAAAGACGAAGAAAAAGTCATTAAAGCTCGGGCCGAAAAAGAAGATTTTATTCCGAATTTTGTGAATCCATTTCGAGAACAAGGGTTCGCGCCAGCTGATAATCAAAACCTTGACGCACAAGATACTGAATAAGTTTATCGTCGTCGTATTTTTTGCGTTTTTTATTAATGATTTTTTTGATTTCTTCTTCGTCGTTTCGTTTGTTTAATACCTGTTCGATATTACTATTTGAAATTCCCTTTTTTATTAATTCCATTTTCAAACGTTTCTGACTAATTCCTTTTTTGACAAAACGGTTTTCGACATAGTACTCGGCGAATTTTTGGTCATCTAAATAACCTTTCTCAACTAATCTCGAAATTATTAAATTAGTAAACTCGGAATTATCTTCTTCGGGACGTGCCTCGCGCCCGTCTTCACGGGGCTCGGCACTTCGTCCTCGTAGCAACTGCGGATGCCCCTCAGAAGACATTCTGAGTTTTCTTCGTAAATAATCGCGAGTTTCACGAATAGAACGAGGGCGAACTAAGACCCATTCGAGGGTTCGTTGGTAGAGTTTGCCAAAACTCGAGGCGGATTTTAGCTCACTAAGTTTTTCCCTTGTAATTTCCTGCCCTACTTTAATTTTAAAATCTACCACCTGTGCAATATCTAACGAAAAAGAATATTTATCATTAATAAACACATTGACACGATCAGGATTTTTGACGCCCTGTTTTAAGTTGGTAATTTTTAAAACGTCGTAATCCTTCGCAGGCTTTGCATCTTCTATTATTTCTTCTTTTAGATTATAAATTTTCATATTTTTTTATAATTTTGGCGGTCCATTCTTTTAAATAGTATAAAAATACTTCGTCTTCTGCTAAATTATATTTAAAATTAGGCATGAAATCTTTGATATCTTTATATTTTATCCACTTTACTTCTTCAACTTCTTGGTCGTTAAAGCTAAAATTATCTTCTTTGCCAGTCCAGTCGTAAAAATACAAACAGACCAAAACCTTCCAACGTAAATAGGTAGCAGCATATTCTAGCTTATCGCTATCGATTTTGGCACCGATTTCTTCATAAGTTTCTCGCACGGCAGCAGTAACACGACTCTCGTTTAGATTAACATGGCCACCGGCCGAAACATCCCATTTGTCTGGGTTGCCTTGCAATTTTTTGGAGCGATGCTGAAACAAATATTCTACCTCGCCGTCTTTGTAGCGATATAACATGACTGCGGCGCCGATAAACAGTTTTACTTTGTCAAGATCCAACTTAGTTGGCTCAATACCGCCAATTCTTTCGCCATTAAAATCAACTTCTTGCCAAATCTCGCCTGGATGTTCCATATTATTCTTCTATTGTTGCTTTTTCACGGACTTTAGTTTCGATTTCGGCCATGAGTTCTGGTTTTTCGCGGAATAATTTTTTGACAGCTTCACGACCTTGGCCTAGTGTCTCACCATTGTATTTGATAAAGGCGCCGGATTTTTCTAAAATACCATATTGAACGCCAAGGTCTAATACGTCGCCTGGTTTAGAAATGCCTTCATTATACATAATATCAAATTCGGCAGTACGGAATGGCGCGGCGATTTTGTTTTTGACTACTTTAACTTTGGTGCGGTTGCCAGAAATGTTGTCACCTTCTTTGATCTGGCCGATACGGCGAATGTCCACACGTACTGACGCATAAAACTTAAGCGCGTTGCCGCCAGTGGTTGTCTCGGGATTACCAAACATCACACCGATTTTCATACGGATTTGGTTGATAAAAATTACCGTAGCGCGCGATTTGGAAATGATGCCGGTAAGTTTGCGCATAGCCTGCGACATCAGTCTGGCTTGAAGGCCCATTTGCGCATCACCCATGTCGCCGTCAATTTCAGCTTGCGGAACAAGCGCTGCAACTGAATCTACTACAATCAAATCTACGGCGTTAGAACGCACTAGAGTCTCGCAGATTTCGAGGGCTTGTTCGCCGTTGTCTGGCTGGGAGATAAGTAAATTAGCGGTGTCTACGCCGATTTTTTTGGCGTAGGCCGGATCTAGGGCATGCTCGGCATCAATAAACGCCGCCTGGCCGCCTTGTTTTTGAATTTCAGCAATTGCATGAAGCGCCAGGGTGGTTTTACCAGAGGATTCTGGACCGTAGATTTCAATAATTCTGCCTTTTGGCCAACCACCACCGAGAGCTAAGTCTAAACTTAGTGAGCCGGATGGTAATAATTCTACGTCCATTTTGGGGGTATCGCCAAGTTTCATGATGGAGCCGTCACCGAATTGTTTAGTAATTTGTGCAATCGCGAGTTTCAAAGCCTCGCTTTTGCCGTCTTTAGCCGCATCGGCCTTATCGTTTTTCTTTTCTGCCACCGCATCCTTTTTTGCCATAATAGTATTACCTTTCTTTAATTATTATATATTATATCGTAAAATAGAAACAGGATTGATTTTTGTCATCGTGTATGGTAGAATTAATTTAGTTTAGGTTAATTACTCTTGCGCTTTGCAGGAGTAATTTTTAATTTAATAGTAACTTTGACGTTTTCTATTTCAACCTCCATAAAACCTCCTTTCATCTGACCATCATTTTAAACATCACCAACCCTGTTTCTGCAGCTTCTTTACCATGAAGAAAAATTAATTTCAACCCCCTACCCTAGCTTCCGCTTTTGTCGGGCTTGTTTATGATATAATTAGCCTATGAGAGTGAATGAAAATATTTTGATTTCTAGCCTTACAACAATGCGACTAGGTGGGCCGGCAAGATACGTATTAGAAGTTGAAAAACCTGAAGAAGTAGCCGATGCCTATGGTTTTGCTGAGCAATATAATTTACCAACGTTCGCGCTAGGCTATGGCGCAAACACAATTGGCCATGATGAGGGTTTTAATGGTGTAATCATTATTAACCGTATGCAAGGGATTAGTGAAAGTATTACAGAAGATGGCGTTCTATTAAAAGAGATGGGGGGCGAATATTGGGATAATGTCGTAGAATATGCTTGCAATAAAGGTTTAACCGGTATAGAAGCTTTAAGTAAAATCCCGGGGCTAGCCGGAGCGGCACCAGTACAAAATATCGGAGCGTATGGCCAAGAAATAGCTGATACTTTAGTAGAAATTGATGTTTACGACACCACCGAAAAATCATTTAAAACTTTAAAAAAAGCGGAACTGGAGTTTTCTTATCGTAAAAGTATTTTGAATTCCACCGCCAAGGGGCGTTATTTTGTGATTTCTATTACGTTGCTTTTAAAATCCGGCGAAATGCAGCAGCCATTTTATAAATCATTAGAAAAATTCTTAGACGATAATGGTATTACTGATTTTAGCCCAAAAAATATCCGTACGGCCGTTAGCGCAATACGGGCGGATAAATTACCAGATCCTATGGAAATAGCGAGCGCTGGGTCGTTTTTTAAAAACGTTTATGTGTCAGACGAAGATGCTGATAAATACGAGAGCAAGGGATATCCGGTATACCGCGGCAAGGATGGTAATAAAATCAATTCTGGCTGGCTAATTGAACAGGCGGGACTCAAAGGTCAGATTTTTCATGGGTTTAAAGTGAGCGAAAAAGCGGCTCTTGTTTTAATTAATGAGTCCGCCACGAGTTACGAAGATTTAGTAAAAGCGCGCAGCGAGATTACGGGTAAAGTTTACGATAAGTTTGGTTTTTGGCTGGAGCAAGAGCCGGTGGAGATTCAATGAAAATTCTAAATGGTCGCGAGCTAGCGGGATTTATTAAAGAACGCCAAGCGCATGTGGTGAGGGGGCTAAAACAGTCGCCGAAACTTTTGATTATTCGCGATAGTGATAATCCGGTAATTATGAAATATGTGGGACTAAAAAAACGCTACGGCGAAGATATCGGAGTGGAGGTGGAAGATTTTTGTTCTAGTGATTACGAGAAGATTGCGGAGAAGATTGCGTCCGCGAATAAAGATGATAATGTTAAAGGAATTATTATTCAGTTGCCACTTTCTGATAAAGAAAAGACAGATGAACTTTGTAATATGATTGCGCCGGAAAAAGATGTGGATGGACTGGGGGCTAGTGGTAAGTATGACTCGGCGACAGCTACGGCAATTAATTGGCTGCTGGCTGGGTACGATATAAAACTCGATGGGCAAAAAATTGCAATTGTTGGGCGTGGCAAGTTGGTGGGTGCACCGCTCTATAAGATGTTTGTAAATTCCGGTTATGATGTTTCCCTGTTTCACCGGGGTTCTGATTTGACAAAGCTTAAGCAGTATGATATAATTATAACAGCGACTGGTGTTCCCGGTCTGATTCTTGATGATATGGTGGGGGGCGGAACGGTGATTGTGGATGCCGGAACTGCCTCGGAAGGTGGGGTGCTAAAAGGCGACGTTTCCGATGCAGTACGCGAGCGCAGCGATCTTGGCGCGATTACGCCTGTTACTGGTGGCGTAGGGCCGCTAACGATTGCGGCGTTGTTTGAGCATGTGATTAAATAATTTTACGGTTTGAAATTTGGATTATTTCTTTTAAATTCTTCTTGTAGTCGAGCTACATCATTTGTATCAGTAATGAAAGAATTCGTTTTAGATGATGGGGCGGTACCACCTCCGCCCACTTCGTGTACTCTTTGGACTCTTCTTTGGTATCCTTTACTTTCCGCCTTCTCTAATAATCCTCGAACTATCGCTGCTCTCCCCTCCTTCATCGAACCTTCATTTTCTAGTGCATTATCGAGGATTTCCCCAAAACCTTGCCAATCATTTTCTGTCCACCCTTTAGTATCATCATCGAAATGTTGAATGGTTTTCTCAAACTCTACATCATCCATTGCGCTTATCGTGCTTGCTTTAAGGCTTTCTATTAATTTCTTTCTGTTTTCACTATGCCCGAGATATTCTCTATTAGTTTCGTTAGTAGCGCCATTAGTATCGACTATATCACTTGCAATATTCCACATACTCCTGCGATTGTTTTTATAAGCATCGGAGTGATTTTGCATTATGTTAGCGGCAAATATTCGTCTTGATTCATTGCTTATTGATTTAGCGAGTCCATCATATGTTTCAATTACTTTATTTCTCCCATTCTCTCCTTTACTATCTAGCGCATCAGTATAAGCTCTAATTTTTCCTCTATTACCACTAAGAAGTGCTTTTGCAAGTCCATCTTGAAGCTCTTTAGGTTTAGCTATTTCTCCGCTCGCTATTATTCTTTTCATTTCATTCTGGGTTTCTGTTTCCAACATAAAATCCTTTTCATCCGCTGCTTCTAGCGAACCACGTTCTGCGACCATTTTTTGATACCTCAGAGCATTACGACGGCGCCCCTGTGTACCACCACTGATAAAGGTGCCAAAAGCCTTGCGAAGGCCTTTGGCTTCGCTGATTGAGCCGTCTTTATTTCGTTTAAAGCCAGAGCCCATAAGTGCCTTATGCTCTTGACTGGCAGCTTCTGCATTTTTATAAAAATCGGTATTTTTAACTCCGGCTTGTGTCGCTCTACCCATATTTTTGCCTACGCCAGAAATTTTTGCCCCAATATTATTCAATCCCGCAAATGCATTAGTAACTAATTCTGGGGCAAGAAATATTGGAACTATTCCTATAACAATGGCAGCAAATGCTTGAAATGTTCCTGAGCTAGCAAAGCCAATATTAAGCAATAGTTTTGCTACAAAATTACCACCGCCGATCAATAACCCCATAATAGGGTAGAGAAGGAGCATAGCCCACCAAATCTTCATCATTTTATCAAAGAATTTTTGAGTGTTGGGCAATATATATAAAACAACTACTACTGGTGAAATAATTATCAGAACTATTATAGCAGCCTGGCGGGCAGCCAAGAGGATAAACATAAAGAATATAGAGAATAGAACCGTGATTGCTGATACTAGCACAGAAAGAATAATGAATGGCCCCATCGTAACGGCAGTGATAGCTGCCGCTGCGCCACCAAGAAGCCCTATTGAAATAATACCAGCGCCACTAGCATTGTTTATTGTATAGGAAGCTCCTCCCTCTCCCATTATATCTACCATGGCTGGCAAATCGGTGCCCAAACCGTCAAATAAGCCTTTTAGACTATTGCCGGCGATATTAGATAAATCTACGCAGGCTAGGCAAAACAGATATGAAATATTAATAAACACAACTGCTATAATAAGCTTTGGTAATAGTTTTTTAATACCATAGTTAGTGATACCGTATCCAGTTAATTGAGAAATAATGACCACTAATAATACAATCACAAATATTACGTTGGCTATATCTCTAAAAATCCCCCAGACTTGACTGATCACGTTGTTGGTTCCGCCGGAAAACAACTCTGGCTCTACACGTAAACTTGGTTCTACGAGTTCAGTATAAACACCGTTGGCAGTATTAGCAATAAAACTAATTAATGGGCAAATAATATAATTAAAGCCAGTATTGGAGCTAAGGCAGGCATCACCATCGGTTTCTTCCGTTGTCGCGTCAACATCTCTTGTTATATCTTCAATCTCGATGACATTACTAATATTCACGTTTTTTGTGTTTTCTTCTAACCACTCTAATACTTCCTGCATACTAATATTCTTTATGACTGGAAATCTATTCACTTGTTGTGTCCAAACGCGAATCTCGCTTGGATCGCCGCCAAGACTTACTCGACATTCTCTGACCGCACTCTCGCTTATTAATGGTACAAATATTTCGCTCTCCGAATTACTCGAGCCATTACAATCTATAACTCCATTCACAAAAGATACTCTTTTTGCTAAATAAAAACTGTATAGGGTATATAATTCGTCAGTATCCAGCACATAATTTGATATCCCTTCGCCAATGAACATACCCAGTGCTTGATTACTATCTCGCCGAAATTCATATTCTCCTCCCTCTACGATAGTAGCAAGATCTGTCCCGGTAGCGAACTTAATGCCAACATCTCTAGAATTATTAGAATCTGTATACGTTCTGCACGTTTCCGACCAGATACTATTGCTCAGCCCTTTCAAGTTAATGGCGCTAGCGAGATCTTCTAATCCATTTATTCCTTCCAATGGTATTACTACTTGATTGGTACCATTAGCATCGCAATGTTCAGCCAAAGATTCAGATGATCTTAGCTTTATCGTTAGATTCCGTCCATCATCATCGCCGTCAAAATCTCCACCTATCCCATCTCCATTTCTCCCATCATCAGTAATTGAATACCGCCCGTTTTCCTGCTTTATATACATAAATAAATTATTTTGTCCACCTCTTTGAGCTTGATTTAATTTATGATAGCCGATCTTAATATATTCATTACCGCTTTCTGTTCGAACGTATCCAACTTGCTTTAGGAATAAATCTGCAGTTTCTAAATCGCCTGGATTAACACTACTATTGTATGGTGGGCTGGCATAATTGACTACACCTTTTTTTAAACCATTTTCTCCCAAAAACAGTTGTCGACAGTTAACAGAAGCATCCATTGTCTGCCCATTATGCCCAAAATAATAACTAGGAAGATGCAGTATGTCTTCTTCTTTCATTATATCTTTTCTTAAATCGTTTCCACTTTGCTGATATTGACTAGGTTCATCTAGATCAATTCTTTTATTCATCGTAGCGTCTCTGTCTTCTAGGCATTGATAGTATTGCGTTATGACCCATTTTTTCATGACATCATCTTCCCGTACTACGGCATGAGTATTAGAATAAAACAAAAAGCTAGCAAAAAGCATGGGGATTGCAATGAATAATAGTTTTATTAATTTTTTGTTGCGTTTAATACCTATCATTTTTGATATAACTCCGCGTAAAGATTATTAAGCGTGTTTATGGCCTTGGAATAAAAACTATTCCCCATGTCTATAACATCAAAAATGATTTGAATCTTGTTATTTTCGGCTTCAGTCAAAGTGTAGCAATTTTCTATGATTGATCCATTACTTAGGCAGCCGGCATTGTCGATATTCGCGATAATGTTTAGATATGTATCTGAGAGCTCTTCTAAATCATCTACGTATGCCGCTAAATTATTACTGATGTTGGTAATGTTGTAGTTCTTTTTTATCATTTGTGCAGTTTCTGATTTACCGTATTTGTTGTAAAGATCCAGTACGTCTGCTTCACCGAGTTGATCTATTCTGGCATAATCTTGGAAATAATCTTGCAAAGAATTAGTATCTATAAGATCATCCAAATTACGGCCTTCGGCGTAGTATAGATTGGTGAAACTATCGTATTTTTCAATGGCGGTGCTAATATACTGTGTTTTCTCTTCGTTATCTAGTGATTCAAAATATGGAGTGATGATAGTGTTGAAGTTTGCGATATCTTCTATGTTTTCATTGCTATTTTTGCCATATAGGACATAGTTTACGTATGAATTAAATGCTTCCTTGATAGCACTTGGAGTAGCAGAGCCGCTACTGCCATTATTGCGATTGATAATCAAAAAGGCAATGCCTGCAAATAATAATATAATCACGATAACGATTAACGCGATGATGCCTGGAGCGATTTTTTTAGTGGACTTTGGGGCGGAATTAATAATTATATCGCCAGAATCGGAACTAAATTGTGAGGGAGGCGTCGGAGACTGAATAGGCGTTGGTGTTGGCGCCGGAGTAGGATTCGGCATGGAGTTGAGATTTGCCATAGGGGCAGGGCTTTGCACCGGAGCAGGCGCAGGACCTATGGGTGGCGTAGCACCAGGATTAGGAACAGGATTTACTCCTGAATTATTACCACCAAAAGAATTATTGTATGACGGATCCATATGGATTAATTATAGCATAAGCATTTCTAAAAACACAAGTAAAAAATAGAGACTTTTTCCCACCAAAAATCTCCTCATAAAAGAGGAGATTTTGGTTGCCCGCCCCATTGATGACCATTAGTCGTGAAGCGGTCAATTTTACATTAACTTTTTGCGGCTAGCAATGTAATAACCTAACGCAGTAACTACTGAGCCAGCACCAATGGTACCAGTTACAATAGTTTCAGGACCCGTAGCTACGATTGTAGTTGGGGTTGGTTCTGGTGTAGGTGTAGGGGTTGGAGTTGGAGTTGGATCAACATCACAGCTCTCATCATCCTTTGCTACCATCACGGATGCATCATCCTTGTAGACCATATCTTTAGCCGTGGAGCTAGAAACTGTAGCTTGAGCCCAGTTTACTAATTGGTTATTACCACAAGCGAGGCTATTATCTACAACTTTACCAGTAAAGCGGACATATGCATTGCCTTTTGCATCATAGCTACCGATATTAATACCAGTAGTCGTGAGCGTATTATCAGCTAGCAAAGTACCACTTTGGTAATTAGAATTGTAAAGATAAGTAGAATCTTTAACATATTCTACGTTTGTAGGAAGAACATCGCGAATCATAACATTATTAACGGTCTCAGAGAGAAGGTTAACATATTCGATTTGATATTCTACTTCGTCACCAACTTTAGCTTCAACAGACTCGCTCCAGGTTTTGGTACCTTTGATACGAACTTGTTTAGCAACTTTAGCAGCAACGGATTTATGAACTTTAACATCCATAGTAACAACACCGTCATAGCCAAAACAACCAGGGATGTTACCATCTAATTTGTCGTAGCCAAGGGTTGCACCGGAAGTAATTAATTCATTAGGTAAAGAGACAGTTCCCATTTTAGCATTGGTATATTTGGCAGAGCCTTTAACATACTCAATATAGAAATTGTCACTCATTTTAAGAGTTACTTCATCCCAATATCTATTTGGAGTGGCATTAGAAGAATCTAAATAACCAACGATAGTTTGGGAATTTGATACTGTGGTAGGAACCGAAAAAGTAGCTTTGACGTCTTTTGCGATTTTTTCAGTACCAAATGGGTTATTGTTGTGAACATAAAGACGAATAGTATAAGTACCACCATCTTTTACGTCAATAGTATTGGCATTCCAAGTGTCAGCATTAGTGCTAGCATCTTTAGCGCCAACGAAGTTTTTCTCATTACCGATTTTACCGTCGGAGATGGAGTTAAAGGTAATAATATCATCTATTTTACCTGAGTTAACTTCAGCGATAGTGTAGCTAGGACGACCGTTTGAAGAGTCACCCCAAGCGTTTACCAACACTGGAGTAATAGACGCACCTAAAATCGCGATGGCTGCGCCAGCGCTAAGTACGCTCTTATAGATTTTATTCATAGTAATCCTTTCTTTAATAAATCTACTTCTACATTGCTTACCGAATTGTTAATATTCGTCTGTAGCAACCAAATCATCTCAAATTTCAAATTCATGGGTAGAGCCGGCGACCGATTGGTCGCCGGACACTTTAAATAATGTACGAAATAATGTACTAGGCCATCCTCACCATGGCTCTACCGTTCATTTGTTATCTATCAATCTCAATCAGTCTGGCGGGCCTCCCCATGCCGTGCCAGGCGTCGTGGAGATCGTTTCTCCAGACTCTGCATCTCTTGCGAGAGGCTGAGTCTCGGTTGGTGTATCAATACCGGCACCACCATTGCCGGTTCCCGCGTTGTTGTCCACCGTAGTGGGCGCGGAAGGGATGATAGGCACAGGCCTCGTGGACGGGGAGTTAGAATCCCCGCCCTGCCGCTGAGAATTGTTAATACTCTCAAGATCCTCCATGGCGGTTTCGTATTCTTCATACGATCCGTAGGAAGTTGAGGTATCGTTTCTATCTGCGGCTGAGGTCGTGCTACCTACCCCGGAATTGGTGTCCGGACCAGGACCGGTGTCATCGTTCGGCGCGACAATATCGCCATGAGTACCCTGGGTAGGGTCCTTAGGCGGGCGCGTCGACGGCTCGGTCTCAGGTTCAGTTTCCGGGGGTGGGGTGGGATCAGTTTCAGGAACCGGCGTCGGCGTAGGCGTCGGTGTGGGAGCCGGGGTCGGAGTGGGCTGCGGTGTGGGAGCCGGGGTCGGAGTAATATGCATTACTTCTTCCACATTGGTGGGCTGGAACCCACACTCAATGCGGTAAGCAACGCTTACTTCTTCGCCTTTGACGTTAAAGGTATACACAAGGAACAACCCTTCGTGATCATTGGTTTCCATGACTATGATGTCAGGAATGCCATCCACGGTATAGGGGTTCATGTACATCTGATCATCAAGATCGGCTCCGCGTTCCAATGAGACCTCTGCATGATCCAGATACATTAAAAATGCCCTGATAGTGCCGTAGTAAACACTCTGATCATGCATAAACGTGTTTTTAGTCAAGTTTATAGTCTCGGCCCAATCTTCTTCGCAGGACTCATAGAACGTTCCGAGATATCGAGTACCGAGGTTTGCATCGAACCATGCAAGGTCCGCCGCAGCGAGAGCAGGGTCCTCCTTGATGCGATCGCGGAAAACCTGATCATAATACTCGGCATCTTCTCCCTCTACGTAAGGGTTCGGGCCGAAATTAAAGTCGTTGCTCTCGTCTTCGTCCTCTAAGAGGACATGGTTAAAAAAACTATACCATTCGTCCTCCTCTTCGTCATCCTCTTCGTCATCCTGGTCATCCTGCTGATCTTCCTGGCCTTCTCGAGCCAAAACATTTAAGTCGTTGCCAAGCACACGCCAGGCGAGACCTTTAACAGCGAGTAACAAGAGCAGCAGACATGCTACAATAATGAGCACTCTGCCGATTGTCCGGAAAATGCCTTTTCTCGTAGGCTTTACCTCCTTTAACCAGTAAATCCAGCTAATAAAATAGCTGAATATTGCCACAACTAGGAATGCTGTCGGGATGGCGATGATAATCGATCTGATAAACAGATGATTACCACAGAATGCCGCTACTAAATACGCGGCACCCAACATAACCAAAAAAAGAATAACCGCCATTACTAAGAATGGGATCATTTCTTTCAGGTTAGATCCTTCTTCACACCACCAACTGATCACCCAGACAAATACTGCCGCAATTACGGCCATCAGGATGATGCCGATCCAATAATGGGAATTTAACTTCCCTACTATATAGTTGGTGATAGCCACAACAGCGGCAACAAGAATGGCGTTTCGCCAAGCGGTTTTACTCACTCGGTCAAAAATTCCTTCTTCTTTGATGCGCGGCAGGTAGCTTGTGTTTAACAGCTCTTCCGCGATCACGATGCAAAACATCATGATCAAAAAAACGATAATAGCCATGACCATGTCGTGGCCTCCTTTCTTTTGAGTCCGGAGGCCAACGCCCCCGGTTACGGGGAGTTGACAGATAACTTTATGTAAAACAGATTTCTAATTGAAATCTGGGATGATTTGGTTGTTAATGGTCATCGTTGTCTTAAACACACTAAAACTCAGACTGCTTACATTGTATCACACTTTTGGTTTTTTGTCAATATATATAACAGGTTATGGCGCTTATGTCTATTTTATGATATGAAAAACCCAGCCATAAAAACAGCTGGGTAAAATAGTAACTGTTACAGGGAAGTTTTAGGAGATGTACTCCTCCAACTCCTCATCGGAGAGGATATGGTCGATCTTCCCGTCGGAGTACCACACCCAAATGGGGTCGTAGGTCCCGTTCGAGATTCTCTTGGCCTTCCAGATATCCGCAGTAAGCGAATAAACCGCAAGTTTGCGGTTCAGATACCTGTATGCCATCCCGGGGCCATTAAAGCCTTCGGCGTAGTTTGCCTTGGTGGCCTTGGCCTTGGCGGCGGCTTCGGCAGCGGCAGCCTCTTCGGCAGCCTTCTTGGCAGCGGCAGCTTCTTCGGCAGCCTTCTTGGCGGCGGCTTTTTCAGCGGCAGCCTTTTCGGCGGCAGCCTTCTTGGCGGCGGCGCGTTCGGCCTCGCGCTCCCTAAGCTCAATCTGGGTATTGAGCTTTCTAACACATTCCTTCATCTCCTCGATAGTCATATTTTCCCCATTGCAGTTGCAGGGGGTCGCCGACGTGGAGGTAGGGACGGGGATGCTGTCGTTATTAACATTGTCAGTTGCTCGGTAAGTGCTCTTGGACATACTAGTTCTCCTTTTTTTAATGTACATAAAAAACAAGTTACTACTTTGTATTATAGCACGGATTTTACAAATTGTCAATATTTATAACATAAAAAATGGTGCGGGTAGTCAGAATCGAACTGGCATCCTCAGTTTGGAAAACTGATATACTAACCGTTGTACTATACCCGCACAATCTGGGGTGGGATATCGGGATCGAACCGACGACCTTCTGGACCACAATCAGACGCTCTAACCATCTGAGCTAATCCCACCATACAATGTCATTATATCATAAAAATCACTTAGGGAGAAGAAGGAAAGCGATGGTGCCAGCAACTGCGCCTAAAATAATGGTAATTATAATAGTAATAACCAGGCTAATACGGCTATCTTTTTCGGGTTTGGTTATGATAGTAACAGGGCCTTTTGGCTCTTCGGCTGGTATACTAACCTCTTTTCTGTAGACATTTTTTGATAGAGGGCGTTTTTTTACTTTGTCGGTATTAATAAATGGAGTCTTAGGTGTTTTGTAAGTGTCTGGTTTAGCTTTTTCCACAGGTTTTTCCACAGGTTTAGTAGAGATAGCTGCAGGTTTTTGTTGGTTCCCTATTTTCTGGGATTTGGCTGCGGCCACAGTCGACTTTGTAGTATTAAAATGAGCAGGAGTGCCCAGGGGTCTTTTTGGCACGGAATTTGGCGAATTGAATGAGTTGACTTCTTCTATCACTCCTAATGCTGGGGCGGTTTTAGCTGGCTGAGGCTTTGGAGCAGGAGAGATTACCGGCTTTGGTTTTGGCACAGAAACAGTAGCTCTGCTCGGCTTCACAGGGGCAGGCTTCGTGGCCATTTTAACAGTTGTAATTGGTTTTTTTACAACTTTTACTGGCCTTGCTGGCGCAAAATCCATGTATCTTTTACTCATGCGTGCACTCTTTTTGCTATCTCAATTATATCAGTAAATTCGCTAAGAATCAAACTGGAGCCACCGATAAGAAGGCCATTTACGCCTGGAACGGTAAGGTATGCGCCGGCGTTTGATGGATTGACGCTACCGCCAAATAGCACCGGTACAGATTCGGCAACTTTTTTACCATATACTTCAGAGAGGATTTCGCGAATTAGTTTTACTGCGTCGGCGATTTCGTCGGGAGCGGCAAGCTTAGATGATTTAGTTGAAGAAATGGCCCAAACTGGTTCATAAGCGACGATGATTTTATCTATATCGTCATCACCAATTTCGGAAAGTCCGCCGATTAATTGATCCTTAATGACGTCCTTGGTTTCGCCAAAGGCGCGCTCTGATTCGGTCTCGCCTATGCAGAGAATCGGGGTAATCTTGTTGCGGATAGCAGCCGCAACTTTTTTGGAAACAACCTTATCTGACTCACTAAAAATATAGCGACGTTCAGAGTGACCGATAATACAATAATCAACAATTCCACGAAGTTGAGTAAAAGATGTTTCACCCGTAAAAGCTCCATAATCACGATAAAAAGCATTTTGGGCAGACAGTTTCATTTTGTGCCTATCTATTTGGAGAGACAATGGTTGCAGGGCAATCGTAGAAGGTGCTACGACAACTTCTATGTCTCGATAGTTTGGCATTTTTTTGAGTAGTTTATGAAGATAGATGGAAGCTTCGCCGACAGTAAAATTCAGCTTCCAGTTGCCCACGATATATGTTCTCATAAACCGATTATAACATGCTATAATCAAAACATGATGAAAAAAGTATTAGCATTTGATATAGACCAAACATTAAATGTAGCAAAAACGCCAATCACAAAAGACATCGCCGAATTACTAGTACGATGTCTTGATCATTTTGAGATTTGCCCGATTTCTGGACAAAAATTTGACCAGTTTTTAATACAAATTGTAAATCAGTTGCCAAATCCAACGCCAGAACAATTATCGCATTTACATCTATTCGTAGCACAAGGAACGCAATATTATCGTTTTGATAAGTCCAAAAATGATTGGAAGCAAGTTTATAATTACCCACTCACAGATGAACAAGTAAAGAAGATTTCTGACACAATTGAAAAGGCCGCGCGCGAACTTGGCTTCTGGGAAGAAGACAAACTACAAGCAGGTGATGAAATAATTGAAAACCGCTTGTCACAAGTAACGTTTTCTGCTTTAGGACAAAAAGCCGGCACAGAAGAAAAATATGCTTGGGATCCGGACCATAAGAAACGAGAAAAAATCGTTGCGAGATGTAAGGAATTAGCTCCAGAATTTGATTACGAGATCGGCGGCACCACTTCTATAAATGCTATTACTCCAGGCATGAATAAAGTATTTGGGATGACTCATCTCTTAGAAGAACTAAATGTAGAAAAATCAGACATTTTGTATTTTGGCGATATGACTCAGCCCGGTGGAAATGATTATCCGGTGGTGCAAATGGGGATCGAAACTATTACCGTGCGAAATCACGAGGATACGGGCTTTGCTCTACGTGGAATCCTAGGTGTGATATAATATTCTTATGAATATTTTGGTAGTGGGCAACATTTTAAAAGATGTTTACTTGAATATCGACACTAGGAAAGAGAATTTAGAGACTGATAGTAGAAACATAAAATGGCTGGATGTTAGTTTTGACGCTAGCGAACATCGCTTTTTTAACCGCGAGAGTAGTCTCGGTGGAGCTGCAATAACACTTGAAGTGTTAGAAAAAATGGGGCTTAAAACCACCATTAATGGATCTGATTTGTCTATCGATGAAAACGGCTTAATTGTTAAATCTACCCCCGCAGAAACATATCGCTATATTATGATTGCCGACAGCAAAGTGAGCTATTTCGTGCCGAGCAATTATAAAACTACTGATTTTGTAGCGCTCACAGAGTTTTATGATTATCTTTTTATCGATCGATCGGCCGAATTAGACCAAAAAGCGGCGAATAAAATCAACGCATATTTAGATATTTCTCCAAATACCAAACTTGTGCTCTATATAAAAGATTATAGTAATATTTTTCTAAGAAAGTTAATTCCGAGAGCAAATTTGGTTTTTATAGAACGAAACAGGGATGAATCGGATTTTTTAAACGCGCCAGAATTGAATAAAATTGGAAATGATAAAATTGTCTATCTTACCGAGAAGCATTTTTCTTATTTAGATTTGAGTGAAAAAACTTCAGTTGAACGCGTTGACATGTTAACACATCTTTCTGTGTATTCAATTGCGGCAGCCACAATTCTTGGTGGTTTTATTCTTGGAAAAACGGTTGAAGACAGTCTTAAATTAGCTAAAATTAACGTTGAGAACTCGCGCCTAAATACTGTATTAGATATAAAAGAGTTGGAAGAGATTAAACAAAATACTGATTATTCGGATAATTTGGAATTAATTGCCGCTAATATGGTATTAAGACCGAAAGGTATTTTAGCGGCAGATGAATCGGGTGGTTCTATCCATAAAAAATTTGAAAGATTAGGTATCGAAGATTCGTACGAAAATAGGCGCGATTATCGTAATTTATTAATTGAGACGCCAGGATTAGAAAAATATGTAAACGGAGTGATTTTATTTGACGAAACTGCGCGCCAGGCTACCGATAGCGGACAAAACGTGGTAGATTATTTAATTTCGAAACGTATTATTCCGGGAATAAAAGTTGACCAGGGATTAGAAAAATTTGAAAATTCTGAAGAAACATACACTAAAGGTTTGGATGGGTTAGCGGAAAGATTAAAAGAATACTATCGCATGGGGCTGCGATTCGCTAAATGGCGGGCGGCTTTCGAAATGGTCCCGTCTGATTTTGCGATCGAGGAGAATTGCCAGATACTTGGCAAATATGCAAAAGAATGTCAACTAGCTGGATTGGTGCCGATAGTAGAGCCTGAATTAATCTATGATGGGGACTATACAATTACGCAATCAGCAGAAGTAACCGGCAAAATTTTAGACCGTCTGTTTAAGGAACTCGCGGTGCTCGACGTTAAACTAAACGCCTGCGTCCTAAAAGTTAATATGATAATAGCGGGTAAAGAATTTGAAAAACAGTCCCCTTCTAAGGAAGTTGGTAAAGCTACGGCAAAAGTCTTAAAAGAACATGTTCCAAAAAATCTGGCAGGAGTGGTTTTTCTTTCTGGTGGACAAACTCCAGAACAGGCCACCGAAAATCTTGCTGCCATCATAAAAAATGGTCCTTATCCTTGGCCGGTAACATTTTCGTTTGCACGCGCCCTACAAGACCCTGCACTGTTCAATTGGAAAGGCGATGCCACAAATATTGACATCGCCCGTAAAGCATTTTTGGATAGATTAATCCAAAACACAGATATTTTAAAATAGTTTTTACTTTTCTTCGGATGAGGTTTCTTCCGGTTTTTGACCATGATCAGCTGGCACATCGGCAGCTTCAACTGGCTCAGCTTCGGCTGCAGCTTTATCAGCAGCTTCACGTTTTTCGGCTTCGGCTGCTGGATCATAAAGAGAAGCGACCACTTGTTCTGGGCTAAGCTCTTTATCTGCCAAAGTAACACCTTCTGGAAGTTTAATATCAGCAATGGTGATTTTTTCTTCGACATCTTTTAGGTGTGAAGCATCAATAGTGAGCTCATTTGGCAAATCAGATGGTTTAGCCTTAACATCTATTTCTTCAATGGATTGAGTCATAGCAAAATGATAAGTTTTAGAAGCTTCTGATTCTTCATAATTTGCGATAATAATCGGCGTGGTAGCTTCAACTACTTCTCTGGCGGAAATTGCCTGAAATTCGATGTTAGTGATTTTGCGAGAAACTGGATCGAGATGGACATCCTTGACAATTGCCATTTGTTTTTTGCCATCCATATCTAAGTCAATTGGAGAGTGATAGCCTGCTTTTTCTAAAACCTTTTCGGTAGGAACATATTCTGAGCTTAAAAGTACTGGCTCCTTGCCACCATAAACTACAGATGGAATTAAACCTTCTTTTCTGAGTAATGCAGTTTTTTTGCCTACGAGTTCACGCTTTTTCAGCGCTAATTTATATTCAGCCATAAATAATCCTTTCTAATTGTTTAAATTATATCATATTTTTTTAACTTTTACCATAGCAGGGCGCAAGACTTCGCCTTCGTAATAGTAGCCTGGGCGGAGAGTTTCGGCAATAGTTTCCTTTTCGCCGTCTCCTTCTACTAATACGGCTTCAAATAGGTCAGGGTTAAACTCTGTTCCTTCATGAGAATCTATTTTTGCAAGATTCAAATCTTTGAGTGTTTTTTCGAGAGATTTTTGGAGTGGAGCTAATTCTTGATAAGTAGACAAAGCTCGATCTATATCGTCTAATAATGGGAGAACCTTATAAACAGTAGCTAGACGAGTAGTTGCTTTCTCATTCTCTTTTTGAATTTCGACTTGTTTGCGGAAGTTTTCAAAATCAGCACGAGTGCGTTGTAGATCGTTGGTTAATTCAGTAATTTTTGCTTGGTTTTCGTCTGTTTTTTTCATTTTTCTCCTTTATAAAATATCCTCTAACATATTACCTGCATGGCGGACCAAAGCCATGACTCTAGAATAATTCTGGCGAGTGGGGCCGAGCACACCAATATAACTACGATCGGAAAATGGTGAGCGGAATTTAGAAATTATTAATGATACTTCGGAATTTTTGCCAATAGGATTTTCTTGGCCGATAAAAATATTGAGGGCTTCGCCAGGAGCGGCTTCCCTTAACCATGGTTCAAGATTATCAAGTAGTTTAGCTACAGCCTGTACGCGACGCGTGTCGACGAATTCTGGTTGAGTGAATAATCTTGAAATCCCGGAAAGATATAATTGTCCACCGATAGTAGCAAGTCCTAGATTACCAGTTAAATCTACTAAAGCATCTACAGCGCCTTTAATGGCGGCGTCAGTGCGAGATTGTGAACTTACGCGAACCTCTAAAGCATGGAAACCGCGCGATAAGTTATTTCTTTCGGTAGGTATAATTTCAGGATGATCACGATATTGATTTTCGGGAAATTGCTGGCTATTATCTAGATTATTGACATAAAAACGATATCCGGCGTCGGTAGGAACACGCCCCGCTGAAGTGTGTGGTTGTGCAATTAAACCGAGATTTTCTAATCTTGCCATTTCAGCACGAATAGTAGCAGGCGAAACGCCAAAAAGCTTTGCCAAAGTTACACTACCAACTGGCGAAGCGGTTTCGGCATATTCTTCAATAATTTGATATAGAATATTTTTTTGCCTCTCGGTAATTTCCATGCTTATATTATATATAATTAGCACTGAAATGTAAAGAGTGCTAATTGTGTTATAATTAGTTTATGGAAGAGAAAATAGCAAAAATCAAAAAATGGCTAGGTACCGGCTCTATAAATATTTTCGGCTTACCAATGTCCGGCAAAGATACTCAGGGTGTTAAACTAGCTGAGGCGGTTGGAGCTAAGTTTTTGTCATCCGGCATGATTATCCGGGCGATGGAAAAGGAAGGTCAAAAAAACTACTCAAAAACCGGCGAATTAATTCCAACAAATGTTTTTTACGAGTGGGTTTTACCATATTTCGAACGTGCAGATCTGTTTAAATACTCTCTAATCTTGTCTTCAATTGGACGATGGCATGGCGAAGAAAAACAAGTAATGTCAGTAGCGACCGGTGCTGGACATGATATAAAGGCCGTCGTGGCACTTAGTATTTCCGAAAACGAAGCGAAAAACAGATTCAATGAGGCCAAAGTATTAAATGATCGAGGCGATCGGGATGATGATAAAGACTTAGATGTTTTTGAAACAAGACTAAAAGAATACCGTGAAAAAACTTTGCCCGTCTTACAGTATTACAAGGCTCTGGGATTATTAATTGAAGTAAATGGAAGCCAAACACGCGAAGAGGTTTTTAATGAGATCGTCGAAAAACTTTTCGAAAAAGCTTCGCAATCTGATGCCTAAATTCATATATTATATATATAGCACCAACTAATATAACCCCTAGAATTGCATATATAGCAATGAAGGACGATTTTTCTTCAAAAGTTTCTGGTTTTAAATCATAGTTTGCACCGTTGTTTTCTTTAATTTTGCGACAACGATTAGTGTTTGGATTGTAGTAATAACCTTCTTTGCAGGTTTTAGCTTTTGAAGTTTCAATTTTTTTACACCTGCCTGTTAAAAGATTAAGATATTGTCCTTCTTTACAAATTCTCTCGGAAACGCTTGTAACTTTTACACAATTCCCTGTCTCCTTATTAATCACCTTACCAGATTCACAGGTTTTGTACTCTTGATAGTTATTCGGCTCACCTGGCGTAGGGGCATAAGTAGTTTTCCAAATCTCTTTACCATCGCCATCATACCCGATAAGGGCATAGGAAGTTGCTTTTCTTTGACCGTTTGGGTAAGACATTTTATCTATCACGTCACCATTGGCGTCAATAATTTCTATTGTATTTGAATTATTGGGATTTTTTGTAAGGCTAAAATCGATTGGATAATAAGCGAAATATCCGTCCGGTTTAATAATCCCGTTTAAATCATAAGTTTTATTCTTATATTTTATTTTGCAACCATTCATTAATAATTGTTCTGAATTAGTATTGTGTAGTTCGATAAATTGTTCCGATTTTAAAGTTTCATAATAACTTAAAACTTCCGTAAAAACTAATCCTTTACATTGACTAGTTTTTCCGTAGCCGTCTTCTTCTTTTTCCTCAACATAATAATTAGCTTCATGATAGATTGGTTCATAATTGATTAAATGTTCAAATTCATTCGTTTCTAAATTGCGAACGAGAGATGTAGGATTGGCAGATTTAAACTCTTTATAACAGCCGTCTTTGCTAGTCCAGCACAAAGAATCTATGATTTCTTCATTTCGCATCAAACTTATCGACGCTTTAAAAGCAATTGTTTTTGAATAAGAGATATTGGCTAGCTCACTTTCTGGTGAGCTAGCCAAGCGAAGGAGGATACTCTCGCCGGACATCCAGCTGTTCTCGGGAAACTCATATAGCACTACGGAATTCCCGCTTGAATTAGTATAGCCGACAGTGGCCCCAGCGAGCGAAATAGGCAATGCGTCGGGGTTCTTTCGGGCAATTTCAATCATTTCCCCGACATTACTTTTACCGTCTTCTGTGTATCCAGGGTTGACGGCTTTAATATAGATTTCTGGTATTTTTTCGTTAATTGTAACTGCGTGAACTTTCTGAAGAAATAAAAATGTCGCAAAGGCAATTAGTATAAATAGACAAATGATTCGGATTATTTTTTTCATGGCGCGAAGCTACCATGGATTAATTATAAAAGCAACCCTTTTTGTGGTATAATTTTAGCATGAGTGTTTTGACCTCTTTGGGAATTTTGATTGTTGCTATGCTTATCATGTTTTTTATGCAACTCGTACCAGGCGTATTTTTGCTTTTTTCGCATCACGTTTACGGTAAATACTCGAAAATAAAGGCATCTGATCTTTCGTTGTTTTTTATTCTAGGTGTCGAGCTGATGCTGGCGTTAATACTTATAATTCTTTACTTAACCCTTAATGCGATTTTTGCATTTATAAGGATCGATGAAAGAATGATTTTCTGGATTTTTGGCGTAATTTTTATAATTCTCGGTATCATATTTTTGGTGTTTTATTATCGAAAAGGCGACGGAACAAATCTTTACATCTCACGAAAATGCGCAAACAATTTTCAACACGTGATTAATTCAGCTAAAAAACGTTCTGATGCTTTTCTGCTGGGTTTGATATCATTAATACCTGAATTAATTTTTACTTTACCGATTTATTTAGTAGTAATCCTAGAGATTATGAAAATCGAAGATAATGCTTTGGCGCGCGGAGGATTAATCATCCTAATTGTTTTAGTATCAATAATTCCTTTACTAGTTATGCATATTCTATTTGGCTCTGGTCATAATATGGCGAATATCCAAAGAGTCCGAGTAAAAAACAAATTGTTTATTAGAATTACCGTAAGTATATTATTCTTAATATTAGCAACTTTATTAATAATGAGGGTAAAATGATATGGCCACAGTCGACTTTGATGAATCATTATTAAAAAAACAATTAAAGATTGATGCAAAGGCAGTTGGAATCCCCATTGGTGCCGCTGATATTTTTATCACAAAAACTATTGAAGATACAAAAAAGACTTTAAAAAGCAAAAAAATCATTACCCAGAATGATTTAGAAAGGGCAGTTTTACGAGAATTGAAAAAATATAATGCAGATTTAGCTTATGTTTTTAATAATCGTGATAAAATAATATAAAGATGGGAAAAAAATACGACTTTGATTATATAGTGATTGGTAGTGGTCCGGCAGGTACTGCAGCGGCGCTGAATTTGGTTGGTGGCAAACGACGAATTTGTTTAATTGAAGGACGCTTCTTTGGCGGCTCAAATCTAAACACGCTAGATGTACCCTTTATGGCTGCCTTAGATTTTTCTCATACCTACGACAGGATACGTGATTTTCCCGAGATTAAGAACCAAGATCTTAATTTTAACCTGCCAACTATAAATGCACGTAAACTAAAAACCGTTATTGCTGCAGGCGGAAATGATAAAAAAATATACGAGGATGCAGGAATTACTTGTATTAAGGGATTTGCTAATTTTATTGATAGCCATACCGTTGCGGTGGGTGACAAAAAATATACAGCATCA
Organism: Candidatus Saccharimonadota bacterium; assembly: GCA_017545505.1. GTDB lineage: Bacteria > Patescibacteriota > Saccharimonadia > Saccharimonadales > Saccharimonadaceae > Nanosyncoccus. The sequence continues at coordinate 113,954 of JAFWNB010000002.1, read as the reverse complement.
AACTTTATTTTAGCGACCGGTTCGGAACTTAAGGCAATTGAGATTGCGGGGACAAATATCGTAAAGTACCATACGCCCGAAACTGCAATCAGAATAAAACGTTTGCCAAAAGTTTTAGCTGTAGTAGGGGCTGGTTCAACTGGCTGCGAAATAGCCGAATATTATAGCGAATTAGGAGTAAAAACATTTATTTTTGAATCCGCCGATAGGCTACTACCACGTGAGGACGCCGAGGTTGGCGAGGTGATGCTTGATTACTTTATGCAAAGAATGAACATCACTCCTCTGATAAATGCCAAAGTAATATCTTTAGAACAAGACGAATTCAGCAAACGCGTAATATTTATGCAGGATAATACCGAAAAAATGGTACGAGTGGAAGAAATTATCCTCGCTACCGGGATTCAACCAATTATGGACTGCGGTCTAGAAAATGCTGGTGTAAAATATAAGAATTCCGGTATTGTAGTTGATAAGTATTTTGCAACTTCCGCTAAAAATATTTACGCAGTGGGAGATTGTTTAGGAAAAGAATCATCTACGGAACGCGCTTACCAAGAAGGGTTGACTCTGGCCAATAATCTAACCAGTAAAGCCAAAACTGCAGTTAATTACAACGGTTTTACTAGGGTGACCAGGACGATGCCGGAGGTTGCCACAGTAGGTTTTAATGAAGAAGATTTGATAAAACGAGATCGTAAGTTTAAAAAAGCTTTAGTTCGTCTGAATGAAATCACAGCAAGCAAAATTTATAATAACGAATTTGGGTTTGTTAAATTGTTGGCTGATAAAAATGACCACATACTGGGAGCTACAATTGTAGCGCCAAATGCTAGCTCGATGATAGGAGAATTAGCATTAGCTATTCGCCATAACCATACAGCGATTGAGCTTGCAAGTACTCCGCATATTATGAACGACTATAATTATGCTATTAAACTTGCCGCAAAAGCATTACTGAAAAAGCGTTGACTTTTTATCAAAATTTAGTATAATATATGGTACATCGCGGGGTAGAGCAGCCTGGTAGCTCGTTTGGCTCATAACCAAAAGGTCGTTGGTTCAAATCCAACCCCCGCAACCAAGTTTATAGGCTCAGATTGAGCTATTTTTTATAGGCTTAGAAGTCCCATTCTCTAATTACGGAGTAATTCTTATTTAGGCCATCACTATTTGATTCCCCAAGCAACTCAAGCGGGCCCATGATTGATAATGGAAAATCATCGGCGCCTGGTTCTAGTCTAGCCACTACGCGACGATATAGATTATTAGCGCGACCGGTTGAGTCAATTTCTATTTGAACTCCCGATAGAATAGCTTGACTAGTCCCAGATGATTCTTCAGAAGATGGATCAATGCTTGCCGGAGATTCAGATGAGCATATTTTATCATCACTACAAAAGAGCTCTAACGAAAAATCCGTCTTAGGTGAGCCGTATGGAAGTGAAACAATAAAGAAGAAAGTCTCGTCATTTCTTTCATTTTCACCATTTATTGGTTTTGGAAGAGCAATAGTAACTGAGCAAGCAAATTCGCCATTGTTGTCATCCGCATTACGCTCTGGACAGTAAACGGCATATGGTAGATTTTTGTTTTCTCCTCCTAACTTATTATTTGAAGTGACAAAACCTTCTGTGCCAATAAAATTACGATTATTTTCGGCATTATATGCTAATTCGAAAGATCCGTTACTCTTAATTCTTTCTTTATCTTTTTTACCAAATGGAACTAGATAAACCATTCCGCGATTCGTTTGATCGCTTCTACTACTTTCAAAATCTGCGAGTGTAAAATTACTAGCAGTCTGAAGCATAGCAACAGAAAGCGTTGGAGGTGTTGCTACTTCTGCAGAGTATGGCTTAAAAGCTACATTGCCAGAATTGGAATCAAAATTAGCATAATTGAAATAATCGCCATCACCAACAGCGAACCAATTGATCCTAACATATTCAATATCTTTAGCTTTTACACCGTTGGCAAATTTAGGTTGAATAACTTTGATTTGATTTGAGCTAGACAAAGACGAACGATAATCAGACGTGTTACGCTTAACTTTATTGCATGTGTAGGCCTGCATCATGTTGTTTTCAGAAGACGAAGATTCCTTAATAAAAACCTCACTTTCTTCGCTCTCATTGATACGCCCTAATGCATGCGCCACCATATCGCAATCTTCGTTTTCCATGTAGTAGACTATTTCTCCGCACGTAATATTGCCATCTTCTTTATTTGGCTCTACGGCGGTTGCTCCTTGAGCGATACAAGATTGATAATTATAAAAAGCTAATTTAGCATCTTCTACGCCTGCTAAAGCCGAGTCATAGGCTGATTGTGATAGATCATCGTTTGAAGTACGAGTAACTTCAGAAATAATAATTGCGGCAAAGCTTGTAGCAACAATTAATAGAATTAGCGTTGAGAAAGCAACAATATAAAATGACGCGGCACCTTTTTTAAAACCATATTTCTTAATCATCCTATCCTCCAACCGCCTGTGCGGCAAAATTAAATTTATTGATTGCGCAATAATCAAAATTTTCTGCGTTGTTATAACTCGATGGTGCAGCGCAATAATTGCCCGAACTCTTGACATTAATACCACCATTTACGGTACCAAGAATAAATGAAACAGAATAGAATAACTCGTTACCGAAAGGATTATCAGCTGGGGAGCTTGAGTAAATATCATAAATTGCCATACTGCTGTCAGCATCTAAGAGATCTATAGGCTCTTCACTTAAGGAAGGATAGTTCTCTGCTGAAATATCAAAACTTATATCTTCTTTATTATATCCATCGGTCACGGCGGAAATACAGACTGATCTCGATTCATCTTTGACTTTTAATAGTTTAAAATCTGTGGTACTTGTTTCATCGTTTGAACCAGCAAGACGATAAGTAAATGTAGCACGAGGGGCTGAATTCGTCCCATAATCGCTACTAAACGAATACCCAGAATTCCAAATATAAGAATAATTACCAGTGCAGAATGCGCCATATAATGGATAATTATCTCCTAACCCCGATATTTCTCCTTTGCGGGTAACTGAAACAAATCTTTCGCCATTGTTTTTTTCGCAATTATCTTTATCTGTGAGTTTATTATCATTGTATATGCTAGAGCATTCTGCAACCACCGAGCGCGCGGTAGCACTTTGGATTGAGGATCGCATATCGTCAACTAAATCCATGCCGATCGTGTTTAATTGGCTTAAAGTAAGACCACGGTGATATGAAGAGATAGTGTTGGTGATAATTAACACTATAGATATTGAAAGAATTGCAATAAAAGCAATCGAAAGAGAAAGTTCCACTAATGTAAAACCATAGTGTTTTTTATTTCTAAGCACCTTCTTCCCCTTCTCTACAAGCGCTGTCTTCGTCGCTTACAATATTAACAGCGGAGGCATTTCTAGCACCCAATTTAATTCTGACGTCGCGTCTATTATAAAATGGCTGATCTCCTTCTGGGTTAACGCAAAAATCTACTGTTTCAATTTTAAATGATTCCTTTTTAAGATGATCTATTAATACATTGCTGTATCCATTTCCGTTTTTGCTTTTATTAATCGCGTCGTTGACTTCAATAGTTGAGCCTTTTTTGACGTAAGTATAAACTGTGCCAGATTTTGGATGGCGAACGATAAGAATTGCACCGATAAATGGCTCGAAGTTATTAGTGTTCTCAATTTGAGCAGACCAGCGAGGTACATAGCTTTCGATTAGGCCGGCTGGCTTAAATGATGAACTGTTTTCGTCTTTTGTCTCTACGACTACATCAGCGTTGAGAGCATTTAGCAAATCGAGCGTGTTACCATTAGAAATATCCTTAATATCGCCTATAACAGTATAAACATAGATGGAGTTCATTCTGGCATCGCTAGATTCAACTTCTGACGGTTTACTTGTTTCGCCGAAAGTAATAAGCTTACCATAAATAGCTTTTTCGCTGCGCCCAGCAGATTCATTGTTTTCTACATTGGTAACTTCTGAATAGACATTTCTTAAAAAATCAACAAAGCTTTGTACAGAATCGTTGAATCGTTGTTGAGAAATAGAATTTTGAACGCCGACCGTTACGGCAACAAAAAGCGCGCCGGTTATCACTAAGAAAATTGCTACTTCTATTAGTGTAAAACCTTTTTTCCTACTCATATCTTATATTATAACATAAGCTTTTTATTATTTAACTAAAAACTCGGGAATAAGTATTGAAGCCATTTTTCAAAATTTGAATAGGATTTTTCGGCAGTTTCTATAGCGATAACTTGATGCTTGCTTTTGGCACTACCAGAGTTTTCTGGCATTACCACCATGTTTTCGCCTGGGAGTTTTTTATCCAGAGTTTTGCGAGCTAGCAATTCTTGATATTCGTCAGAGGCATAATACTCGTTTTCTAATTCAATAGTTTCCACTTCGATATTTAATAGTTCGAGGTTTTTGCGCTCGGCCGTAAGTCGTTCGGACAGTTCCCAGTTTCTAGACATTGCAAGAATAGATTGATATGTCCAAGTTAAACATAAAATAATTGCTAGTATCAAAACTACATTTTCAACTGAAAAAAAGTCGTGGCTCAATTTAAATTTGAAACGACGAAGTTTAGTTTTAATATCCATATGTCACCCTTTTGGTAGGGATGCCAGGACTCGAACCTGGGACACTGCGTGTATAAGACGCATGCTCTAACCAACTGAGCTACATCCCCATATAATATATTATATCACCAAACACTACTCTGAGGGCACACTCGAGGCCGTTTGACCAAGCTTATAGCCCTCAGAGTAGTATTTAGTGATATTATAGCATGAAATATAAAAGATGCCGCACGTCGAACGAGCGGCATCTTTGTTTATTAATACAATTATTTTTTCTTGAGAGTCAAGAAACCATTGCGTGGGTTTTCGCAAACTACGCGGTCTGCAGGAAGGTCACATGGAGTACCTTTGCCGCCTTTTTCGTCTTTAGTGAAGAAATAAATTGTTTGAGGCTTGCCACCACGAAGAGTAACTTCTGATTTGTGTAGATAGTATTTCACACCTTTGCCGTTGGTATGTTCGTAAGCCATTGAGCTTTCCTCCTTTAAGTTATTATATTCCTATCTTATGACCGCAAATTAAAAAAGTCAAGGGGATTTTTAGGTGTTTTTTAGGGATTTAAATAAATAATAGAGATAAGCGCAATATAACCCATATAATTGCTCTAATAAAAATTACAACGATGATAATGATTGTTATAAGAATCAGAAAACCGCTAACGGTTGGCGCCCAAAGTGGAGATGCATAATTTTTGCGATAAAGTTCGGTAGAAGGAAGACTGGCGATAATCTGATCCTGGATTTCATCGGCGGCTGGATATTTATTTATTTCGCCAACCATACAATTAATATAGTTAGGGTTATCCCAAGTCCAACCATTTGAAACGGCGGCGGCTCGGCAAACATTAGATGCTAATTGATAAATATTTCCGTTAGGATTACTGTCTGACGCAATATTTTGCTCTGCTTTTTCTAGTGCAGCATTGGCAGCCCTAATATATTGATGTTCAAGATAGAAAGGGCCAGTACCAAAGGTAATTTTCTGTTCCCCATTATCATCCACTATATTAATAACTATGTTTGAAAATACAAAAGCTTTTAATTCTTCTAGAGTGCGCGAGACTTCTTCGTCATTGTCTGATTGGTCAGCTGCTAGAACTGCCTCACGAAGTTCAGACATTTTAATATGATCTAACCTCAAGAAAGTTGCATCCAAAAACAAAAGTGGCACTAAAATAATTAATAGCTGCCAAGTCTTAATCCGGTGGAATTTAAGACGCCCACGTTTTTTCATATTATTAATTATATCATTGTTAAGCTTGCATTATTCAAAAACGTTTGGTAGAATACTTTTTATCGCTCATTTATTTCCCAATAGACTGGTGGCTAAGAGTCTTTCGCGAGGTGGGCAGGTCGGAAGAGCGAAAAACATTAAGGAGAAAATTCGATACATGCGTATCAAACGACTTCACCGCTCGGTAGAGAGCAAAAAGTCAAAGATAGCTCCAGCCGCTTGGCAAGAGTTTATCGAAATATAGCAAAGACAGCCGATTTACTCGGCTGTTTTTGCTGCTACGATATCTTTAATAAGCTTAATAAAATCGTCGCCAGAGCGAGCAGAATCCCATGAAATAGTTTGGCCATTTACTGTGACGCTGCCTTCGCTGCCCCAATTGATAAGCTGACCATCTACGTAGAATGCTGGAGTGCCAGAAACATCTACTCTTTTGCCAATTCCCATGTCAAAGCTAATTTTTTTAGAAACAGCTTCAGAGGCAATGTCTTGATTGAACTTGTCCAGGTCGCCTTTATTGTTGGTGACTTCTTTAAAATATTTATTAAATAGTTCGGTTCTTTCAGAAGTATCGGCATACTCCCATTCGGACTGCTCCTCAAATAGTTTATCGGCATATTCTTTCCAATAACCTTGCAGGCCAGCAGCTTCAGCAGCGGAGGCAGCAGCAGTACCATTTTGATGATACGAGAGTAAGAAACTTCGATAAACGATGGCGAGCTTGCCATCTAATTGCTCCACTACACGATTGACACGAGTATTAATTGAGGCGCAACCAGGGCATTGATAATCAGCATATTCAAATATTAAAACTGGAGCTTCCGGATTGCCTTTAACATGATCACCGATTTCGCCATTATCTTTAGTGGGCTCTATAACGGAATAAAAATCGTAGTTGTCGTAATTTGTGGCCTTATTATTGCCATCGATAACCGCATAGGCGCCAATTATAATCAGAGCTACTACGGCAATGCCAACAATTAAACCAATGACTGAAAAACCTTTTAACTTCTTCATATAACTCCTTTATGTTATAATTATTATAACATGTGGCATGAGTTTTTATGTAAAATTGTGAAATTCCTTGATCCACGGTTAGAAAAATACCGCGAAAAAAAGCCAGTTCAGAAATATACACCAAAATCCCTAGAAGAATTTATTGGCGTTTTACAGCGAACACCAAAAGCTATTCTGAGCACCAAAGATCGTGCACGGATTGCGGCCGTTATGAATTTTGACGAACGCAAAGTAGCAGATTTGATGATAACTAAAGACAAAATGGTTTTTGTGAATTATAAGGATGTTTTAGGACCTCTAACTCTAGATAAACTTTACAAGTCTGGATTCACGAATTTCCCGGTGGTTGATAATTTCGAAAAGGTAAAAGGCATTATTCATACTGAGGCCTTAAACGCATTAGAGATTAAAAAGACAGATCGTGCCGAAAAATATATGGACAAAGACGTAAATTATTTATATATTGATGATTCACTGGACTTTGTTATTTCGGAAATTGAACGTACGAATAGTTATTATTTTTTGGTAATTGATAAATCCGGATCTTTGGCTGGTTTTTTCACAATCCAATTGCTACTAGATTATCTGTTGGGATGATGGTATAATATATTTTATGAGAATTTTAGCCAATGATTTAGAAAACTATCTAGGAAAAACTGTAAATGTTGAGGGGTGGGTAAATTCGAGGCGCGACCATGGCGGATTGATTTTTATTGATTTACGCGATCATACTAATATTATCCAGTTGGTAATTACTCCGGAAAATAAAGAATCATTTACGCTGGCTGAAAGCGTACGAGATGAATTTGTATTATCAGCTACTGGAAAAATTCGTGAGCGTGAGCCAGAGCTTATTAATCCTAATATTCCGACTGGAAGGATTGAATTAGTTGTTGACGAATTAGTACTTCTAAACAAATCCGCTACTCCACCAGTTAACACGCACGACGATGGCGAAAAATCTTCGGAGGAAATGCGTCTTAAATATCGCTATTTGGATTTACGCCGCCCAAGCATGCAGAAAATTTTAAAACGTCGTTCAGATTATTACAGATTCATTCGCGAATTTATGTATAACCAAGATTTCACCGAAATCACCACGCCAATTTTGGCAAACTCTTCACCCGAGGGTGCGCGAGATTTCTTGGTGCCATCTAGGTTGCATCCTGGTAAGTTTTATGCTCTGCCGCAAGCACCACAACAATTTAAGCAGCTTTTAATGGTGGGTGGTGTTGACAAGTATTTCCAAATTGCGCCGTGTTTTCGTGATGAAGACCCACGTGCAGATAGATTGTATGGCGATTTTTATCAGTTAGATATGGAAATGGCATTTATAAATGATGGTGAAGTAGTAAGAGAGACCATTGAACCGTTATTTATTAAACTCGCGACTGAGTTCAGTAAGAAAAAGTTAGTAATAAATTCTGAGCCGGCTAAGAATTATATACCAAAAGGCGGCATTGTTCCCCGCTTGCCTTATGATTTTGCGATGAATACCTACGGTGTAGATAAACCAGATTTGCGCTATGGGATGGAATTAATTGATTTGACCGAAGTATTTAAAGATACTGAATTCAAAGTATTTAAACAACCATGCGTTAAGGCGTTATGCGTAAAAGGCGCTGCAGGGTTAACCCGCCGCGAAATAGACGAGTTTACTGAAAAAGCGCGTAAGCTCGGTGCCGGTGGACTAGCTTATATATTATATACAGCAGAAGGACCAAAATCACCCATTCTTAAATTTATGTCTGAAGATGAAATTAAAAATGTTGCAAAGCTTACTGGAGCGAAAGAAGGTGACGGTGTATTCTTTGGTGCGGATGAGCTAACTAAAGTTAACAAAGTGCTTGGACAACTACGCATTACCTTCGCGGATCATTTTGGGCTAAAAAATAATAGCGAGGTAGCATATACCTGGGTGGTAGATTTTCCATTTTATGAATGGGATGAAAAAAATCGCAAACTAGATTTTGGGCACAATCCATTTAGTATGCCAAAAGGTGGCCTAGAAGCATTAGAAGCTGCTAAAACCGACGAAGAAAAATTAGCTTTGCTAGCTGACCAGTATGATATGGTAATGAACGGTTTCGAGGTTTGCTCTGGTGCAGTAAGAAATTATAATCCGGAAATTATGTATAAGGTATTTAATATACTTGGATACAACAATGAATATGTAGAAGCTAGATTTGGTGGGATGCTTAATGCCTTTAAATTTGGGGCGCCACCACACGCTGGCTGTGCTCCTGGGCTAGATAGAATCTTTATGGTGTTAGAAGACGCAGAAAATATTCGTGATATCGTGGCATTTCCAAAGAATGGTTCTGGCGTGGACTTGATGATGGGTTCACCATCTAATGTAGATACCGAACAGTTAGATGAATCACATTTAGCAATTATAGAAGAAGAAAAATAAACCACGCTTACCGCGTGGGATGCGAACCGGCATCATGGTAGAGCCGGCTGGAATCAGGAATCCCACGCTTGCAGCGTGGGATGCGAACCAGCATCATGGTAGAGCCGGCTGGAATCAGGAATCCCACGCTTGCAGCGTGGGATGCGAACCAGCATCATGGTAGAGCCGGCTGGAATCGAACCAGCATCGCAGACTTAGAGGGTCTGGGTCCTATCCGTTGAACGACGGCTCCGTGGTAGTTATTATACCTTATTCTTCGGGTTTTCGCAATTTATAATAAATAGATGGAGCAAAGCGAACTGGCGCTAGAATTTGTTGGGCAGACTCTTCCATTTTGACAAGGTTTTCGGCGCCGAAGATTTTTTTTAGGCCTTTGCTACGAAAATTTGAAACTGACAGCACTTTTTCGGTCTTAAAGCCGGTTTGATCAAAAATATCTTCAACAAATTTTGGATGATAATTATAAAAACCGTCTTTCGAAATGTTTTTATAATTTGCAACTTTTTTATCAAATGGGTTGACCTTGGAGCGGCCTGTAATAAAACGGGCCATTTTTGGGAGGGTGCGCTTATTGGCAACCTCTATGACGGCTACACCGCCAGGTTTTAAAACGCGGTAAAGTTCGGCAACTGCTTTATCTAAATTCTTAAGATGATGAGTAACTCGTACCATCATAAGACCATCCAATTCATTATCTTTGAATGGTAGTTCATAAATATCACCAGCGCGAGTTTCGATTTTGTCACCATAGATTTCTTTGGCTTGTTCAAGTTCAGTTTTGGAATAATCAAAAATAAATACTTTGTGGGCACGCTTTAAGTATTCGTTTGCGAGGCGACCATAGCCACCACCAATATCGGCAAATTTTTCCATGCGCTTAGGGAGTAATTTGCGAATAGCCATACGATCGGCTTGGTCTTCGTATTCGCGGCCAGTGTTCTCCCAAAAATCTTTTTTGTAATCATAGCCGTTATAGTCAGAAATAACTTTTTTACTCATAGTATATATTATATCACACGAGAGATTTCTTCTAAAGTAGTTTCACCTCTTAAGGCGGCAAGAACGCCTTTTTGCTCCAAAGTAAGCATACCGTTTTGTTTGGCGGTTTTTTCAATATCTTTAGTATTAACTTCGTCGATATCGCCACGAATAAAAGCCTGAATATCGTCTGATACTATTAATTGCTCCATTATGACAGTGCGACCATTATAACCGAATGGATACTTTTCGTTTGGTACAGGGTCATAAAGTGTAATGTTTTCTAAATCTAACCCTGCTAATTTTTCTTGTGAAACGTCTTTTAAGACTTCACGGATATACTTTGCTTCAGCTTCGGTTGCTCTTCTAGGAACTTTTGAGTCAGCTAATTTACGGATTAAGCGCTGAGCAATGATTAGGCGAATGGAGCTAGAAAAGATTGGATTTACACCAATTAAATCTATCATCCTAGAAAAAGCGGCGGAAGTAGAATTTGCGTGGAAAGTACTTAAGACTAAGTGACCCGTGATAGAGGCTTGAATGGCGGTTTTAGCAGTATCGGCATCACGAATCTCGCCAACCATAACGACATCTGGATCAAGACGGAGCACACTACGTAAACCATCGGCGAATGAATCACCTTTGCTGGTATTGACTGGGATTTGGGAAATCCCTGTTATGCCATACTCAATCGGATCTTCTAAAGTAATAATTTTGCGATCGCTAGTATTTAGAGCATTTAACATAGAATATAATGTTGTGGATTTACCAGAACCAGTTGGTCCGACCATTAATACTAGCCCGCGCGGATGTGATATTATTTCATCGATTTCTGCACGTTCATCTTTAGATAGCCCAAGTAAATCAAGATTTAGGAGTGATTCGTCAAAATTAAACAGACGCAAAACTGCGTCTTGGCCATACATAGTAGGAATAGTTTCTACGCGAATATTTAACATGTGAGAAGCTCCATCACGATGGATTTCTTTCTGCATGTGGCCAGATTGAGGTTTGTTAGAAGCGGTAGAAACATTAGCACGAGATGATAGTTCGCCCATAAAAATACGATAACGATCTTTGTCGATATTTGCTACTGGGTGCAAAATACCATCGACACGCATACGGATACGTATTTCTTCGCGTAAATTCTCAATATGAATATCAGAAGCGCCAAGCTTGTCGGCTTGATCTATTAGAAAATCAAAAACTTTTTCGGTGGAAACAGTGGCTAGTGTTTGCGATACTGACGTGATAGTTTCTGAGTCGCCCTCACCAGCAATCTTAATGTCATCGTAGTGGACTTCGCGGGGCGGATCATAACGAAGCATAAAAACTTTATAGGCGGCATTTGAAATAAGGAAGAAGTCAGCTCTTTCCCCTTCATCAATATAGCTCTGGCGCATTTTCATGATAACAGTGCGTGGAGTTTGACTAGTTACCATAAATTGATAGTGAGTTTCGCCACCACCTTTTTGTAGAGGAATAATATAATCCCTATGCATTTGTTCTTTAGTGAGTAAATCTGGTGTTAGTGGAATATCATTTTCAAAATCACGGGTGTCTAAATATGGAAGATTCAAAATATAGGCACGCCTTCTAGTGGCGTCTTCTTCATTTTGGCGACGTTTTAACTGAATATCATTTTCATCCATGTTTTTATTATAGCATAAGTGTTATAAGTGATATAATATATTTATGGCAATCACAGAAATGTTTTTGTGGTGGTATTCTCGTGGCTGGGGTGTTTTTGTTGACCAATTGAAAAACTATTTTGCCAGTATTGTTGATTTTTTTTCAATGGATTCGCTTTTTAGAACCCTTTTTAAGCCTTTTAGACAAATTTCAGCAGAATCAGCTAGCGCCAATTCTTCGATTGATTTAAAATTTCAAATGTTTTTAGATCGTTTAATATCTAGGACGGTAGGATTCTTTTCTAGATTAATATTGATTTTAGTTGGAGTGATTCTGATGATTTGCGGTGGAGTACTTGGACTCGTTCTGATAGTCCTTTGGCCAATAATTCCCTTACTACCTATAGGCGGAATCTTATTGACTATTTTAGGAGTCATATTATGAAAAATGAGTTCGATCCTAAAAACCCACGAGTAAAATTGGCTTATCAAAAAAGGTCTTTAAATATCCCGGCTGTAAAAACTTTTTGTTTTGTGGTATTTGTGGCGTTAATCATTGGCGGCGGAGTTTTGCTGTATTTTAAAGAGCCGATTGGTTGGACTATAATTGGCTTTTCTGCACCATTTATAATGCTGCTGTTTTGGATTAAAAATGCCTTATCAAAAGTACCAATTAATAATACTGATAATTTCACTGACTTAGTTTCAGAAGATTTGCTTATTTATTTATCTAAAAACCTTACTCCCGTTGAATTAACCAAAATCTTACCAAAAACTCGAAGTGGAGTATTTTTGATGGTTAGATTTCAATTAGGAATACAGTTCTTTGAGCAAGTGGCCGCTGTTTTACCTGCGTCAATAGAACCAATATATGAAGCCGCAAAAGCAATACGCGAAAAAACAGATTCCGAGGAAATAACTGGAGCAATATTGGCCGTAGCAATGATAGAAAATTTGCAAAACTACGAACAAGTTTTAAACCGATTAAAACTGAGTATTAATGATTTATACCAAGGCATTAATTGGTTCAACTATCTAAATGGATTAGTTAAAAACCATAAAAAATCCGTTAGAACCGGTGGTATTGCGCGCGATTTTGCATTTGGTTTTACGCCGACCTTAGAACGTTTCGCTATTAATCTTTCCAGTAGATATACTGGCGCTAGTGAAAAAATTCAACAAGCCGAAAATGCAGAAATATTTGATAAAATAATCAATATTTTTACGCACAGTGGTAGGCAAAACGTTGCCCTGGTAGGAGCATATGGCTCTGGGCGTTCTACATTGGTAAGCTCATTGGCGGAAACTTTAATGAATGCAGATTCTAAAATCCCAAATTCTTTAAAATACCGTCAAATATATTCCTTGGATGCGCCAAGTTTGATATCGGCAGTCAAGAGTCCGGGCGAATTAGAATACTTAATGATTAAAATCTTAAACGAAATTTATTCTGCAAAAAATATTATTTTATGTCTCGATAATGCACATTTGTTTTTTGAAGAGGGGCCCGGTTCGATAGATATCACAAACCTATTAGTACCAGTTTTAGAAGCTGGGAATATTAGGCTGATCCTAATCATGGATGATCAGAAGTTTCTAGAAATTTCATCAAAAAACCCGACGCTAGCTAACCTTTTAAATAGAATTACGGTAAATCCAACAGATGAAAAAGAAACGATAAAAATACTGATGGATCAAGTACCATTCTTTGAATATCAAAAAAATGTGGTATATACTTATAAATCTCTGACTGAAGCTTACCAATTAAGTAAGCAATATGTACATGACGTCGAGATGCCGGGTAGGGCTAAATTGCTCTTGGAATCGGCGGCAAGTTATGCCGAAGGGGGCGTAGTGACTGAACGGTCAGTTGAGACGGCAGTTGAAAAAATCTATGGTGTAAAAGTCAAGGTCGCCGAAGATGACGAAGAGCGAGAAAAATTATTAAATCTCGAGCTCTTAATTCACGAGCGGATGATTGACCAGAAGGAGGCCGTATCGGCAGTCGCAAACGCTCTGCGAAGAGCTGGAGCTGGAGTTAAAAATAAGAATCGGCCGATTGGAACATTTTTATTCTTAGGTCCAACTGGCGTAGGTAAAACCGAGCTGGCTAAAACTTTATCTGCGGTTTATTTCAATGGTGAAGAAAACATTGTAAGACTCGATATGAATGAGTATGTAACCGCTGAAGATGTGGCGAGATTAATTCGTGATGGCGCAAAAGATGCACTGAGTTTAACGGCACAAGTAATGAAGCAGCCATTTTCAGTTGTACTTTTGGATGAGATTGAAAAAGCTCATCCCTCAGTGTTGACTACGCTACTGCAAGTTTTGGACGAAGGAATATTGCGTGACGAAAAAAATCGTGAAGTGAGTTTTCGCGATACTATTATTATCGCGACTTCAAATGCAGGTGCTAACGAAATCCGCGAAAGAATTGTAGCTGGCGAAAATATTTATGAATTCAAAGATGAGCTAATTGATAAAATGATTTCTAATGGAGAATTCAAACCTGAATTCTTGAATCGTTTTGATGAAATATGTTTATTCAAGCCTCTAAGTAAAGAGGATTTGATTGAAATACTTGATTTAATGATCGCCTCCACCAACAGAACATTAGAATCTCAAAATATTGCCGTAAAGTTGACTCCTGATGCGAAAGAAATATTAATTGAAAAAGGTTATAATCCAAAAATGGGGGCTAGACCAATGCGCCGAATGATACAGAAGACGGTTGAAAACATTGTAGCGGGAGCAATATTGTCTGGTGCTGCCCAACCGGGGAACGTGCTTACTATTTCAGCAAGTGAAATAAATATTAATTAATTCTTTTTAGATGTTATAATAATAGATATTGGAATTAAGGAGGTATTCATGAAAAAATGTTTTGATGCAGAAAAGTATCTGAAAGTCCAAAAACAAAAGATTAAAAAACGCATCAAAATGTTTGATAAATTATACCTTGAATTTGGCGGTAAATTAATTGACGATCAACATGCTGCCCGTACTTTGCCGGGATTTTTACCTGATTTAAAAATCAAACTCTTGCAAGAGTTTAAAGATGAAGCGGAAATAATTCTTTGTATAAACGCAAATGCTATAGAAAAATCAAAAATACGCGCCGACCGAATGATTTCTTACGAAACAGAAGTGTTGAGATTAATTGAGTTTCTGCGCGAAAAAGGTCTTTTGGTAAGTTCTGTAGTGATAACTCTATTCAATGGACAAAAGAAAGCTAAAGATTTTGCGGAGAAACTGAAAGATTACAAGGTTAAAACTTATTTTCATACTTTTACAAAAGGTTATCCTACAGATGTTGATACGATTGTTTCCGATGAAGGATATGGAGCAAATCCATATATTAAAACCACAAAATCATTAGTGATAGTGTCGGCACCTGGACCATGTTCTGGTAAATTAGCAACTTCCCTTTCTCAACTATACCACGAATTTAAGCGCGGGGTAAATGCTGGGTATGCAAAATTTGAAACATTTCCTGTTTGGTCTTTGCCGCTTAAGCATCCGGTGAATATTGCCTATGAAGCAGCAACGGCCGATTTAGCCGATAAGAATATGATTGATTATTTTCACTTGGAGAAATATGGAAAAACAGTCGTAAACTACAACCGCGATTTAGAAACATTCCCGGTGTTAAAGGAAATATTGAAACGAATTACTGGCAAAACAGTTTATTATTCACCGACGGATATGGGCGTGAACGTTATCGGCGAATGCATTATAGATGATAAAGCCGCAAAAGATGCAGCTAAAGCGGAAATAGTAAGGCGATATTATCGTGCATTAACGGATCTAAAAAAAGGAATCGTGACGCCGGACGTGCCAGAGCGAATCAAACTACTAATGAACGAGCTTAAAATATCCGAAGAAGAACGCTTAGTCACAAAAAAAGCTGAGGAAAAACGCATAAAATCTGGTGACTTGCCAAGTGCCTGTATAGAAATCGGTAAAAAACATATTGTCGGGCGTAAAACCGAACAGCTGTCGCCAATATCGAGTACAATTTTAAATGCTTTAAAAATACTAAGTAAAATCCCGGATGAGGTTGATTTATTGGCACCAGCAGTTTTGGAACCAATATTAAAAATTAAAAATAAAACTGCAAACTTCAAAGAAAACCACCTGAGGCTTGGTGAGGTTTTAATTGCTCTTTCAATTTGTTCTACTACTAACCCTACTGCTAAAAAAGCTCTGGAAAATATTGAAGAGTTGAATGGGGCAGAATTTCACGCAACACACATGATTCCTGATGATGAAATGATTATCCTAAGTAATCTTGGCGTCAATGCTACTTGTGGCACGGAAATTGATACGAAATAAACAATCTTGGCGGAAAGGACAGGATGGGGATCCTAGGCCTTTAGAGCCGTCGAAATATCAACGAGCGACAGAAGCTACGCTTCTACACATCTTTCAGTCAATAAAAATATGAGAGCAAGCTCTCAATTTTTATTTCCTTCAAGCCGCTAGAAAGGCTACGCCTTTCTGTCGCTCTCTTCTATCTTGGCGGAAAGGACAGGATTCGAACCTGCGGATGTTTCCATCTCTGGTTTTCAAGACCAGTGCCTTCAACCACTCGGCCACCTTTCCACTTTTAATTATACCACAAATATGATATAATTGTCATATTATGGCAAGACAAATCAAATTGAAACCGGTTTCAAAACAAAACCGTAATAATAATCACAAGCATAGCGACAAGCGCAAGCACCCAAGATTAAAGAATGGTCGTTAAAAAATAAGCCCCGAAGGGCTTATTTTTATTCTGGGTAACTTTCAAGGGTTACTTTGACTGCCATTTCTTTTCCTTCGCGAATAACAGTAAGCTGAACTACGTCGCCTGGTTTGTATTCGCCAATTAGATCTGCCAAAGAACCGGCTTCACCAACCTTGGTTTCATTAACTGCAGTGACAATATCTTTATCTTTTAGGCCGGCTTTGCTGGCTGGACTATTTTTTACAATAGCCGAATAGCTTGATGAGCTGTAAAGATAAACTCCAGAGCTAACTGGTAAGTTGTATGCTTTAGCGACTTCTGGTGTTATTTCTAGACTATAAACACCAAGGTATGTGCGCTCTGCTTTGCCGGTTTCTTTAAGTTGTGCTAGCATACCTTTAACACTAGAGATAGGAATTGCAAAACCAACATTTTCAGCAGTAGAGCTAGTAGCGGTATTGATGCCAATAACCTCGCCCGCAGCATTAACAAGTGGGCCGCCAGAATTTCCGGAATTAATTGCAGCATCTGTCTGAATCATATCCGTTAATGTTTCGGTATTACCACCATTACCATCCGATGCGGTGACAGAACGTCCAGTGCCAGAAACAATGCCAGATGTAACGGTATTTTGATATTGGCCTAAAGCGTTGCCAATCGCAATTACTTGTTGACCTACTTTAATAGTCTTAGAGTCGCCTAAGGTAGCTGCAGTCAAATCGGAGACGTCTTTGATTTTTAAGAATGCAACATCATTTAGTGGGTCGGTAGCGACTACTTCTACATCTTCGTAAGTTGTGCCATCATCCAAGACGACGGTAACTTTAGTAGCACCATTAATTACGTGCTTGTTTGTTAAGATATAGCCATCGCTCGTGACGATAATACCGGTGCCGGCTGCTGCAGAATCATAACTTTGACCAAAATAGTTTGTGATTTTGGTTGAAGTAACAATTGAAACTACGCTTTTAGAAACCTTATCAGCAATATCAGCAATAGAACCTTCGACAAAATTAGCTGAATTACCATCTGCCCCCCCGTTCAAAAAAGTGATTGGCGTGGATGATTTTTCATAGCCAAGCCATCCTAACACTAGCCCGCCACAGCCAAACAGTAATGCTAAGATCGATAAAGCTATTATTAAACCGTTTTTACTACTTGGTTGATTAGTTTTTGTTGGTTTGATGATGTCTTCTTGATTTTTTTCTTTTACATCAACAACTTCGCCCGTTTTGCTTTCCATTTTACCTCCTTAGATATTAAATATTGGGTTACTAAACGCTAACACGATTATTGCTATTAAAACTGTACCAAATACTACAGGGCCAATGATATGCTTAAATCTGAAATCATCTTGATATTTTATCATGGCTTGACGAGCATAATTATAAACAAAAGCAAAAATAGTTAAGATAATAGCAGACTGAGGAATACGAATTCCGGTGGCGCCAAATGTATAAATAATCGCCCAGCTGTGGCAAAGCCAAGCCACTTCTGAAAACACCAGACCACACACCAAAGTGGTAAGCGTGAAATCTTTATCATCACTCTGGAACAACACGTGACGGCTGGCAGAGTAGCCGATTAAAAATGCTAAAAGAATAATAACGATTGGATTAAGACTAGAAGACATAATAGTAGCGGCAGACATGCCAAGGAATACCGCTATAAGCGATTGAGCCAATGTGGCATTTTCTGATGATAATGGCTTTATAAATAGTAACCATACAGAATAAAAAATCATTAGCAAGAAATGAACTACTAAAAATGATGTACCTGCAAAGTATGATAATAAAACTACGCTGATGCCTACTATAAGATCTACTAGGTTAGCTTTAAGATTTAAAGTAAAATATCGCGCTCTGACGGCAAAAACACGCCATTTAGATATCAATACTAAAACAATCCCAAGAGCTGGGCTGCTAGTCAATACGGTAACTAAGACTGCACCAATACCTAAAAGCAAATTTAGAAAGACGTGAACCATATTGCTCGCGATATTGCGAGATTTTCGCGCTAATATATAATCTGCCATATGCTTATATTATACCAAATTATTTAAAATAATCTTAAAATAAATGATATAATATCTGATATGGAACCAAAGTTTTTTCAAAAACATCCATTGTTTAAAGACTTACTTAGTCTTGCTTCATTTATCGTGGCAATTGTGCTTGGGACTGTGTTTTTGAACACTTTTATTTATCGTTCTTATAATGTGGTTGGGAGTAGTATGGAAAACACCCTCCACGGTGATGACCGCGTTATAGTTAATCGTGCTGCAGTTTCTTGGGCGCATTTTCTAGGTGAAGAATATATGCCGGAGCGTGGGCAAATAATTGTATTTCTAAATGAAGACGAGGAACGAGTCAAAGAATACAAAGCAGCTGGCGTCCAAAATCCGATGACTTGTAATGTACCTAGTAATGTCAGTGATCAATATATAATTAAACGCGTAATTGCCTTTCCTGGTGAACGAGTTACAGTTAAGGATGGGGTGATGAAAGTTTATACTGACGCAGAATCTACAGAAGGAATAATTTATGATTCTGAATGGCGTACTTCAGAGACTGATGGGCCAAAGGAGCATACATCTGGCGAAGTAGATACAATAGTACCAGAGGGTGAATTATTTGTTTCTGGCGATAATAGGGAAGGTTCTAACTCATGGGATTCTAGAAATGGTCTTGGAACTATTCCACTATGTAGAGTAATTGGGCCGGTAATGTTAAGATTATTCCCGCTTGATAAGATAAGAGTGTTTTAGTAAGAAAATAATACTATTTACTTGTTTAAAATATTAATTAGCTTATGTAGTTCGGAATCATTTTTACACTTGAAAGTGAGACTACGACCGGTAATCTTAGTAACAACATTATACTTAGCCGATAATGCGTCTTCAGATTTACGATAGGCATCACGTTTAATGGCGGTGGCACTAGATTTTTTCTTGGTTTCGGCAAAATAACGCTCAACTTTACGTGCGGTCCATCCTTCTTTAACGATTTTTGGAAGAACTTTTTTAATGGTAGCTTCGTCGCGTGAAACCAATGGACGCATGACACCCTCAGTAAGTTTCTCTTTGACCATTATTTTTTTGGCTTCGTCTGGGAGGTTTAACAATCTAATGGTGTTTTGGACGGTTTGTTCAGATTTGCCAACTTTGGCGGCAATATCTTCCGTACTTAAGTTAAATTGGTTTTGAAGTTTGACATATGCAGTCGCGAGCTCAATGGCGTTCAAATCTTCACGTTGAGCGTTTTCGATAATGGATAATTCAAGACGATTTTGAGAATCTAGAGTACGAATAATGGCTGGGATTTTATTCAACCCCGCTATTTTAGCGGCTCGCCAACGGCGTTCACCGGCGACAATTTTATATTTCCCTTCTTCTTTGGTAACTACAATTGGCTGTAAAACTCCGTGTTCTTTGATTGACGTAGCAAGAGCCTCGAGTGCTTCTTTGTTGAATTCGCGGCGTGGTTGCTCCTCATCACGGACAATATCTTCTAGCTTTAACTCTTTAAGCTGGCTTTCTTTTTTGTCTTCTTCGGCGGTGGGGTCAAATTCATCATCGATCAATTCGGTAGGAATTAAACTTTCAAAACCGCGTCCTAGTCCTTTCATTTGGTTCTCTCCTCTACTTCCTTTGCGAATTCTTTGTAAGCTTTAGCACCTTTACTAAATTTGTCATAGGCGCCTACTGGCACACCATGCGAAGGAGCTTCGGCTACGCGGACGTTTCTAGGAATTTTAGTTTTAAAGGTAAGTTGCTTGAAATACTTTTTGATTTCTTCATAAACTTGAGCCGACAAACTAGTACGTTTGTCATACATCGTTGCGAGAACACCAAGTAGATGCAAATTAGGATTGGCTTGCTTCATAACTAGTTTCATGCTTTCCAAAAGCTGTGCAACACCTTCTAGGGCATAAAACTCTGTTTGCACTGGAAGAAGCAAATAATTTGCAGCAATCATACCATTGACAGTTAAAAGTGATAAAGACGGTGGCGAATCAATAATAATATAATCATAATCATCAGCAACCGTACGAATTGCATCACGAAGCCTGACAAATTTGCGTGGCATGTTGGTCATTTCTACTTCGGTGTTAGCTAAGGCTGGAGTAGTAGGAGCTAAATAAAAATTCTTATATTTGGTTTGGTGGATGACAGAAGCCAATGTAGCAGTGCCAGTAATAGCCTCAACCATAGTAAGACCAAGGTTTTCGGTGTCGTTTTTTTCGATACCAAGACCGGAAGTGGCGTTTCCCTGTGGGTCAAAATCTATCAATAAGGTTTTAAACTTATCTTTTGCGAGGTAATAGGCGAGATTGACGGCGGTAGTAGTTTTACCGACGCCGCCTTTTTGATTTGTGACACAAATTACCTTCGCACTCATAATACTTACGATTATATCATAAAAACTGATTAAAAACAAAATAAACTCATTCTCGTTCATGCCTCGCTTCACGTCCGACAAAAATAAGATTTTCAGGCAGGTCTGCGCCGGAATTACAGTTCCGTACTCGACCTGTGAAAATCTTATTTTATCGGGTTCGCTCGATATTTACTCGATTGAGTTTATTTTATTAACCGATTTTGGTGATTTCGATTTCGGTGAATTTTTGGCGATGGCCAGTTTCTTTATGAACGCGCTTTTTGGCTTTATAGCGGATAACGCGGATTTTATCGCCTTTTACTTCGGGCGTTTTAACTTTAGCTGAAACTTTTACGCCCTTTACCGTAGGAGTGCCAACGGTGGTTTTATCGCCGTCAGTTACGAGTAAAGCGTCAAGTTCGAGCTCTTTAGTGCCTGCCGGGAGGAGGTCCACCCGTAGGGTCTCTTTTTCGGTGACGATATATTGCTTACCGCCAACCAAAATGACTGCTTTTTTCATAATAATCCTTTATTAACTCTTGTTATTTTACCATATTATCTGGTTTTTGGGAAGAGTCTTTTGTGATTTGCTCTGATTCTTTAACTTCTGGCTTATCTTCAGCTTTTTCAGCTGGTTTTTCGCCCTTAGCAGTTTTTTCTACTTTGTTTAGAGTCTTGCGAGTACGATAGAGATAGTAGCCGCCGCCACCAATACCGAGAATTACGATAATTGCCATAACAATTTCAAGCGGCCCAGTATTGGGGAGCTCTTGGCAACCTTCCATTTCGGGGTTAGTTTTACAATTTTTTTCTTGACACTCTGGGAGGCTAGGATTGGTTTCGCAGTTGTCTAGTGGTGGTTCTGGTTCTTCGCAGCCGTCCTCTTTTCTAACGGTAATAGTTGTGGAATCTTCTTTGATTTCACCACTTTCTAAATTACTATCGTATGTCAATGTTGCATCATTTTTCAGCTCTTGACCATTGCAATCAAAATTGTCACCGGCTTTAACCTTATAGGTAATATATACTGTATTGCCGGTACCAATAGTGCCAAGATTGTATCCTGCTCCGAAAATATTATCTGAGAGCGGATCTTCGGTAGTGGAATCGTTAGCGCGAAGCGTGACACTACCAGGAACCAGTGTTAAACCTTCTGGTAAAACATCTTTGACTGTAGCGTTAGTTAGGGCTACGTCGCCGGTATTAACAATAGTAAGCTGATAAGTTGCTTCTTCACCAGGTTGAAGAATGGCACTTTCGCGGAATTTTATACCATCTTTTGAGACGGCTTTATCGATTGAGCCACCGAGTTCTTCAGCTTGAAGTACGTAGCTGACTACACCATGGTATTCTTCACAACCTGGGATAACACCATTCAAGGCGTTAAGACCAACTAGTGTCCCCTCGCTCGTAAATAAACTGGATGGCATCACCGAGCCGTTGGCTTTCCAGTCATTATATATCTTGGCAGAACCAGGTACATAATGCATTAATATTTTTTCAGTTTTTGTAGTCATGTAAGCTTCATCCCAAACTGAGAGAGGATTGCTATTGTCTGCGGTAATAGTAGCAGTAATAGTTCCTTTTTCTGCCGGGGTAAGGACCGTAGAGAAGGAAGTCGCCATACGAGTTCTCAATGCCACGCCAGAGTTGTTGTGGGCAGAGTCATTAAAGGTTGATGAGGCATTATTGTGAAAATACACGTAAACTAAATATTGTCTGCCTGGCACTACTTCAACTTCATTTTTCAGGTCTGTAACCTTGGCATCTATCTCACCAACTCTCACGAAATCACGTTCATCACCGATGGTCGGGTTATTAGTAATGGAGTTGAAAGTTGGATAAGTGGCAGGGTTCTCCATCGTGAATGTTGCACGTTCTGGCCCCCACGCCGATACTGAAGTTATAGCAGTAAAACTTAGTCCTAGCGTTGCTAAAACCGATATTATGGTTTTGCTTTTTTTATGGTTGATTTTCATTTGTTCCCTTTCTTCCCACCATTAGTTTATACCTAAATCGCCTAGAATATCATCTAGGGCTTGACCTCCAGTCGGAGCCTGTTCGACTGGTATCTCTGCCTGATCAGCTGCCTGCTGAGCTGCTTCATTGGCTTGAACCGGGGCATACTCATCGGCATTTGCTCCGCCACGATTTTGACTATAGTCATTTGCGGGGCTGGTCGGTGCTACCGTCTCGGCTTGAGTTGACGCTGCATTTGGTACCGTAGTTGCCGACGTACCTTCATATGCCTCTGGGGCGGGAGCTGAAGTTGGGGCTTGCGACTCTACCTCGCTGGTCGGAGTTTGAGAGACCGTCACTTCGCCGGTGCCTACATCTTCGGCAATATCTCCTAATACATTATTGTCAATTCTTGTCATGTTTTCTTCATCTTTTGGCGCAATGGTTTCTGGTGGGGTTTCTGGTGGGGTTACCGGTGGAACCACTGGAGTTTCTGGTGTAGATGGAGTGGATGGGGCATCTGGCGTAATATCTGGAAGTCCTTCGTAAATATCTGGCCGTGAACCTTCTGGGTTAACTACCTGCAAACACCCTCCGGTAATTTCGCCATCTTCGCCATAAATTATTTTAACTATCATAGAACCGTATTCGTTGCCTTCCTGATCTAACCAGAAGAATTCGTTTACCGTAATTCCTTGTTCGTTAGTAGTACATGCGACCGATTCCACATTGCCATGCACTAAGCCTCCATTTGCATCAAGTTCCCGCATAAATGCATTATCATAATTGCCATTCAAATTAGTGCGTCTCGTAAAAGCTCGGTCCATCGTATCGTTGAATTGTTCTAAGACATTGTCGTATTCTTCTGGGCTGAGGCTTTCTAGTCTCTGTTCTGTTTCTAGAATGCTTAGACCTCTAAAGCCTTCGGGCTGTAGTTGTTCAGGCAGATTGGCAAGATAATCAGCAAAGCTTTCTACTTGATTGCCGGCAGTGTATTTTATCATCTCTACTTCGTCGTCATTACATACTTCTGCGACTTCTACTGCTGAAGCAAAATCGTAAGGGCCAGATTTTTCAGTAGAGGCAAACATACCTGTTTCGTTGTAGCCATCTCTAATACCCCGAGCTTCAGATTCTGGATTCGAAATCGATTCCGTGTCATCTACAACATCTTCGACTACATTTTGATTACCGGTATTTCCTCCACCTTTGCCGGTAAAAATGGCCGCAATAGCAGCTGCTGCTGTACCGCCAACAAGAATAGCCGTCATAATAGCTCGTTTAAACTTACTAGATTTTTTAGCTTTTTGCTTGGTTTCTTCGATTTGCTCTTTTGAAGGAGAAGATTCTGGACTATTAGCCGGCGTTGGTTCGGGCTTTTCTGCGACGATAGTTTCTGGCTCTACTTTAGCTCCATCTTCAAGTTCGCTTTTTCCTTCAGCTTCTGCTTCCATTCTAGCTTTTTCTTCTGCTTCAGCTTTTAGTATCCTACGTTGAGATATTCTAGCTTCCAGATTACGCATTGCGCCATAGGCCTCTTCATCTTGTCTTTTCGCTTGTTCGTCTTCGCTTTCTGATGAAAAATCAAAGCCGAAGTCTGAGCCTGGAAATGCATTAGGATTCTTCATTTTGACCTCCTAAAAAATTATTTGCAAAATCTTGCATGGCATTTTTGACTATTTCGTGAATATTGATGTTGTATTTTGTAAAGAATTCTTCATAATCTGCCGATTCATCTTGGTCGAGGAGGATGTTTAATTCGTCAATTTGCGCCTGAGTAAGGCTACTGAAAACGGCTGTGCTGATTTGGTCGTCGAGAGCCTTTATGCTATTTTCTCTGATTTGATTTAACTCTTCGACATTATCTACAACGAGAGCTTTTTTCTTGATTAATTCATCGACAAACTGCGAAAGAGTTTCTCGATCTACTAGGTAATCGTCCATGATAGATTTTTTTGTGATATTGTTAGACCTTTCTGATAAGAGTTTAGCATAAGCTGTAATCATGGTCAAATTTTAAACAAAAGGAAAACCGAACATGGTGTTCGGTTTTTCTTGTAATTTATGGTTAGTCTATCTTATAGGCACGTCTCCTGTTTAAATGATATGATTAGGTTTTTGTTTTACATTGGTATCCTTTCTGGAAAACTAAATAATAAATATTTAAATATATTATTAGGCAGCTAATTTTTCGTTTTTGTTGAAGATCATAAATAGTTTATGACCACGTTATTGATTTTTTAATTTTATTTCTTTGATTTTTTCTATGCTTTCTTTTGAAACTTTTTGTGGTGAAACATATTCCATCTCTTCTTTATTATCGCCATAGGTTTCGTAGTCTGCTTTGAAATCAATTACTTCTTTTGGTAGTTTTAAGGTTGTTATTTTTGCCATTTTCTGTTTTCCTTTTTTTTGTTTTTGTTTTATTTGTTAGAATTTTTGTTTTATTTTCTAACTTGTTTTTAGTGTAGCACACTTTTGCAATTTTGTCAATAGTGTTTATGCTTTAAAATCATAGTTTTGTCAAATTAACAGAGATTAAAAACCAAAAATAAACCTATTAAGCTAATGTGTATTTTTTACAATTTAGATTTTTTCTAAGCTAATAGTAACGCTTTCGCCATTTAGTTTGGCAATTTCATCGTGAGAATAATTGCCATTCTGGCTAATCTCTGTGGCGCCAACTTCTGACTTAATAAAGTCTTCGTGCTCTTTTGGAATATCACACGAGAGTGACAATTTGATTTGATCATCTTGGCGAAGCCCGGCGTGTTTACGCGCAGACTGAACGGCACGAATAAGCTCGCGAGCAAGACCTTCTTGGATAAGCTCTGGGGTGAGGGTTTTATCAAGTAAAAGCTTGTCGCCATTTTTTACTGTCTTTACGTTGACTTCTTCAACAATTATTTGCTCATAAAAATCATCTAGTTCTTCGCCATCATAAGTGAGGCTACTAAGTGGCTGGCGAATTTTGATTTGGTCTTCGGTGTCAGACTTTTGCATACGAAGAGCTAGAGCATCGGTGATAATTTGACGAGTGCGAGACATTTTTTCTAGAACATCGGCGTCTATTATGCCGGCTTCTGGCCAATCCAAGAGATGAACAGACGCGCCCTCGCCAGTGATTTTTTGATATAATTCTTCGGCCAAAAATGGCGTAAATGGAGCGAGAAGCTTTGAAAGATACACTAGTATATAATATAAGGTAGCAAAAGCTTGATTTTTATCGTTTTGGTTATCACTTTTGCTGAAGCGACGACGAGAGCGGCGAACGAACCAGTTGCTCATATCATCTATAAATAATAGAACGCCATCAAGGGCTTTCGGGATATTATATTCTGACATTCCCTCTGTGATTTCATCGCGAAGTTGATAAATACGAGAGATAATCCATACATCTAATGGATTTGAGGTATGTGCTTTTTCAAATCCTTCACTATCTATACCTTCCACTTCTGCATAGGTAGTGAAGAAATCGTAGACATTCCAAATCATAGCAAGTTTGCGATTAACATCAGAGACATCCTTGTCCAAAAGAGCAAAATCTTCACCTGAAAGAACAGGAGAACTGAGCAATAAGAAACGGAGAGCATCGGCAGAATACTGGTCCATTAGTTCGTTAGGATCAGTGAAATTACCAAGAGATTTACTCATCTTACGGCCGTCATTACCAGCGAGGGTGCCAGTAGTGATAACATTTTTATAAGCGTTTTTAGGGCCATTTTTAGCTTTTTCGCCAAAAGCACCAATACTAGCTAGAGCGGTGTTTACAGCATGAACATAATAAAACCAGGCACGGACCTGACCAACATATTCGACAATAAAGTCGGCTGGGTAGTTTTTTTCAAACTTTTCTTTGTTTTCGAATGGATAATGAAGCTGCGCAAAAGGCATAGAGCCAGATTCAAACCAGCAATCTAGGACTTTTTCGATACGAGTAAAATGCTCGCCGTCTATATCAAACTCTATTTCATCAACCCAAGGGCGATGATAATCATCTAGTTCCTTACCGGAAAGCTCTTTGAGTTCAGCGTAAGAACCTATGACTTTGACTGTGCCTTTGTCGCCCTTCCAAACTGGCATAGCGGTAGCCCAAAAACGATCACGGGATAAATTCCAATCTGGGGCAGCTTCAATGTTTTTAGCAAAGCGGCCGTGTTTTAGGTAAGCAGGGAACCAATTGATGTTTTCGTTCTCTTCTAACATCAGCTGTTTTTGGCCTTCTATATCAAAGAACCAGGATGGGAAAGCGCGATAAATGATACGCTCTTTGGAACGAGGGTTGAATGGATATTCGTGTTGAATATATTCAATCTTATAAATAATTCCCTTTTCTTCAAGAACTTTAGCAATGAATTTATTGCCGGCCCAAACCTGAATACCATTATCGTCAGTATCACGTACGCCGAGGCGGTGGAGCTCTGTAGCCATTTCGGGGAGATAGTAGCCGTTTTCATCAAGACAATCAACAAAATCTACTTCGAATTTTTGCGCGAGAGCATAATCATCTTCACCATAGGCAGGTGCAATATGAACAACTCCAGTGCCATCTTCGGCAGAAACAAAATCGCCCGGGAGGACAGTGTAGGTATCTTTGCGAGCCACTGTTCCCTTGTCGCCACGAAGGCCAAGGTCATAGAGGTCATCGGCGACTTCGATAATTGGTTCATATTTTTTACCAATTAAAGCCGAGCCTTTAAAAGCCTTTTCAGGTTTTTGTCCTTCAAATAAAGCTTTTGCTCGCTCTAAGGCTACAATTAGTTTTTCTCCATTGATATCATAAACGCCGTAGTCTAAACTGGGATTAACGGCAAGAGCCATATTTGCTGGGAGGGTCCAGGGTGTTGTGGTCCATGCTAAGAGATAATAAGATTTTGAAATGGTATTTTCGAAATCTTTTAATCTAAACTTAACATACGCCGATGGGTCGGTGACGACCTGGTAGGCGTCGTTATCCATAGTAACTTCAGCCTTGGAAACTGGAGTGGCAAATTTAGTATCGTACATTAAAACTTTGCGACCTTCATAGATTTTACCGGCTTCGTAGAGTTCTTTAAAAGCCCACCAAACGGATTCCATGAAATCCTTATTCATAGTACGGTAACAATTATCAAAATCTACCCAGCGACCAACGCGATCAATAGTAGAACGCCATGTTTCGGAATTCGCGACCATAGATTCGCGAGCTTTAATGATGTAATCCTCTAGCGACCATTTAGTACCAATGTCGCGACGATCGGTGATGCCGAGTTGTTTTTCCACAAAGTTTTCGGCAGGGAGACCGTGACAATCCCAGCCCCAACGACGCTCTACACGGTAGCCATTCATGGTCCAATAACGCGGAACGGCATCTTTGACAATAGAAGAGAGGAGAGTGCCATGATGAGGATTACCAGTAATAAATGGCGGGCCATCATAAAAAACATAAGATTTGTCAATCGGGCGATTCTCTACCGATTTTTCAAATGTTTTGTCTTTTTTCCACCACTCTGTGAGGGCCTTTTCGTATTCTACGGCTCTACGCCGTTCTCCAGCTCTATATTTCATAGAGTATATTATATCATTTACTTGTATGGATGTCGAGTTGGGTGTGGGCGATGGAGATGTGGTTCTTCTCGAGGGTTTCGATAATAATGCGGAGGGCATCGCGGCGGATCTGAAGTTGATTTATGGGGTCGCAGGTGATGTAAATCTGATGATTGCGCGAGGAATTAGTTAGATCTGAAATTCCCTGATATATTGCAGAGGTGACGTTTTCATGTTTTTCTAATTTTTTAACGATTTCTTTCATAACCGAATCGGCTTTATCAATTTTAACATCGTAAGGTAAAGTGACAGGAATGTAAACATAGCCAGAAACAATTTCGACTTGGTCAATATTGCGATTAGCAATCGAAACAATATTCATAGTGTTAATATCTTGGATTTTTGTAGTGCGGAGAGTAATGGATAAAACTTGGCCTACGTTGTTGCCATATTTTATTACATCGCCAATTTCATAATAGCTGTCGGAAACAATTTCAAAACCACGTATGATATCTTTTAGGGCATCCTGCAGGGCAAAGCCAATTACAATTGATGCAATACCAACACCGGCGAGCATAGACGTAACATTGACGCCAAATATTTGCAAAACAGTTAGCACGACAAGAATTGCAAGTGTAGTGCCGATAACACTTTTTAACATACGAATGAAAGTTTTATTCTTTTTACTCGAGAGAATTTTAGAATCCTTCTTTTCTTTAGAATTTAGAAAACCTGTAGTGAGGCGATAAATTAACAGGCCTAAAAGAACAACCAAGACAGACCAGAAAGCCCGTTGGACCCATTTATTGCTAATAATATTATAAAAAACGTTCATGTTTAAATTGTATAATACAAAACTTCGTTTATCAATGGGAGGTCGCGGCCACGCCAGGAGGCGCGTACTTCGCCATTGTTACCGAGAGCCAAAATGGTGGGATATTCCACTATATCATATGTTTCACAAAAACTAGAGTTTTCGTCTGGATTCATGATTTCTATTTCTCGGCCGGTCTGACGGCGAAAATTTTCAAGCCATTCAGTAACGGTTCTTGAATAATCTTGATTGTCCCTAAAAATACACACCACCCGCATGGATTATCTTTTCCTTTTTTGTTCCTTTAGAATGTTTTCAAAATCCTCCAGGGTTTTGAATTCACGAAACACGCTAGCAAAACGAACGTATGCTACTTCGTTCACTTCTGCCAAAACGTCTAATACCGCCTCACCAATTTGTTTGGAAGTAATTTCATCCGTGCCATAGCTATATAAAATATCGGATGCTTTATTGACTACTTCTTCAACCTCTAGTTCAGAATTGAAAAACTTACCTACACTACGGCGAACAGCAAGAAGTAGTTTGTCGCGATCAAATATTTCTTTGTTGCCACTGCGTTTTAATACAGTGAGAGGTGGCATTTCGATGCGTTCATAAGTAGTAAAACGGTGACCGTCGCTGGATTCACGCCGGCGACGAATCATAGTGCCATCAACGGTCTCGCGGCTTTCTAGAACTTTGCTGTCGCCAATTCTAAACTTTCTCTCCATCCGCGTAGCCTCCGTTTATTTTTTCTTTTTCTTAAACCTTTCTCTTAAGGAAGGTGGTACATCCATCTCGTCATCATCCGGTTCTGGCTCTGGTTCTGGATCGTTTTTAATGGAATCCCACATATTGGATTTGCTTTCAGCAGCAAAATCTTTAGCTTCAGCTTCTGGTTTTTCGTCTTTAAAATCTAATTCTGGCTTGAGGTTTGGTTCTTCGTTATAATAATCTGAGTCAAAACCCGTAGCCACAACTGTAACAATTATTTCATCTTCTAAATCTGGGCGGATAGAAGCACCGAAGATGATATTAGCATCTGGTGAAACGGCGCCTGTGATAACTTCAGCAGCTTCTTGAACCTCGCTCATTGACATGTCATAGCCACCAGCAACGCTAAAGAGTACACCGCGTGCTCCTTCAATTTTTACTTCGATAAGTGGGGATTCTACAGCTTGTTGAGCAGCAATAACAGCGCGGTTTTCACCACTAGCACGGCCAATGCCCATAAGAGCTGAGCCGGCGTTTTTCATGATAGCTTTAACATCGGC
Source organism: Candidatus Saccharimonadota bacterium (assembly GCA_017545505.1). Lineage (GTDB taxonomy): Bacteria > Patescibacteriota > Saccharimonadia > Saccharimonadales > Saccharimonadaceae > Nanosyncoccus. Next base: position 83,400 of record JAFWNB010000002.1, on the reverse strand, counting down.
AAAGTCTAGATTAATCAAAGAATGTTCGGTGATTAATTCGGAAATACCTTGGACACCCTGGCGGAGTACATCGTCAGCAATTTTGAAAGTCTCAAGAAGTGGGGTACGAGGATCTATAGTTTGAAGAAGACGATCGTTTGGAATAGTAATTAAAGCATCTACTTGACGAGCAAGTTTTTCTATTGCGACATCTGCGTTAGCTTTACGACGAGCACCTTCAAAGGTAAATGGTTTGGTGGCAACACCTACAGTTAAAATATCTTTTTTGCGAGCTTCTTCTGCGACGATAGGACCTGCGCCCGAACCAGTGCCACCGCCGGCTCCTAATGTAATAAACACCATGTCAGCGCCGTCTAGGGCTTTGTCGATGGCTTCACGACCTTCTTCGGCGGCTTCGCGGCCCTTTTCTGGATCGCCGCCAGCACCAAGACCTTTACCGATATGTACTTTGACATCGGCTGGTGAATGATGAAGAGCTTGGGCATCGGTATTAATTGCTACAAATTCTACGCCAGAAAGACCCACTTCTTTCATGCGCTCTACTGCAGAACCACCGGCGCCACCTACGCCTACGACTTTAATACTTGCTTTACTTTCCACCTCTGTTGGTTTAACTTCTGGCATAATAACCTCGCTTTAAATTTGATATTAGTATATACCTTTTTCCCCTTAAAATCAAGAGGGTTAGAATTTTGAAAAAATTTTTTTAATAAATCCAAATGGTTTAGCGCTAGATGATTTTTTAGGTTTTTTAGAAGGTTTGCTTAGAGTAGAAGTATACTCGCTACTTTCAGCAGCCATGAGAGCTAACCCGACCGCAGCGGCAAACTCTGGTTTTTTGACTGACTCAGAAACACCACCAGCACCGGCCGGAATTCCAATTTTAACCGATGCTTCTAATGCTTTTTTGGCAAATATTTCAATATCACGCATTTTCGCGCCACCACCAGTTAGTATAATTCCCTCTGGTAAACGCTGGTCATATTTGGCGGCTTTAAGCTTTTTGCGAATTTCACTAAATATTTCCTCTAGTCTGGCTTCTACAACTTCTTCGACTTCCTTGCGTTCAAAAGCATGTTCGTTATTTTTGCCCACTTTAATTGCAATGCTTTTGTCTGAGTGAAAATTACCGGTGACGAAACGTGTCTTAATTTCTTCGGCAAGTTCTGGCTCGATAGCAAGAACAATTGCCAGATCATTTGTAATATTATTAGAACCGGCTGGAACTACGCCGATATATTGTAAATCTCCTTCTTCGTAGACGGCGACAGAAGTCGTAGCACCGCCCATATCTATTACGGCGACACCGTTTTCTTTTTGACGCTCTGTTAATACTGCTTTTGCAGCGGCTACTACGCTAGGAACTAATCTTTCAGCCTTAACATCAGCAGTCATAGTAGCACGTTTTAGGTTCTCACAATTTGGAGTGAGAGCAGAAATGACGTTGGCGCGAATTTCTAATCTTGCTCCAGCCATACCTAGGGGATCTTTAATGCCTCCTTGACCATCTAAAGCATATTCTAGAGGTATAACGTCTAGGACGTCACGATTGGCTGGGATGCGGCCAGATACTGCTACGTCTTCTACACGATCTAAATCTACGCCGTCTATTTCGTGCTCGACAGAGCCAACTGCTATCATACCTTCGGTATGAGTAGAAATAACAGTTGAGCCATTAATAGAAACATAAGCGCTACGTACATCATATCCTCCCATACGTTCGGCGTCACCAAGCATGCGATCAATAGCTTCGGCGGGGCCGGTTAAATTAGCGGGGATGCCTTTGCGCATGCCCGACGATTTGCCTTCATTGTAGCCAACTATGGCTACTTCGCCATTTTTTGATACTGTAGCGATAACGGCACGAACGTTTTCAGTGCCGACATCAAGACCTGTAACAAAACGATTGCTCTCATCCATAAGCTTATTATAACACATGTGTGTTAGTAATTCTAATAATACCTACTTGGGACACGCTCAAGGGCGCTCGCCCAAGCTTACGGTCCCAAGTAGGTATTATTATAATTATTCAATCTGCCAGAGTTAACACTTCGTAGCCGTCTTTAGTGACAAGAATAGTGTGTTCGCAGTGGCAGCCGATAGAGCCATCTTTCATTTTAACACTCCAGTTGTCATCTTTATCTACATAATTAGCTGCTTTGCCAAGACAGGACATTGGTTCAATACAAATAGTATCACCCTCAACTAACTGATAGCCGTGGCCTTTTTTACCATAGTTAGGAACTTCGGGAGCTTGGTGCATTTTTTGGTCAATACCATGACCGATATAGTTTTCTATCACGCCTAAGTGGCCTCGACGTAAAACTGTTTCTACGGCATGACCGATATCACCGATATGGGCGCCAGGCCTAACTTGCTCAATTCCCTCCCATAATGCAGATTCGGTAACGGAAATCATCTTTTTGACAGCCGGAGAACCAGTGTCTCCTACTAACATAGTAAATGCGGCGTCTGTAAAATATTTTTTGTAATAAATGACAAGATCGAAAGAGACTTTATCGCCAGCTGTTAGGACTTCATCTGAGGGAGCACCATGAACTAATTGATCGTTGATCGAAATACAAATTGCGCCCGGGAATTCTTCTTCTAACATATCGTAGGCAACTTTAGCGCCACGGGCTTCGATTTCTTTGCGGACCCAAGCATCTATTTCTTTACCTGTCATGCCAGGCTGAACATAGTTTTTAAGATCTCTCAACAAATTGCCGAGAATTTTACCACCTTCGCGCATGGCGGTGATTTTTTCTTGTAATGTTTTAGCATCGGCGGTTTCTTTATTCACCATAGCTTTTTTCAATTTCTCCACCGTTTACATCATTTTCTTGCTCGGTAGCTTCAGGATTTAACCTTTTTACCACCTCGACCAATCTATCGGTAACTTCTTCAATTTTACCTACACCATTTACATGTTCAACTGGAATATTTTTGGAAGCTAAAATTGGTAGAATTAAATCTATATTGGTTTCAAAGATTTCAAAACGGCGTTCAATACTAGCACGTTCTTTATCGTCATCGCGGCCGCGAAGAGCAAGGCGCTCAAATAACTCTTCCTTTGGAACTTCAAGAATAATTGCACCGTCAATTTTGTCAGCCATTGTTTCTGCAATATAGTCAGCTTGATCTTTGTCGCGTGGGTAACCATCTAGAATAACATCAAAACCTTCGTCTTCGGCTTTTTTGATTTGTTTATCCATGATTTTAATAACATCTTCGTCAGGAATAAGGCCACCATTATTAATTATGTCTTCGTAGCCGCCAGTTTGGCGAATAGCTTCGCCTACAGAAAGCCAACGCCAACCAAAAATCTCGGATAAATTTTTGCCTTGAGTGCCCTTACCGGAACCAGCTAAGCCAAATAGTATAATCATAAAAACTCCTTTTATTAATTATAGCACATTGTAATCGAATATACCCCTCTAGGACACGCTCAAGGGCGCTCGACCTTTCAGGTCGTCCGCGTCCCAAGGGGCGGTCTGCCCGAGCTTACGGTCCTAGAGGGGTATATTGCGATTACCTAACTCTAGATATAAAGCCAGACTATTTGAGACCGAGTTTAATGCGTTCGGTTTTTTCGGCTTTACGAGCTTCACGGATAATAGCCTTAAGACGGCGTTCGCGTTTAGAAATTGGCTTAGAAAAACGCATCTGTGATTTTTTTAATGGCATCATGCCGCTCTGTAAAACTTTGCGATTAAAACGACGAATGATATTTTCGTTTGCCTCGCCCTGATCTTTTCTTGTAACTTTTATTGACATACTAAGGTGTATTATATCACAGAGAAGAGAAAATGACAAGGTCTAGACAATTTAATAACAAAAATGGCGGAACCGACGAGACTCGAACTCGCGACCTCTGCCGTGACAGGGCAGCGCTCTAACCAACTGAGCTACGATTCCACTATATATTATTATAGCGCATTTCTAGATAAAATCAAGACTACATGCCAGGAATCTTGAAAGCGCCTGGGTCAGAGGCTTGAGGATTATAAACTTGATCTTGCATGGATGGTTGTGAACCTAATGGTTCTGGCGTAGGTTCTAGTGGTGGGGTAGCCGGCTCGATTGGTGTGGTTTGGATAATAGGTTGGGATGGTTCAGCTGGTTGAGATGAACTAAAAGGTTGAGTGCTAGGAGCAACACTAAAATCTGTTGCTTCTGCATTTGGCATTGGAGCGCTAAAATCTACAGGTGGAGTCGGTGGAGGTGGCAAGACTTCTTCGCCTGGCATTGGCATGCCATAATTAATCTCTGGAACACCGTTAATCTCTGGAGTAGTAGGAGCCGATGGAGTGTTCAAAGCTGCTGGATTTGATTCGATTTGGGCTAAAGCATCAGAGACCGAAGAAGAAATATCTGGCTTTGTGGAAGTACCAGTTGATTCGTCAAGAGTATCAATCTTAAGCGGAGCTTCGGTTTCTTCTGGCGTAGTTTCGGCGCCAGCTTGTGATAAGCTAGCTTCTGCAGCTTTCAGATCATCTAGTAAAGTGCTCTCTTTCTCTGTAATTGTAGTAGATACTTCCTTGGGCTCGGGTACGGTTTTAGCTGGAGGAGTTTCTTTCGAAACAGGTTCTGAAGGCTTTTCGGGTTCTTTAATCTTTTCTTCTGAATGTTCAACTTCAAGTTTGGTAGGATCATTGTCTTTTTTCTTCAAAGCTTCGGAAGTATCTGTTAAGGTAAACATTTCATTCTCTAAATCTGGGGTAATATTTTTTGAAACGAGTTGTTGGTTAGCGCCAGATTCCATCAGACGCGAAGAAATCTTCATAGTTTCCGGAGTAGTATTGGCACTAGAAAACCTATCCGTTGCCGCAACAATACCGGTAAGGAAAGCCGTAGCTTCTTCTTTTTCGATTTTGGCTTTGCCATTTACGCTGTATAGAAGCTTGGCAATCATCTCCGAAACTGAGCTTGCGGTTTTATCACTCCATTCAATTTCACCGAGCTTGCCGGGGTTACCGGTAGTTATATTGACAATTGATGCGTCGTGCATGATGCGACCATGCTCACGCAAAGCCGAGTCTAAATCTACACCATTAGCTACATCGAGCGCCAAAACTAAATCAACGTTGAAATCACCATATGAGTATTCTAAATCTTCTTCAGAAATACGAGCATGATATGGCGTGATGAATATTTTGACATAGTCGCCATCGAGTTTATAACGAAGATGATCGGCTTTCTCTTTATTTAGGGCAATCACAAAATCTTGGAGTGTATCTACCGTAGGCTCAAAAGTTTCTTCGGGCTTTAAGAATTCAAGAGCATTTGGAGTTGTGCCAGAATAAATTGCGGTGGCTCTTTTGCCAAGTTTATCTAGAAAAAGTGAGAGGCCAATAGCGGCGGATAATTCATCTACGGAAGGATCGCTTGATAATGCTATCAGAATATTTTGCGAATTATTAATTTTATTAATTACATTTGAAATGATATCATTTGAATTTAGGTCTTCAGGTGATTGGCCAGAAGGGGTTTCTGAAACTACTGGATCAACTACTACCGGGCTTGAATCGCTCGGAACGTTCGATGCCGCGACTTGTGTCGTATCATCAATTGGAGTTGTTGGCGTTGTAGTATTGCTGTTTTCGTCTGGCATATTTTTGATCCTTTTTTATATGTTACCATAAGCTTTTACTATTTTCAAGAGTTTACACTTTACATTTTGCTAAAAAAGAGTTATAATTACAAAAATAATTAATTATTAACTATATAGGAAGAAAATGCCGATTATCAAATCTGCCAAGAAGGCTGCTCGCCAAGCGGAAAAGCGCACCGAGCTAAACAAAGGAATTAAAAAAGATATTAAAGCTGCTGTTAAGGCTTTTAAGGCCAAGCCAAGTGCAATAACCTTAGCTAAGGCTCAATCAGAATACGACAAAGCTGCTAAAAAGGATTTATTAAAGAAAAACACTGCTTCTCGTCGTAAAGCTAAATTATATGAGTTTGCTAAAGCTCATGGCGTAAAGTTAGAAAAGTCTACTAAGATTGCAGCCGCAAAACCTGCAGCTACCAAAAAGCCAGCAGCAAAAACTGTTACAGCGAAGAAAACTCCAGCAAAAAAGACTCAATCAAAAGCCAAGAAGACAGCTTAGAAGATTTTAGTTTGACATCTAGTTTAGAAAGCTCTTTTAGAGCTTTCTTTTCTTTTTTGCCTGGATTGTAATTATAATCTTTAATTGCTTGAGATACTAAGAGCCCGAAGAACATCATGGGCTCTTCTTGATTTTTAATTTTTTCTAGCATTTCTATAGCCCTTTTTCCATCTTTTTTTGCAATTTTATAAATATCGAAAACTTGGCCCATATTACGGTCGGGTGGTAAAGAAAATTCCTTGATTTCAATTTTATCTTTCAGTGCCTTAAATGTAGCGGAACGTTTATCCAATTTAGACTCTAAAAGGATAATTTTATGCGGAGTATTTAAAAATTCTGGTAATTTTTCGAAAACATTTTTATTGGCGCTAAAATCTCGAATTAAAATTTTACGTTCAACCTCAAAAAGAGATTGACCTAAAAAAATGCTCGGCATCAGACTGGGCTCAATTTCGGAACCTTCTATAACTTCATAATCGTCTCCAAGATTTTTGATTATTTCCTGTTTCGCCTTAACTCGATCGTCGCCATAATATATCTTTATCATTTTGTTCCCTTCTTTTGACATCGCGGACAAATATGAGTACCACGGCCGGCGACTCTAATTTTGATTATTTGTTCACCGCATCTTGGACATGGTTTTCCCTCCCGGCGAAAAACTTGGGCAAATTTTTCAAGATAATCGCCCTTTGACCCGTCCGCTTTAACATAGGTTGCCATAGTGGAACCGCCCGAATCGATAGATTTTTGCATTACCTCGCACGCAGCAGTAAGTAAGGCTTCGGTTTCTTGTTTTGACAAGCTGCCGGCTTTTCTTTCTGGATGTATTTTGGAGGCAAAAAGCGCCTCGTCGGCATAAATATTACCAAGTCCACAAATAATAGATTGGTCTAAAATGGTCGCTTTTATCAATGAATTGCGATGACGTTGAAACTTTTCATACAGCTCCGTTACAGTCATTTCCCAAGGCTCGTGGGCGAGTTTTTTAATAAAAGACTCCTCTGCAACATCGTTGGTTTTTATTACTTTAATAAAACCAAATTTTCTCTGGTCGTTAAAGAATAGTCTTCCATCCTCAAATTCAATAATAACTCTCGTTTGCTTATTAGGAAGGATAGCAATAAAATTATCGCTGGGATGTCCTGCCGCATAGCGTTCTTTTCCATCGTATATTAATTGACCAGTCATACGCAGATGAATCATAAGAGATTTTTGATTATCCAAATCTAAAACTAGAGCTTTACCAAAACGCCTAATAGCTTTGACTTTTCCGATAGATGGCGTACCAACAAAAGATTTTTCACAAAGAGTTGTAATCTTTTTTATTTTTTTATTCAAAATAAATTGATTTAGTCCTCTTCTTATAGTTTCTACTTCTGGAAGTTCCGGCATATTAATCCCTTAGATAATCATTCGTAAAACTCTCGATCATATCATCCATGATATTATCAAGTTTTTTCTTAGTATAAAATAAATATTTGGTGTCTTTGATTTGTTGAGATAGCATTTCGCTGTTAATAATTTCTTGCACATCATTAATATCTTCCGGCGTTATCTCCGGGATATTAATCTCATTTGCGCGTTTTGCTAAATGATCTAAATCTGCTTTTTTAAAATCTAAATGATGATGAAAATTAGTATCATAAATCCAATAATCGTGATGTTTAATTTTGCGTTTTTCTTCATGCGTTAGACCTTCGCCCAATTTGTGATGTTTTATATTACGATAAAAATCGTAATTAAAGTAACCGTCTGTATAAAGATGAAAAAGATATCCTAAAAAAATTGGATCCTTTTGCCTGATTTTTACTCGATTCTCGGCATAAAAATTTAATGAGCTTTTTTGGTCATATGCATAGTGCGTTTCGCTATGTTCCTTTTTTTTCTTTACTTTATTAATATACCCATTATTAATGTCTGGAAGTAAGCAACCTAACAAAAACTCTTTCTGCTTCATGCCAGAAAATTTTAGTTTTTTCTGCAGCCGCTTTCCGGCTTCTAAATGAATATTCCAACTCGGCATAATTAATTATCTATATTTTATCATAAATTGATAAGATTGTGGAAAACACCACATTTAGTGTTAAAAAAGTGTTGACAGCCACTATATATAGGGTTTATAATGAGTTTAGGTAATGCTTAAATAAACAAAAGAAGCTGTTTTCAGATTTATTTTGAACGCTTCAGAGAAAGGAAACCATGAAGAAAATAATATATAAGAATCCGAATGAAATTGAAAATTTCGATATTAAAAGATTTGTAAAATCCTTATCAAAATATGCTAAAGTATCCGAAAAAGAAGCGAAAGAGGTGTTAGCGGAATACGATCAATATGAAGACATGCATGTATCTTGCTTAGTTGAGGCCGGGATGAAACTGATTGGCAAAAAAGCTGGCGATAAGGCTATGAAAGAATATTTTAATGATCACGCCGAATGGTTCGAAGAGGGTAAATTTGAAAGATTGCGCCGAATTACTGGATATTTAGTCGGGACCCTAGACCGCTGGAATGATGCAAAAAAGGCTGAAGAAGCTGCACGCGTAAAGCATAGTGTAAATTCGGCAGTTGATGATGCTGAAAGATTGGCAGCCTTAGAAACCCAGGCGATGGAACATAATATAGCTTACGCAAGATAATTTATAATTCACCCCAATTTTGGCCGATTGATATTTCAACGGCCAATTTTATTTTGAGTTCTGGAGCAACTGTTTCCATTTCGGATTTTAATATTTTTGAAACTTTTTCAGCTAGTTCTTTGTCGCATTCTACAATTAACGAATCATGAACTTGCATAACAAGCTCAGCGCCATTTGGTAGATTTTCATCAACTCTTATCATCGCGCGCTTCATTAGATCGGCTTCGGTGCCTTGAATAGGCATATTTTCGGCAGCACGTATCGCGGCTTGGCGAATGATAAAATTGCTAGATTTTACATCTGGAGTAGGACGACGACGACCGTAAAATGTTTTTACAACACCTTTTTCTTTGGCGTCCTTTAGAATTTTTTCTAAATATTGTTTAATAGGTGCTCGGAGTTGAAAATAATTATCAATGAATTGTTTTGCTTCATAAATTGGCATTTTGGCAGCATCGGCTAAGCCCTTAACGCTCATACCATATAAAATACCGAAATTAATAACTTTGGCGGCACGACGTTGATTTTTAGTCACCTTTTCGAGTGGTACTTTAAATGCTTCTGAAGCGGTTTTAGTATGAATATCTACTCCGTTGTTAAAATCATTAATCAAGCCTTGATCTCCCGCCAAAACAGCGGCAAGTCGGAGTTCAAATTGCGAATAATCAGCAGAAACTAATACTTTTCCTTCTGGCGCAATAAAGCCCGTTCTTATTCTTTTCCCTTCTTCGGTGCGAACTGGGATATTTTGCAAATTAGGATTTTGACTCGATAAACGACCAGTCGCTGTGATGTTTTGAGTAAAAGTAGTATGTATACGGTTTTCTGAATCAGCGAGCTCTGGCATAGGTATAATATATGTGCTTAACAATTTAGCAGCTTCACGATATTCTATTATTTTTGCAATAATCGGGTGAAGGCCTTTAAGCTTGTCTAATTCCTTGGCGCCAGTGGAATAGCCCCTGGTGGTTTTTTTAATGCCCTTTACCGGAAGCTGTAATTTAAAAAACAAAACTTCTGATAATTGAATAGGTGAATTAACATTAAATTCTGTGCCGGCTAAATCCTGAATTTCTTTTTCAAGTCTTGCAACTTCTTTCGCGTATTCCTCTTTTAATGAGCTGAAATACTCCCGATCAATTAACATACCTTTTACTTCCATTTTGTAAAGAACAGGAATTAAAGGTAAATCAAAATTGGTATATATATTATATAGTTCTGGATAATTCTGAAACTCTTTAATTTGTTTTTGATATTCCTCTTCGGGTGACAATTCTGATACTATTTCTCTAGCCAAGGGGTTTAGTAGAAATGCAGCTTGTCCGAGATCCCAAAATGGTTTACCTGACAAAATCGTTTTAGCGGAAAATTTATCGCTATGCATGAGAGATTTAATATCCCAGCCGATAAGGAGGTCTTTAGAAGAATCCGAGATAATACTTTTTCGGCCGGGATCCGGATTAGTGCTCTCTCGGGACGGATCGCTCACGCCCGCCGTCGCGGGGCTCGCGTCCTCATTCTCGGTCGTAACCTCCGAAAGCCCTCGAGTAGTACTATTTCCGGGCTCCTCCCGTTCTACTTTGCGGATGAGGGAGTTGAATGCAAGTTTTTTAAGGCCGGAAATGACTTTATCCTTATTAAAACTAAAATCAGGAATGTCTTTCAAATCAACCGGAGCATCAAACATGATCTCGGCAAGCTGTTTTGACATATATGCGGAATCGCGACCTGCTATTAGTTTTGCCTTTGTGGAACCAGTGATTTTTTCTATATTATTATATATATTATCTAGATCGCCATATTCATTTAAAAGCTTTACGGCAGTTTTTTCGCCGATACCTGGTACTCCTGGAATGTTATCCGAAGAATCGCCCTTTAATGCCTTTAGATCTAAGAATTGTGATTTTTTAATATTATACTTTGTCTCAATCTCAGATACATTAATCTTTTCTATGTTAGAAAAACCTTTAAGAATGCGCCACATGAAGGTGTTATCGTCGACGATTTGGAGCATGTCTAAATCAGAAGAAATGATGTAGGTTTCCCAATCGCCAGCCTCGTCCGCTTTGCGACTCAGAGTCCCAATGATATCATCCGCTTCGTAGTTGTCAATCTCTACAAAACACCAACCTAAATCGCGAATTAATGATTCAAGTAAAGGAATTTGAGCATAAAAATCTTCGCCAGGTTTAACGCGACCAGCTTTGTATTCTGAAAAAATAGCTCGACGTTTAGATGTGGATGATTTAGAGTCCCAAGCAACAACTACTTTAGTGGGGTTGAGTTTTTTAACAATTTCCATGGCTATTGCAGCAAAACCATATACTCCACCAGTTGGCGTCCCGTCGGGCAAACTTAATGCTCCCATAGCATAATAGCCACGGTAGAATACCGATTTTCCGTCAATTATAACTAGCTTTTTCATTTTACAATCCTATGTATTCGCGTCCAATTTTGCGCGATATTAAACTTTTAATAGTTGCGAGTATTTTTGGCTTTTCACTACAGGAACCTAGTTCACATAACTCCATTGTATCGGATCCTACATATTCAAGCGAAGCTGTATTAATCCCGTCATATATTAACACGGAACGATTGACCCGATTGTCTGTGAAGCCTTCATCTTCGACTATTATTTTATTGTCATAAACATAATAAGTAGTACGAATTTTGCCACTACTGTTGTAATTATCGCTAACTGAAAAACGATATCCTTGCGGGACTGTAGCCGAGATATTTTCACTAGTCATGATATTGAAAAAAATTAAAAAAAGAATAATGATACAAATTAGCCCCAAAGCCCATAAAGTATAGCGCATCCAATTCCCCTTTTTATAGGCTATACTTGAAATCTTAGCTATATCCGTCAAAACTCAATTTCCTTTAAAACTTTACTAAGTGATTCTTGCATTTCTGAAATTGTGCCATTGTTTAAAATATAATAGTCTGCAGCTGCAATCGGGCCGCCTTTTTCTAAATTTTCTATTTCGCTTCGATCGCGCTCGCGGATAGCTTTTGCGTCAAAGGCGCGCGTGCTTCGCTTTGCAACACGTTCATAACGAAGATGTTTATCTACAACAATTGCTATAAAAGTAAGAGATTTAGGAAACTCGTGTTTTAGTGTCTTATATTCGGTCCAAGAATAAACGCCATCTAATATAATACGTTTTTGACCGGCACCTATTAAATCTTTAGTTTCGGCAATAACTTGATTAACTACCCAATCTTTTCCCTCTTCTTCGCGAATTTGTTCGCGAAACTTTTTTTCGGATTCGCCATCTTCAGTACGTTCAATACCGCGTTTTTCCATTTCTTTGTAAATCATGCCACCGAAATATACTTTAGGATAACCTTGGTCGGTTAAATAATCTACGGCTACGGACTTTCCGCTGCCACTCATACCAACGATGGCTAGAATCTTAACATTATCCATAATATTTATTATAACACTAAATACCCTTTTCGGACATGCTCAAGGGCAGCCCTCAAGCTTAAGGTCCTTAAAAGGGTATTTCGTGTTATAATTGATGAATGAATAGGTTTTTTACACCGAGTGATCCATTGGATGAGATTATTGCGGAGACAATGCCTGAGAAACAAATTCTCAAGACTGAACATGTATTAACTGGGTGGACGAATATCGTGATTGAAGTTACGACCGATACCGGCGCTTTTTTCTTTAGATTTCCGAGAAATCCATTTTGGTCAAAAATGATTGTAAAAGATGCAGCGGTTTGTAATTTTGTGGACGGAAAAACAAGTTATTATACGCCACAAATGAAATTATGTTATGACTCTAAAAAACGTCCTTTTTCAGTTCATAAAAAAATCGAGGGTTATACTTTAGGGGATAGAATTTATCATCTTTCTCACACTGCATTAACCGGTGTGGCATATGATGTAGCAAAATTTATTAAAGAGCTCTCGAGCATAGATTTAAAAGACGCCCCAGCCAACGTAAAATATCCTTTGTCAGATTTTCTACACGAACTAGATTATAAGCATTACGATAAACATATTGACGAAGATCATAAATATATTAAAGAGACCGAACTAAGTAATCTTGTGCATGGAGATCTTAACCTTGGCAATATTCTATTAGACGAAAATGATAAAGTTGTTGGGGTAATAGATTTTTGTTTTGCCGGGACTGGCAATCCAAACATGGATGTGGCAAGAATGATTTCTCGGCCAGCACCAGAGGAATTTGAAAAGGAATTTTTGAGTTATTTTGATGACAATAATGAAATCGAACGAATGAAATTGGCCTGGAAGCATATTGATAATGGATACGCAGAACATATCCGGGCAAAGTTCCCCGAAATAAACCTCAACCAGCTTTAGATTATTAATTAATTGAATCTTTTTTATTAAGATTTTTTAAATATTCAATTTTGGCGTCGCGTCTGGCGTCGTCGTCATTTTTTGGAAGTTGTGATCGGTTTGAATAATCGTTAAAAATATCTAAACAGTTTTTGATTGGCCCATCATAAACTGGCGATTTATCATAAACACTCCAAATGATTACACGGTAATCTGGTGCATTCTGAGCATAAAAATTGAGGGCTTTTGAAGTCGCACGAATAAACTCCTGTTCTGTTTCTTTGCTATGTCTCCATGCCCGGCCACTTAAATATTTTTCTGTTACGGTCGGTGAAACAGCAATCATTAAAAACAACGTGCGGTATTCCCCTTCTTGTAGCATTTTTAATAAGATATTCTCCATTTCTGGATCTAAGAGCGTAACATCTAATACAACATCGTACCCATTCTTGATTAAAGCCGATAAGCTTAAAAATAACATAATGGTACAGAATTCATCTGTATTTCTGCGAAGATTTTCTTCGCCATAATATTCTTTTATTTCTTGAAAATGAGGATGGTATTCGACAAATTTTCTGGCAGCCATTAAGATAGGCTCAAAATTATTTTCGCGAGAATATGCTTCGACGGCAGGAAGTATTTGAGTAGTTTTACCAGAGCCAGATATCCCGGCGATGCGAATTAAATTACGATTCTTGGTGGCGGCTGGAGTAATATCTTCTAATACCTTTTTTAGTATTTCGGGGTATTCATTTAAGTTAACTTGCCATTCTGGTTTAACTTTAGATGGCCAGTGAGCCTTCATATAATCTATAATTTTTCTTATTTCATTATTGCCTTCAGACATTTTTCGCTCTTTCTTATTTCAATTTTATTAATACCATTAAATGTGCGATATTCTCCTTCCGCTTGAAGTTCAAATGAAGACGGTTCGATAAATTCTAAAACATCGCCGCTTGTTTTGGAACCTGGAATTTGCTTAAAAATGCTTTTTGCCATTAATTTGAATAGTCGCCAAAAATTTGTTAGCTGGTCAGTTTCTGAACGAAAAACGTGTGGTTTTTCATAATCATTACCACCCTTCATGACACGAGCCATAAACTTCCCATTAACAGCTGCATAATCAGATGTTTTTTTGGGCTGTAACTCACCATTTAATTTAAACTCTGGTAAAAATTGTTTTTTGTGACGATTTTTAAAATACCAGCTAGCGAGTTGCGTGTAAGAACTGATTTTGCGGCCAAATTTTGTTTTTAGTTTACGACGTAGTTTTGGAGTATCGTAGAGCTTGACTGCTTCTCCCATCATTCCGATTGTGACATAACATGTGGCATATCGGAAGTGTTTACCGTCTATAAGTATTTCTAATGGATATAGTTTTTTGGGGTTGTTTTTTAATATTTCGTCTAGAGATTTGGTACCAAGAGTGCGAGCGAGATCATTAAAATTGCCATATGGTAATACGGCTAGCGTAGCATCTTTATTGGACTTTAGGATTGCATTAACTGCAATAACGCCAGTAGCGTCACCGCCGACCGCTAAGACTAAATCCCCGTCTTTAATAATTTTTGAAAGCTGATTGGCATTTTGATCTACATCGGTTTTTATAACTTCATATTTACCGATAATAAAACCTTTTAATTCTGGTAACCTGTTCAAAACTTCATTTTTAAGATTAGAATAACGAGAAGAACGAGGGTTGTAAACTACAAGAAGACGTTGCATAGAGCTAATTGCCTGGTGAAGGAATATTTAACCATTTCAATAAAACGGCAATAACAGCGTAGATGGCAAGACCGAGAATAATTTCAAACATGCGTTGTTTAGCCTTTCTGGTTTTTTCCTCACTACCGCCAGCGGTAAGGTATTGAATACCAACAATTGAAATACCTATCACGCCCAGAATTCCTACGCCGATAGATAAGACATCTACGACATAATTGAGGATGCATCGAATTGATTCATCGCTACCGCTGCCGCAATCTGTAAAAATAATTGGATTATACTCATTTTCTGCCATAACTGGAGTACTGAAAGATGCTGTGCCTAATGCGATAATAGTTGCAATTATTAAAGCTATTTTTTTCATATTTCCTCCTATCTTAAATATTCGTGCAACTTTTTAGTGTCTTTATTTTTTCGTAATTTAGATAAGGCCTTAGCTTCAATCTGGCGAATACGTTCGCGAGTAACATCAAATTCGGCACCGACTTCTTCTAGTGTGTGCGGGCGACCACCGCCAATACCAAAACGAAGACGAATAATTTTTTGTTCACGATCCGTTAATGTGGCAATTATTTCTGATAGTTGCTCTTTTAATATTTGATTAGCAGCAGATTCTTCTGGAGAATCACGTTCTTCATCTTCAACAAAATCACCGAGTACAGAATCTTCATCGTCACCTTCGCGACCAATTGATGCATCTAGTGATGCAATGTCTTGTTTAATCCGCATGACATAATCAATTTTTTCTGGCTCTAAACCAAGTTCTTTAGCAATTTCTTCATTGGTTGGTTCGCGGTTTAATTCAGAAGTAAGCTTGCGAGAAGTCCTTAAAACCTTATTGATAGTTTCTACCATATGAACCGGAATACGAATAGTGCGTGCTTGGTCTGCTATGGCACGAGTGATAGCTTGGCGCACCCACCAAGTAGCATAGGTGGAGAATTTAAAACCTTTATCTGGGTCAAATTTTTCGACAGCTCGGAGAAGGCCGGTATTTCCCTCTTGAATTAAATCTAGAAAATCAAGACCTCGCCCGCCATAACGCTTGGCAATAGAAACTACAAGACGCATGTTCGACTCGACCATTTTATCTTTGGCTTTTTTATCACCCTTAACTATACGTTTAGCAAGATCTGCTTCTTCTTCTGGGGTAAGAAGAGGAATTTTACCAATTTCGCGAAGATATAATCTCACTGAGTCATCAGCAAAAGCATCTACGTTTTCATCCGTGATAGCAAGCTCTTCATCAGATAACTCTTCCTCGTTTTCTAAATCACCAGATTCTGGTTCGTCAATTTCAAGAGCCAAATCTTTCGCGTTCAAAATATCATCTTTTTTAGCGCTCATTGTGTTATATTATAATCTAATTAAATTATTTTTACAAGACTTCATGCTTTACTTAGAGTTTTGCAACTCAACAATTTGTTGCAAAATTTTTTCGTATTTCTCATTATCTTCATCTATGTTTTTTAGTTTGGTTTTTAACTCTGTTATTTTTTGTTGTTTAACTTCTCGATTATAGCGAGTGATTAATTCTTTTGCTTCGGATTCTAAGTCTAAGTTTTTAAGTTTACTGTGCTCGTTATTAAAGACCAATTCAAGCTCCGCAATACGAACATCGTCTTCTGGCATTTCTAGAGGAATATTAGTTTTGCTTATGCCGCCAAATAGTTTGAGAGCAAGGAGGCTGTCTTCGAGTTTTTTGATTTTATTGTTCTCTGATTTAGTTTTTACTTCTTTGTAGTATTTTTTAGTAGAACTTGAGAGTTTTTTATCTAGCCTCTCTCCTTTTTCACGTAGGATTTCTACTTCTACGCCTAATTTTTGAGCGATCTTTTTTTCGTAGCTGGATTTTTCTACTTCATCTTTAATGTAACTGAGAAGTTTTAAGGCAATGTCTGAATACTTACGTTTATCTGGTGCGGAGTTTAAATTAAGGTTTTCTTCATATTTTTTTAATAGCCAATCTACGGCTGGGATGCGTTTCTCTACGGCTTTTTGCCAAAGCTTTGGGTCCTTTTGAATTAATTCGTCGGGGTCTTTAGCGCCGTGGTAGTCAGATATTACCGTCAAATCAATACCTAAATCTCCGGCCATCATGATTGCACGCTCTGTTGCTTTAACGCCGGCTTCGTCGCCATCATAGGCGAGGCGAATGTCGGTGGTTAAATTGGATAATGCTTTTAAATGCTGTTCGGTCATGGCGGTACCGGAGGTTGCAACAGCTTCTTTAACACCAGCTTGATGAGAAGATATCACATCCATGTTGCCTTCTACGATAACTACAAAACCGCTGTGGCGGATGGATTCCTTGGCTTGATACAAACCAAAAATAAACTTCGATTTATTAAAAAGAATAGTTTCAGGAGTATTGAGATACTTTGGTTCACCTTTTTTTAGAATTCGAGCGGTGAAACCTATTATGTTGCCGGTAGTGTCAATAAACGGAACTGTCATGCGATCGCGGAATAAATCAGATTTGAAGCGATTTAGGAGACCGGCGTCATCTAATTCCGCTTCGGTGAATTGATGCTTTTTAAGGACATTAACTAGAGCTTTGCCATTTGGCGGAGCGTAGCCAATTTTAAATTCTGCCACTGTTTTACGATTGAGATTTCTCTTATAAAAAACATACTCGCAAACTGGTTTGCTATGAGTTAAACAAGCTTGATAATACTTTGTTGCGAGAGCGAGAGCTTCGCGGGCGCGTGCTTTTTTTCTAGCAACATGTTTATCACCACCGGTGTATTTTGTTAAATCTACGCCAGCCTGATTGGCTAGTTTTTCGATAGCTTCTTTAAAACTAATCCCTTCTACTTCCATAACGAAAGAAAAAATGTCACCACCTTTGCCAGCGGAAAAATCGTGCCAAATGCCCTTTTCTGGAGAAACCATAAAACTTGGAGTTTTATCTACTCCCCAGGGCGAGTGACCTTTTAGGTTTCTGCCTGCACGTTTGAGCTCAATATATTGCCCCACCACGTCTTCAACCGCGAGGCGAGATTTGATTTCCTCCTTCGCGTCGTTCATATGGTATAATTATAGCATATGGATGGACAAGACTATTTAGACCAAATATCCGCTTCTAACCGACCAATAAAAAAGAAAAGGAGTAGTTTTTTGTCCTCCAAATTCTTTTTGGTTGGCGCAATCGGATTAGCTTGTTTGATAGTGATAATAATTATCGGTTCAGTCCTTAGTGGTGGGAAAAATAGCGAAAAGAATCTTTCGTATGCCTTAGCACTGCACATAGATAATACAGCCACGATAATTAAGGAGTACCAAAGCGATTTGAAATCGTCTAATTTAAGATCAAGCGCTGCTTCTTTGAGCGGGGTTTTAGCCGATACAAGTGGGAAGCTTACTAATTACTTATCAGAGAAATATAATTACAAACCTAATGATGTTGACCAAAAAATCAAAGAGCAGGCAACTTTAGAAAAAGACGGGCTGGAATCGGATTTATTTGAGGCGAAGATAAATGGTGTTTTGGACCGAATTTTTACCCATAAGATTTCATATGAAATATCAATGCTTATGACGGAAGAAGCAAAAATTCAGAATTCTACTAAGGATGAAACCTTGCAAGAAATTATGTCTACCTCGTACAGTAGTTTATCTACTATATATGATAAGTTTAATAACTATTCGGAAACTAATTAAAAGAAAGGAATCAAATGACAAAATCCGAAGAAAAATTAGAAAAGGTGGAAAAGAAAAGCTTTAAAGAAGAATTTATCGAATTCATCAATCGTGGTTCGGTAGTAGATCTTGCCGTAGGTGTCGCCGTAGGTGGAGCCTTTACGGCGATAGTTAACTCTCTAGTTAATGATATTATTATGCCAATTGTCGGCCTAATTGCTGGCGGTGTCGACTTTACAGGCCTTGCAATTCGCATACCAAATTTTTTTGGTACTGGCGACGAAGCAGTAATCGCTTATGGCAATTTTATTCAGAATGTAATTCAATTTTTGATTATTGCATGGGTAATCTTTATGATTATTAAAGGCATGAACCGCTTAAACGAACGTCGCGATGCCAGAAGAGCGGCAAAAATCGAAAAGAAGAACGCAAAGTAATAACTAAACGCTTAAATTATAGCTCAAGCGAATTAGGTCGTGGATTTCTGATTCACTAAATTGATTGGTAAGAACTATTTCTATACCGCCTTTGCCATAATAGCGAGATTCCATAACAGATTCATATTTTGCTTTGAGATTTTCGCTAAGACGAGGATCGCAACGAACCTCAATAGTGTTTCGTCTTAAGACGAGAAAAACTGATTGCCCACGATAATAGAGATCTCGATCTTTTTCGTTTTTGACGGTATATTCTCCGATGCCGCTTATTTTAGAAACGTCAAGTACCATTTCAGTTCCTCTATGCTGCCGTTAATATCGTCTAGAGCGCGATGATTTTCTGGCTTTTTAAATGATTTATTGAGAGCATTTTCAAAATATATTTTCCAGGCGGAGACGTCGAGCATGCGGTAATGAAGTTTTTTGTTTAGATCTGGCATTTCCCTTTCGATGAATTTACGATCTTGATGAATGGAATTACCAGCTAAATATACCGGTTCTTTGGAATTAAAATGTTGTTTAATAAAATCTAATAGTTGTTTTTCGACAATTTCTACTGGTTGACCAGTTGAATTTTGAGCGATTAACGCGTCGCGTGATTCATGGTTTTCTTCCCAAAATTTACCAACCATACGAGTCTTGATTAATTCATCGTCAACCCTAATTATTGCCTGAAAAGTTGCAATTTGGTTTAAATCCATATCGGTAGCAATTGCAGCAACTTCAAGAATTCTGTCTTCTTTGGGATCCAACCCTGTCATTTCTAGGTCAATCCATAATAGTTTTGCTTTTTTCATATTACATTTCCTCCGGGATTTTAATACCTAAGAGATTTAGACCATGAGTCATAACCTCCAAATATACTTCGACCATTTGAATACGTTCTTTTTCCTGCTCACTGCCAATAACTTCACAGTTTTCATAAAAACGACTAAATGATTGAGCTAATTCGAACAAATAATTAGCAATTTTATAAGGCGCCATTTCATTGACGGATTCAAGTAGCACGTCTTTATACTCAATTAGTTTCTTCATTAAGCTACGTTCTGACGGGCTTAAGACATGCTCGCTCAATTTATTATCTTGATAATTATTGGATGATTTTTGAATAATTTTTTTAGCGCGAACAGCGGAATAGAGGAGATAAGGTCCAGAGTTGCCGGTCATTTTAACGGATTCTTTCGGATCAAATATTATATCGCCACCCATTTTATATTTAAGAAAAGCATACTTTATCGATGCTAATGAGACTTTTTCGTCTGTAGAATTATATTCGTCTTTTAGTTCTTTTTTTACCATTTCAATAACATCGACTGCTTTTAGAAAGTTTCCTTTTCGAGATGACATCTTAACATTGCCCGGAAGCTTAACAAGACCATGAATTAAGTGAGTGGTTTTTTCTACTAGTTCTGGAGCGTATTGCTCTACGGACTTTAGGACAACTTTCATATAATCTAACTGCTCGGAGCCAGTAATCACAACAGATTTATCAAAATGATAGTCTCGCCACTTAGTAAAGATCAACCCAACATCTTTGGTCTCATAAGTTGGCACGCCTTCTTTATTAATGAATACCCGAGTATGAAGACCATATTTATCACCATTAAATATAACTGCACCATCGGATAATTCATACACGCCATTTTTTAATTGCTCTTTAACTTTTTCTAGGCCGAGATTTGCGACGGTAGATTCGGGATAATATTTATCAAATTTCACGCCTATAGAATTATAAAACTCGTTAAAATATTTATAAGATAATTCTCTACCTCGCCAGTATAATTTGGCTAACTTAGAATCATGCAAATCATTAGTATTAATTTGATAGATTTCTTTGTTTAGTTTGGTGATTTCATTTTTTGCTTCTTCGTCATCCTCATAGAGAGCAGTGCCATCGACGTAGCACTTAGCAATATCTTCGATAGTTATTTCATTAATGTCTTTTTTTCGTAAAGCGTACATGGTTTTAGCAACATGCAAGCCAACATCACCTCCGAAATTAGCACGGATAACTTTGGCGCCGGCATATTCAAAAAGGCGAGCAATAGAATCACCAACAATGCTGGTGTATAGATGGCCGACGTGTAGTACTTTAAAAGGATTGGGGTCACTAAATTCACAAATAATGGTTTTGTCTTTAAAAGAGTTTGACGAAACAACAGTATTGAAATCCTGATTTAAACTATTAATACTTTCTTTTAAATAATTGTTTGATAAAACAAAGTTTAGAAAGCCGGGTGGAGTCACCGATGCTTCTTGTTTAATGTTTTGTTTTAATTCTTCGGCTATTTGCATTGGAGATTTGTGGATTTCTTTGGCGAGTTTTAGAGAGGCGTTGGAGGAATAGTCGGCATCTATATTCTCTGGCGAAGGAGAAATTTCTGGATCAAAATCAAGATTATATAATTCTTTAATGGCTTGCTTTAAGTTTTCCTTGATTTCTTGCATGAGTTAATTATAACATAATTCTAAGGGGTATGTTATAATGGAAAAGTCGCGGGTATCGTATAGCGGCTATTATGCATCCTTCCCAAGGATGAGATCAGGGTCCGACTCCCTGTACCCGCACCAGAAGATTAGCATAAAATAAATAAAACCCCTCTGGGGTTTAATTTATTCTATTGGTAGCCTGGGCGCGAGTCGAACGCACAACCTTCTCCTTAGGACGGAGCCGCTCTATCCATTGAGCTACCAGGCCAAACTATGCTATAATTATACCATGTCTA
Source organism: Candidatus Saccharimonadota bacterium (assembly GCA_017545505.1). Lineage (GTDB taxonomy): Bacteria > Patescibacteriota > Saccharimonadia > Saccharimonadales > Saccharimonadaceae > Nanosyncoccus. The sequence continues at coordinate 61,800 of JAFWNB010000002.1, read as the reverse complement.
TACGAAGGAAGAAAGAAGATAAAAAAACCGAACAAGAGAAGGTCGAAGAGCGTCGCGAAGAGGTCTTGGCAGCAGGTAGGAAGTTTAAGTATCCTTTACAATGGACAAATCATAGAGTAGTTATAAGTACAATTCTAATCGCTTTTATTATAATTGCGATGCTGGTTATTAGTGGATGGCTTGCGCTTTACCGTTTAGGTAGGACTGATGAATTTTTGTTTAAAGTTACAAAAATATTTCCCGTTCCGGTTGCATCAGTTGATGGAGATAATGTGCCATTTTCGGACTATTTGATGCTTTACAGAAGTAGTGTTACTTCGATTGAGCGACAATCGAGCGATAGGTTTGAGGAAGGGTCAATGGACGAATTGCGCGCAGAATATAAACGCTCGGCATTACTTGAATCGGAAAAATATACTTATGCCGCAAAACTTGCTAAAGAACTAAACATTGAAGTTTCGAATGAAGAAATCGCCGAAGAATTTAATCGACATTTAAAAATTGGCGGGGTAGATCGTAGTGAAGAAGGATTTGTGAAAATTATTCAAGATAATTTTGGTCTGGACAAAAGTGAATATGAGAGAATGTTATATCTATCACTATTAAAAGCAAAAGTCGAAATGCAAATAGATGAAAATGCTAATTCGTTGGCGCAAAAAGTCGAATCTTTGCTTTCTTCAAATAATCATGATTATAAAGCGGTAGCTGATGAATTAGGCGAAAAAATTAATTATCAGGAAACTGGTGGTTTAGTGGATAACAAAAACATCGATGGGGGGCGCGCAACCGAAGCAATGAAATTAGAACCCGGCCAAAGTAGTGATAAGTTTGTTTCGTTAAATGGTGATGGATATTACTTTGTAAAACTAATTAAAAAGACTGACAACGAAGTAAACTTTGTATCAATTGGAATTCCGTTTACAGTATTCAACAAGCAATTTGATGGATTGAGGCTGGAAGATAAAATTAGCGAATTTATCGAAATAAATAGCCCGAGCGAAGATAATAATTAATTCTCTGCTCGTGCTATAATATAAATATGCATAAGCTTAAAGGCGTTTTTTGGGTGGTGTTATTTGTTGCCATAACGATAGGAATGGGTTTTAGTGTGTTTTTTTCAATAAGAGGTGACGAACAAGCAGATTATACAGTAGAAACTAATGCTTTCTTTGCTCCGTTTGAATTTTACGAAAATAGACAGATTGTTGGCGTGGATGTAGAAATTGTAAATAGAGTTGCAGAAAAGCTAAATAAAACTATCCAAATAAAAAACGTAGAATTTGATGTAATTATCGATAATGTGGAGGCCGGGAGGATTGCTGATGCTGGCGCAGCTGGCTTGACTATTACGTCAGCACGCGCCGAGAAGGTGAATTTTACAATCCCCTATTATGATTCGGTACAATATGTAATTTTTAATCGAGAAATGCCGCCGTCTCTAAGAGGTGACCATGTAGTATGGGAGGCACTTGAAGGTGCTAAACTTGGGTCGCAAATTGGTAGCACTGGTTATATTTTTGTAGAGGATGAAATAGAAAACGGCATACTAGCTGGAACTAATACAATTATAAAAGGAATAGATTCACATCAGCTCGCAGCGGACGCAATTAATTCCCATATCGTGGACTACGCAATTGCGGATGAATTAGCAGCAAAGTTTATTATAGAAAAAAACCCCGAATTAAACGCATTGCCCTTGTATTATTCTGGCGCAACACGCGAAGAGGATTATCCGGTGGAAGAATCTTATGCCATTGCTGTGAACAAGAATAAGACCGAATTGCTTGAGGCGTTCAATGAAGTATTAGCGGAAATGTTGACCGAAAATGAAAATGGCAAAACCGAAATTGATCAACTAGTATTAAAATATATGGGATTTTCTAATGAATGATTTTATAAATAAGATTGTAGAATTGTTTGGCACACCAGAGTACATTGATTCTCTACTGCATGGATTTTTGTTAACAATTCAAATTGCTTATTTTGCAATTATTATTGGCATTTTGCTTGGAACAATTATTGCGTTAATTGATACAGCAAAACCATCGAAATGGTTAACGGTGCCAAAATTTATTTGTAAGGTTTATACCACAATTATTCGTGGCACGCCGATGGCCTTGCAGCTTTTTATTATGTTCTTTATTATTTTTGCAATTAAAGGTTTCCCAAGCATTATTACTGCCATCATTGCATTTGGCCTGAATTCGGCGGCATATACTGCGGAAGTAATACGAGGCGGAATTCTATCAGTTGATCAAGGCCAAGTTGAAGCTGGTTTGGCGCTAGGGCTAAAAAGAAGAACTATTTTCTTTAAAATTGTGACACCACAAGCAATTAAAAATATTATTCCGGCGCTTGGGAATGAAATAATAACTGTAATAAAAGAAACTGCAATCGTCAGTATGGTGGGTATGTATGATTTAAATATGGCAGCAAAAGATATTGGTTCAGGGCAAAATATGGCAAGCTATATTGTACCAATGTTTGTCGCGGCGCTATTTTACTTGACGTTGATATATTTGATTTCCTTTATTGTTAAACAAATTGAAAAGAGTTTACGTAAAAGCGATTCAAGGATGGCTAATGAATAATAACACAGAACTAATAGTTAAAAATCTACATAAAAACTTTGGTGAAAACAAAGTGTTAAAAGGAATCGATTTTAAACTAATTGAAGGCGAACGAGTTGTAATTTTGGGGCCTTCTGGTTCTGGCAAATCCACATTTTTGCGATGCCTAAATTGGATGGAGGAGCCCACCTCGGGCGAAATGTATTTTGATGGCGAACTGGTGACGGAAAAAAATATTCGACGAATTAGAAGAAATATCGGTATGGTTTTTCAACATTTTAATTTGATTTCCAACTTAACTGTCATGGAAAATATGACTTTGGCGCCAATTAAACTTAAAATTACGAAAAGAGACGAGGCGGAAAAGCGAGCTAAAGAGTTGCTTCGCCACATAGGCCTACTCAGCAAAGCGGACGCATACCCAGCCTCTTTATCTGGCGGACAAAAACAACGGGTAGCAATAGTACGAGCAATGATGTTGTCTCCAGAAGTGTTATTGTTTGATGAACCGACTTCAGCATTGGATCCGGAATCAATCGGCGATGTTTTATCGTTAATTCGTGAACTAGCCGGGAGAGGAATGACCATCGTAATTGTGACACATGAAATGAGTTTTGCGAAAGAAATTGCAACTAGAATTGTGTTTATTGATAAAGGCAAAATAATTGAAGAAGGAACGCCAGTTGAATTCTTTGAGCATCCTAAAACTCCTAGAGTGCAGGAGTTCTTAAAGAAGGTGCTATAGGTTTTATCGACTGCTTTCTGTGGTATAATAACTAAAAGGAGAAAAAATGAAAGTATTATGTGTTAATGCTGGTTCTTCGTCTCTAAAGTTTCAACTTTATGACATGCCAGCAGAAATTGCAATTATTAGTGGTTACGTTGAAAAAATTGGAGCACGCGATAGTTTTTATACGATTAAATACGAAGGCAAAAAAACTGAAACCAAAAAATTAATTAAAGACCATTCTGAAGCTGTGGCAGTTATGCTTGAAGAGTTGGTGAATTATGGAGCGGTAAAAAACCTAGAAGAAATTCGTGGAGTTGGGCACCGCGTAGTACATGGTGGCGAAAAATATGCTAAATCAGTGGTGATTGATGACAAAGCTATAAAAGATATTAAAGAGTTTACGAAATTTGCACCTCTACATCATCCTGGAAACATTGCCGGGATTAAAGCTATGCAAAAAGCTTTGCCGGACGCAACGCAAGTGGCTGTTTTCGATACGGCATTTCATCAAACAATTCCAAAAATCCAATTTATGTATCCCGTGCCGATGGAATGGTACAAAAAGTATGGTGTCAGAAAATATGGTTTTCATGGTACAAGCCATAAATATATCACCGAGGTAATGCAGAAAAAGCTTGGCAAAGAGGATGTTAATTTGATTGTTTGCCATGTGGGATCTGGCGCGAGTATTACAGCTGTAAAAGAAGGTAAAAGTTATGATACAACAATGGGCCTGACGCCACTTGATGGATTAATGATGGGAACAAGGTCTGGTTCAATCGACCCATCAATTATTAAATATATGATTGATGAGGCTGGAATGACCTATAAAGAAGTTGATGATGCTTTAAATAAAAAATCTGGACTTCTTGGAGTTTGCGGATTTAATGATAATCGCGATGTAGAAAAGGCAATCGCCGACGGCGACGAAAATGCACGCTTAGCACTAGATATGTATGTTGACCGTATTGACCGCTATATCGCAGAATACTATTTGGAGCTTAATGGCGAAGTAGATGCCATTGTGTTTACGGCCGGTGTACTTGAAAATGGCGCCGAAACTCGTGCGTCAATTATAAAAGGTCTATCTCCACTTGGAATTAAGATTAATGAAGAAGTAAATGATGCAATTGCAAGTTACAAAGAAATTACAAGTGGTATTATAACTGCGGAAGATTCAACCGTGCCAGTGTATGTTGAGCCGACTAATGAAGAAGTAATGATTATACGCGATGCGTATAAATTATGTAGATAATTCATTTGTTTCTCTGTTGGTCTAATTCTAACATGCGGTTTTTGATGGCTTTGATGGCTTCAGGAATTTTCTTTTGATCAAGAATCTTAATAACCTCTATCGGTTGCCTCATGTCGGAGCGCTTATGACCATTTGGTTGTAAAAAATCATTCATAATATAAAAATGTGAAATTTCGTAATCTTCCGGAGGAATGCTATCTGTGATAAATTCGCGAATCTTGCCCGGAAAGGGTCCGTCTTGTTCGGGTTCATCATAGGTTGGTTCTGCCTCTAAATGATTATTTGAATTGTGAATTTTATAGACCACACCAATTGGAATTTCGTCGACGGAGAGAGGACCGTCATACCATTTGACTCCATCAGTGCCTACAGCATAGAGACTAGCAGAGTTTTTTTCCCGTATCATCTTTGATATAATTAATGCATGGATATTTATGATCTAATAAATGATTTTTTGGAGCATTTAGAAATTGAGGCTGGCAGAAGTAAAAAAACGATAGATAATTACCGTTTATATCTTGAAAGATTCGTAGAAATATCATTAGAGATTATGAATAAGGACGAAATGAAACCGTCTGATATCACGAAAGAACTACTGAGAAAGTATCGTATTAAATTAAATCGTTACGGTTCTGAAATGGGTAGTGATGACTTAAAAACAATTACGCAGGCTTACCATTTAATTGCGCTAAGAGGGTTTTTAAAATACCTAGCCAGGCGAGAAATAAAATCCCTGGATCCTTCCCTTATTGATCTTCCTAGGGTAGTGAGAAAACAAGTCACTTTCCTACATTTCGACGAAGTGGAAGACATGCTAGAACAAATTGATTTATCCACAGAATCTGGCTTAAGGGATCGGGCCATAATTGAGCTTTTGTACTCTGGCGGTTTGCGCGTGTCGGAATTAGTTGGGCTAAATCGCGACTCAATTAACTTAGAGCGACGTGAATTTATGGTACGAGGCAAAGGTAGCAAAGACCGACCAATTTTTATTAGCAAGTCAGCGGCGGAAAGAGTACAAGACTATTTGGATGCACGGACTGATTCTCTGCCAGCACTATTTTTAAACAATTCGCGTAACACTCAAGCGGTGGATACATCCGGCGATTATCGTCGGATGACGGCGCGTAGCGTGGAAAGAATTGTAGAAAAATACGCACGCCTCGCCGGCATTACTAAACATGTTTCGCCACATACATTAAGGCATTCTTTTGCGACGGATCTTTTAATGAATGGTGCGGACCTGCGTTCCGTGCAATCAATGTTAGGACACGCAGATATTTCTACGACTCAAATCTATACGCATGTTACTGATGCACATTTAAAAGAAGTGCACGAAAAATTTCATTCTGATACAAAATAATTAGTTGCGCTTTTTAGGGCTCCGTTGGCTTTGGCGTTGTGGACGTAGCGTCTGGGTCATAAAGACGAATAACTGTAGAAATAGTCGAAGGCCTATCGGCATCTGAACCGTACCAACAAGTGCGGATATAAAAATCATAAAATGCAGCCGTATTAGCTGGGGTTGTTTCTTTTATGTCAACAATTTGGGTAGTTTTTTGATCTTTGACAGCGATAATATAGATGCCTTCAGCGCTGATTAAATTATTGCTGGAATCATCAATGAGACTATTGTTTTGATTTGCTTCTTCTTGGTTTGCTCCATAGATAAGGCGAGGATAGATTTGAGCTTCGTTAAAAACCTCTTTTTGATTATTTTCGTCAGCAGAGTAGAAAATTTTTTTGATAGCTTCCTTGTTTTGCTCTTTTTTGTCGGCATCAGACGAAAGACTACCAAGCATACGCGTATTAAGAATAAAGGCTTTTTGACTAAAAATGTTATTTGCTTTGCTCGGATTATATAATTCTGAACAGGACGATGGAGTATATTTAAGCAATTCATCGCTGACATTGTTTTGATCGTTGGCATTATTTGTAATGGCTTTCCAAAGCGTAGCATAAGGATTGTTTTCGTTGTCTCGACCACCGGTAAGATAGGAACTTTGAATGAAACGGAGAGCTTCGGCCTGGGCATCAATTTCTTCCCTGGCGAGAGTGGTTTCGAGGGCGGTTTGGGCACTTGAAGTGCCGCCACTCATTACGGCTACTACCGCAATGGCTATCATTGAGAAAATACCCACAGCGAGCATAACCTCGATTAATGTGTCACCCTTTTTTACCATAAGTTTATTATATCATGCTTTCAAAAAAGCTTGCAAAAGTTAAGGTGACGACAAAGGCGACAACCATGAACGGCCCAAAATAAACTTTTGATTGTTTCTTTTTGCGGACAAATGGATACATAATGAGGCAAGCTATAAAATTTGCTAAAAAGAGCGTAATGAGAGCTAGCCATGGTTCAAATAATGCAAGCCCAATTGCAGTGCCAAGGAGCCAATCACCATCACCGACCCATTTACCTTTAGAGACGAGATATAAAACTAAATATAACCCACCAAGAATTACAACAGAAAGAAGAGGTTTCCAAATAAGATCTGGAGTAAAGGAAGTAGTGGCAAGAATAGCCCATTCCTTAAAGAATAATAAGGCGAAGGCGCAAAAAATAGCAATGACTAAAAATGGCGTAGGAAGCTCGCCATATAAACCATCATAGATTGCAAGAAAGGCTAGAATAGTGGCGAGCATTAGCGTAATAACAAAAGCTAGCCAAGAAAGCGTCGAAATTGCATCTACCCTGATCGTAGTTCCTAGTAACAAGAAAGCTAGTGCCAAACTAATTTCGGCGATAATCTCTGCAACACCGATTTTTTTATGACATTTACGACACTTGCCGCGAAGAACTAACCAAGAAACAATCGGGATATTGTCGTACCATTTGAGTTGATGCCCGCAGTGCAGACAGACTGAGCGAGAGCCAAGTTTTTTGGTTTTTCCTTTTCCGCTCGTACCGTAATGAAGGCGACGGGCTTGACAGCAAACAAAAGAACCAAGACAGGCCCCGATAATAAATAATAAAATCAAGAAAGCGATTTGCATATCTTTATTTTAACATGTGGAACTTGTTTTTTAGTGGAAATAATTTATAATAAGCATAAGGAGTAATATGAAAACAATTTATAGGAATGGTTTTACGATTATTGAAGTTTCGCTTGTGCTCGCGATTGCTGGTTTGATTTTTTTGATGGTATTTGTGGCTTTACCTGGGCTAAGGGCTTCGCAACGAGACACTGAAAGACGCGAGGATATTATGAGTTTTCTTGAAAAAGTAAAGGATTACCAGACAAATAATCGAGGAGCTATACCTGGATCATCTGATATTGAAAACATTTCTGGAAGTAAGAGCTTGTCCGTAAATTGGAATAAAGCAAAAGATGAGACAAATAATGCAAAATGGGCGGGTTTTTATAAGGAATATCTTGGAGAAGATTTTATAGATCCAGATGGGGTGAACTACACTTTAAATATTATGTCATGCGGGGTCTCATCGGTAGATTCTAAGTGTGTGGGCGATAACAGTACATTGAATGATCTGTATAATACGGGAGGATTCCCCTTTAAAGGTGAAAATGGAACTGATATAGAATATACTATGGTGGTAGTATTACAGGCAACGTGTCATGGATCCGAAGCTGTTTCAACATCAAATCCACGTAAACTAGCAGTTCTATACAAACTTGAAGGGGCCGGGGTTTATTGTAATAATACTTAATAGAGCCATAAAAAATATTCCCCTTTTGAGGGGAATATTTTTTGTTAGGTATTCTACTGATCGTCGATACAATAAATACCAGCGCCTTCTAGACGATAAAGAACGGCAAAGTGACGAGACGCATCTCTTTGAGCTTTCTCGCCATTACATCTAGCTGAAGTTACTATATAAATAGTATAGTTCATATCCCCGGCCGGCGCAATATCTCTTGATTCATTATTGCCCCAAGAGGAAGCGGATTGTATGTCTAGATTATAATAGGTGCCATCAGCATCCTTAAATGTATTTGTTGTAGAGTCTGTACCAGAATTCATGTATCTTTGGAGAAAACTACATGCGGAGTTACTCGAACAGTTAGTTGGGAAAGTATCCCCTTCACCATTAGCGCCTCCCCATTCCCATTTTTCTGCCGCAGGCAAATCGCCATTACCGGTATTTTGGTTGTTGGTTTGATATTGAATAAGCGAAGTATCGACACGGCTCATGTCGTTACGGCGAGCAGTATCACGCTGAGAGCGCTGCAAGGCTGGGAGCGCTACGAATACCATGAGGAAGATAAGACCTGCGATAGCAAGTACAAGTACGACCTCGATGATAGTGAAGCCCTTTTTAGATTTGATATTTTCTTTTGCCATAAATAATTCCTTTCTAGAATTTTTATCCTTATGCTTATAATATCGTAAAAAAAACCAAAATGCAATAGTTTATGTAGCGACAGAATTAACGAGAGAGTAGATCGGGAGCAAAGTACCACCCACTACCACACCAATGAGGCCGGCCATAATAACCATTAGGATTGGTTCAATCATAGTGGAAATATTATTGATTTGTTCATCTAGCTCATTTTCGTAAACCTGGGCAGCCTTACCAAGCATCTCATCTATTTTACCAGATTCTTCACCGATGCTCGCCATTTGTGGCACTAGTGGCAACATGTAATTACGATCTTTTAGGGCTTCGGAAAGTGGTTTGCCGCCTTTAATAGTGTCTAGCGACTTTGAATATTCATCCTCTACTACGACATTGTTTGTGGCGTCGATAGCAATTTTGACTGAGTCTAGCATTGGGACGCCGGTAGCTAGCATCATTTCAGCGGTTCTGGCAAAACGTGAAACGTAGAGTTTACGGAATAGTCCACCAAAGATTGGGACCGACAATTTAAAGCTATCGGCGATTCTGCGGCCGATCGGGGTCTTTTTGACGGCATACCAAATTGCACCCACAAATGCAGCTATAACCAATGCAACTAACCACCAGAAATTACCAAAGAAGTCAGAAAGATTGACCAAGAATTGCGTGAGGCCAGGAAGCTCTTCGCCCATATCCTCGTAAAGATCTTTGACTTGTGGAACTACCATAATCATCATAAAGGCCAAAACTGCAATAATAACCACAAGGATAATAGCCGGATAAACTAGAGCACCTTTAATTTTACTCATCATGGCAGCATCCTTTTCCTCTTGATCGGCGAGACGTTTTAAGGCTAGATCTAGGGTACCGGAAGTTTCGCCGGCTTTAATGAGCGCTAAATATACGCCATTGAAAATATCTGGATACTGTGAGAAAGAATCGAATAGTGTTTTACCAGATTCTACATTGACGAGGATTTCTTCAACTACAATTTTCATGGCCTTGCCTTGAGTTTGTTCGGCAACAGTGCGAAGCGAGGTAGCAAGTGGCAAGCCTGCACCAATTAATGTTGAAAGTTGCCTCGTAAACATAATGCGGTCTTTGCCGGTAACATGACCTTTACCGCCGAATAGGCCAGTTCCCTCTTCGACGACGCTTTGAGGAATATAACCTTGTTCAATTAAAAGCCTACCGGCGGTTTGTTCGTTTTCGGCCTGAATAGTGCCCTTTAGAATTTTGCCGGTTTCCTTTTCTTTGGCTTTGTAATTGAAACGTTTCATGTTAGCCCTTTACTAACCTGTTTAATTCGTTAATATCTACGGCGTATTCGCGAGCGGAGTCATAGGTAATTACGCCAGTCTGTACGAGCTTGGCTAGTGTACGATCCATAGTTTGCATTCCCTGATCGGCACCAGTTTGGATAGCAGTATCAATTTGGTGTGTTTTGCCATCACGAATAAGTGAACGAATTGCAGAATTTGCGACCATGATTTCGGCAGCTACAACACGCCCGCCACCAATGGCTGGGACAAGACGTTGAGCGCAGACAGCCATTAACATATTTGATAGCTGCGAACGAACTTGAGGTTGCTGGTGAGACGGGAAAACATCGATCATACGATCAATAGATTGTGCAGCAGAATTAGTATGAAGCGTTGCAAAAACTAAATGACCTGTTTCGGCAATCGTGATGGCAGCTTGGATGGTTTCAAGATCGCGCATCTCGCCAATTAATACCACATCGGGATCTTCGCGCAATACCGAGCGCAAAGCTGCGGCGAAGCTAAAAGTATCGTAGTGTACTTCACGCTGAGCAATAACGGAGCGTTGCGATTTATGGGTAAATTCAATCGGATCTTCAATGGTAATGATATGGGTGGATTTTTCGCGATTAATTTTATCTACTAGAGCGGCCAGAGTAGTAGATTTACCAGAACCAGTAGGACCAGTGACTAAAACAAGGCCGCGTGGAAAATCAGCAAACGTTTCTACAATGGCTGGCATGCCGAGGTCATTGATATTTTTAATTTGATTTGGAATTAAACGAAATGCGGCGGCAAGTTTACCGCGTTCATGAAAGGCATTAACACGAAAACGAGCTATATCACCAAAAGCAAATGAATAGTCAAATTCTTTGTCTTTCATGAGAATTTTTTGCTGTTCTTCGTCCAATGTTGCAAAAATAAGGTTGCGGACAGTTTCTTCGTTTAAGGCTGTGGTGCCAGCGACTGGAGTGAGTGCACCGTCTATGCGCAAAATCGGTGGAAGGCCATATTGTAAGTGCAAATCGGATGCATTGCGACGGACGCATTCCTCTAGTAGATTTTCAATTTTCAGTGTATTGTTTAGTTGTACGTTGTTTTCCATAATACTTTTCCCACATGAATTATGATAAATCACTTGCCACGCGGTTGACCTCCTCTAATGATGTTATTCCCGAAAGGGCTTTTAATACTCCATCTTGACGCATAGTAATAGTACCTTTGCTTTTGGCTAGACGCATAATTTCGTTGGCGGTAGAATGAGAAATAATTGTTTTTTGAATATCTTCGTCTACAACAATTGTTTCATAAAGGCCGGCACGGCCGGAGTATCCGCCTGGAGTTTCTTTAGAATCCATGCCTTTAGATAATAAGTAATAATTGTCGTTTTTGATTGGTAAACCTGGATAGCCGAGATCTTCACTAATTTTTGCAACAGATTCTTTATCCTTTGGCAATAAATTGCCAACGATAGAATTTATACCCTCGGTTTCAATTTCGGAAGACTTGTAGGTCTCGCGTTTTTCTGTAATACGGCGTACGAGGCGCTGGCCAATAACAACGTTCAAAGTGGAAGCTAGAAGGAATGGTTCGATACCCATATCTAGTAGACGCGGTAAGATGCCCGCAGCCGAATTAGTGTGGAGGGTACTAAATACTAAGTGACCAGTTAAGGCTGCTTGAACAGCAAGACTGGCAGTTTCGGAATCGCGGATCTCGCCAACCATCACAACATCTGGATCTTGACGAAGAATAGAGCGAAGACCACTAGCAAAGGTAAGCCCGGCATCAACATTTACCTGAATTTGATTAATGCCATCCATTTTGTATTCAACTGGGTCTTCCAATGTTACGATATTAATTGCTTCAGATTTGATTCGTTGAATTAAGGCATAAAGAGTAGTGGATTTACCGGAACCAGTAGGACCAGAGGTTAGTATCATGCCATTAGGCTTTTTAATACCTTCCAACACATCACGTAGGGCGCGGCCACTCATGCCCATTTTTTCAATCTCCATAGAAACACCGGTTTTATCGAGAAGACGGATAACAACCTGCTCGCCCCAAGTGACTGGGGAAATTGCAATACGTAAGTCAATTTCTTGATCATCAACCAACACCGTGAATTGACCGTCTTGAGGAATACGGTGCTCGTCGATTTTGAGATTGGCGAGAATTTTAACGCGAGACACTAGAGCGGGAGCTACAGTTTTGGGTAATTCCATAATTTTTCGCAGTACACCATCGATACGGCAACGTATAATTAAGGAATTTTCCAACGGTTCGATATGTATGTCAGAAGCTTTGGTTTTGGCGGCGTAACTTAAAATAGTGGTGAGTGCTTTTGAAATTGGTGAATCCTGAACTATAGTTTTAACGTTCGAACGATTATCCGTGTCAGCTTCTTCGCCGGTTTCACGAACTGCTTCTTTGACACCAGAAAAATCACCATGATATTGCTCAAGTGCTTCGCGAATACCACGCTCGCTTGACATCCAAACACGAATTGGTTGATTGACTAAACTAGACAGGTAATCGGTGGCTTGAACGTTAGTGACATCTACCATAGCAATATTTAACATGCCATCTTTTTCTCCGAGCGGTACGGCCATCACCCTCGATGACGCTTCGGCTGGAATCTTAGAAAGTGTATCTTGATCTAGAGTAATATTCTTAAGCTCTACATAGGGGACACCAATAATAGCTGCAGTCGCGCGAGCTACCATATCATCGCTAATCAGTTTACGATTGACGAGCTCGTTAAGGGCGGATTTGTTCTCTGGGTCCGTTTGTTGTTTTATCGCACTAACTAAATTATAATCAGCGAGCCCCTCGCTTAAGAGGAGATTTACGATTTTCTCTTCGGCATCTTTGGTTAAAAGTGCCATTATTCGCCCCCTTGGTTGTCAACGCATTGACCAACCTCATTATAAAGTGTGCAGTCGTCGCCTACATACACTTCAACAGTTGGGTTGATGGCTTTATAGTTAAACACTTCGACGTCTGGATTAACTAGAGTATTATCTAGATTAGAGCTGATGGTATTGAACGAAACATCTTCGATAGGGCCAATAAAGAGATTGCAAACAAAATACGATATTAGAATTCCTAAAATTGCGACACCGATTGAGGTTGCTAAATCTTTTTTCATCATTTTATTTACCCTCCGCTGATATAGTTTTTACGGTTTCAGTGATTTTAGATTCATCCATATAGTAGGCTGCTGCCGAAGCTCGGAGAGAAAGACCACCGTTATCCCAACCGATTGTGGCACGCTCTATGTTAAAATCACGGATTGATCGTTCTATATTGTTTAACACATTCATGGTGGTACCGGCGTCGGCTTCTACAGACAGATTAAGTGAAATAGTATTAAGGCCTGGTGCCAGTTCGGAAACTGCAGTATTACCACTTGGGCTGATTGATTCTGGCTGCCAATTAGAGATATTAAACAATTTATTAAGGCTAGCTAAAAGTGCTTCTTCATTTTTGAAGGCCGGTAAGGCGTCTGGGATAATACGGAGTGCCGAGCAACTTCTAATTAGCTGGCTGGCGGCTTGCAATTCTTCAGCGCCATTAGCGCTATTATATATTTTATTTAATTCCTTGTAAGTGTAATTTTTACCCGTGCTAGGATTATTACAATTTGAGTCAGTTTCCTTTTGAACGGAATTTAGAGCCTCATTAGCAGCAAGGTTAGTAAGAATATTTGCTCTTAGCGTACCAGGAATTTCAGATACTTCAATGCTTTCTGGATCACATTTAGCAAGTTCTTCGCCTGAATAAACATTACCGCTTGGACTCTTGCAAATGCCGGTGTTTTTTATCACATTCGAATAAGCCACGATAGCTTCATCTTCGGCCATAATAACTTTGGCATTAAATGATATTTGTTGGATGAAGTGAAAAGTTAGAGATAATGCGACACCCAGAATAATTGAAGCGACGAGAACTGATAGAATCATATATTGTTGAGCTTCTGATATTTTTGCTCTTTTGCCGACCGCTACTTCTTTTGCCATTATTCTTCTCCTCTATTTGCTGCGTTATCTTTGCACGATGTGTCATCTTCTGCACAATCAGTCGCTCGTTCGCCGAACATAGCTTGAATTTGGACATAAGAATCAGTAACATTGCGGCGGCCAGATGGAGCGATTGCTATGACGTGATGATTATTGAATTTATATACTTCTGGCGCAAGATTAATTGTGGCGGAAAAACGTAGAACTAATTCGTCAGATGCGCCTTTGCCGTTAGAGGATTCAGTAATTCTGATTCCCTCTGTCCCAGCTGGTATAAGTTGACAGGTTTCGTTGCTTTCAGTCCATTTTGGATTGGCGCTGTTTTGGCTTTTGTCACCCGAATAGGTGATGCATGAACTTTGGAAATGTTCAACATTTGAGATAGTGCCATCTAGGCTCATATATGGTTTCCCCGCGGTTTCAGTTTCCTTATACCAATCGGAGAATTGAGGAGTGCGCCAAATACGAACAACTTTTTGGCCTTCATATTCCTCGTAATTGTAGCTTACAGAATTTGATTCTTTTGATTCATCGGAATTGTCATCGTTTGAAGTGTCGCTTGCTTTAGCAGGATTGCAACCCTCGGCATCTATGGTCCAATATGCATAAAGACCCCTGGAACCCTCAGAGAACATTGCGCCATCGCTGCCGTATTCTATCATGCAATAAGCTGGGATTGTATTACCGAGTTTATCAATATAATGGCCATAATCGTAACGCATGTATTGCATACTTTTCTTGAAAGAATCTAAGACATTATAGTCAATAAATGGTTCTTGACCAGCGTTGGCTTGGGCGTCGAAGGTAAATGTCGGTTGTTCGCCCGCCAAATTAACATTTAATTCTGAAATTGTAATAGTGTCGGAACCGGTTGGAAGAAGCGCCGAAAGAATATTAAAGGTGCGAGAAAGGACTTGCTTGTTGTTCGATAAGGTAGAGACGTTACCCAATTGGTCTTTGATAGTAAGAAAATCGTTAAGATCGCTGTAGGAATTTAATTTAGCAGATAAACTTTTTAGAGCATCTTGTTTGCTAGTTAGAGCAAGTTGCTGGCCGCCCATTATTAAGCCAAAGATGAGAGTGATTACGGCGCTAGCTACAGCAACTGCGATACAGAGGAAAAAGATATAATTGCGGAGCTTTAAGGCCTTTATCATTTCGCCTTTAATGTCTGGAACTAGATTAATTTCGCGCGCCATTAATCATTACTCCTTTCCGATAAACCAATTGCAACAGCAAATTCGCTGGCTACATTCATTAATACACGTTGTTGTTCTGCTGTGGTGCGGACTAGCTGCCATGGGTTACCTTTCATGGTAGAAACATTGGTTTTGGCTTCGATAAATTCCGTAAGAAGAGGAATCATACTGGCATAACCAGACAAAACAATACCACCAACTTTACCGTTGATATATTTGGTTTGGAAAAAGCGAACGGATTTTGTTAGCTCAGAGGCGAAATTATCCAAGTGGGTATTTAGTATTTTGAAAACTTGGCCATCAACTTGATTTTGATCAAGACCAAATTTTAAGATAAACTGCCTGGCCTGATCCTCGCGAATATTTAGACCGTTGGCTACAGCTTTAATAAGCACCGTAAGACCGCCAGGCACAGAACGAACAAGCCTTGGCTGGTCTTTATAGGTAATTACTAGATCTGTAGAATTTTGACCAAAATCAACAATCATCGTGGCATCGATAGCCCCAGGAATGTTTAAGGATCTTGCCATCGCAAGAGGTTCTGGTTCCATAGCGACAATATTAAGACCGGTTTTTTCTATCATCTCCATAACATTTTCGGCATAATCCTTTGCAACAGAACTGACTAATATTTCGGTTTTAGCTGGGTCATTGGGGCTAGGGCCGAGTACAATATAATCTGCCTTAGCATCACTCATAGCCATAGGTACATATTTATCTATTTCATATTTAAATGTTTTGCTAAGCTCTTTTTCTGGTAAGGTTTCAGTTTCAACGATAGACGTGAAGGTTTTATTAGCTGGAAGACCAATTGCTATGTTTTTTGTTTTAATACCAGCCTGATTAACGGCACCAAGAATTGCCTCGCCGAGACGTTTCTTGCCGAGGTCTGAAGAATCTTGAGTTAATTGTTGGGTAATTGGAACATAAGCAAACTTCTGAAGCGACCAACCACGTTGGTTACTGCCAGAAAGTTGCACGATCCGCATCGAATTCGTCCCTATATCTAACGAGAAGAAATCGCCCACGCCATGCAATAAGTTCATAGATTAATTATAAGTGGTTACGTTTAAAAATGCAAGAAAAAAATGGTTATTTTATTGGTTGTTTTAACCAGTAAAATCTTTCTTGGTTGCCATTTTTGCCTTTTAGTTGATTGTCGCGCTTATCTATGATTACAAAATTATTATTTTTTAACCACATTTCAAAGCTTTTGATGATTTCGCGACGTATTTTTTCATTTTTAATAATGCCATTAACCAATTGATACGACTTAGCCTCAAATTGAGGCTTTAACATAACTAAAAAATCTGTATTTTTACCAGCTAGACGCTTTTTAGCGTGTGCTAAAACTTTTGTCAGCGAGATAAACGAGACATCTGCGACGACGACATCTATTCCCTCAATTTTACAATCAAAAATATCGGTCTTTTCACGAAGATCAATACGTGGATCGTGTCGCAGAGGTGACATCATTTGATTAGTACCCTTTTCTACGGCAATTACTTTTTTTGCGCCGTGATCTAGAGCATACTTTGTAAAACCACCGGTCGAGGAGCCAATATCTAGCACGACCTTATTTTTAAAATTAAAATTAAATGCCCGAGCGGCTCCTGCGATTTTTCTGTAACCACGGAGACTAAAAATCTCCTCCTCGGGAGCGCTCCGGGCCGCTAGGCCGAGTCTTACTCCCTCGGATGAGATTTTTTGGTCTCTCATTATTTACGTCTTTCCCTGTAGGCGTAAGTTTCTGTGTCTACTGAGACGATATCGCCTTCTTTAATGAAAGCAGGAACTTTGATGACTACGCCAGTTTCTAGAGTAGCATCCTTCATGACAGAGCTAGTAGTATCACCTTTGACGGCATTTTCGGTATATGTAACTTCTAGCCAAATGTTTTTGGGCAATTGTAAATTGATTGGTGTGCCGTTATAGAATTGAATTTCCATTTCGTCACCGTCTTTCATGAAGTCACTAGACTCGCCGACCATATCACTAGATAGCTCGTATTGCTCAAAAGACTCTGGGTCCATAAAATAAAACTTTTCATCGTCTTTATATAGGTACTGTACTTTACGAGTCGTGACTTCGGCTGGCTCAATTTTTTCTTGGCCTTTAAAAGTTTTAGGAAGAAGGGCGCCGGTAATAAGATTCTTAACCTTAACATTAACGATGGAACCACCCCGGCCCATAACTTTTTGAGAATACTCAATCACTTTGTATGGTTGGCCGTCTAAAGTGATGAGGGTATTTTTCTTTAAATCAGTTGGTCCGTACATTTTCCTCCTAAAATTATTTAGTCACAAAAGGTAGTAATGCTAGATGACGAGCACGCTTGACTGCAACAGCTAATTGGCGTTGTTGCTTGACCGAAAGACCGGTTTTTGCGATAGGCTCAATACGGCCATACGCGTCAATGTAGCGTTGTAGAGTCTTAGTGTCACGATAATCAAAGTATAGATTTGGATCGCTTTTTATCCTTTTCATGTAATTCTCCTTCGCTTTAATTTTATTAGAATGGTACGTCACTTAAATCAATTTCTTCTTCTGGAATATCGTCTGGAATATCGGATGGAGCTGGTTCTTGCGAACCATTATCGTAGCTGCTTGAGCCACCTTCTCCAGCACGAGCGCCTCCAGTAAAATTGAAATCTTCGACCACAATTTCAACACGCGAACGTTTATTGCCGGTGGTTTTGTCCTCCCAGCTGCGTTGGTCTAGACGACCGGAAACGAGAACGCCAGAACCTTTTTTGGCATATTGGCCAATAACTTCAGAAAGCTTACCCCAGGCAGAACAATCAATAAAAGATACTGATTCTTTTTGCTCGCCACTGGCATCGCGAAAAGTACGATTTACGGCAACCGTAAAACTACAGACATTAGAGCCGTTTGGCGTAGTGCGAAGCTCTGGATCGCGAGTTAAATTACCTGCAATGATAGCTTTGGAAAATCCGCGCATGATTATTCTCCTTTTTCTTCTTTGTCATTTGATGATTCGGCTTCGTCGGCCTTGTTGGCTTTTTCGGCTTGGAGCTTAACTCTTCTTTCATCAGTGTGAACTAAGAGATAGCGCAAAACTTCATCTGAAATATTGAGAGTGGATGAAATTTTAGCTGGGGCTTCAGCTGGAAGCTCTAAATTATAAAAGCGATAAATGGCGAATGTTTGGCCATTAATTGAGTAGGCGAGGCGCTTTTTACCATCGTCTTCTTCGCTTTTAATTTTGCCTTTGTTTGCTTCGATAAGTTTTTTGACTTTATCGAGAGCGGGGTCTAGATTCATCTCTAGGTCAGGATGAAACAAGACTGTGAGTTCGTAGTCTTTCATAAAACTCCTTTGGTTAAAGCAAACACAGATCATTACTTGTTTGCTGAGCTGATATTGGGGTAATTATAGCATAGATTTGGGGTTTTGGGAAGAGCTAATCTAGGCGGTAAGTCATATCGGCTTGGGTAAGGACTTTGTAAGTGAAAAGGTTTGATGGTGCCCCAAGAGATTCAATAGCATCTTTGGTTTTTTGGATGTAGGAACTTTTAGCGGTTTCAGTAAGCGATTCACTGATTGGAGAAATCATGACGGTAGTATTATCTCTATCAAGAGATACTGTAAAATAATCAAATTCAAAATCTTTTAAATATTCACTTACAATTTCTTGGCGCGTTTCAGGCGAGAAAGATGAATGGCATTTAAAATCTGGATAGATGATTTGTTTCTCATCTTCTAGACAAAGAATAGTGCGATAATTATTGGTATATGGTGCGTCAAGGTTGACGTCAATAGGGTACGCATAAAACATTTGGTATGATTGATGAAGATTTGGAATATCAACAATAAAATTAATAGCTTTAGAACCATAGTAGTCAAATGTAATAGAGCTTAATGAATTATCGCGAATAGTGGCATCTAAATTAGCAATATCTAAATTTGTCGTGTTCAATTCAACAATTTCTGTAAGACTATGCTGAATATCATTTGTGTATTCATCCGATAAATTTGGGACTAATGTCCTTAGATTATTAATTGTTACTTTTGGTTGTTCTTCCCGTTTGAGCGTAGTGTTCCCCTTTAATAAGTTAGGAATAGATATAGCTAAGAAAACTACAAATATTATTTGAATGATTATAAAAACTAATGTAGCGAGTGATATTTTTGGCTGTTCTTTTTCTTGCATTTAGTTTCCTTTCCAGCGGAAGAAGTGTCCATTTGAACTATTCATGTTTTTTACCGAAAAACTGTCTGAGCCAGAATAGCCAATATTATTATTGCTTCCGCTACGCCCTTCTGTGCCACCAGTTTCTGCAATCTTAGTGACTACACCGTTACTTGCTTCTATTACAATGCCGCCGTGGCCTTGTGGCGATGTGTAGGCAAAAATGTCACCTGGCTGGACGTCAGAGCGTGGAATTTCCTCATAATGAGAATCACCAAATATACTGCTTGAGCTAAAAATACTTGTTGTACCATATGTTTTATATATCACTAGACTGGCGAAACCGGTACAATCTGTGTTGATTGGAGTATTATTGTTTAACATTGAGTCAAATGCACCAATTGAGCGATTACCGCCGTATATATATGTACTGCCGTTTTGATTAGCTAGGTCAATGATTTCTTGAACTGATTGTAAAATGTCGTTGTCGCCGGTATTTGAGTTGTTTTGATTCTTGGATGAGCAGACGTCAATATTGCATGATCTTCTGCTACTATTGCTACTCCCCTTAATAGCGGAAAAACCACCACCGTGAGCCCCCGCATATACTACTTCATGAAGACTCATTTCTGCATTTCCGTTAAACGCCGAGTTGGCGACCATTACATTATCACCATTGCCCGTCCATCCAAATATACCAATATAATGTCCTCCAGATGAGTACGGATAGCTTCCGGCGCCGGAAAAATGAAGCAAATATCCGTTATCTAAATACTGTCTCATTTTTTGCTCCGCCTCGGCTAATGAACTATACGTAACACCTTCGGCTTCAAAACCGTATACTTCGCCGACTCTCTTATCTAGGGCCGCCGCCCCGATTCCGGTCGTCTTCCAGTAGACTGAATTGCCTAAAAGATCTCCGACGTCATTTGGAAAAATATCTTGACCGGTGAGATATGTAGCCAGCATCGCTAGGGAAGATGCTCCGCAAGAGCAACCTCCATATGTACATCCTGGACCATATGGCATGCTGCCCCAAGGCTCTGCGCTTTGAAGGTATTCCGGATATTCGCCCTCATAGGTGGTGCAACCGCCGCCGGAGCCTAATCGAAATACTTGATAATCGATGTTGCCGTACTTAAATGGCGCGTCATTGTTACTATTCGGGTCCCATTCGCTCGATAAGTTGCTGATTCTAGCGAAGTATTTACCTTGATTTGCAGCTGCAACTTTACCATTTCCTAGGTATATAAAAATATGGTTTTTTCCAACGCCATGAGAGCCGTCTGAATTTGGTGGTACTGCCGATATTAAGACGTCTCCTGGCTCTAGACCTGTTTCTGAATTTACTTCTATTTTTTCCCACTTGCTGGAACTATTCATATATTCTACGGTTTTATATTCGTCCGGGTTAGGGTACTCGCCAATTGGAATACTTGTATCTGCGCCGGATGCTTTTATTACGGTTTGGACAAAATTGAGACAATCATCGCTTTCTGGATTAGTACCGGATTCATTTGCAGCGGCAATAAAAGCTTCAGTAGGGTTTGTAGTCGAATTGCCACTATCGCTTTCTGGCCAAGCGAGTTCGCGAGCTTTATTTACGATGTCTTGGGTGGAAGCACTCGCATTATCTGCGGAAGACGTATCTGAACCGCTCGTAGATAATGAAGTGGAATAAAACGAGGTTCCACTACTGCAAGAAAAATCTTTTATTTGTTCATAATAATAGTCTGAAGCTTCACCACGTTCATAAAGTTCTGAATCTCCCTCGTTATAACCACACGCTGCACAGATCTCGATTTTATTGGCCCAGTGCCAACCGGCGTCGTATGGAGTGGTAGTACTTTCGAAAGCCGCAATTTTGGAACCAACGAAGTTTTCAAGAAAATAATTGATTTCTAAATCAACCAATCTATCAAAATCCGCGTCACCGATTTTTTCCAGCAAAATATCGCCATATGTTTCATAATCTCCTGCCGGATGATAATAATAGCTAAATCCATATTCTTGCGGACTTTGGAAGTATTTAATTAGATCTGGTGCGTTACTATTAATATATTGAAGGTAGCCAGATAAATTCGATGTAATTTGAAAAGCGCCAACGCCTACGCTACATGACCCACATGTATTCATATAATAGTCAAAATTACGATTGTTTTTCCAACTTCCACTTCTATCGACAGCATTGCCTTGCCACATAACAGGATTAAAACCGCCCTCATTAGCAATATTACCCATAATGCCGGCAACGTGTACCATGTCAAAATGTTTATTTAGGGCAGAGATATATTTTTCTTTTGCAGTTGAACCGCAAATAAACGAAGAAAGACCACCGCTACTAACGCAGTTAACTGGATCATAAAACATGATGTTGTTTTTTGAATAAATATTTAGTTGATTTGGAGTTAAACTACGGGAATTGCTTATAGCATTGACAGGAAGATTGTTAATAAAAAATACAAATAAAAATATTAAAATTATTCCTAGATATTTTTTAATATATCGTGTAAACAATTTCATAATCTTTATATTCTATTCCTTTTTTTACTAATAAGTCTTCGACATTTTTTTTGTCTCTTGTAAATAACATCAGAGCCTCAATACATAGTGAAGTTTTACATTTATTGGTGCTTCCTATCCGAATTGTAATATCTTTGCTAAGTTTTTCGCCACTTTGCGAGCTGGAGTTTTCCTCATATTCAGAATATTTGATTGGCAAAACATTCTGTATTATATTTAATTTGTTTTGATATTTTTTAATGAAATCTGCAGCGGAGGAGTCGTGGTCTGTCGTAGTATTGTGATTTTCGGAGGCGATTTCGATGAGTTTTTGGAGAGAAAGATAGTTTTCTTTTAATTTATAAAATTCATAATTACTATTATCGTCCGATAAAAACGTAGAAATTGTTGAAACATAGCGAGGAGCTATGTCTACGGAAAAAGTTTTTGGCTGTAAGCCGTCATGCGAAATAATTATTTCGTATGTGCCTGGGGTAATTGCATAAGCTCCATTTTCGTAATGAGTATCGCCGTTAACTGAGATTGTGGCATCTATTGGGGTGATGTTTAAAACTAAGGTAGAGACTCTTGTAGAATTGATAATAACAATCACTATTACAGCGATAATAGCGACAACATCTAGAATCAAAACAAGACGCACCCATTTTTTGCGAAAGAAAGCCTTAAGTGGCGAGACGTCCCCATCCTCATATTGCATATGTTTATTGTACTATACGTTCGCTAAAGAATCAAACTCTTCCATAGAAGTGATAAGAAGATCGCGAGGTTTGTTGCCGTTTTGTGGGCCAATAACCCCGATTTCTTCAAACCAGATGGCAAGACCCGATACAAAGCCGTGACCTTTGCCGAGGTAGGTCTGAAGCATAGCAGTAGAGAATTTACCTTTAGATAATGAAATTTCGACGGCTTTTCTAACTAGCGGGTCATTTGGATCAAAGCGACGACCGAGATCGCCAAGATCGCCGGCACCGCCAACCATGCCTTTTATTGCAACCGGTTGAGAAACCACTTCGTCATTATACTCTGGCGGGCGCTGTTCACGGAGAAAATCAGTAATGGCATTGATATCTTTATCTGAGGCCCAGGCACCCTGAATACGACGAGGCTTGCCCATCATTTCGGTGGTAAGAAGGAGCATGTCGCCTTTACCGAGAAGTTTTTCGGCGCCACCTTGGTCTAGCATGATACGAGAATCCATTTGCGAGCCCACTGCAAAAGCAATACGACCAGGTATATTTGCCTTAATTAGACCAGTAATAACCTTAACTTCTGGACGTTGAGTGGCAAGAACTAGATGGATACCGGCGGCACGACCTTTTTGGGCGATACGAACAATGAGCATTTCTAGATCTTTACCTGCCATCATCATGAGATCGGCCATCTCATCAATGACAATAACGATATATGGCATTTTACTTTTAGTTTCGTCATCACCCGATGATTCTGCAACTTTGGCATTATAGTCAGCGATATTTTTAACTTTTTCCTTAGCCATAGAACTATAACGGCGTTCCATTTCACCGACTGCCCATTTCATAGCAGAAAGAGCTTTTTCGGTCTCGGTAATAATTGGCGTTAATAAATGAGGAATGTCCTGATATTGAGCCATTTCAACTTGCTTTGGGTCGACAATAATGAGTTTCATGTCTGAAGGGGCGTTGCGATATAACAATGAGCTAATGAGAGTGTTAGTCATAACTGATTTACCTGAACCAGTAGTACCGGCAATAAGAAGGTGTGGCATTTTAGCGAGATTAGCAACAACCGATTTGCCTGAGATATCTTTACCTACGGCAAAGGCGAGAGGATCAGTAGTCTTTTTCCACTCGCTGGACTCTAGGACGCCTCTTAGTCTAACATCCGCCGAACGCGCATTTGGTATTTCCACGCCAACAGAGCGCGTGCCGGGAATAGGAGCTTCGATACGAATTTTATCGACTGCTAGGTTTAAGGCAAGCTCTTTGTCGCGAGCTAGGATTTTAGATAGATTGACACCGGCAGGTGGTTTCATAGTGTACTGCGTGACGCGTGGACCAACGTTGGCACCCTCCATTTCAACATCAATACCAAATTCAGCTAAAGTTGATTTGATGATATAAGCGTTCTGCTGAATGTTGCCTGCATCGGCTGGAGATTGCTTTTTTTCTAGCAAATCTGTAGTAGGCATTTTCCAATTTGGGTCAGAGACAGCGACAAGTGCAGTGGGCTCTTTAGCTGGCTCGGAAGCTATTTTTGCGGGGGATTTATATTGAGGTTTAGTTTCGGTAGATTCTATATTGCCGAGACCAGAATTGACTTTTATTTCTAGCTGACCAAGCTTTTTGTCTTTTTTGGCGTCTTTTGGCTCAGTGTTTTTGACGCGGTGAGTGATATTTTTAGTGCCTTTAAATAAGGTAACTGGTGAAAGCTGGAGGATAAAGAGGGTAGTAACAAATATAAGAACAATATAAATAAAGATTACAACGCCTTGACTGAGAACATTCGTAAAAAGGGAGTTGAGCCAGGAGCCAACAACTCCACCATTTTGCCAAATGGCAGCTATACCGGAAAGCCATAAAATAATGAGAATGCTCGCAATATAAACTGGCGTAGCGACACGATTGGTTTCGCTACGGAAAATGCGAACGGCAAGATAAACGAGAAGAAGAGGAATAAAGTAAGTAGCAAAACCGAGGCCCTGCAAAATAAATTTATGAATTTCATTGAGAACTGTACCGCCCTGGCCGAACCAAGTAATGACGAAAAACAAGGCTAAGGCAATCATAAGAACTGCAACAATTTGACGCCAAAAACCACCAGGTAATTCATGCTCGATTGGAGCTTCTTTTTTAGTGCTACGCTTTTTGGCGGAGCGTTTACGTGTTGATTTTCGTCTTGATGCGGACATATATTTATTATATCACACTTTTAAGAAAAGCACAAGAGGAATAAAAAGCCCCGCCAGGATAAAAAATGGCGGGGTTTATAATTAAAAATCGTCAAGGAGGGCGGAATTTACGGCGTTCATCACTACGACCATCTGGTTGTAGAGATTGGTTCTTTTGTCCTGGCTAAAATCATTGAGGAGGATAGTAAGAACATCGTCGATTTCATTTTCCAGATCCTTGAGATTTTCTTTGCCGGCTGCCTGCAGAACAGAAATACCTCTGCATTCAGCTTTTTTTACGTAACCTGCATAGATATTGGTAATATCTACGACTTTGTTAGTGATAATTGATAATGTACTATCTGTCATGTTCACCCCTCCTTTTTTCAGAAAAAAACAGATGTTTTGTAATTATACAACAGTTGACATAAAAAAGCAATTCTTTGACAGCAACTGGGGGTTGTGATAGAATGATTGAAGCGTTAGGCTGTCGCCAAGTGGTAAGGCAACGGGTTTTGGTCCCGTCATTCGCAGGTTCGAATCCTGCCAGCCTAGCCATTTTTGTTTCACAAAACTTAAAAATGCGAGGATATCGTTGTCGCTGGCGCTCGAATCGAATCCTGAAGGCCTAGCCATTTTTGTTTCACGAAAACACAAAAAGTGAGGATTCGTTCTTCGAATCGAATCCTGAAGGCCTAGCCATTTTTGTTTCACGAAAACACAAAAAGTGAGGATTCGTTCTTCGAATCGAATCCTGAAGGCCTAGCCATTTTTGTTTCACAAAAACACAAAAAGTGAGGATTCGTTCTTCGAATCGAATCCTGAAGGCCTAGTCATTTTTGTTTCACAAAAACACAAAAAGTGAGGATTCGTTCTTCGAATCGAATCCTGAAGGCCTAGTCATTTTTGATATAATATAGCTATGATTAGAATAATTTGTGGTGGCAAGAAAAACCAGGATGAATATCTTTCGCTAATTAATGAATACGAGAAGAGGCTTAGAAAGCCTTTTGATATTTCTTGGGAATTTGTTGAGGAAGAGAGGCTACTTGAGCGACTCGATAAATGGCCATACACGGGGCGGGAATTTGTGATTTGTTGCGATGAACGCGGTAAAAATATATCATCAGATGAATATTCTCTCTTGATTTCAAATGCCTTTTTAGATAATAGAGACGTAGTAATTTTGATTGGCGGGGCGTTTGGGTTTACACCAGAAATTAGAGAGAAGGCGGATTTTGTATGGAGTTTTTCAAAACTAGTGTTTCCGCACCGGCTTTTTAGGCTAATGGTGGTTGAGCAGATTTATAGAGCGTGGGAAATAAATAGGGGTAGCCATTATCATCACGCCTAGCTGCGCATAAAAAAACGGCGCCCTAAATAGGGCGCCTATCATTACATGTTCTTTTCCTTTTTAAGGAAGAAAAAGAAATTATCGAGTGACTTGTTATCGGTCGTTAATGTGACCCTTTCTGGGTTAATACCCTTTAAGAGCATTATCATTTTGGCGACAATCTCAAACTCTTTAAACGACAGATTTTCGCCAATTCCCGTCGTTGAATATTCCCGATGAAGCTGGAGTTGAAGCGTTTTATAACCATCCTCCACGTTTTGCGGGGTAGGCTCAATAACTAGTTCACCGGTGTCATAGATAAACACGTTAAATATGAGACGGCGATTTATTTCTTTTTCAACTCTCTTTAGTTCATCCTCGAGAATACTGATTTCCCGACTAGCTGCTTCACACTCATTATTGAGCTGTTCAAGCTCAGCTTCTAGAGTATGCAAAAGATCTTCTTTTGTCGATCTTTGTTTTTGCAGCTCAGCAAAATTTTCTTCCTGACGCGCATAATCATCCGATAGGGCATTTTTCCGTTGCTGCAGTTGATCTAATTCAGACTCTACAACAGACGCAGCGGGTTCAGCCATAACCTTTTTCTCTACCCTAACATTCGGCCTATAATCTTGATCTAAATAATAGGTCCTGCTGGGGTTAGTCGTATTGGGTCTGCCGTAGTACTCGGCTAAGAGCTGAAGGTAGTCCTGCCTGATTGTTATATCGGAAATTCCAAAATGCTTTCCAATTTCGGCTATACTATAGCCTTCTTGGAAGTATTCATCGAAACCTGCAAACATGACTGCTGTCTTTTGCCGGACCTTCTTTTTTCCGCGACTTGCAAGCCATTCTTTTACTTCTTTCAATTTGCTTTCATCTTTAATCATTTCCCCACCTCCAATTTACAATTTATGATCAAATGAACTGTTTAATTATATCACAAATGATGTTGTTTGTCAATGTATAGTTAAAAAGAGCCAGTTTAGGCTGGCTCTTTGAAAGGAAAAACGAAGTTAGGAAGATTTTCGATTATCTGACTGAAGAAAATCGATGAACTCTTGAAGCTCTTTTTTGATCCTCTTATATCTTGCCTCGGCCTCGTCTCTCTCTTTATTACTAATTGTCTTCACCCTCTTCTTTTCATCTAAATCCCTTACGGACTCTCTGTACTCAATTTCGGCTTTTTTGAGGTGAATTTCGGCATCTTTACAGGCACTTCTGTCTATTTTGGAATCTGCCTCTTTCGCCACGCGTTTTGCCTCTTTAATCTCATTTTTCAGATTTTTAACCTGTTCATTAAGTTCGTCGCGGCGTTGCTCGTGATTCTTGACTAACTCCAAATCATCTTTACCCCTATTTGAGTTAAGACGATTGACGCTTTTAATCAACCTTTGAGCTTTAAAGTGTTCTTGGCTCGCTTCTGCCCTTATTTTTTCGATAAGGGGATCATTTTTTGAACGAACCTGCTCGTAATAATCCCAAAAAACCTGATTTTTACTCATATTAAACTTCAAGATTTCTTTCTCGTGTTTGACTATCTCCCTGTAGAGATCTACCTTATTTGAGCACTCCTCCTTTTTTTCGTATGCTCTCTGGAGAGCTATTTTGGCTTTTTTTTGCCGGTATCTAGCTTCTTTGAAACTCTCATATGCTTCTTTTTCTTGTCGCCATAAATCAAATTTTTCTTCCATCTCGTTCTCCTTTTTAAAGTTCTAGATTTTATTAAATCCTCTATATTTATTATAACATATTTTCTTTATTTTGTAAAAGGTGGTATAATTAATAGATGAATATTTTAGGGATAGAGACAAGTTGCGATGAGACGGCTGCAGCCGTGGTTCGCGATGGAGCAGAAATCTTGTCGAATGTAGTGGTGAGCCAGATCGATATTTTTGCAGAATATGGCGGTGTAATACCAGAGGTGGCAGCAAGAAGCCACTTGGAAGCGATGATGCCGGTGATAGATAAAGCCCTAAAAGATGCTTCCTGTTCTTGGGATGATATAGATGCGGTTGCAGTTACTTTTGCGCCTGGGCTTCTGGGGTCGCTTTTAATTGGAACACTAACAGCGAGAACGTTGGCTATTTTGCAAAAAAAACCGTTATATGCGGTACACCACCTGAAGTCACATGTGTATGCGAATTGGCTTGATTCGCACGAATCTGAAAATACTCCTCTTCGGAACGCTCCCTCAGGCCCGTCGTTACAGGCTTCGGTCGCTTCGCAATCGCACCGTCGGCGATTATGCTCCTCAGATGAGTATCTTTCAGATTCTTCTACGCCGTCATTCCCTTTGCTGGCATTAGTGGTGTCAGGTGGGCATACGCAAATTCTTTATATGGCGGGTCATAATCAATTTAAGATTGTCGGGACGACGAGAGATGATGCGGTGGGGGAGTGTTTTGATAAAGTAGCGAAAATTTTAGGTTTGCCATATCCAGGTGGACCATCAATTGCTTCAGCTGCTTCCGACGGGGATGCCGAGAAATACAAGTTTCCACATCCAAAGGTGGAGGGATTAGATTTTTCCTTTTCAGGACTTAAGACTGCCGTATTAAGAACCGTCCAAAAAGAGGTGGGAGTACCAATTTCTTATCCTTCGCATAAACTAGCTGAGTTGTTGACGCCTCGACAGATTACTGATTTTGCAGCTTCTTTCCAAAAAACTGCGGTAGATATTTTGTGTGAAAAGGTTGAGACGGCATTAGGGGAGCACCCAGATACAAAGTCAGTAGTAGTGGCAGGAGGAGTGAGCGCAAATAAACTGCTTAGAGAAGAGGCTGAAAAGCATTTTTCTGCTTATTCTGTATTTTTTCCTACTCCTTCGTTGTCTGGAGATAATGGAGCAATGGTAGCGGCAGCATGTTATTATGAAATTCAAACTGGAATAAAACCAGTGGACCCTTTTAAACTAAATATTTATCCTAGAATATCAATTGAAAACTAGAGTTTTTCGGCTTTAACGAAGTAATAAGTCCCTTTATCTGATTTTTTGAAGACAATTCGGTACTGGGCATAATCTTTATAATTGGATTCATTTAATACAACATCGTCTCGGTCTGTGGCCGTACCGCAGATCTTAGTATTGTTTTCTGTATAGAAATCACAATATATATTATTGTCTTCTAAATTGTAATCGGCTACAGAGACATAGACGTAGGCGTTGTCGTCTTTTGTGGTGTAAGCATTTTTATAATAATGGGTGATGATGCCACTAGTACCACCGCAACCATCTAATCCTCGGTAGAATATATCATATTTGTCGTTGTAATGGACTGGGCAGCCGTTACCTCCTTGCGGATTAGGTTTAATATCCTCGCCAAAAACCTCTAGATACTTTTCTCGCATTAGCTCACCGTCAATCCTCTCAATATACTTACGTCCTTGGTTTATTTCTTCTTCAGTATATACTCCATCGGCCATGATGGCTTTTATTTCATCGTCTGTAGGACTTGAAAAATAATTGGATAGCCAATATGCCACATTACTAATTCTTACATCTTCAGGAAGATTACCGCTACCAAGTAATAAACCACCATAATTAGGAAATTGAGAAGCGAATGTCGGCTCGGTTGAAAGTACGCCGTGAAGAATGGCTACTTTTTCATCTAGATCTTTTTTAACTAGTGGGTCGGTGATGGCGACTTCTTCGTCTGTTTCTGATTCGGTAGAAGTGGAGCTTTGGTTATCTGAAGTCGGGGAAGCTGGTAGAGCGGTTGGAACTGTAAAATAGAGATAAGCGAATACTACAGCTGCTACGATGCCGATAATTGCCAAAATAGAGAGACACCAAATGAGAGTTTTGGAGGAGGTGATGGGATTTGGTTTTATCGGTTCGGATTTAATTGGTTGAGTTGGCGATACCGGCTCCGCTGTGGAAGTTGGGGCTTCGGTTGGGGCCGGGCTATTATTTGGTTCCATAAAAAACTCCTTTATACTTATGGTTGTTATTATATCATTAATTATTGCTGGAGCAACATAAAAAAGCCCGAATAAATCGGGCTAGCATTATGAAAGATAGAGATACTTTGATCTATTCCGGTTAAACTCTTTTATCCAAGTTTTAATTATTATTTTGGATATACCAGTGTATTTACTAATTTCATCTGGGGTTTGGCCGAGATTCCAGTAGTATCTTATTATCTTTCTTTTTAAAAGGATGACTTTACTTCTTTTTTCTACCTCCATCTGGAGCGACCTTATATATCCGTCGTCTAAACATGTTGGAGGACTCTTGAGGCATTTCTCATTATAATCTACATTATTATAAGGATTATGCTTCGGATCAATAATGTGCCTGTAATAAACGCGCCGATATTCTTCGCCGCGTAGTTTGGCAATTTCACAAGCCAAACGTGTGCATCCTTCTAGATTTAGTTCTTTCATTCTTACACCCCCTTTTTAAAAGAACCTTGCTGAATTTATAGCATTTCTGCTTGTATCTGTCAATTACACTATATTCTAGTTTGGTCAAAAAGGCGAGAGCTGATTCTTTGCATGAGGCGCCGAAGGATTTCAAAGAGGATAATTGCGCCAACGATGGTGATAAGGGTAACAATGAGGCTGGTTTGATTGAGAAAGACAAAATCAAAGAAATTGTGAGCAAAGGGAATAATAAAGGCGGCAACCATGATGCTAATAATAGTAAGGAGAAGTCCGGCGCGGAGCAGATTTAATGGGCGCGAAATCCAATAAATAAGGATGAGATCGATGGTAAAAGTGACAAAAACGGCAGTGGTGGCGAGATCGTAATGTGGAAATACGCCAAAATGGGCCAGAAGTGAGAGAATAAGCATGGCGATAGAAATGGTGAGGCCGATCGGGGTGGAATATTCGAGAATATTGCGAATGAATCGATTTCTGATTCTTTCTGTATTATGCTCTAATGCGAGGATAAGACCAGGAAAACCGATGCAAGCAAAATTTAAGAGCGACATTTCTACGGGAGAGGAAAATGGATATTTAATGGGAATAAAAATGAATATCAGAGCTAAAATGCTCGCGTAGACTGTTTTAGCAAGAAATAGAGCAGTAGAACGCTCTAGATTGTTAATAGATTGGCGTCCTTCATCTATAATAGACGGGATTGACTCAAAACCAGAATTTAGCAAAACAAGCTTAGCGCTGCGACGAGCAGCATCGGATCCTTCCCCGATTGCAAGACTAACATCTGCCTCTTTCATGGCTAATATATCGTTAACACCATCTCCAGTCATGGCAACAGTTCTGCCTTGTTTTTTTAGTGATTTTATCAGGTTTTTCTTTTCGTTCGGTGTGACACGCGTGAAGATTGAATAGTCTTTAGTAAGAAGATCGTAATTGTGGTTTTTTTCTAGTGAAAGATTGAAGGTTTGTAATTCTCTGATGCCTACACGTGACGCAATGGATTTTACCGCTTCAGAATCATCTCCGGATATAATTTTGATAGCTATATCATTATCATAGAAATAATTGATAATATCTTTGGCATCGGACCGTATCTCGTCCTCAAGACGAATATAACCAAGCAAAGTGCTGTCTTTTACTACAGCCAAAGTCCGATATCCTTCAGAGGCGGATTTTATTTTTTTAATCAAATCATTATTTTTAGTGATAAACTCTATAGCACCAAGTAGATAGGTATGTTTATTTGTCTTAATGCCAGAGTGCTTTCGTTCGGAAGAAAAATCTATTATTTCGGTAATCCCCTTTATTTCATCATTTTCGGGCTTTTTTAGAAACTTTTGTTTAAGGGCTATAATAGTGGCGTTTTCTGTGTTTTGATGGCTTAGAATCGATGTCAGGACCTTCTCAAAGGATTTTTCTTCTACTACATAATCATGAACCGTCATTTTGCCGGTCGTTAGGGTGCCAGTCTTATCTAAACAAATTGTATCTACCCGGGCAAGTGTTTCAATTGAATATAAATCTTGAACTAAAACTTGTTTTTTGCTAAGCCTAATTGTAGCAAGGGCCAAGACAGAGCTCGTTAATAGAATTAATCCTTCCGGTATCATATTGATTAATGAGGCGACCGTACTAGTGACTGCCGTTGTAGTATCTGAATTGTCTACACGAAATCTACTCCATAGAAGCAATATTCCGATTGGTATTAGGGCGAAAGAAATATATTTTACGATATTATTCATCAATTTAAATAATTCAGAATCGGCTGTTTTGATGGTGTGAGCTGAAGATTCAATTTTGTTAAGGTTGCTTTCCTTTCCGACCGCCGTCGCTTCTGCTTTACATGAACCAGAAACTATAAATGAACCCGATATGAGTTTGTCCCCTGGATGTTTTTCTATATTATCCTGTTCGCCAGTAACAAACGCCTCATTTACTTCTACTACCCCCTGTTTGATTTCGCTGTCAACCAATATCTGATCTCCTAATGAATTAACAATAAGATCTCCTTCTACTAAATCAGATTGATTTATCTGAAGAGTCTTTCCTCCCCTTATAACTGTTGGTCGTTGCTCCGAAATAAGACGCATCTTGTCTACAGTTTTTTTTGCTCTTACTTCGTTAATAATACTAATTAATGTATTAGCGATTGCAATAATGATAAATAAGAGATTTTTGTACGCGCCCACTGCTATAATCATGCACGCCAGAATCAAATTTACAATATTGAAAATTGTTAGAGTATTTTTTAAGACTATTTTAGTGATTGTAGTGCGATTTTGACGAGGAATTTGATTGGTTTTTCCCTGTTTTATCCTTTCGCTAACTTGTTTTTCTGTGAGACCTTCTAAATTCATATTAGTGATGCTTGATTTTACTTAATAATTCGTGAAGATAATAGAATGGTTTATTAACCGGTAATTCATATGCCCCTAGTAACTCGATGACACGGCCTGTCTGTTCAGAAGTAAATCCTTTTTTAAAGTCATAGATGCCATAATCTTTTGAATTTGGATTAGGTAAACCATTAATTCCATAAAAATTATACTTCTTAAAACCATGTTCCGCGGCGTATTTTATCATGTGCCATTGAATTAGATACTGTGCATTGTATTCTCGCATATATTTTTCATCACTACCAGAGAACAAATAGATAATTTCATCTCCATAAAGGATAAACATCGCAGCTGATATGGCGATAGGGCCTTCTTTTTTGCTGTTTTCTGGTTTAACTTCTGCGACGATAAACTTCACTTCTCCTTTTTCGTGGAATAAATCATACATTTGTTCGTAGTAATTTAGGGATTTATCTTCAAAATGGCGACGCTTTGAGGTTGATTCGGTAATTCTTTTAAATTCACTTAATTCTTCCCTTTTTAATTCCCTTATTGTGACGCCTTGTTTTTCGGCTTTACGAACATGATTTCTGGTATTTCGTTTAAAATCGGCCATAATTTCTTCTGGTGTGCGGTTTTTTATTTCCATAACAAAGTGATACTTTGGCTGCGTTGAATTTGTGGGTTTAAACCCAAGTTTTATGAGATTTTTGAGGGCTTTTTGATGATTATAACCAGCTTCAACTGCTTCTCCGCTGCGATTTCTCTCAATAAGTTCATAATTTGGATCAATATTTAAGATGTACCCGTTATGTGATTTGATGTATGTTTTTAGATGTTTAACAAAAAAATTTAAGAGGGCGGTGTTTTCAAAATCTAGCAGGGGGCCGCCAGGGGCAAAATAAGTTGATTTTCCCAAAAAACTAGGTTTTGCAATTAGCATCGTTGCCGCAACTATTTTTTGGTTTTCTTCAACACCAAAATAATATGGCGTCCAACCGGCTTTTTCGCGGAGTTTGGCAATTTCTAGAGTTTGATAGAACGATTTGTATGGAGACTTTTCGGCATATTTTTGAAATACTTCCGGCTCTAAAGTTATAAATTTCATATTAAACTTTTCTCCTAAGACGATTTATTTTTCTGATTAGTTGATAGAAGCGATATTTTGCTGGCCTTAAAACAATGTCGTAAGTTCCGGCGTAATTAATCTGTTCTCCTTTGAATGTTTTTTTAAACTCAGTAAATCCCATCCATGGATGATTTTTGGGGGCGCCTTCTGGAGCAATTCCCCAAAAGTCGAAAGATTTTAGGCCTATTTCTTTAGCGTCTTTTATGAGTTGAATAGTGAGAATCCCTGTAGCATGTAATCTTCTTCCCTTATCACTCTGGGCGCCTTGAAGGTTATAGCGGGTAGTTTTATCGTCAAAAACTAAACCAGCTGCTATTATTTCGTTTTTACCGGTTTCCTGATTGTCATATTCTACCAAATATAAGGTTGCAAATGGTTGCGCTAATTCGGTCTTTAGATATTCTTCCGAAAAAGTATTGATTCCCTTTTTCTTAGCTAAATTTTTCTGAAGAGTTATTAGTTTTTCTATATCATTTGGATCATTGCTTTTTATAATTTTTATTCCATTTTTCGCAGCATTTTTATGATATCGGACTAATCTTTGAGGTAGTTTATCATCTAATTCGTTTTTTAAATCTAAAACCCAAGTTTCTTTTGGATTTAAATCTTTGGTTTTTTTGGTATTTTTAGGAAAGTATTTTATAAAACGTTGATCTTGGGGTTCTATTCTGATAAATATCGAATTATTTTCTGTTGCGAGATTAAATAATGATTTGATGGCCTCTTTAAATCCAGAAACATCAGACGAAACTGGGCCATATGGAAGATAAAGATAATTACCAAGTGGGGTATCTTTTAAGATAGCCAAATAACGAAAATTACTTCCCTTTTTAATAAAATATTTTTCGCCAAGACTATCTTGTAAACCCGCCCAATCTTGTGACTGTAATAATGGAATTTCCATGTATTCATTATAGCACACATATAAACACGTGCTTTTTATTGACTGCTTATGTTTTTTATTGCATATCAAAATTTTCGGCTCTGGGATACTTCCCTGGTCGTTTTTTCTTATAAATTTTGTCTTTAGCAATAATCGTACTATGGTCTTTTTTCGTGCTTGGTTGCTAAAGTTACTCCCAACTGCGTTTTCCGCAGCTGTTGACTTGATTTTAGTGTCTTCGTTTTGATTTGTCAAGCTGGTTGCTAGCCTTCGTGGTTGCTAGATATTAGATAGAATTAGATTTTTTCGTTTTATTTCTGTGGAAAAGATTGGGGAATTGTGGTGTATAATTAGCTTATGGCTTATATAAGAAAATTCAAGACGACTTCCGGTGCGACTGGCGTTCAGGTATGCTACAAAGAGGGAACGAAGGTGGTGAAAACTGTACATGTGGGGTCGGCTTCTTCGGAGGTTGCGCTTGAAAAACTTTTACGGAAGGCGCAGGGAATTATAAACGGTGATAAAAAACCGTTGTTTAATCTTGATAAGTTCAATAAAAAATGAGGCCACGCTAATGTGACCTCTGTTTGAGTGTTTTGTTGTTTTATTTTTTGCTAAAACGATTTCCTTTAACATCGTCTTTAACGATAGTACCAGCACACTTAATTACTGCTCCTTCACGAACTCTTGACTCGCGAATAATTGTGCCGATAATCAAGGCTTTATTTTGAACTTTGGAATCCTTAATTGATGTGGTTCCTGCCACGGTGGTAGACTTGCCGATAGTGGAATTTGTAATTATAGTCCTTCCTCCAATAATGGATCCTTCGTCAACCATGGAATCCTCGATCCTAACATAGCCACAAGTTACGCCATCAAACCTACTTTTGCCGAAAATTATAGAATCAGCGTGTAGCCAAGAGTTTTCCCCTAGAATAACGCCTTCTTCGACATAGCCGCCCAGGTCGCCTTTTTTAATCTTTTCGGTTTGGTAATCTATACCGTTGTAGATTACAATGGTAAAATCTTGAGTTGCTTTGATCTGATAGACTGTTACGAGCCTTTCAGAAGGAGTTTTGACTTTCTGTAATCTTTTGGTTAGCTTAACTCCCAAATTAACACCCCTCCTTACGTAAACAAAAAACACTCAAACTTAAGTTGCGGAGCTAGAAGCTCATAGAAATATTTTAGCATATTTTTAGGTATTTTTGTTTGAATGATATATAATTTAAGTATAAGTTGGAGGTTATTAATTAATTATGAAAAATCATGAGTTGGGTGGCAATAGTTCTGGTGAGTTTGGCGAGTCTAATGGGATTGAATGGGATAGCACCGGCGATGTTGAATTTGCTGGCAAAAAAGAATTTAGTTCACCAATCGACTACGACCAAGCCGCTCGAGATAGGATGTTAAGCGAACAACGCGCAAAAATTAATACTTTTTTCAACTCACAAAAAGATAACGGATTGACAAATAGAGAATCTAGCGTTAGTCAAGATTTTCTTGAAGCTCAAAGAGAAAATGATGAAAGATTTCGTCAACAGGCTGAGCGTGATTACAACGTCGAAACTTATGGGGCTAATATCCCAGCCGCAGCTGCACGCGCAGCATTTGATGCTGAGTTCTTTCAACTGCAGAGAAAAATTAACCATGAAAAACGGGCACAAGAGAAGGAAAAAGATCTTTCAGCAAAAGACCAAGCCAAAGCTGAAATGAAACGCCAAAAGAAGGGTGAATCTACCACGGCAGAAGAAAGAAAGCATTTTAGAGAAATGGAGGAAATACGTGCATTTGGCAATAAGGAAGACTATGGTAGGCGTAAAGAGAAGGCGTACCGTGAAGCACAGGAGGCGATGAAAGCTGATAGACGCGGTTTTAAGAGGGCCATAAAAGCAAGCGGACTTTCTATGCCGAAGTCTTGGGATGACCCAAATACTAGTTTACAAGATCTACAAAGAGTGGCTTGGGATACTAAACATTTGCTTGTAAAATAAATATTTTAATCAATTATCCGTTGTATTTTAAACTAAACAATCTCTAATTGTTGTTTTAGGCGGGAGATGAGAGATTCTTTTTCTTTGATTTGGTCGGTGGTTTCTTTGACGAGGTGAGCTGGGGCTTTTTCTACGTAATTTGGGTTCATCATGCGAGCATTAAGAGCATCCAGTTCACGGCCTACGGCAAGTATTTTTTCTGTGAGAGCTTCTTTATAATTATTTACAACTGATTCAGACACATCAAGATATACTTCGTGATTAGCAAGGGCTAGTCGTAGTCCACGCGGGGAACCATTAAGAGAATTGATGGTCGGAGCTTTCGTAAGTGTTTTAATTAAGAGCTCATTTTCTGCAACCAGGCTATCGTTGTCATATAATAATGGATATTTCGCGTTATTGGTGCCTGGAAGGGCCTGTAAGGTGGCTCTGACTTCAGACACGATAATTCTTATGTTTTCAAAGTTTTCGGCTGAAATTGGGTCATATTTAAGCTTTGCTGGCCAATTAGCGGTAGCAATAAAACCATCCGTCCAGCTAAGATTTTGCCAAATCGCCTCAGTGACAAAAGGAGCGAAAGGATGTAGCGCTATTAATAAGGTTTCGAGAGTTTTCTTCAAGAGTGAGGTATTTTTAAATATTTTTTGACTTTCGATAAACCAATCGGCATATTTGTCCCAAATCGTCTGATATAAAGTTTCAACTGCTTCGGCAAAACGATATCCTCTCATAGATTTTTCGACTTGCTCTAGACAATTGTTTATTTCGCGGCAAATCCAGTCTTCACCCATATTGTTTGTAGTATAAGAATTCGAGATAATACCATTTCGGGTCGCGTCCCTCACTCCCGTCTTCACGGGGTTCGGGCGCTCATCCTCGGCAGCAGCCTCCGGAAGCCCCTCAATGGTATTATCCTCGAATTCCTCATCTATAATACTTTGGATGAGGCGGGAGATGTTCCAGAGTTTGTTGGTGAGATTGCGGCCTGCGATGACAGAATTTTCAGAGAAAGCTTGATTCATGCCGGCGGAGCGGCCACGAAGAATACCAAGACGAAAAGCGTCAGAACCGTATTTTGCAACAAGATCCATAGGATTAATAACGTTACCTTTAGATTTACTCATCTTTTTACCTTCGGCGTCCAGAACGAGACCATGCAAATAGACTGCTTTAAATGGCACTTCGCCGGTAACATAGATTCCCATCATAATCATGCGAGCCACCCAGGCAAATAAGATATCGGCACCGGTTTCCATCACATTTAATGGATAGTATGGATTATTGTTTTCTGCAGTCCAATTTGTACAAACGATTGGCCAATGAGAGCTTGAAAACCAAGTATCAAAAGTATCTTCATCACGAACATATTTAACGCCGGCTTTTTCGATTTCTTTTAGATTGGTGCGACGGTCAAAGATCCAATCTGGCTCATCGGTGGCTGAGACATCGACTTTTCTAAACATCGGGATAGCAATACCCCAAGGAATTTGACGAGAAATATTCCAATCTTTAAGACCTTTTAAATAATTAATAAGGACTTTTTGCTTGTTTTCTGGATAGAACTTAATTTCGTTTGCTTCAAGATGTGAAATTGCAACGCTTGCGAGTTTTTCTACGTCAATAAACCATTGCTCTTTTAACATCGGCTCCAAAATGGTGCCACATTTATAACAATGCGCGACAGAATGAACAATTTTTTTCTCGTCTTTTAAAAGTCCTTGCTCTTTGAGGTCTTTTAGGACTTCTTTGCGACAATCGGAGGTGGTAAGACCAAAATATTTTTCTGGAACATTTACCATGTGTCCATCTTCGGAAATTACCTGGATTCGTTCGAGATTATGGCGATTTCCGACCTCAAAATCATCAAAATCGTGTGCCGGGGTAATTTTAACAACTCCGGTACCAAACTCTGGATCGGCGTGTTCATCGGCAATAATTGGAATTTTGCGATCCGTGAGTGGTAATTCTACATATTTACCAATCAATTCTTTGTAGCGCGGATCTGCAGGATTGACAGCTACGGCCGTATCGCCGAAAAGAGTTTCTGGACGAGTAGTACTTACAATTACAGCATCTAAATCGGTATTTTCCGCTAATCTGTATTCAATATCCCAAAGTGTACCTTTTTCGTCTTGGTGTTCTACTTCTATATCAGCAAAAGCTGTTTGATGTTTTGGACAATAGTTAACTAATTTTTCACCTCTGTAAACGAGACCATCATTCCACATTTTTTCAAATGTCGTATAGACACGATCAATAACATTTTCATCAAGAGTGAAAGTTAAATCATCCCAAGCGCAAGATGCACCAAGAGCGCGAAGTTGAAGCTCCATGTTGCCGCGCTGTTCGGCGACAAAATTCCAAACACGAGAGTATAGCTCATCGCGATCATATTCAAAACGCGTATGTCCATGTTTTTCTAGCTCACGTTCATATACAACCCAGGTTTCAAAACCAGCGTGGTCGGCACCTGGAATATACCATGTAGATTTACCTCTTAAACGATAATAACGGGTGAGAGAGTCTTCTAGTGCAACAGTGAGCCCATGGCCAATATGTAGATTTCCGTTAGCATTTGGTGGAGGCATGACGATGCTATAAGTGTTAGTTTTACTACGATCGTCTATACCATCGCCATCATTATCTATTGGTATAGTAGGGACTGCAGGATTAAAAATACCACTGGCCTCCCAAGCGGCATAAATCTCTGATTCATATTCCCCCGGTTCATAACTACTAGAAAACTTCATGATTTAATTATATCACAAAGCGAGTTTGGCGCGGATTTCCTCAAATTCTTCCTTAGAAAGGTCAAGAGTGCGACCATGAGTCCATTCTTCATCGTAGGGAAGAAGATGGACATGCGCATGTGGCACATCTGTACCAATTACTTTTAACAGTGTACGAGAGTTTAGTACTTCCTCCATATGTTTGCTGATTTTTTTAACCGTAGACATCAACGCAATATAATCTTCATCTGGGAGATCATAAATCTTATCAACTTCTTTTTTGGGAACAACTAAAGTGTGGCCCTTAGTTTCTGGGTGAATATCAAGAAACGCAAATGTTTTGTCATCTTCGTAAATCTTATAACAGGGAATTTCGCCGTTGATAATTTTAGTAAAAATACTACTCATCTTTAGATTTGGCTTTACGTTTTTTGATAATTTGATAAAAGATTTCGCTATAAACAAAGGCAAAAATGAGGGCGCCGATTACGTCTACTGGGGTATGGAGATTGGCATATACTCTACCGATACAGTTTAGGGATATTAGTACAATCATAAGAATTTCTAGGATAATGCGGGCTGTACGATTTTTGATGTATTTTGGCAGCACAATGGTGGCAAGAAAGAAAATCGTCGTAACAACTAGCACGTGAGTGGAAGGGAATGACGGCTCACCAGATCCATTTGGGCGCGTAGGCATAGTGTTTGGAAAAATTACGGGGAGTAGTTTATCGAAAATTAAATATGTAATAACTACCAAGATAACAGGTAAAATCATCCAACGGATTTGTTTATCTATTCTTTTAAATGACTTTCGCGTAATCCATTGGTATAGACCAAGACACGCAAAAAATGCTAAAGTAATGATTGATAGTATAAGTATAATATTTGTAATTAATTCCCACATGTTTTCATTGTAACATAAGTTTTTTAATAAATGTATAATTTTAATAATAATGCTTGATTTTTTCGGTAAAGTATGATATAATATTTAAAGAGTTTGTTTTTTGAGCTCGTAATTTAAAAATTGGTTTGGTGAAGGAGGTGAAACATTTGGAATTTGATGTTAGACTAAAAAACTCAGTTAGAATTAGAGATGCCAGGTTTGATGAATTTTTGGCCGCTCGCAGAAAAAAGGATGAGGCTAAAAACCTCTTGGATCATTTTTTTCGGATTAAACAGGAAGCTTATGCCGCGATGACGGCTGAAGCAAACTCCGTCTCCGAACTAGCCTCAGAATCTAATCGAATTTGGGACGAATATAACCAGGTTCGAGACGACAATGATGTCAAAATCAAGTTTCTTCTCGAAAAAGCCAACGCTGAACATCAGCGAATGAAAAAAATCTTTGAGAGAGGGAATCAGCTGTTTGAAGCTGGTTCGGCCGATGCAGAGCTGGAATTTGCGAAAGCTCACGCTGCACTTAAAGAACGCAACCTTATTAACGATGAGGTAAAAAAAATTATTGAGGAGACTCAAACTGCCAGAAAAAAGGCTGAAAGAACAGCCCCGGTAGTAGATAAAACTCGCCTCTTTAAAAAAAAGGAAGCTTTTGAAAAGGCTAAAAAAGACTACGAGGAGGCTTTAGCTTTATACAGAAAAGCAAAAGATGAGATGTTCCGCTGTCGCGAAAAATATGACGACGCCTATATCGATGTCGTCAGGCTAAAAAGATTAAAAAAAGTCGGGAATAATCCTGACCTGTGACCAAACCAATGATACGCCGAGAGCAATCTCGGCGTTGTTTTTTTATAAACAAATAAAGACCCCTTAGGAGTCTTCTTTTGATTTTGGTACGCCCGACAGGATTTGAACCTACGACCTTTTGCTCCGCAAGCAAACGCTCTATCCAGCTGAGCTACGGGCGCATATGTGGATGCATAGAAAAAATCTTTACATCCACCTAGAAATTAAATGAGCATCACCCTTGCAGGTGACATTTTTATTATAACATATTTTTGGGGAAATGTGGTAAAAATTACATTTTTATAGTAGAATGTTAGGTGGAAGCGTGGCCGAGTGGTTGAAGGCGCACGACTCGAAATCGTGTGGGCTGGCAACAGTCTCGAAGGTTCGAATCCTTTCGCTTCCGCCATTTTTTTTAAAAAACCATAGATGGGTTCGTTGAATCTCGCTTCGCTCGATGCGAATCCTTTCGCTTCCACCATTTTTGGTGTTTTTTGTTTATTTGGTATAATTTAGAGGAATGGAAGGTCAAGAAAATAGAATCGAAATTTTTAAAGGTCTTTCGGGCGAGGTCGTTTTTGACGTAGATACTGAGGGTGAAACTTTATGGGCTAGCATTGACCAGATTGCGCAGGTTTTTGGAGTATCTAGACGTAGTATTGAAATTCATCTTAAAAACATTTATGCGGAAGGGGAATTATCAGAAAATTCCATCCCTAATGATAAAGAGCATAAACGAACCGCGAAAAAAACTTTCGTGGTTCGAAAAGAAGGCAACAGAACGGTGCGACGAGAAATTAGGGTATACAATTTGGATGCAATTATTTCGGTTGGGTATCGGGTAAATTCTAAGAAAGCAACACAATTTAGAGTATGGGCCA
This sequence comes from Candidatus Saccharimonadota bacterium, assembly GCA_017545505.1. Taxonomy (GTDB): domain Bacteria; phylum Patescibacteriota; class Saccharimonadia; order Saccharimonadales; family Saccharimonadaceae; genus Nanosyncoccus. The sequence goes on along the minus strand of JAFWNB010000002.1, from coordinate 19,560 downwards.
CAAACACATTACGAAAATACCTGATTAATGGTGTAGTGGTAAATGAGCGCAGATTAAAGGCAATTAGAGAAAGAAAGGAATTAAAAAAACTTCATGATGTAGAAAACATGATGTTTTTAGTTAGAAGACTCACTGCTCAGAATGAACTTGACGCTGGAGAAGCAAATGGAATATTAGAGGTTATCTCAAAATATACTGGTAGCTTTCAGACATTAGAAGAATACGATGATGGATTTATTGATTTATCCTTTATGTCTCCAAAAAAACATATAAAAGAATTAACTATTAATATTTGTAGATCTGCCGTTAATAATTTGAAAAAGAATGTGAAGGGATCGGATTTATTTGGTAAAGAAAGAGGCGAGTTATTTAGTGGGAGTATAGCAGCAATCTTTCAAAGCTTTGATGATAAAGAACTTTACCAGAGTATACCGGAAAAAGCAGCCAACTTACTGTATTTTATAATTAAGGACCATCCTTTTTATGACGGGAATAAAAGAATTGGCGCACTCTTATTTATTTTGTTTCTAACTTTAAATGATTATCATTTAACTAAAAATGGTGAAACAAAAATCTCCGATCGAGCTCTAACGGCTATCACATTATTAATTGCAGAAAGTAAGCCAAGCGAGAAAGAATTAATAGTAAGTTTGGTTTGTAAATTATTGGAGTAATTTACTATACAAGAGAATGGTGATATAATTAAACTATTATGACAGAGAGGTCAAAAGATAATCGAGGTAAAAACAAAAAAGGTGGATTGAAGGCAAGCGCTCAAAAAATCAAAGCGAAGGCATTAAAAACATATTACGGCAATCCGATGCGTGATATGAAATTAATTGCAATTACTGGGACGACCGGTAAAACTAAGGTGGCTCATTTTGTGCACGAGATATTGCGTGCAGCAGGTGAGCAAGTTGCGGTATTGGCATCCGATCAACCTTTTAAGGTTGGAATGTTGCATAAGTTTTTATCGGATGCATGGAAGGCTGGGGCTAATTATGTGGTCGTAACTGTGCCAGCTGAAGGGTTGAGAGATAATGTATTTTATGGATTACCAGTAAATGTTGCTGCAATGACTAATTTCGTGACAGCTAATTTATCCGACATGCAACCGGAAGAATTCTTGGATAATGAAAAAACTCTTTTTGATATGAATCCAGAGATAGTAGTTTTGAATCATGATGATATCAATTATGAAGTGTTCGAAGAGTTTAAGGGAAAAGATAAAACAATTACTTTTGGTCAGTCTAGTCCTGACATTAAAATACTTAATTCTAAACTATATAATAAGGGCGTAGAGGCTACATTTGTAATAAAATCAGAGATTATTTCTGTTGCTTCTTTTGTACCGGGTGAAACCGCAGTTTCTTATATGGCGTGCGCGACGGCAATTGCTACGGCCCTTGGAATTGATAACGAAAAAATAATTGATGGGTTAGCAGAATATATCCCTGAATAACACAAAACTTATTTTTGGTTTTTTAGTATCTTTTTCACGACTTTAATGTCTTCGAAGTCGTGGGGGCCGTCGGCGCGGAGGATGGTTTTTTCGTGACCTTTCCCAAGAATCAATACTAGATCTCCTTTTTTAGCTAACCGTAGAGCCATTTTTATAGCTTTTTCTCGATTTAATTCTTTAAATAAATCTTTGTTGAGGATTTTTCCTACTTTTTCTGCCCCTTTAATAAATCCTGCCGCAATTTCTTCTGGATCCTCGTCACGGGAATCATCTTCGGTGATAATAACGATATCCGAATGACGACCAAGAATTTCACCACGGATTGGGCGAGTAGAAGGGTCTCGACGACCAGCTCCACCATGAACTGATATAATTCTTCCTTGATGGCTTTTGACGGAATCAAACACTTTTTCTATAGCATCTGGAGCATGCGCATAGTCTACGATAACCGTAAATGGCTGACCTTCATCTATTATGTTCATACGTCCTTCAACTTCTTTTAGTGAGCTAATGCCGGATTCTATTTGCTCATTTGACAGCCCAAGTTTTTTCCCAACTAAGACAGCTGCTAGGGAATTGTAAACGTTGAATTCCCCGGGAATATTAGTCTCTATATTTATATCACCACATGAATATTTTACGCCATTCGTGGTTAATTTAATGGAATTTGCGCGAAAATTGCCATTATTTATGCCATATGTTAAATAATTCTTTGTTAATTTCTTGTAATATTTAGTAGATGGGTCATCGGCATTTAAAATACTATACTTAGCTTTTTTGAATAATCTTCCTTTTGCGGCGCGATAATTTGCGATGGTCTTATGATAGTCTAAGTGTTCGTGAGTAAGATTTGTAAAAACAGCTATTTCAAAAGGAATATTTAGGGTACGAAATTCTGCAAGGGCATGCGATGTAACTTCTAAAACAAGAAATTCTATACCCTGATTTTTGATGTCTGCGATGCGTTTATTTAAGGTTAAAGCATCTACGGTTGTCATGTGATTTAATTCTGGTTTTAATTTATCTACACCGTAGGCTACTGTCGTCATAATGCCAGTTTTATAACCAGCGTTTCGAAGCATTTGCCAAATCATAAAACAAGTTGTGGTTTTGCCATTTGTGCCGGTTACTCCTATGACTCGCAGTTTTTTTGCAGGATAACCATATTTGGCGCTAGAAATCGCAGCCTGAAGCCAATGATATGGAAGAACAGCCTGATTATAAAAGGGGAGCTTTTCTAGAATCTTTTTCATAAATCTATTATATCACTAACGATAATGCTTGAGAGAATCGATTGGATTTTTGGAAGCAGCTTTAATAGCTGGATAAATACCGAAGAGAATACCCACAACAATCGTCGTAAGGAAAGTGACGAGAATAATTTCCCAACTGATATACGGTGAAAACGGAGTAATAATAGAAATAATAAAAGCTAAAATATAGCCAAGAATGAGACCAAAAATACCTCCTAGAATAGATAGAATTAAGGCTTCAAATAAAAATTGCATCAAAATATTGCGCGAAGAAGCGCCTACAGCTTTACGTACGCCTATCTCATGAGATCGTTCTGCCACGGATACGAGCATAATATTCATAACACCAATACCGCCAACTATGAGAGAAATTGCCGCTACCGTCGTTAGCATGCCTGAAACTATAGAAAATAGGGAACTGGCTGGATGCGTGATTTCTTCACCGTGTGCAACTGTAAAATTTTGGTCACCTAATTTTTGACTAGAAAGTGTATTTCTAATATCGTCAGATATTTTATTTAAACTATCAGTATTAGCGGCTTTTATATTGATTTGCTGAATTTGAGTAGAGCCAGTAATTTTATCTAGGCTTTTGGCGTCCATAATAAGGGCATTATCAAAATCTATATTATCAAAACTAATCGACTGATCAATTTCATCTAAAACACCAACTATCATGAATTTTTCACCCATGATACTAACCGTCTTTCCAACTGTTGAATTAATTGTATTAAAGAGTGCTAAAGATAAAGTGTGGCCAAGCACAACTGAATTTTCTTCATTATTGTCTGTTAAAAATGCTCCGTAGCGAAGAGCTAATGGTTCAATTTTGATAAAATCTAGGTTGGTGCCAAGAACTGAAACGGAAGACAAGGTGTTTTTCTCTGAAGCAATTGTGTTGGTAGAAATAGCAATTGGAGCAACAGCGGAAACGCCTTCAACTTTTGAAATCGCCGTAACATCGGACAGAGTAAGACTACTTTTTTCAAAAGTATTTGCAGAGGTAAGTTCATTAATGATATTATCTAGGGTATCCTTAGTTGACTTAGGTCTTACTACAATTAAATCAGAACCAATTTCATTAATTTCATTTCTTACGAGATTAGAGATACCACCCATCAGAGACAATATTAAAACAATACTCGCTACACCAATTGCTATTCCAAGGCAAGTTAAAAAAGAACGTGTACGATTTTCTTTAATAGAAGTACGTGCGAGCCTAAAATGCGTTCGAAGAAGAGTTGCCATTATTTTTTTCTCCTTGATTTATGACTTTTATGAGAGTCTGACGCTTCTGATTCTGATGGTTCTTTCATGTCTGATTTCTTTTTTATCTTAACACTTATAGGTTGAGGGAGGTTTTGATCAGATACAGTCTTGACGTCGGTATCAATAGCTCCATCTAACATATTTATTACGCGTGTAGCATATACTGTGAGGGCCGGATTATGTGTTACCATGATAATAGTGTTACCTTCCTCATGAATAGCTTTTAATTCATCCATAACTATACGTGAGGAGCGAGAATCAAGATTGCCTGTTGGTTCGTCAGCAAGGATGATTTCTGGATCACTAACAATCGCACGAGCTATAGCAACGCGCTGTTGCTGACCGCCAGAAAGTTGATATGGTAAATAGTATTCACGTTCTTGAAGATGAAAGCGTTTTAGGGCGTTTGAGGCATTTTTTAATCTTGCGGTTTTTGAATAGCCGGTATAGATTAAGGGAAGAGCAACATTTTCTAGAACTGGCAAATCTTCTATTAAATTAAAATTTTGGAAGATAAAACCGATTTTTTTGGCACGCAGGCGAGCTTGGCGTCTAGCAGAAATACTAGCAACATTCTCGCCATTTAAAATATATTCTCCTTTTGTGGCACGATCTAGTAAACCAATTATGTTTAATAAGGTAGTTTTACCGCAGCCACTTGGCCCCATAATCATAATAAATTCGCCGCGTTTAATCGTTAGGTCGAAATTATTAAGAGCGAATGACTCGGTGTCTCCGTAGCCATAGCGCTTTGTTAGTCCTTTTAATTCTATTATGATATTTTCGCTCACCTTTTTTCTCCATTTTTGGCGTGGCGGAAAGGACAGGATTCGAACCTGCGGTACGGTTGCCCGCACACACGCTTTCCAAGCGTGCGCCTTCAACCACTCGGCCACCTTTCCGTCTTTAAAATAGTTTAGCATGATTTTCTAAATTATTAAAGAGATAAAACAACTAGATTTTCGATATGTGGCGTGTGTGGAAAAAAATTAAATGTTTTAATGTTAATAATTTTGTAATTATCTAATAATAGTTTAATATCTCGAGCTTGAGTAGAAGGATTACATGATAAATAAACTATTGTTTGCGGTTTAATCTCATTAATCTTATCAATCAATTTCCGGTCACATCCCGCACGAGGCGGATCTAAAATAACCGTTTGACTTGGCTGAATATAATTTAACGCTTCTTCTGATTTAGATAAAACTATGTCGAGATGCTCTTTCTTTAATGTATTCTTATAATTATTAGCTAGTTCTTTATAGGCAAATTTATCACATTCAACCAAAGTAAGCTTTTTATCGGAAGCAACCGAAAGACCAATGGTTCCTACGCCAGCATAAAGATCTAAGACTTTTTCGGTGGTGATATATTTTTTTATTTCATTTAGTGCCATTTCATATACAGGTAAATTAATTTGAAAAAAACCATTCGGAGAATAAAAGTACTTTTTTTCTAAAATTCTATCGGTAAGATTATTAAAAGAAGGATGTGGTTTTTTGTTTTCGTATAAACCGCCCGATATTTCTCCCTTCTGGTTACAGCGAAGGAGTAGGGACTGATATTCGCGCGCTTCTTCATGTTTTGAATTTAATTCTTGAACAACTTTTAAAGCATAATCAAAAATCTCTGAACGTTCTATGGATGATTTTTTAATAGGTATTTTACGATGAGAGCCACGCTCATGGAAGGAGAGTTCAATTTTATTAATACTATTATTCCAATACAGAGCATATTCCATCTTGTTACGATAATAATAATCCCTCTTGTCGGTGATAATAATTGGCTCTATTATATCTATTTCGTGCTCACGAAATATTTCTTTTACTAATTCTTGTTTGGTTTTTAATTCATATGAATAATCAAAAATCTGCCACGGTGAAGTGGAAAGAAAACAATTATCTTTTGGTTTAATACGATATTTAGATATATCCGCAATTTCGGTAGCTATGGCTTCTGTGTAGTTAGATTTGTTCTTTATGATTTGATAATTTATAACTGTTTCTTTCGGTAACGCATTCCAAAAAAATATTTTTTTACCATTCTTAAGCTGGCCCAAAGCTTCGCCTCCGGGAATGATCTTTTCTACGTATATTGGCTCTTTTTCCATTACTTTTAATTATACCAAAATATGTTATAATTTAAACATTATAAGGTCAAAACTATGAGCGCAGAGGAATTATTGAGAAACAGTGAGCTATCGGCAACTTCTGGAAATGAATTTGTTGCTAATATTTCTAAAACTAAAAATAAAAAGAAGGGAATTACTAAAAAAATTGCCTCTTTTGGCGCAATGGCATTTTTAACGATTGCTATTTTGTTTTTTGCTTTATTTTTTGGCCTTGGTAATCTAATTCCCTCAACAATTTCGGAAAGATTAGTTGAGGAAACTGACGTACAATATGCTGACGCTGTGGAAAGTAAAAAAATAGTTTTTCAGCAGGCTTTGTATAACGGTGAAATTCCAGAGGATACCGCTAAAATATTATCTAAAAATGGAGTTTTAGTGGGTTATATTGATGGCGATGAATTTATTGAAAGTAATCAAACGGATGGACAATTAGTTTTAAAGATAAATGACCAAATTATCACGGCTGATAATTTTATAAGTGAAATTAACTCTAATATCGAACTCTACAATGCATTTAATAATGCAACTTATTCTAGGGCAGCTTATTATTACGATGATGCCGCAATGGATGTTTTTAGAAAAATTGGTACTAATAGAAATAACTATACTGATAAATCGGATTTTAATGACGTAATGATGGAAAAAATCGGAAATGGAAATAATATTAATGTTAATAATGCAGAAATTGTAGAAAAAACAAAAATAAATGAAAATACCCTTGAAGTAGAAACATATTATGATTACGAAACGCGTGGAGAGGCTACTAATACTAGTAGTGGTGCAGAAAGTTTTATAAGTAATGTTGCAAATAAAAATTCTGCTACTACTTCTGAAGTAGCAACTTTAAATGCGGCGGATTCACTTAAAGTGGCAGATACAATTTCAAAAGAACAACGTTCTAGTTTGTTTTATTTACTATTTATGGAAAATATAAGTAAAATGAAGGCGGGCGACGGAAACGATTCAAAAATTAATGAGGCGATGAACTATTTGTATAAAACTAGTGAAAGTGAAGTTGTAGATGTTGAGACTGGGGAAATAGTTAAAGTTTCAGGTACAGCTCTTGATTCACCAAGTTTATATGCTTTATTATCTGGAAATAAAGTAAATACTGAAGCGGTAAAAAATTATTCTTCTGACAGAGTTTTAAAAACCGTAGAAAATCAAATAGGAATAAGTGATAGTGGTTCGGTCTCAACAACTGTTGCTTCTACTTCTTCTAATATTAAGGGGTCAATTGGTAGATTAATAAACAACGGAAATAACGTAGCGTCTGTAGATATTCTTAATAAAGTCACTCCTACTATCTCTAATTCATTAATTAATAATTCTTATGACTCAATTAATGGTATTAACGCTGGTGAATTCTTGGTTGAAGGAGCAATCAACGTTGGAAAAGAGTTAGCAAAAGCAAGTGGCGGTACAGCAGGAGATGCAGAAACTATATCTGAATACGCAAGACTTAACTCCAATATCTTAGCAATGGATGCAAAAGCTGATAGATTAAATAGGAGTCCTTTTGATATAACTTCTAAAAATACTTTTCTTGGATCTATCTTTTATAATTTTGCTTTAAGTATTAGGGATTTTGGGGGAGATTCTATAATATCTAGTGCGAAGGTATTTTCATCAAGCGTTGGAAGAGCGTTTAGTTCTTTACTTCCTTCAAGTTTTGCAGAAGGAGATAAGGGCTATTTAACATCATTTGGTGATTGTGAAACTATAGGTTCGATTGGGGCAGTTGGTTCATCGCAATGTTCGGAAATTGTTACTTTTGACACAACAACGCTTAATAATCCTTTTAATGACCCTGGCTTTATTAGTTTTATAGAGAATAATACCAGTTTAGATGCTTCTGGAACAAGAACTATTAATAAAAATTCTAAACTAGCCGACTTTATTATTTATAATAACGAAAGAATTACACCAATTGGTGTAATGGATGGTGGAATACTTAATACTATATCTAATCGTTCTTCTTCTATTGGATTTATGCCAGATATTCTAACTATGATAACTGGATTTGCTAATTCATCTGAAAACAATAAAAGAATTGCTTCTGGTGCATCTTTTGTAAACTCTAACAATAACCCCGAGTGGGATACTTATAAATATGCACAAAGATATGTTTCTTTAGCTCGAGCGACTGCAGCTCTTAAAAAATATAGTAACGATAGTACTGCATATAATAGTATTAAGTATTTTGAGGGAACTAATAATCCAGTAATAGCATTTATAGATGAATATTATAATATTGCTAAATATTCTCAACACTAGTAATGATTATCTGATTTTCTTTAAAATTATTAACTAAATGTTTTCTTCTTTGTTCATCTAATTCTGAAAACACATCATCTAATAAAACAAGTGGTTTTATATGGGTTTTTTGGTAAACGAGATTTGCTTCAATAAATTTCAAAGCCAAAATAATTGATCGTGTTTCGCCACGTGAAGCTGAGCCATTTGCTAATTCCTGGTTTAATTTAAATAAATAATCATCTCGATGCACACCAAAACTGGTATGACCTAAAATAAGATCTTTTTGGTAATTATTCTCAAGTTTACTATAATAATCATTTTCTGAATTATTTAATATCTCAGTGGTATATTCTATATCTATTCTATCCTTATTATTCATAATTGATTGATATATTTCTGTAAAATATTTATTTATTTCTTCAATGTATTCCTTACGATAACCAAAAAGAATAGTGCCATATTTTGCGAGAAGAATATTCCAGGAAAACAACTGAGATGAAGTTAGATCTTTATTTTTTAATAATTCATTCCTTTGCTTTAGTGCTTTTTCATATTTTAAAAGAGCTTCATTATATTTTTCATTAAATTGACTAAAGATTTGATCAAAATACTTTCGACGAGAACCTGGGGAATGAGATATTAAATTTAGGTCGGATGGTAAAAATAAAATAACCGGATATTTTTGTTTTTTTGGTAAACGTTTGGTTTTTTTATCTTGAACAATATAATTTTTATTTTTTCCATCATAAGTAACAGTTGTTTTAATACCATTTTCAAATTCTATTTCAGCTCTATAATACTCTTTTCCGCGTTTTAATATCTCTGAGTCTGTTGCTCGAAAACTCTTTCCACGAGTTAATATATATATTGCTTCTAAAACCGATGTTTTGCCGCAGCCATTTTCACCAAAAATAATCGTGGTTTGGTTTTTACAGTTTAAAGAATAACTGGTGTGATTTCTAAAATTTGTAAGTTTAACAGACTTTATAATCATGAGTTAAGTGGCATTATAATGTGATTATATTTATTATTTTTCTTATTTTTAAGAAGAATAGGTGAAAGACTATTAGAAAATTCTAAATCTATTTCTGATTCTTCAAGAGAATTAAGTGCATCAATTAAAAATCTAGAATTTAAACTTATTTTACCTTCTTCCTTAATTGTGGTTTCTATATCTGAATTATTCTCGCCAAATTCATTTGTGATAGATTTAACAGAGAACAAATTTGGTTTTTTAGTTTCACAAATAATTGATCCGCCAATTGAGCGAGAAAATAAAGCGGCAAGTTTTGTAACTCTTAATAGTTCATCACGATTTAGGCTAACTTTAATATTGTTTTCTTTTGGTATGAGTTTTTGATAATCTGGAAAACTTGCATCAATTAATTTAGAAATAATTTCAATCTCACCAAGGCGAAAACGTACCAAATCATCATTAAAGGTAATTTCTATTTCTTCTATACTATCATTTATAGCTCTTAATACTTCTTGAAGAGAAGATGCTGGCACAATGGCCGAAATTTCATTTTCTACCTTATTGATGATTTGTTTCTCTGCAAGACGGTAACCATCGGTAGCTGCAATATGAAGGGAATTATTTATAGTATTAAAATAAACACCAGTTAGGGCGGGACGAGTTAAATCATTAGAAGTAGCAATCATCACTTCATTAATACTATTTTTAAAATCATTAATATCTATCTTGTAAATAACTGCGGTTTTTTCATTAATCTCTGGTAGCTCTGGAAAATCATCAGCTGAAGAACCATTAATTACTGATGAATACTTACCGGCTTTAATAGTAGCTTTATTATTTTTTGAGGTAATTTCAACTTTTTCATCCTTTGGAAGATTAGAAATAAACTCTGCTAATAATTTAGCTGGTAAGGTAATTACTCCGTTTTCAGAACTAGAGACGGGTAAAAAATCAATAATTGCCATATCTAGATTGGTGGTTATAATGGATACTTTTTTATCATCAACTCTTATCAATGCATTATTTAGAATAGGAAGTGTTACTTTTCCAACTGCTATACGACTAACATTGGTTAAGGCTTTGTTTAATTTTTCTTGTGAAACTTCAATTTTCATTTAGACCCTTTCTTTATTTATTATTTTAGTAGTAGTAATAGACCTTGTGGAATAGTGGATAAAATTGATTAAAAACAGATGAGAAAAATAGTGGAAAAAGTGAGTTAAAAATGTGGGAAAAAAATTAAAATGTGAATAAATTTTTAAATTTAAATTCTTTTTCACTAAATTTACACTGGAAATACACTTTTTTTTACACATAATTTTACACATATTAGCCATAAATACTCTCCTTGATTTCTTCTATTTGATCGCGTAGGGTAAAATTAAGTTTAAGGTCTGTACTGATTTTTTTAATTCCATGCATAACTGTGGTGTGATCTTTAACTCCTACTTCTGCTGCTATTTTATTGGTACTTAGTTTTAATTCTTTAGACAAAAGAAACATTGCAACTTGACGAGCAGTTTTTATGTGAGCTACACGAGATTTACCGCACATTTCTTTAATACTTAACTGATAATATTTGGCTACTTTTTCTATAACTTGTTTCGATGATATTGAAGGAAGTTTAGTCGGGCGATTAACATTGACTGCTCCTTTATTAATAAGTTCTAATGGGGTTAAGCCACGAACTTCTGACATTAAGAGAATAGTCGAAAACTCTCCTTCTAGGTCGCGAATATTAGTATTAACGTTTTCAGCAATGTATTCTATGGCTTCTGGTTCGATTTCAGCTCCTAGGAGCTCTGCTTTAGCGCGCAGGATTGCGCATTTATCTTCAAATTTAGGTAGTTGAAGATCAAAAGCTCCGGCCCATGTAAGGCGATTTGCTAGACGTTCGTCTACGGTTTTAATTTGACTAGGAAGACGATCGCTTGTGACAATTATTTGCTTATTTAATTGATAGAGATCATTAAAAATATTAAAGAATTCTTCTTGAGACTTCTCTTTGCCAACTATATATTGAAAATCATCTATAATAAGACAATCTAATTTACGAAATTTTAAATTAAACTCTTTTCCTTTGCCAGCTCTGACTGCATCTATAAAATCAGAATAGAAATGGGATATGGGGGTGTAGAATACTTTAAGGTTAGGGTTTCTTTTTAAAAGCTCATTACCTATAGCTTGAACTAGATGCGTTTTGCCGAGCCCGGAACCTCCGTATAAGAAGAATGGATTGTAGCGGTCACCAGGTGAATCTATAATACTGCGAGCAGCCGATACGGCTAGATCATTATTTGAACCTACAACAAAATTATCTATAGTATATTTACTGTTTAGCCCGGTATTTGTAGTAAGAGAAGTATTTCGGCTATCTTTTATGGTTTTAATACGCTTTTTAATATCGACAGGTGTAGTGATTTCGCGGGAGCGGGACTTATTTTTGGTTGGAGATTTTACTTCAAAATCTAGTGATTTAATTTCTACATTGTTATTCTTTAGGGCTGTAGTTATGAGGGAAGAATAGCGTGAGCGAAGTTGTTTGACGTAGAAGGTATTTTTGACACCGATAACAATCATACCGTCTTGGGTGGAAATCAAAGATGTATCTTGAAACCAAGTGGAAAAATTTGCAGGAGAAATCTGTTGTTCGATTTCCGCTAAGGCATTCTGCCAAACATCATACATTTAAATTGACCTCCTTTGTGGGGATATTATAGCATAGAAAATGAGAGTTTTCCACAGGAAATGATGAGTTTTAAAATATGTTTTAATATGTAAAATATTTAACAGAGTAATTTATTTCCACACTTTATACTTATTCCCTAAATATATAGTGGAAAACTCCTTGAAAAATGTGGAAAAGTGAGTTATACTATAATAAATTTTTGAAAAATTTTAAAGTTTAAGGAATAATATTTTATGCCAAAGCGAACATATCAGCCACATAAAAAACAACGTAAGGTTGAACATGGCTTCATGAAGCGAAATACAACTAAAAATGGTCGTAAGGTTTTAGCGAGACGCAGACTTAAAGGTCGTGCTCGTTTAACCGCTTAATAATGCTATAATATATTATATGTTGAACAAGCAATATAGATTTCATTCTCGTGGTGGAGTGAGATATGTATATCAGCATGGAAAAACATTACGTACTCCCAAAATGTCGCTTGTTTTTTGTGATAACATAAAAAAACGTACCCGTTTTGCAGTAGTTGTATCAAAAAAGATCGATAAGTCGGCCGTTGGAAGAAACAGAATTAGACGTCGTATATATGAGATTTTGAGATTAAATATAGATAAAATTCCAAAAGAGAGAGATTATCTTTTTGTGGTTTTTTCAAAAGACTTACTTTGGATGGATTATAAAGAGATTGAAAAATTAATCGGTGAACTAGTAGAAGATAGCAAGGTATGCTATAATAAATTAAATGGATAGAAAGAGTGTGAAAAAATATATCTATTGGGGGATTTTTATTTTATTCGTAGTTGGATCAATTCTTGCGGGAAGCCCGTTTAATCTAATAGATATTATTATTGTGCGTCCGATTGTAAATATATTGTTTGTAATATTTAATTTGGTACACGATTTTGGGTTAGCCATTATTATCTTTACAGTTATTGTAAAGTTATGTATGCTTCCTTTGACTAAGAAGCAATTGAATCAAACTAAATTAATGCGAAAGCTACAACCGGAACTCACGCAAATTAAGAAGAATTGTAAGGGAAATAAACAGTTAGAGTCTCTCCAGACAATGGATCTTTATAAAAGGTATAATGTTAAACCATTTGCTTCGATTGCTACTTTAATTATTCAATTACCGATTTTTATTGCGATTTTTTCAGCAATTAGAGTAATTGCTACGCCGTTGCCGCAAGATAATTTAATGAATAGGGCATATGAGATTGTAGCTTATGAAGGAAGCGAAATAAGTGCTTTAGAAGAAAAGCAGAAAGTTTACTTAGGTGACTTAACCAATGATGAAATACCAAAAGAAGAAAAAGCTGCTTATGATTTTCATCCTCAGTTATTTGGTTTAATTAATTTAGATGTAAGAGCGAGCGATGTTTTGTCTAGTAGATTTTCTTGGAGTGCTCTGTTTATCTTAGTGTGCGCAATTGCTGCGTCGGTGGTACAGTATTTTGCCACAAAGCAGCAGATGCCTTCTGGTAAGTCAGAGAATAAAAAGAAGTTCCGCGAGATACTAAGAGAGGCAAAGAATGGCAAAGAAATTGATGACGCTGATATTAGTAATATGACTACTGGCCAAATGTCTAAGATGATGCCAATTATGATGTTTATAATTATGTTTAATTTAAATGGTGCTTTGGCGTTTTATTATTTCCTGAGTAACATAATTACGGTTATACAACAAAGAATTGTTCTTAAAAAAGTTGATAAGAAAATTGACGACATGACTGATAAAGTTGTGCTAAAAGAACTTAAAAATATACAAGAGGCCGAAGTGGTCGAAAACAAAAAGACAGGAACAAAAATAACTAGAATCTCCGCGAAAGATATTAAAAAGAAAAGGAGATAATAAATGAATAAAGATGAATCTATACGATTTGCAGCAAGGTATCTTGAGGACCTTTTGAGTTTCTTTGGGATAAACGTGGCAGTTTCTTCTACGATTGATGATGAAGTGATTCAATTGTCTGTTCCTTCGACGTCTTTAAACTCGCTTTTAATCGGTAAAAATGCCGATAACTTGAGGGCGTTACAACATATAGTTTCAATGGCTTTAGTTTCTAAGGAGGCTGAAGTGGTGAGAGTTAATGTGGATGTAGCGAATTATAAAAAACAGCGGGCTAGTAGAATTGCAGAAAAGGCTGAGGGGTGGATAAAGAAAGTGCGCGAGTCTGGAAAACCAATGGAAATTAATTTAAACGCTGCAGACAGAAGAATTGTACATAAAACAGCACAGGATTATTCGGATATTGAGACTCATTCTGAGGGGGAAGGACGAGATAGAAAGCTTATTATTAGCAAGAAAGAATTAAATTAATACTATTTTCAGCTTTGAAATAGCGCCATATAAAAATTACAACGGATCAGGCGAGCTTGCGCCGAAATTTCAGTTTCGTGCTCAGCTCGTGACCGTTGTGATTTTTTATTGGGCAATTTCAAAAATGCTTCAAATAGTATTAATTTAATTCCAAATTACTAATTACAATAACAAAATCATAATCGCGGGAGATGTCTTCTGGGAGGGTTTCAGTGGAAGAGGAAGTGATATTGTATTTTTCTTCCAGAAGTTTTTTGGTGCCAGGAGCAGTGTCGGTTAGGGTGTAAAGAGTGTACTCTTCGGTATAGTCTCCAGCTGGAGTGTCACCAGTAGTTATATTGGTATAGCCTTCTTCTTCGAGGTTTTGTTGTTCGGCGGAGGCGAGACCTGGGGTTTCTGTAGCATTTAGCACTAATATAGAGGCATCTTCATAAACGCGTGGGTCGTTGTCTAATTGTTTATCGATATATGATTGAATTTTGGTATAGTAATTGGCTCCACCAACTGGAATGACATATGAAATACCGTTGATAGTGGAGGTAGTCATAAGGCGATCTGGCTCCAGGAGTGAAAGTTGACGAATATTATTAAAGTCAAAGGTAGTGGAGAGGTGGGCGAGAGATTTCATCTCGTCTATTGAAAAATTCGTGCGAAGATTATCTCCGAGTGTACTGGCAAGACTAATAATATCGGTAATAGATAAACCTTTTTCAAGAATTTTGTCTTTTATTCCAATCAGTATTTTTTGTTGTGAAGCCCCACGAGAAAAATCACCACTAGTGGTGCCATGGCGAGCTCTGGCTAGACCTACGGCTTGAGCTCCATTAATGGTATATTCTTTACCTGCTTCAAATACGGCACCGGTATAGTAATGGTCCATGATATCTTCGTCTAAAGTAATATTAACGCCACCGAGTGTATCTACAATTTGTGAAAGGGAACCCCAGTTTAAATGGGCAAAATATTGAAAATCAATTCCAAGAATGTTACCAACTTCCTCCATTAGAGAGTTTGCAGCTTCGGATTCTTCTTCTGTCGTAGCATTACCATTTCCGCCATTACACCAATAAACCTCATTAATTTTACCGGTAGCTGTACAGGTAGGTGAGGCTTTGAGATCTCTTGGAAGAGATAGCATAGCTACGTCTCCAGTTTCTTGGTTTAGGCTAATAACCATAATTGAGTCGGTTAGTTGTGCTCCGTCGTGGACCCCACCTCCTTCTTCGCCATTCATATCATATCCGCTGGTTCCGAAAGCAAGAATATTAGTGCGACCATTTTCGTCGGTTTTTAAATCTACATAGGTTTCGTCTTGAAAGATGAGGTCAAAAACATTACCTTGGCCACCAGTGATTTTGGCAATAATATCGTTACCCCATAGAATAAACCAGATAGCAGCGCCGATTAAGAGTACAAAAATAATTGTGATGATGGTCCAGGTGATTTTAAATTTTTTGCTATGTTTTTTCTTTTCTTTTTTGGGCTTTTTAGTTGATTTAATTTGATCGGCGCTCACGGCTTCTAGTTTGCCACTTTCTTCATTAAAATTAAAGGCTTGAACTGGGGTGAGAAAATCTTCGACGGGGCTAACAACTGGGTTTTTGGGTGTTTCTTCTGGCGCGGAAACTTTAACAACCTTTTTAGCTTTTGGGGCGATTTTAGGGGTAGTTTTCTTGGTAGTAGGTTTTTTTGCGACCGGTTTTTTTGCGGTGGGCTTTTTGGGAGACGATTTGGTAGACGCTTTTTTAGAGCGTTTGGTAACTAGCCCATCAATTGATTTATTCTTATCCATTGTTTATAATTATAGCATAATGGCACTGAAATTAACGAAAAAACAATTAGCGCTTTTAAACTTCCTAGAGGATTTTACAGAGGAAAATGGTTACTCGCCGTCATATAGAGAATTACAGGCAGGACTAGGGTTGTCGTCAGTATCAGCCGTGGCAGAACATATTGATAATTTGGTTTCCAAAGGCGTCTTAAAGAAGGTGCCCGGTGCGGCAAGATCATTAGAAGTTTTAGATTATAAACACGAGAAGACTGTGGAGCTATTTAAGATAAAAATGGCTGAGTGCTCAGAAGAAGATAGAAAAGCTTTAGAAAAGGCGGGTGATATACTAGGTTTAGATTTGGAAAACTAATATATGAACGAAAATAAAAACAGAGGATGGAGAATTGCTGAAACAATACTTTTAATATGTATTATTGGTTTAGTGTTTTTATTAAAACTAAGTACAGATGCAGCTTTATTTAAAAAGGAATACAATAAATTTTCAGATAGAGGCTTAGCAAGAATAAATATAGTATTAGACGGTATCAGTTTAAAAGAAATAGACGAAGGTTCTAAAGAAACAAAATATGAAGGGAATAAGCTAGTTTTATATAAAGATAAACAAATAAAAGTATTTAATAATGTAGAAATAAAGGGGCGAGGAAACACAACTTGGTTAAAAGAGAAAAAACCTTATCAAATTAAGCTTTCGCATAATGTAGATCTTCTTAATACCGGAAAGTCAAAGAAATGGGTATTGCTTGCTAACAGCCTAGATAGCACACATTTAAGAAACGATATTGCAATGATGCTTGCCGAAATGGTCGGGATGGAATTTAACCATCGGGGGGAGTTTATAGAATTATACGTGGATGACGAATATAGAGGATTGTATTATATGATACAAAAAGTGGAGATAAATAAGGGATCGGTTGATTTAAAAGGAGAAGACGGAGTGCTGTTTGAGCTAGATATGAATCATAAGGGAGAAAAGGATTATTATGTGACTTATTTTGGTGAACATTTAGTATTAAGTGATTCAGTAAAGAATGATTTGGATGAAGAGGACAAGGCAATAACTAGTTTTATAAATGATTTTAATAAAGCAGAAAAAACAATAGAAACAAATGATTATAAAAAACTAATAAAAATACTAGATATAGATTCTTTTGCTAAATACTTTTTAATAAATGAATTTGCTGTTAATCCAGATGCTTATTCTACTAGCTTTTATTTATACAGAAATAAAGAAGACAAAATTGCCGCGGGCCCAGTGTGGGATTTTGATTTGGCGTTCTCAAATAGAGAATGGATATGGCAAGTTGATGATAGAATACTTTCTCCTTATGAAGATATGATAAAAAAGCGGGAGGCATTTGGGCTAGATGGGCTGGAAGAGGATTTAAATATTTCTAAAATTTTTTATTATTTAATGGACATACCAGAATTTAAAGAAAAAGTATCATTACTATTCCGCAATAAACTTTCTGGGAGAGAAGAGGAATTGATAAAAGCAATATCTGATAAAAAAGCTTTTATAGATGATGCGGCAATAATTAATAACGAAAGGTGGGGTAAAGATGATTATGAGGAAGAATATATGAGATTAGTTGAATGGATAAAAGCCAGGTATAGTTTTTTTGAAGAAAAATATGGGAGATAGATTAAAAAGGTTAAGTTTTTTCTGTTATATGGTATAGTTATGATAGGAGTGTTGTAGCTATATGGTAAAAAGACGTAGAAGAAGTAAAAAATGGATTTCATGGCTTTTGATTTTGATTCTGTTAATTGCGGCCGTGGTAGTATGCTATTTGGTTTGGGATAATTATTTTAATGATAATAAACCTAAAGAAGATGAAGATTCCAGCCAAGTAGAAGAAGAGGAAAAGACAGAAGAAGAGGGAGAGCCGGAGGTGGAAGAAGAAGTCAAAACTAGTGAGGAAGATGACAAAAAAGTAAAACAATATGAGGGGGAAGACCCGAATGAGCAAATAGAATTGTCTGGTTCAGTAACTTACGCGGCATTCTTGAATAACAATGTAACAATAAGGGTTAATATTGATCAGTTTTTGGATGAAGGAAATTGCGAGCTTAATATAGTGAAAAATAATGAGGTAGTTTATAACGAGAATGCCAGAGTAATAAACTCTGCATCAACTTCAACTTGTGAAGGATTTGATTTTTATTCTCCTGCAGTTACGCCTGGTAAATATGGCATTGTTATTAGAGTGACGTCTGGTGAAAAGACGGGTTTGATTAGTGGGGTGTTAGAAAAATGATAGTAATAGAAAATAAGACAGTCAGGAGAAGGGATAAGAGAATTTGGTATCTTCTGGGTGGTATTTTTGTGGCTGTCTTTGTTTTTACGTTTTTAATTCAGCGGGATAAGATGTTAGAAGAAGATGTGGGAGCGGCAAATCTTGCGAAATTTGATCCTGGGTATATTATTTCAGATTATCAGATGAGTAATTATACCACGATGAATGAATCACAAATTCAGGCGTTTTTAAAATCAAAGAATTCTTGTAATGATAGAAATATAGGACGATATACTGCTGGTGATAAAGTTGATTATTTTTCAGAAATGTCTCCACCAAGAACATGGCATATTAAAGATGGGCATTTTGTGTGTATGGCAGACGAGGAAGAGTTTGATGGTGGTACGGCGGCACATATTATTTATGAGGCGGCGCAGGATTATAAAATTAATCCGCAAGTTTTATTGGTATTACTAGAAAAAGAGCAGAGCCTGGTGCGAGATACTTTCCCGCATAGCCAACAATATCGTTCGGCAACTGGGTATGGGTGTCCGGATACAGCGGCGTGTTCATCTAAGTATTATGGATTAAAAAATCAAATTAGAAACGCAGCGGCGCTATTTAGGACGGTATTAGATGGTGGTTGGACAAATTATCCGCTGGGAGAAAATTATGTGCAGTATAATCCTTCGGCTGCTTGTGGCGGGTCAGTAGTAAATATCCGAAACTTAGCTACCTCTGCGCTTTATCGTTATACACCATACCAGCCAAATGCGGTAACTTTGGCTGGAGGAAGTAATAGCTGTAGTGCTTATGGGAATTTGAATTTTTATAGGTATTTTGAGGATTGGTTTGGAGGAATAACGGATGGTGTTATGGAAGCAAAGAGCAATGGATATACTATAGAGGATGGTACTTACCGGTTCGTTTCTAAGGCTACTGGTAAGGTAATTAGTTCAAAGGAAACTGTGGCAGGATCTAAAGGTGATTTATTTATGAAAGAAGGATTTTCAAATGAAGGTGATCAATTCTTCTCAATTAAATACGAAGAAGATGGTTATTATAGTATTATTAATTCCACGACTGGATTAGCATTTGATGTAAAAGGTGCTAAGACAGCAAATTCTACGCATGTAGGTATATTTGAGCCACATTCAAATTGTAATCAAGAT
>JAFWNB010000001.1 GCA_017545505.1 Candidatus Saccharimonadota bacterium | reverse complement strand
CATCCTGAGCCAGGATCAAACTCTCCATTAAAGTATAAGTTTGTTAAAAACTCAACATAAAATAAAACTGACGATGATTAATTGCACAACTAAATTGTTAAAGATTTTCCAAAGACTACTAAAATAAGTACTCGCAGCTTTAGACTGTCCTCATCTTATCAAATCTCAACAGGTTTGTCAATACTTTTTTCATGATTTTTTTTATTTTTTCTACTTGGCCAGAAAAACCATGTTATTATACCAACACCAACTATAAAAATCGTCGCCATCCACCACGGCATTTCGATACTTTTTTCATTATTAGTTCGTGCTTCCCCGGTCCCTGGTGTCAATATTACCTCACTATTTACATCATCACTCTTTAAATCGCTTATTTGTTCGCTAATTCCTGTAACCTCACTAGCATTATTAGCATCATCTTCATTCCCATTATTGATAGAATTCACATTATTCGAATCTTCTATTTCCTCAAGAGATTCCCTAGGCGGGAAATACCCAAGCGCGTGTCCGGCCGAAAGCATTAATCTACAATCCATCCCCGGCCTATAATCCGGCTCGCTAAGACACGACAAATAATCAAACTGTCCCACTGCGTTATAAAAATTTGCTTCAGCTACATACCCAATTTTCCCTAAACTATTTTCATCTAAACCCATCACGGTCGGCAATTCAACTTCTACTCCAGGATTCAAAAGATAATCTCCTTCTCCTGTCTGCCAAGAATAAATCTTATGAGCACCAACTACGTCATCTAACATGTAACGCCAAAGCGGCAAAGGTAAACTATAAATTTGATTAGGATTCTCCTCTAGCCAACCCACATAAAGAACATTCAAATCTTCCCGTTCATCTATCCCCATTCTCCTCATCCACTCATCTTCATTATTGTATAGAACCTTCACCACGCCAGTAGTTGGATTTACCGACGTTACCACAAATCTCTGTTCTATGAGCATCTGTAAAGATTGATATTTGTTATCCTTTTCATTTTCATTTTCCATCTTAGAAAAATATAATTCTTCCCTACATTCTACGTTATCACCGCATAATTCTTGTTCTTCGCGCAATACTTCATCTCGATACTCTAAAAGCTCCTCAACCGACCACCACGGCCATTCCTCATCATCTTTAAACATCGCATGTGTTTCTTTGCCTAGTATTCCAGCAAAAACCATGCTAAACACTAAAATTGACGATAATAAAATCGGTATTTTTTTCATAATACTCCTCTGTTATTTTAATTTTGAGAGGAGTATAAACACACCTAAATCGACAATTCAACCCCCACCCTATAAAAATCAAAACATAATTGTTATAGATTTAAGAATAACTGTTTTACTTTTCTGCTACTTCTTCTGTTTCTTCCTCTGGTAGCACAATTCCAATTGATGCTACGGTATCACCATCACCCATCTTCATAATACGTACACCTTGCGTCGCGCGTCCTAAAGTTGGAATTTCTTTCATGGCTACACGAATCGCTTGACCTTTAGTAGACATCATAATCACCTCTTTTGCCAAAGGATCCAGCGTATGTACCGCCACAATTGGCCCAGTTTTCGCTGTTACTGCGGCAACTTTTATACCTACGCCGCCCCTCTTATGTGGTGGGAAGTTAGATACTAAGGTAGCTTTTCCATAACCATTTGCCGATACTACAATCAATTTTTGCTTTGCATCAGTCACCACATCCATTCCCACAATTTCATCTTTTGGCCTTAACCTCATGCCCCTTACGCCCATCGCCGATCGACCCATCGCTCGTACTTCTTTCTCATTAAACCTTGTAGCTTGCCCAGCAGAAGTAGAAATTACAATATCATTATCCCCTGTCGTTTCTTTCACCCATCGAAGTTCATCACCGGCATCTAGCTTAATAGCGATCAATCCATTAGAACGTACATTAAAGAAATCTTTAATCGCCGATTTTTTGATTGTTCCTTTCTTAGTAGCCATAAAGAGGAATCCATTGGCTCCAGCATCTCCCTGCTTAATAATTGCCGTAATTTTCTCCTCTGGATGCATATTCAACATATTCACGGCCGCAGTTCCCTTAGCAGCTAGAGAAGCCTGTGGCACCTCATAAGCTTTCATTCTAAATAATCTACCCTGGTTAGTAAAGAATAAGAGAAAGTCATGGGAATTAGCTGTCAAAATCTGAGCAATAACATCTTCTTCCTTAGTAGTCATACCACGCTTACCCTTGCCGCCTCTATTTTGCTTGCGGAAGTCGGTTTGCGGTACACGCTTCATATAATTCTCTGCCGTTAATAGTATTACGCTTTCCTCTTCCGGAATCAATTCTTCCTCAGAAAACTTCCCTACTTCATGATTAATAATCTTGGAGCGACGCTCGTCGCCATATTTTTCTTTCAGGGCAACTAATTCTTCTTTGATTACACGTAATATTTCATTTTCGTCAGCCAATATTGCCTCTAATTTCTTAATTAGTTCGTGAAGTTGTTTTAATTCTTCCTCAATCTTATCGCGCTCTAATCCCTGTAAGCGACGTAGTTGCATCTGTAAAATTGCATTCGCCTGGATTTCAGACAAACCAAACCTAGACATCAACTGCTTGTCGGCATCATCGTAAGAGGCGCGAATCACTTTAATCACTTCGTCGATGTTATCAAGAGCAATCTTCAAACCTTCCAAGATATGAGCACGTTCTTTCGCCTTCTTTAATTCAAACTCAGTTCTACGACGCGTTACCACCTGGCGATGCTTAATAAATTCTGCCAAAATCTCTTTGAGCCCCAATATACGAGGTTGCACGCCATCTACTAGCGCTAGCATATTGTAATGAAATGCCGTTTGAAGCCCTGTCATCTTATAAAGTTGATTCAAAATCTTCTTTGGGAAAGCGTCTTTCTTTAGTTCTACAACTATACGTATTTTACCTCTGGCTGATTCATCGCGCGCATCAGCGATGTGATCTAGTTTCTTAGAGAGTACCAACTCGCGAACTTTTTCAATGAACCCCTCTTTACTCATACCATACGGTACTTCAGTAATTACGATATTATAGCGGCCATTCTTGCGCTCTTCAATATTAGCGACAGCTCTAATCACTACTGAGCCTTTACCTGTAGCATACGCCTGTTTCATCGGCGCACCACCGTAAACCTCAGCGCCAGTCGGGAAATCTGGCCCCTTAACGTATTTCATCAGTTCATCAAGGGTAATTTCGGGGTTATCTATCTGAGCGACGGTAGCATCAACTAATTCTCCAAGATTATGCGGAGGAATATTGGTAGCCATGCCAACAGCAATACCCATCTGGCCATTTAAAAGAATATTAGGGAGAGCGGCCGGCAAAACTACTGGCTCTTGCTCAGTGCCATCGAAGTTATCACGAAAATCTACGGTGTCTTTCTCAATATCAGTAAGAAGTTCGGCCCCCACCTTGTCCATTCTGGCCTCAGTATAACGATAGGCTGCTGGCTCGTCTCCGTCCATCGAACCAAAGTTACCTTGCCCCTCAATCAGGGTATAGCGCATCTTCCATGGTTGAGCAAGATTCACCATCGCCATATAAATAGACGAATCACCATGCGGATGATATTTACCCATTACATCACCAACGATACGGGCAGACTTAACGGTAGCATGAGGTGCCTTCCAACCATTTTTATTCATCGTATAGAGAATACGGCGATTTACTGGTTTCAAACCATCGCGCACGTCAGGAAGAGCGCGGTCGACGATTACAGACATCGAATAACGAAGGAAATAATCCTCCATAGTGTGTTCGACAGGTTTAACCTCAATACCATCAACAATATTATTGGATTCTAACTCTTCTGGTAAATTGTTCTTGTTTTTATCGTCTTCCATAGTTCCTCCTTAAAAGTCCAAATCATCAAGATTAACAGATGCAGCACCGGCCTGTATAAAGTTCTTACGAAGCTCGACCTGATCCCCCATTAGCTTCGTAAATACGGCATCGGCTTTTTCGGCGTCTTCAACATGGACCTTTACCAAAATACGATTCTCTGGATCCATCGTAGTCTCCCAAAGCTGCTTAGCGTCCATTTCACCTAGACCCTTAAACCGCTGTTGTGCAGTATAACCTGCTTGCTTAAATCTCTCTTGTGATTCATCAATTTTTGTGCCATTCTTACGTCTTTCTTCAATTTTTTCAGTCAATTTATTCTCAAGCGCCACTTCGTCATAAACATAATCTATCTTTCTAGTATTACCAGTTCCCTTAATCAACCCAAACAAAGGTGGTTTTGCCAAATAAACATGTCCGTCCTCTATTACTTGAGGCATATATCGGAAAAAGAAAGTCATAAGGAGCGTAGCGATATGAAGACCATCAACATCAGCATCTGTCATGAAAATAATCTTATCGTACCTTAGACCATCAATATTAAATTGATCACCAATTCCCACACCTAACCCCTTAATAAGAGAAACTAGCTCTTGATTAGCTAACATTTTATCAAGACGTGCTCTTTCAGTATTTAGCACCTTACCGCGTAAAGGCAAAATTGCCTGTATCTGAGGATTGCGCCCTTCCTTAGCCGAACCAGCCGCCGAATTACCCTCTACGATAAAGAGCTCACACTCTGAACGATCGCGAGACGAACAATCGGCCAACTTTGACGGTAAATTAAGCCCCTCAAATGCCCCTTTACGGATTACATTGTCTCTAGCCGCTCTTGCTGCTTTGCGTGCTCTAGCTGCTAACGTTGCTTTTCCTACAATTTTTTTAGCAATTGCCGGATTTTCCTCAAGGTAATAACCAAAATACTCTGTCATCACTTTATCGACATAACCACGTACCTCTGGATTACCAAGTTTATTTTTAGTCTGGCCTTCGAACTGCGGATCTGGTAGTTTTACTAAAATAACCGCCGTCAAACCTTCTTTTATATCATCACCTGTTAAATTATCTTCCTTCTCTTTTAATAAGCCATTTTTACGTGCGTAATCATTCACCGTACGCGTTAAACCTGTCCTAAAACCTACCACGTGCATTCCGCCGTCAGGAGTTAATACATTATTCGCAAATGGTTTTAACGTCTCTGCATAAGAATCATTATATTGCAGAGCAACCTCTACGCCGGTATCACCAATCTGTTTATCTACATAAAAGATATCATCAGATAGTAACTCCTTACCGTTATTAAGACGTTTAACATAACTTCTAATTCCACCTTCGAAATAAAATGACTCATGTGCCCCTGTGCGCTCATCTGTTACAGTAATCAAAATCCCTTTTGTAAGATACGCCTGGTGCCGTGCATAATTAGAAACCCAATTATAATCAAAAGTCGTAGTCTCTTTAAAAATAGTAGGATCAGGGTAAAAAGTGATAGAAGTACCAGATTCTCTTGGTGAACCTTTTGTTACCTTAAGTTCCATAGTCGGCTTACCAGTGTCAAATTCAATATGATGGGTTTTTCCATCCCTATAAACCTCGGCAATCATACTAGTAGAAAGAGCATTTACGACTGATGAGCCCACACCGTGAAGCCCCGATGATACCTTATAGCCGCCATCACCAAATTTACCACCAGCATGAAGCACGGTCAAAACAGTTTCAAGAGTAGATTTGCCGGTCTTAGGATGAATATCTACAGGAATACCGCGTCCATTATCATCAACTCTAATTCCCCCATCTTTTAAAATAGTAATATCTACCCTATTAGCATATCCAGCAATTGCCTCATCAATAGAGTTATCGGCAATTTCCTTTATCAAGTGATGTAAACCATCGTAACCTGTGGAACCAATATACATCCCCGGGCGAAGTCGCACCGGTTCAAGCCCTTCTAGCACTCGGATTTCTGACGAATCATAAGCTTCAGCTTTTTCAGCCATTTTTATACCTCTTCTTTAATATACCTCTCTATTATACACCTAAAAACCAAAAAATACAAGCTATTTTAGCCCTATTTTTCAGATTATTGTACCTTAAAAATCACCTCTTCTTCGGGCTGCGCGACGGGCTGAGATTGAGGTTGTTCGACCAAAGACGGTTCAGCTGGTTGTTGTTCAATTGGAGGCTGTGTAACAGGCTGTTGCTGTTGTGAGGTCGCAGGCCGCTCTGGCGTTTTAGCCGTATTCCTGGCCAACCACTCGTCCAAAAATCCTTTTTTAGCCCCTTCAGACGTGCTAGAAGGCCCTTTTATGCCCGAAGTGCTATCGGATACCGGTTTTTGCGGAATCGGCTCTTCTGGGGCCTCTGCGTGGCTTTCAGCTGCTTTGCCTTTTTCTACTACACTCCACCTGTCCTGAATTTCCTTTTCTACTTCAGAACGAGTCTTGCCATATTTAGTAGCTGAATAAACCTTTAAGCTATCCATTAATTCAACATTTGGTTCTCCCATCGGTGCTGGCAGTTTCATCGTAAATGGCGCCGAAGGCATATCAAACATCATCACCTTAGCCACCGCTGCGAAATTTGGCGTTTTAGTTAAATCCTCTGCCGTAAAGGTCGGAGTGAATGCTTTTACCATCAAATCAGCATCCGTTACGCCTACGCGCCCACAAATAATCGTACCAACGTTACCAAGAAGTGCTTCCCTGATTTTATCTGTTAACTGGGTCATAAACTGGTTAGCAACAATTAAATTCAAACGATACTTCCTTGCCTCAGACAAAATTGATTCAAAGCTATCTGTTGCAAAGTTTTGGAACTCATCCACATAGAGACAAAAGTCTTTACGTTCATCCTCTGGAATATCTTGGCGACTCATAGCAGCCTGTTGGAATTTCATCACAAAAATCATACCGAGAAGATTAGAGTTGATATCACCGAGCTTACCCTTAGAGAGGTTTACTAAGAAAATCTTCTTGTTGTCCATAATCTCTCTAATATTAAACCCTGATTTTACCTGTCCTAAAGTGTTTCTCATTATAGTGTTTGCAAGGAACGGTCCCCATTTAGAAGCAAACCAAGTTGTCACTTCGCCAGCATCACTGGATTTCTGTGAAGCCGGAAATTCCTTCGTCCAATAATCATAGACCGCCTTATCCGTTACATACTTCAATTTATACTTCACAAATTCCGGATCTGTAAAACACTGCGGAATATCGATAAATGTCGCCCCTGCCGGATCAGACATCAAGAGTAAAGCTGCATTTCTAAACATATGCTGGCCACGCGGACCAAAGAACCCCTGATTTTGTGGATCAAACAAAGATTGTAACATGCTAATTCCCTCTTGAACAATAAAGTCTTTTTGGTCGTCATTAGAAAATTCAAACATGTTCATACCTACCGGATGTTCTATATCTGAAGGATCGAAGTAAATAACGTCGTCTATTCTCTCCTCAGGTACTCTCTGGAGCAAAGCCTCTACCGCATCACCATGTGGGTCGATAAAGGCAAACCCTCTACCATCGCACATATCTTGAAAAGCAATATTCTCTAGGAAAACAGATTTACCCATACCAGTTTGACCTATTACGTACATGTGGCGACGTCGGTTCTTATCGTCCAAGTAAATCGCTTTCTTTACCCCTCTAAATTCGTTAGTTCCAAGTAACACGCCTTCGGTAGCAAGCTTCGCCGGACCATCAACTTGTTTCACTAATTGTCTCTCAACCTGAGAAGTAGGTATAGCACTCTGTTCTGGCAAATGATAAATCGACGCCAACTCAACACTATTTAAGATGTTAGAAGAATACTTTAGTGGGAAAAACCTAAAAACATAATCTATCGTCAGTTTCTTTGGATCCTTCATTGTGTTAATCTTAAATCCGTTCATTTCCGGATAATCAAATTGAGAAAAAGAGCTCACGATGCCACCCATAATTGCTTCGGAGCGTGCGCTATTTTCAGAGCTGACCACTACCCTAACCAATGTCTCAAATGCCGGAAACTTCATCTTATTAGTAATTGCCTCGATCTCATTTTGCTTCACATTGGTCACTACCTCTGTTTTCTTTTCTTCACGTTCAGCGGGCGGCTCAAACGGAGCTCTCATGATATCGATAACTAGCTGACCGAATAACGCACCCCCAGTAGTAACTTTCTTTCCTTTTTGCACATTTTCAATATACATTTTGCCTTTTGAAGACCAATTTTTTTGTGCAGGACGAAACAAAATTTGTACAGCAGCACCCTCATTTTTCTTCACATTGGCGAGCGCATTAAGCAGTGCCATCTGAGCATCACGTTTCGTGTCTTCGTAAGTTGCAATCGGCAAATAATACTCTTTATTTAAGGTTAATTCCGCCCCGACCACAGCATTCACGCCACCGCCACCTTCAAAGATATTTTCTTCCTTCTTTTCCTCAATTCTTACCGTAGGATAAGAAGATTGAATTGCTTGCCTAACCGTCCCCGTTAAAACAGCCGGTACAATGGCGTAATATTTGATAAATCCATCTTTTGCTATTATCTCAAACGAAAAGTGTCTCTGCCCATAAAGCTTAGTCTTTAATCCCTTGGTAATTGTTGAAGCAAGAATAGAGTACATTACCTGTGCCTTCGAAACTGCTTCATTCGTGATATCGCGCTTATCGCGCCCACCCCCGTCAATATCATCCGTAGTTGGAGGTAAATGAATCAAGAGTGGCACCATCTTAAGTCCTCTCTCATATTTTTTTGCTTTTCGCATCTTGGAAATTTGTGCTCCAAAAACCACCGCCACAAGAAGTACTAACGCTACCACCATAATCAAGATAACCACCCAAGTTTCCATTATGCTACCCTTCTCTTGACATTATTGTTGTAAAAAATACTAAAACAGATATATTTACTCATGCCGCCTCATCTTTCTTCCATGCCGAATTTGCACCAAAAGAGCTATCGAGAACACTTTGCACCTCGTTGCGAACGCTATCGTTCAATTTCGCCGGATCAATTTCACCCTTATTAAATTTATCGACCATCCGTTTCACCTCTTTTACGCCTTCTTTTTTCAGCCCATTTTTTACGTTCAATAACTTAGTATCAAAAGATAGCGCGTTCTCAGCTACATCAGCCGCATCTGCAACCTTGTCGGAATTATTGCTAAGAGGAGGCATTTCTAAATTCACTACTTCACCGAGCTTCGACCCCTCTCCAGTATTCTGTAAATTGTCACTCTCACCTATTACGCTTTTTCCCTCATAAAAACCTGGCTGCTCCCCTGGTAAATTCGAAACCACATTGCCAATTCCTTTATAGTCCCTTTCTATAGGTGATACCGAATCAACCTGTTCTTTTGCAGAAACAAAATTACCATCAACAACATTTTCTGGAGTTTTTACAGGTTGACCATAATCCATATGCTTATTTTAACACATCTAAATTCTTTTGTATACCAAAAATTCAGCTAAAAATAGAAAAAGGACGATTAATCCAACCGTCCATAAACTAATTACCCCAAATGATCTTGCCATGAGTAGCATTATCGGTCCAAAGGCAAAAACAGCCGCATAGAGATAATCTTTATTTCTCATTGAATCTTTTTTGAAAGCTATTTTTAGGAATAAGTGTAAAATCATCGAGATAAGGCCAAAACAGACCACATAAACCGTTGTAAAAAATAATAAAACACCGAAAGGACCAATATCCGTCGGTGAAGTTACATTCAGCATCAGTATTAATACTGCGAGTCCAATAATACTAACGCCAATTACAATTCGGTTATGTTTCATATCCTCATTGTATCATATCTAGTTGATTCCCCCAAGAATTTTTTTGGAGGGAGGCGGGGGTTATCCGGCGCTTAAATCTTAACTATTTGCCTGAACCCTGATCCGCCATTCCCTTTTTGACCGCTTCACGATAAACGTGAAGCATTGTCCTTATTAGCTTTTTTCTTTCGCTCTGGTTTAAATCTAAGAAGGTACTAACGAAAGATTTGCTAATGCGCTCTACGCTTATTTAGCGGAGCTCTAGGTAATTCCTAATTGTAATTTATGGCTAGAAATTACCTTTTCGCCCGCCAAATATTATGGCTTTCTTTTTCTTTTCATTTTTTTTCCTTTTGTTTTTAAGTTTCTCTTTTAGTCATCACGACTATCTCGATATTAGCATAAACTTTATAAAAAATCAATAGATTTATTCAACTTTTTAGGAGTATTTTTTACAACAAACCATCTATTTATTCCCTGTTCTATTTATTTATTCATTTTGTTGTAATATTTACAACAAAACCTGTTATTTAATGCAAATATTACATTTTTACAACACCGATCGATGTAAAAATAACATCATAACATTGCTTATTCTAATCTATTGTGGTAAAATATACACAGTTGGGGCTGACAAAGCTTAGACGGATTATTAACAGACATCAAGCGTTCCGATTGAATACCGTAAGTATTAAATAAGTGCTAAAAACACTAAAACCGCGCATGTTGCTTACATGCCGGCTTATGCCTAATTATTTCTAGGCTGGTTTTGGCTTAAGGTTCCGTAAAGTCAAAATTATCATACAACGGGAATATGGTTGTTTAATTGGCGCAAAACAACTAGAAAACTAGCCATGACATTTATTAGTTTCGTTTTCTGCAGCTAATAAAGCACGTCAAGACTAAAACAGAAAACTATGTGCGTAGAATGATGTCCCAGTGATATTTCGGACCCGGAGGCAGTATCCGGCAGCTCCACCAGATTCTGAACTTTTAGTTCTTTTTTTATGCTTTTCGACAAAAAAAGGCGCCATTTGAAGACCGAATAATGGCGCCGTGTGGGTCTAACTCCACACTCGTAAATAGAAGAAGACCGGTAACTGCGAGGAAAACCGGTCTTCTGTGTAGAGTGTGGAGTTATTTTGGCTAAATTTTTATTTTTACCTTTTGAATAATTTTTTTATTCAAAAGCTACCTCTATAATAACGCGAAAAAATGCTAATGTCAATACTTTTTCTGAACAATTTTTGTATATTTTCCACGAGTTTTCCACAAGCAATTTCTTGTTATCTAATGCATTTTTTCGTTCCAAATAATATCAAAAAGTAGTGGGGGGTTGAATTTTAGCAGAACCCATGCTAAACATCTGCCCATGATTAGTAAAATACATTCCATAGTGCCTTACGGCTTTGAAGGAAAGCTGGTTGAAGTCGAAGGCGACATGAATAAAGGACTTCCAGCTTTCAATATTGTAGGTATGGCCAATAAAACAATTAACGAGGCCAAAGAAAGAGTTCGCAGTGCAATCATCAACTCTGGTTTTTCCTTCCCTAACAAAAAAGTAACCATCAATCTAGCCCCCGCAGAGCTATTAAAAGACGGTGCCTACCTTGACTTACCAATTGCGCTCTCAATTTTAGTCCTCTCGGGCCAGCTACTAAAACAAGATGTCAAAAACAAAGCTTTTGTAGGTGAATTATCTTTGAATGGCGAAATCAAACCAGTACGTGGTGTCATCAATATTGTTGAAGCGGCTAAACTTGCTGGTTATACCGAAATATTTATTCCAGAAAAAAACCTCCCCCAGGCTGCCCTGATTGACGGATTAAATATTTACGGCGTAAACAATCTTTTAGACTTATTTAGAGCGCTCAAAAATCAGCAAACCCTAACTAGCCCAAACCAAATTATCCCGAATGCAAAAGTTAAAAAACAGCCAAGGAGTGCCCCAATATATGATCACATAATAGGTCAAGATATGGCAAAACGTGCCATGACCATTGCAATAGCGGGTCATCATAATATCTTAATATCTGGTCCACCGGGAGCCGGTAAAACATTGCTCGCTAAAGCAGCCGCCAATTTATTGCCAGATCTTACCCCTGGCGAAATGGTTGATATCACCAAAATATACTCCATTGCTGGTCTTTCTACAGACGAAGCTATCTTAAAAAGACCATTTCGCGCGCCGCATCATAGCGCTAGTTATATTTCCATTATCGGTGGAGGCCCTATGGCTACACCAGGAGAAATATCCCTAGCTCACAAAGGAGTATTATTTCTAGATGAAATTCCAGAATTTCCACGCATAGTATTAGAATCTCTCCGTCAGCCACTCGAAGATAAAAAAATTACCATTTCTCGTACTAATCGCAAATCAACCTATCCAGCCGACTTTATGCTAGTTGCCACCATGAACCCCTGTCCTTGTGGCTACCTCGGCGACCCATCACACGAATGCAAATGTACTGAAATCCAAATTCAGAATTATCAAAAGAAGCTCTCTGGCCCGCTATTTGACCGTATCGACATGTGTATCAGCGTCAATAAGGTAAAAAACCAAATACTAAGTCAAAATATACCAAACAGTGACCGAGAACACACTGTTGTAAAAAATACAATAACAGAGGCAATTAATCGTCAAAAGGCTCGTTATAATAAAGATGGCGTTTTTAACAGTTCTCTTTCATCATTTGAGGTTTCACAAAAGATCCACCTCGATAAAAAAGCAGAAAACCTTCTGGCTAGTGCCTCCGAAAAGCTGAATCTTTCGGCTCGTAGCTATTTTAAAACTATCAAAGTAGCTAGAACTATCGCCGACCTCGACAAATCCGAAGAAATCAAAGAGTCTCACCTTGCAGAAGCTCTTACCTATCGAAAACGTTAAAACCTCTTGTATTTTTACAAAATATTTGTTATAATTCATTACAGGTTAATTCAAGAGAAGAAAGGACTACTATCAAAAACAATTCACGGACTAAACTTAACGGAGAAATTCGTTACGAAAGCGTCCGCGTTATCGGTTCTAATGGCGAACAACTAGGCATTATGTCTAGTCGTGAAGCTCAACTTCTCGCGAAGGAACAGGGAGTGGATTTAGTAGAAATTGCTGCTAACGCCAATCCTCCGGTCGTTAAAATTATTGACTGGGGTAAATACCAGTATCAAAAAATGAAAGAAGAAGCCAAAAATCGCAAAAAAGCTCGCGAAAAACAATCTGAGCTCAAGCAAATGAAAATTGGCCTCAAAATTTCAGATAATGACCTTAACATTAAAGTCCGCAAAATGCGTAGTTTCCTTGATGATGGCGACAGAGTCAAAATCATGATCATCTTTAAAGGCCGCGAAATGGCCCACAAAGAAATCGGAAATGAACTCTTATCAAGAGTTATTTCAATGCTTGGCGAAGACGTAATCACCGAAGGCAAAACCCAAATGAGCGGCCGCAACTTGTCTGTACAAGTTCGCAAAAAATAACTAGCAAAGATACGAAAAAAGTAATTTCCTACTTTCAAGGTCTACTAGTCGCACTTTCGTATGACATTGTCATACATCAATATCAATTTTAAACAAAGGAAAGATTTATGCCAAAGCTAAAAACGCATAAAGGTACCGCTAAACGCATTAAAATCACCGGTAGCGGTAAATTAGTCCGAGAACGTGCTTTCGGAAATCACATTCTCGCTAAAAAATCTAAAGCCAGAAAACGCAACATGAAAACAGCTGCTACTATTAATGGCAAAATTAATAAGAATATTAAGAAAGCATTGGGGGTTTAATCATGAGAGTCAAAAGAGGCGTCAGCGCGTCAGCCAAACACAAGAAATTACTAGCCAAAACCAAAGGGATGCAGCACTACCGTCGCCGCAGTTTTCGTCTTGGCAAGCAAGGTGTTATCAAAGCTTTACAATATAGCTACAGAGATCGTCGTAATCGCAAACGCGACCTACGCGCTCTCTGGATTACTCGTATCAATAACGCGTCCAGAGAACTTGGTCTTTCCTACTCTCAGCTCATTGCTGGTATGAAAGCAAAAAATATCAACCTAGATCGCAAAGTTTTAGCTGATCTCGCCGTTAATAACCCTGAAGCATTCAAGGCAATCGTAACTGCAGTAAAGGAGAAAAAATAATGGCTATCTGTGAAATCACTGGCAAAGGCAAAATGTACGGTCACAATGTTTCTTTCTCTCAGCGTCACACCCGCAAGGTCTTCAAACCGAACGTAAGCAAGAGAACCCTAATCATTAATGGCCAAAAAGTAAAATGCAATGTTTCAACTTCAGCACTTCGAACTTTGAAGAAAAAAGGCCTAATCGAAAGCCCAAAAGCTCGCGCCGAAAAAAAGAACAAATAATTTAATTATTGTATCAAAAAGCCACCCTCTCGGGTGGTTTTTTGATAATGAGCCTTCATTAAGCCGGGTTCTGTGATCACCTAAAAAAAGTGCTGACAACCATCTATCTTGGCGCTACATTGCTATAACGCTCTAGCGGTAAACGCACGTCCCCGAGCAGGGGCTGATAGTACTCCTTGCAACAGGTAGGGTTTGCCTCTGACATATATCGCTATATATCACTGTGAGCTCTTACCTCACTCTTTTCACCCTTACCGATAAATCGGCGGTTTTGTTTCTGTGGTACTTTCCCTATCCTTACGGACGGTCGCCGTTAGCGACTACCTTGCTCTATGTTGCCCGGACTTTCCTCTTGGCAAGCCAAGCGGTTGCCTTTCAGGCTCCACTATATTATATCACAGATTAAGCGCCAACTCTATCTTTACCGTTCCGACGAGTTGCATTATGTTCAATATATTCAATAATTTTCGATGCCACGTCGCGCCCTGTAACCTTTTCAATTCCAAATCCAGGTGAAGCATTTACCTCAAGCACCAAAGGCCCACGCTCAGATCTCATCAAATCCACTCCACAGATATGTAACCCCATAGCTTTTGCGGCCTTCACCGCCATTTTCTTTTCTATATCGGTGAGTTTTACAGGTGTGCCCATTCCACCCTTATGCAAATTAGAGCGAAAGTCATCATCAAGCGACTCCCTCTTCATTGAAGCCACTACGCGTCCACCTACCACAAATGCACGAATATCAGTTCCAGCCGACTCCTTAATAAACTCTTGCAATAAAATATTCGTACCATCTTCATTGTAAAGATAAAAAGCTTGCAACGCCGAACGTGCCGCCTTCTTGGTATCCGCCAAAATTACCCCATTTCCGTGCGTACCAGTTGCTAATTTGATTATTACTGGTAATCCAATCTGTTCTAATAGATCATCGATATCGGATGTATTTCGTGACACCAAAGTTTTCGGAGTATCAACATCATATTTTGCCAATATTTGCGCCGAGCGTAGCTTATCTCTCGCACGAGTAATCGCCACCGAAGAAGTAGGTGTGTAAATCCCCTGCATCTCAAATTGTCTCACTACCGCACAACCATATCTGGTCATATTGTTTGATATTCGTGGCAAAATTGCATCAAATTTCGGCAATTTTTCACCATTATAATATACATCCGGATGCTTATCATCTAATGAAAGATAGCAATTCTTATATTTTATAACTTTTACTACGTGACCTCTTTTTTCCGCTTCTTCCACCAAACGTTTGGTAGAATAATTTGCCGGCCCATTTGATAAAATAGCTATTTTCATAATTATTTCTCCCTACTATTAATATATTTTTGATGAAATTTTAATGGATTTTCCTTTAATTCCTGATTTAAGTGCTTTGAGCTTACCCTGTTTTTGCGAGCTACTACTGTTTTTGAGACATCAACTAGATAATTCCCTTCTATTAATTGTCTGCCAATTAATATCGGAAAGCTATTTCTTGAACGATTCGCTAGAGTAAAAGTAGCTTCAAGCCTTTTATTTAAAATCTTTAAAGGTAGCTTCACTTTATAACGTATTTGAACGTCACCATGAGATGATCGAACCATTCTTGCTACAAAATCTTTTGTCTCTATTCTTTCTCCAGTATATAACGGCGATTTTTCTCCAAAAAGCGTAAAGGATAAAACTCCATCCTCAGTCATATTAATATTAGACGCCCAAACCGCTGAAGAATCTGCTCCAGTATCAACTTTAGCTGGTACTTTTTTTATACCAGCTATTTCTACATACTCTGTAGACCCAATTATCCCTAAATCAGTCTTCATACCCATAATTATACCATAAACTTAATTCTTTTTCAAGATATGGTCAATTGCAGCATTAGCTTCAGAATCCGCAATTGTATTTTCCGAACGTGGAACATGCGCAAACGAAACCGCCTCAAATTCATCAATTTTCTCTAATATGTCCTTATAAATTGGTAATATATCTTGGTTTTTAACAGTAAAAATACCGTTCAGCTGATTTACCACCATCAAGCTGTCCGAGATAAATTTAACAGATTTATAACCCAATTCAATAGCGCGTTCAATCCCTTTTCTCATAGCATAATACTCTGCTACTCTAGAAGTGGCGAAACCAATGAATTCCCCTCCCTGTTCTACGATTTTTCCGCTATTATCGTGAATCACATAACCAATACCGGATGGCCCAGGATTACCGCGCGAAGCACCATCAACGTTTATAGTTATTGCATTTGCGGTATCCCTCGAATTAATCTTATCACTTCCAGCCCCCTCATTTTCGATTTCCATTACAGCAGCACTCGCTTCGTTCAATCTAACATTAGATAAAGCAAAATCTTTTATATATTTAAACGCTGTATATCTATCTCGAGGTTCCGGACGCTTGCCACCAGTTACCTCTAATTCATAAATAATATATAGATTGCTTAACTGGCTTGCGCCCTCTGGTGCTAAAAAAGTAATCACATCTTTTAGTTTTATTGAAGTAGCATTTAGCCCCGTATATTCGGTCAAAGATCTCGCCATAGCTTCTTCGGGTTGTTCGCCAAATTTAATTTTTCCAGTAGGAAGTTCCCAAAAAACCGGGCTTTCACTTCTGCCTCGGCTTTGTTTCAAAACTAACACCCCCTCATCAGTTTTAATAATTCCAACTACGCGTATTCTCTGTTTCATACCCACCTCATCTTGGGCCTTACTAGCCTGTTTTCCCCGTAATTATACAAGGTGGGTAAAATCTTATGCTGAGCACCCACGGGTGCAGAGCCACGAAATCCCTAAAACATGATTATGTAGGAAAATCATGTCGCCAGTAAGGCTACTTTAATTATATCACATCCCAACAATCCAGTAAAAGAAGCCTAAAATTCCATTTACGCAGCCACTCATTACACTAGAAAATACCTCGCCAAACAACAAAATCATCATATATACTATAATTATTCCATATCTTTCAGCGTTAGCTAAAACTCCCCTAAAGAAATCTGGCGAAATAGCGAACAATACTCTAGAACCATCTAACGGAGGAATTGGAATAAGGTTAAATATCATAAATCCAAGATTTATTAAAACTAATTCAAAAAATACAAATTCCAAAACATCACCACCAACCCCATAAAGTAATCCCGAAAAATGACCAATCAAAAAACTAATAAAAGCTATCAGAAAATTTGTTAATGGCCCAGCTATCGCTACTAATGCCATACCCCATTCACACCATTTCAGATTAGCGTAATTTACCGGCACCGGTTTAGCTCCACCAAAAACTGGCGCGCGCAATATATATAATAATACTGGTACCAGAATAGACATATACGGGTCAATATGCTTAATTGGGTTAAAACTTAATCTTCCAGCTTCCTTTGCTGTATTATCCCCTAACCAATATGCTACGAGCCCATGCGAGAGCTCGTGCAAAATCACTGAACCCACCACAATCACCAGAACGATTACAATATAACCAAAGTTAAAATTCATTTAGCTCAAAACCACCACTTCTTTTACGGTCGGCAAAGAATCTAAGTTTTTCACTTTTAGTTTCTTTTCGTTTCTAGCGGTAAGCTTTAACTCGGAAACCATTCCATCGACATTACCCATCGAAACAATTAGTTTCGGCTCAATTTCTCGGATTGCCCGAACAGAAGAAGTACAAAGAATATCTGCTACTATATCATCGAGATTCTCTTCTATACTGCCAATAATACCTACATGAACGCCACCAATTTCCGCATCATAAATAGTTTTACCAGATTCCGTCGCTACTCCTCTAATACTCACATCTCCAATTTCAAATTCACCAGGTCCAGTAATCTTCCCCACTGCAAGCCCAGCATCAATTATT
Source organism: Candidatus Saccharimonadota bacterium (assembly GCA_017545505.1). Classification (GTDB taxonomy): domain Bacteria; phylum Patescibacteriota; class Saccharimonadia; order Saccharimonadales; family Saccharimonadaceae; genus Nanosyncoccus. The sequence goes on along the minus strand of JAFWNB010000001.1, from coordinate 85,912 downwards.
GCATCAGCAACATTAAATTTTACCGTGGTTTTCTTTGTGCTTATAATTATCTCGTCTTGATTTTTGCTTTCGATTTCAAACATATTCCTCCTATTCTTTGATTATTCCATCCGGATCGATTATATCCGTAATTTCCATCTCTAGTATCTCGGCAATAAAACGATCTCTCACGCTTTTACGATACGTAAAATCATCTGCTGTCATAATAACATAATTAATTGGTTTACCTTGTTTCTTTTCAACTACTTCGGCCCATCTAGTAAGTTTTTTGGTTTTATCATTTCCAATAATCAACAAATCAATCCCATCCTGCCCTGGTAAACGATTAGTTACAATTAGACCCTTTAAATAATTTTTAACTGGCCGAATATAATCTTCCCACGTTGAATCTTTAACATCCTTTTCGCGTGTTGAATCAATTTTTTTCGAAAAAATGTCCGAAAGCGGTTTGCAAAACGGATGCTTATTATTAGCCGAATAATAAACTTTATTATCAAAAGTTTCATTTTTTATAACTCCGATACTCTCTAAGTTTAATAATTCGCGCCTCACAGAGTTAATCTGCTCATCAATTACCCTAGTCATCTCTCTTACATAAAAGGATTTACTCGGGTTTTCAAAGAATAACCGAAGTAGCTTAGCCCGCGTTTTCGAACCAAACAATTTTTCGGTTGGAGTGTTATTTTCCTTACTCATTCTATATATATTTTAGCACAAATGAATAAACATCTTCAAGATTCAACCAATTAATATTCTTATTTCTTTTGAACCATGTCATTTGTCGCTTCGCTAAGTGCCAATCCTCATAAAAACATTTAAGTTTCGCTTCCTTTAGACTCAACTCACCATTCATATACTTCCAAGCAAATTCATAAATATCACTCTTCATAGCTTGGTTGCTAAAACCATACTTCGAAACCAATTTATTTGTTTCAGCATATAGTTCATCTGAAAACATTTTTTCAATGCGCTGTTCAATTCTTTTACGCAAATCTACTGTATCCCATTTAATACCAACCAATAAATAATCGCCTTTTATCTCTGTTCTATCTGAACAACTTTTTTGTTCAATGTCGCCAATCTTCTGCCCGGTTGGGCCCTTAAAATGATAATCGTATATCAGCGCGTCAATATATAGCCCTGTACCGCCGACGATCATCGGTACTTTTCCACGCGCCTGAATTTCAGAAATCTTTTGTTCCGCACATCTTTTCCAATCTGCTACCGTAAATCTTTCACCTGGCTCCACCAAATCCAATCCCCAGTGAACTACTCCATCCATTTCGCTAGCACATGGTTTTGCCGTACCGATATCCATTCCTTTGTAAATTGCTCTAGAATCTGCCGATATGATTTCGCCACCTATCTTCTTTGCAATCTCAATAGATACCCCCGTTTTTCCCGACCCAGTTGGTCCAAGAATTACAATTATAGGCATTTCAAATAATCGGATAGTTTATCGAGTTTGACTTTTTCTTCTTTATCACGAAGCCTTACAGAAACTTCATTTGCCTCGGCATCTTTTGGCCCAACAATTAATACTGCAGGTATCTTCAAGTCAGTAGCCCGTTTAATTTTCTTCCCCAAAGAATCCGCCGAATCATCTATAGAATATCTAATTTTATTCTTTGGCAAAGGTTCATCAAGCACCGTTTTATCAAGAATGTCAGAAATCTTTTTTACATACTCACTAGTCTTATCGTTTACGGTTAGTACCCGAACGTTCTCCGGAGCACACCACATTGGCAACCATCCGGCAGTATGCTCTAGATATACACTCATAAACCTCTCGATAGAACCAATCAACGCACAGTGAATCATAATTGGCGTCTTCTTTGTACCATCAGCATCAGTATACTCAAGTTTAAATCTTGCTGGCAATGCATAATCTAACTGTACCGTAGCAAGTTGCCATTCGCGCCCTATTGCGTCAACCGCCATAAAATCCATTTTTGGCCCATACATCGCCGCTTCACCTTCACCAATAAAATAATCCATCTTAAACTTGTCTGCCATCTTTTTAATCGAAGATTCAGCCTTCTTCCACATCTCCGGTGTGCCAATGTATCCATCTTTATCGTCACGGAAAGACAAGCGAAGCTTTAGCTTCATATCTATCCTCTCATATAGGTCCTTTGCCGACTCAATTAATTCACCGAATATATCGCCAACCTGGTCCTCAGTACAAAAGACATGCGAATCGTCTTGCGTAATTGCCCTCACCCTAGAAAGTCCACCAAGCTCACCTTTCCTTTCGTCACGGTAAACCATTGTCGTTTCAAGATACTTAACTGGCAAATCCTTATAAGAACGCGGTAAGCTCGCAAATATCTGCGAATGATGCGGACAAGATACCGGTTTCAGCGCCAAATGGTCGCCAGATTCTTGCGAGACAAATTGAAGCATCTCTGGAAACTTTTCAAAGTGGCCTGAGGTTTTATAAAGATCAATATTTGCAATATGCGGAATACAAACTTTCTTATATCCACGATTAAGCCTATAACTTTGAGTAAAATCATTTAATAAATCTCGCAAAATTGTACCGCGCGGCGTAAATAAAGGTAAACCCGATCCCACTAAATTAGAGAAACAAAACAAGTCAAGCTGTGCGCCAATTTTTCGATGATCTCTCGCTTTTGCATCTTCCTGTTGTTTTTCATAAGCCTCCAGTTCTTCTTTCGTAGGAAAAGCTAATCCATAGATTCGTGTCAACATTTCTCTTTTTTCATCACCCCGCCAATAAGCTCCCGCAATATGATCAAGCTTAAATACTCCTATTTCACCAGCATCTTTCGCGTGAGGCCCCTTGCAAAGATCGGAAAACACATCATCAAGGTCATAAAACGATACTTCTTCTGTTTCGGGCAATTCTTCTATCAATTCAGCTTTATACTTTTGTTTATTGTCCTTTGCCCATTTTAACGCTTCTTCTCTTGAAACCACACGCTTACTCATCGTAAACCCACGCTTAATGATCTCACGCATTTTCTTTTCAATTTTCGCTAAATCCGTATCAGAAATTTTCGTCTTACCAAAATCGAAATCATAATAAAACCCATTTTCAATTGCTGGGCCAATACCAAATTTTACGTCCTTGTACAAATCTTTTACGGCCGCAGCTAGAACATGGCTAAGCGTGTGTCTCATTTTTTCTGTATCGTTCATTTTATTTCCCTTTTATCTTATCTTATCATTATACCACAGATAAAATAATTCACTTTCACTTAATTTTTCTACCAATCCCCCCTCGAATGTTTAAAGTCTTGCATATTTTTCTTAAGGTATCTTCAAAACTATCATACATCTTTACATTATTTCCAAAATAATCTCTTAGTTCCTTCTTAATATCGCTAAACTGCGAGCAAGCAAGTACTACCTCTCCATGCTTACGAATATTTTCATCTAAGTTACTATCTAAATCTTTTCTAAGCTCTTCGTTCGTTAATTCTCCGTCATCTATTTTCATCGGCCAATCATCTAACGCAATCGTTTTTATCCTACGTTTAACCCGAAATATATAATTATAATAATTAATAGTCTTCGTCACTGCTTTAGTAGTAAGAATTATTACGTCACGTTTTATAAATGTATCCGGTTCCTTCAAGCAAAAACCTTCAAACTTTTGATGCTTATACTTACGTTTAAAATATTTAAGACTAGTAATTGATAAAAGATGATTCGCAAACACAATCAAGTCCACGCGCCCAATATACGGTCTTAATGCATCGACCGCAATCTTTCTCGCGCGACGGGAATTCTTTAATAATACATCCGCATTTCGCCAATCGATCACTCTAATTACCTCAACGACTGGCAATTGCTCACAAAGCAAATCCGCAAAGCATTCCCCACCATAACCTCCATCAAAAACTACAACTTTTAGCATCAGTTCCTTCCCCCTCCACTTATCCCAGTCTACCATTTTTCGCACCCAAAAAAATCTGATGTTTCTTTCTATGAAACATCAGTCGCATAAAAGAAGGTTAGACATTCTTGCGCAATTATTTAAAAGTTAGTCCTCTTTTTTATCGCCTTCGTTCAAAAAACCAAGCATGCGGTCGTAAACAACCTCACCCATTTTCTGATTGCCCTCTTCACCCAAACCACGATCCAACGAAACAATACTGTCTTTTATCATATCTTCAGGAGCCCCAAGTTTCTGAGCAAATATTCCTTTAACTGTTATATCAAAATCAAACTCAGATTCAGGTTTATTCGCCCATTCAACAAATTTTTCTTTATTCTGTTCAGGCAAAAGAGAAACTGTATAATTAATTTCTATAGCTCTCTTTCGCGCCTCCATCTTATGCATATAATCAACATTATACGCATGCGTATAACCATCAAAAGGGTAATCTTGTTTTCGAGTTCCTTCAGCTATATTTTTAATAGCATCTTCCATTTCTATAATATGATTGTACATATTTTCTACCGACTTTTCGGACATTTCTTCACCAGAATCTAATTTGGGCTGCAAATCATCAGGTACAGAAAAAACTTTGTCGTAGCCGTAAGGATCATTATCCTTATTTTTTTCTATTTTTTCACCGGCAAACAATTTCATACTTAACCTCCTTTTAATCAAAATTATATCACAGATAAGTAAAAAAACGCAAAGTCACAGATATGATATAATAAAAACGAGGAAAACATAATGACCGAAGTATTAAATATTCCAGATTATTTATCGGATATTGATCCAGTGCGTCGTAAAGAAATAATAGATACTTCAGCAAAAATGACACGCGATATTCCTGGAGCAGTAATATGCGGCGGAAATGCTAACCGAATTCTCTACGAAGCGTACACAGGTAAAACAATGTTTGGAGTTGGTAAAAATGATTCTGATATCTATGTTCCCCATGCCAATCTAGAAAAGTTCTTAACAGAGCAACCCGAAGGTTATGAACTAAAACATGAATTAGATGAAAACAGAAAAGAAAGATGGATTCGCCCCGAAGATGACTATATCGTGCTTACTCATTCCGGCAAGCACATTGACATATTTGGAATCGGCGACTCACATCAATTTACGACAGTAGAATTAGATGGACAGGCCATCCGCGTCCAATCATTAACTGATCAAATCAAAGACAAAGTAAACATGATGTACGAAACCGCTGGCCTAACGAGATTTAAAATTGATCCAATTCACAATCCTGATCCAATTAGCAAATATGGAGTATATGCTCAAAAAATATTAGAAATGGCAGACTCAGAACAAGGACAAGCAGAACTTGCCAAACACGCAAATGAGCTACCTGAAGATTGGCGAGAAACATTAGAAGTAATGGCAAGCCAAGGTAAATACGGCAATCAACTAGACCCCAAAAAACGCGAAGCATTTCAAGCAAAATTAGAGGCCTGGAAGAAAACTCAAGAAATGGCGGAACAAATCCAAAATCAAATAATAAGTGAACTTCGATTATATTACGAAGCTAATCACGATAAAGCGCCCGAAGAGCGCTCTGGTGCTCTGCCGGGTCTCATAAATGGATTAGAAAACAATGTCGAAGAATCATTAAATGAAGCATCTAGCCCAGACGAATTCATCCAAAAAGTTATAAGAAAAATGTCTGTCGATGAGAGACAAGAGATAAAAGACCGAATTAAAACCATTGCTAGTGCAGACGAACAAAGATAATAGTTTTTGCAGTTTTCATAAAAAATGGTGGGGTGACGAGGGGGCTCGATTCGTAGAACGAGCCCCGCTTTTGAAATTTTCGTGAAACAAAAATGGTGGGTTGTGAGGGGCTCGAACCCCCGACCTTCTCGGTGTAAACGAGACGCTCTAGCCAACTGAGCTAACAACCCGCCAAATAATTATACCACAGTTCTCTTATTTTTTCACTACTTTACGGGTTACATCGAATTTTTCCATATAAAGCCCTATCATTAAACGCGTTTGCGAATAAAACGCCGCCAAAGACTGATACAAAATCGAAGTAACTGGCATCAAGATCCATTGTAGGACCATCAGAATGTTCTTCCCTTTCCGGTATTTCGCCGGTCGCTTTGGCAACAACTTAAACGACACCAAAACCGACACTATTAAACCAATCGAGGCAAAAGTCTCCACTATACTCACAATATTCGGCAAATTATAAGCCACCATCGTATGTGCCGACATATTCATCAAGCCCGGCACCCACCCACCAAATGCCACAATTGGCGCTAGAATTGCCAAAGTTATATGCCCATCAAGAAGCCGCCAAAACTTCGGAAAAAGTTTAAAGAAAGGCATAACGCGCTCAGATTTTCGCACGAACAATCTTGTCCCTACATATGCCACATCACTCGCTCCATAATACCATCTCCTTACCTGCACGAACTGCGCTTTAATTGTCTTCCATAAAGTTTCGTCAATTACCGCATCCTGATAAATTGGAATTCTAATCGGAAGCACCGAATAATCACCACTAAAAAAGAACAACGAACGCCAATACTGATGTCCATCCTCTACAATCGTTCTTTTACTCCAAAAATTCATTGCAGCAAGCGCCTGCAAAGGTTGCGAATGTGAAGCAAAATTTCTTAAAGCATGCGGCCTCATCGTGGAAATCACGTTAAAGAAAGAGTTGGACACAGCAATTACGCGCGAAGGAGCCGGCGCATCCCAAATATTATTCATAAACAAAGAAACTGGCTGATAACTCAATCTCTGGCGATTCGGATGCACGATAAATTCATACGCCACCGAATCCAAATATTTCGGCGCCATCCGGTTGTCGCTATCGAGCGAAGTTACAATTATGTTTTCAATTGGCAAATGTTTCTCTTCTATATATTTCGCCACCCTTTGCCCTGCATACGTCAAATTTGGGCCCTTCCCGACTATTTCGCCAGTTAAACCATCAGGATGTTTTACTAACAAAAATTCACGAAACACACCTTTATACTTAGCAGACAATTCTTTTGCAGTTTTTTCCATCGCTTCCCCGCCTCGTTCTTCATAAGCTAAAGCAAAAATAATTCTTTCATTCGGAAAAGAAGTGTTTTTTACCGCTTCAATCGAAGGCCCTAGCACCTCTTCGCCCTCGTCATAAGCCGTCATGATTACCACATGATATACTTTAGACGGTTTTGGATATTCCTTTTCCATAGCAGCTATCATTTTTAAATTATCAATATGCTCATCAAAATGATAGCTTTTTAAATCCTCGCCATGCAATCTTTCATACGCTTCGTGCGGGTCTTCGAGATCCTCCAATCTTTTATGCCAATCAACTCTTTCTGCTCTTTTTAAAACTTTATATCCCTGCACCGTGCGATAGGCTACGCCGATTGCCTTAACTAATGTGGAAGCAATAATAATAAATAAATAAATCGCGCCAAGAACCGGCGAAAGCCAAGATAACAAAAAAAGCAATATAATTGCTCCATAAGAAATCAACCCAGGTAGTATTTCAAAAAAACGATAAAGCGGCTTTCGTTTACCTTGTGGAATTTCCAAATTCCGTCGCACTATCCTTCTCCATGCAAACGAATTAACACCAAGAACGTGCCAAATATCAAAAGAGTCGTTATTAACAAGAACAATTTTGCCATCCCGCTTCCACGTTTATGAAAAATCCTTATCGCTAGTAAATTATGAAAAACGCCGAGCACAAGGGCAAGCAACGGAAAAGCCACCATATCAAACCATACACCATCCCGATATCCTCCAATATCTCCGTATCCAATCTTCACCACGGCGCTATTAGGATTGAGATTGACAATCGCAAATACCATCAAAGCAATCGCCAAAATAAAATTCAGAATCATAATCATAAAGAGACCGCGTTCGTCACGAAAAATCTTAATTATGTCTTCTTTAAACGTTTTCATCTTTCTGATTTTTACCAATTAGTTTTTCCACGATAATATTAAGGTATTGGATAAACATTACATCACCAACAATACCAATTAAACCAGCTAGAATCATCATCCAGCCAATCAGCGTTACCACGGCGCCACTATAAAATGTCACAAACACCCCAACAATCAACATCATTAGCGCCAAGATCAAAACATATTTCCAAGCATTTATATTTGCAGCGTGAAGTTTAATTGAAGTATTAATTCTAACAAGTGATTCATAGATTAAGAATATACCTATTACAATTCTAAACACATGAGCAATTTCTTCACCTAAAATCAATAAAGTAACACCAATCAAAACCGATATTACGCCGCCAAGTAAATTGTTATTAAAGAAATCATTCTGCCCTTTTACCACAAAATAATTTATCACTTGATACGCGCCTTTAACCACTAAAACAGCGCCCATCACGTAGGCTATTATTCTAATCACTTCATTAGGCCACACAATTAGAAGAATACCAAGAATTACCGTGGCGATAGATTCAATTATCGAGCTCCATGCTGATTTTTTCAAATCACCACCTATTTTTTCAATGGGACGTTTAATAATTTCTGCTTTAGTCATTATTCTCCTTCTTTATTATCACTCCGCTTATGGAGCCGATGGCAGGGTTCGATTCGAAGAACGAACCCGTCTTTTTGCTATCACTTATATGTGGAGCCGATGGCAGGGTTCGAACCTGTGACCTGCTCGTTACGAATGAGCTGCTCTACCAACTGAGCTACATCGGCATTTATTCTATTATACCACGTTATACTCTTACACTTATTTTTTCTTAGTCTTTGATGCCTTTTTTATCGTTGTAACCCTCTCTTCAGGCGGCTTTATTCTTAATGCCCTCATCAACTTCGTTCTAGCGTGCGAAGTAATAATTCTATCCAACCACGATGATTTTGGCGTCTGATTTTTAGAGGTCAAGATCTCCACGATATCGCCCTGTTCTAATTTTTTATTCAAATTACTCATTTTGCCATTAATCTTTACTCCCACTACATGATCCCCAATTTCCGAGTGCAATTTATAAGCAAAATCCAGTGGCAACGCCCCCTTAGGCAAATCCAAAATATCCCCTTTCGGCGTATAGACAAAAATCTTATCCGCAAATAAATTAATCTTTAACTTCTTTAAATCTACTTTCTTACCCTCGCGCAGCTTCGCCGCCGTGTTTTGCAGCTCCGTAATCCATAACAGATTCGTCGGTAGATGTTCTATCTTCCCTTTTTTATAGTTCTCTGTTACTTTTTGCTCGTTGTAATAAAAACTCGCCGCTAGCCCCCGCTCCGCATACTCATGCATTTCTCTAGTTCTAATCTGAAACTCCACGATATGTTTATCTTTTGTAATCACGGTAGTGTGAAGCGACCGATATCCGTTTTGCTTTGGCATCGCAATATAATCCTTAATTCGCCCCTCCATCGGCGTATAAAGCGAATGAATCACTCCTAGCACCAAATAACAATCCGTTATATCATCCACAATAATCCTAAGCGCTGTTAAATCATAAATTTCATTTATATTTTGGTTGTGTTTAGCCAATTTCTTGTGAAGCGAATAAACTGACTTCACGCGGCCCGATATCTCAAATCTAATTTTTTCTTTCTTTAGCGCTGCCGCTACCTCTTCACGGATTTTCGCCAAAGTCTTCTCTGCCGACTTATTATATTTAGTGATCAAATTTTTTAACTCTTCAAATCGCCTCGGATCCACATATTTAAACGACAAATCCGCTAGCTCCACCCTAAGCAGCCCCATGTTAAGCCTATCCGCCAACGGCGCAAATACCTCTAAAGTCTCCTTTGCGATCTTCTTCTGCTTATCTGGCGGCAATGCCGACAGGGTCCTTAAGTTATGCAATCTATCCGCCAGTTTAATAATCAAAACCCTGATATCGTCCCCCAGCGCAATCATCAAGCGCAGAAAATTATCTTTCGTCGCCGGCAGATACGTATCAATATCTCGCATCCCGTTACGCGCCGTAGAAAGCTTCGTTACTCCATCCACCAAAAACGCCACTGGCTCACCAAATTCTTTTTTGATGTCTTCCAGAGTCAACTCAGTGTCCTCCACCGTATCATGCAAAATCCCCGCGATAATCGTGTCCTCATCCATCCCCCACTCCTCCAAGATTTTTTTCACAGCCAAAGGATGCACAATATACGGCTCACCAGTTTTGCGAAGCTGCCCCTCATGCGCAGCTCTCGCTACTTCTACCGCCCGCTTCACTCTCTCTGGTTCTCGTTCTTTCGCCATATCTAGATTATAACATAATCAAAAATCAAAACTTTTTCCCTCCATACAAGGAAACATTCTTGCCTCAAATTAAAATTTCTCCACAACAAAGAAATATTTAACCTAAACATCTCCTAGATTTCCTACTCGATCTTTCCAACTCCTAGTGTTCTTCACGAAACGAATCTAACTGCCAGCAATACAGTTATTTGGCCTAAGATTAATTGAAGATTCGCCAAAAATTTCCGATGAACTGCAGGCGCTACAAAAGAAGGCATTACGGTAAAAGACACCCTCACCGGCCCAATTTGGCAGTATATATAATATATATATTATATACTTACCATTATTTTGGACGAAATAGACATCTTATGGTGTAGAGATTTGTTTTATTGGTTCTGACTGTTCCTGGGTCAAAGCTATTAATATAGCGATCGAAATGAAAATAATACGCATAGTTACTACTATATCTGGTCGAAGACCAATAGTAGCCAATAGTACCATTAAAATTACTATTGCCACCGTAACCAGATAAAACATAGTTCTGTGGAAAACTTCGAAATCTTGTAGACATCAGATGACTGTCATCGTATCCAGTCGTAGAGCCGCCATCAGTGGGACCGCCAAGCGCTACAGATAGAGCACCGAAACTAAACGATTCAATAGATTGACCGCCTGAAGGTAGAGACCAACCACACGGGCAAATAGAAGAACCCGTGGTAGAGGCATCCTCCGTACTTGCTTTAGCTGCAGCCCAAGTATAATAATTGCCATAACTATAAATAGTAGAATTAGAATCGTCCGTGGGATATGAAGCAATGGAGGTGGTATTGATATTATTATATCGCGGAAAACGAAATGAGACGTTGCTACCAGTAATATTGCTGGTGCTATACAGACTGTTAGCGGTAGTATCGTAAACAAGGGCATTACGGTTGTTTTCAGCTTCGGCTAAACCCATAAATACACCCTCAAAGCCTTCACTTAAACCGTTATCACCCCAGTTCGGAGAGTCAGTATTATTATTTAATCTTAAATTTTCCGTCATCCAGCAATTACCGTCAGCAAGCCTAGCAACAGAATAAGTTTGCCCATCTCTTTTGTCAGTAAGAGCAATTACACTATCAAGTGTTTTCACAATCGTACCAGTAGAGCTATCAAACGAAGCGATCTCAAGACGCTCGCAGTCATTAGTATTCCTATTCCAATCTTGCAAATAGCCATTGGATGGAAGCCAAATTGCATATAGAGCTAGACCATGACTCATATCATTAGGAAGCTCGATTTCTTCTTGTGGGCCATAAAAATCACCAGTATAATCATATTTAGTATTCCAACCTGCAAAACCGTAACCTTCTCTACTATAATTAGAAGCAAGTAACGAAGCCCTCGTTAAATCCACAAGAGACTCGCCTTCGGATTCGGTTTGTTGTCCCATAGTTCCTACTACATTTCTACCATTTGCATTGTAGCAAATAGTATTAGCTACACATGGCACAGGTTGAAGCGGTGTTTCTGTGTTTGGGTGTACCATAGTATATTTAACTTTACCATTATATGTCCCAGCCGGCTGATTACCTGCTATATAGGCTCTATAAGTAACTTCTGCTTCTGCGCCAGAAACGGTAGTAGAGTTTGGGAATTGGGCAATTTTAGTATAAGTAGTAGGAATCACAGAATAACTACCGTAGCCATTCTGGGCTGTTACGTTTGTAGTGACTGGAGTTAGCATCATAGCCCATTGTGAGTTACCAGTAGTTGTAGCTCCAGTAGATATATCATATGTAGGAGCAAGAGTTCCACCAACAGTAGCTAGTAGTTTAGTGTTACCATATTCTTGGTTAGAATATCCTACGGCATAGATAGCAAATCCATTTGGGTCATTACATACTACATTAAAAGTAGTTTTACCAATTGCTGGTCTGATTGTACCATTTGGAATAGTAGCAGTATGTGCTTCATCTAGAGTGCCAGTCATAGTACAAGCATCAGGGATAATTACAGAAGCATTAGCGGTAACAGAAGATGCAGCGTGAGAGGATGAACTAGCTAATACAATGCCAGCAAAAAATGTTATTCCGATTAAACTTGCTAAAAACCCAATAAACTTCTTCTCCATGATACCACCATTATAACATAAGAATTTTAAAATATTATATATTTCTAGTTTTTAACGACTTTTTACGATGATGCCTTACCGTCATTACGACTGAGGTGATAATCGCGACTATTGTGATTATCACCAAAACCAAGAACCAAATCGGACAAATAAACACATCTTTTTCCACCGTATTCGCTACGCCTTGGTAATAAATTGTCTGATTAATCTTAACTACACCAAGAGCCGGCAAATTAGATACTTCCCTATCAATATGTTTGGTAGTTTCCGGCATAATAATTTCAGAATATTCGCCGTCGTCTTCTTCAGTTGGTAGTATCACCTCTCCGGTAAAAAAGTTTTTTACCGAAATGATAAAAGTAGCATCCTCATGCACATTACCATTATTAGAAATCAAAGCCGACAAAGTCAGCGGTACATTAGTTACAAATCCAGGAACATTATTTTCTAAAATTTCGCCTTCGTGTTTTGTCTCACCCGCCACCGTAGCATACACAATACTCGCAATTTCAAACACATTCTGTACTGCTACACCGTCCCCTCCGGTTGCTTCATCATCAGAAGTTACCGCAATTGAAGCATACTGTCCCCCAGCCGGCGCATTTTCCGGCACAGTAATCGTAAAAGTAACGTCCTTTGATTCGTTTGGTGCAACTTTACCGGTAGGTTCATTTATTTTAATCCATTTAGAAATCATAGAGCGGTTATAATCCGTTACGAAATCAATCTCATAATCCTCACCAGAAACACCAAACGGTGAAACCGATACCTTATAATTAAAATCACCTTTCGCATCGGCTGGATTAACTACCGTAATTTTACCCTCATAGGTCTCACCCGCTTGTAACGAAACTCTCTGACTCATCGGCAAAACCGTAAACGCATTATCTCCCATTTTTCCTCCACATTACTTACTAATTATTATATCAAATCATTATTCAACAGACAAAATTTTACCCGTACCAACCTCTAAATGCAGTAGTCTTTGATTTCTAGAACCACGGTATTTCAAACTCAAATCTCTTTCTTCTAAAATAAACGGCCCGTCAATCAAAGCATCCAACGATTTTACTAATTCCCATGGTTCACCACCATATTCACGAATCACTTCATAAGTAAATCCCGAAAAACTCCATACGTTCCAACCTAGTTCCTTCCTCACAAAATCAGCTAATTCCTTGCAGGCCTTCGCCTGCACCAATGGCTCGCCACCGCAAAAAGTCAAACCCGCCTGTCCTTTAAATTTACGTAGTTCTTCCTTAATCTCGTCTATTTTAATCAAAAACCCACTCGCATAGTCCCACGTTTCTGGATTCTGACACCCCCTACAATGGTTTGGGCACCCTTGCGTCCAAACCACTGCTCTCAGCCCATCTCCATTTACAATATTGTCGTGTTCAAGTGGTCCCGACAACCTAATATACCCATCCGGAATTTGTACTTGCCGTGAGAGATTACGAAGCGACCGAGATAATGGTCCTGAGGACCGTAAGCTTGGCCGAGCGGCCTCGAGCGTGTCCGAAGGACCATTATTCGGTTGCATTAAGCAGTCCCTTTCGCGCAACTACAAACTTTCTCAAACGGCAAATCTCCTTCAAGCCTTCCACAATGCGGACACCTATCTCCAGTAATAATTCCCGAAAATCCACATACTGGATCCCTATCTACCGGATGGTTCACCGAGCCATAGCCAATTCCTTCATCGTGCATTTTACGAATCACTGCTTCAAATGCTGGCAAATTCTGCGACGGGTCACCATCAAGCTCAATATAAGTAATATGCCCAGCGTTACATAAATTATGATACGGCGCTTCAATCTCTATTTTCTCAAAAGCCGAAATCGGATAATATACTGGTACGTGGAACGAATTTGTATAAAATTCCCTATCCGTCACCCCTTTGATCTTACCAAATTCCTTGCGGTCCATCTTGGTAAAACGCCCCGCAATGCCCTCAGCCGGAGTCGCCAGCAAAGTAAAGTTCAGTTTATACTTTTTGGCATATTGGTCACAACGCTCGCGCATATGCGTAATAATATCTAGTCCTAAATCTCGCGAATCTTCATCTTCTCCATGATGTTTACCAGTCATTGCCACCAAAGTCTCTGCAAGACCAATAAACCCAATCGACAAAGATCCATGCTTAATCACATCACGCAAAGTATCGTTCGGCCCTAATTTTTCACTTCCAAACCAGTTTCCCTGCCCCATCAAAAATGGGAAGTTACGCACATGTTGATTTGCCTGAAATTCAAAACGTTCCAAAAGTTCATCTTTTACCAAATCCATCTTTTCATCTAGTTCTTTATAAAATCCATCCCAATCAGCTTCTTTCCTTTCGCCTAAGCAAATACCATGCTTAATGCCAATTCTCACTAAATTCACCGTCGTAAACGACAAGTTTCCACGCCCAGTCACAATACCATCAGATTCCGGGAATACTGACGCAAATACACGAGTACGACAACCCATCGTCGCAATCTCTGTACGATAATCACCTGGCTTATAGTATTTCAAATTAAACGGCGCATCAATAAAGCAAAAATTCGGGAAAAGTCTTTTTGCCGAAACTTCCATACTGCGTTGGAACAAATCATAATTTGGATCCCCAGGATTATAGTTTACGCCAGATTTTACCTTGAAAATTGAAATCGGGAAAATTGGCGTCTCACCTTTACCTAAACCATTCTCTGTTGCCTCAAGCAAATATTTCGAAACCAATCTACCCGAAGGAGTCGTATCGGTACCAAAGTTAATCGAAGTAAATGGCACTTGCGCTCCCGCACGAGAATGCATTGTGTTTAGATTATGTACGAACCCTTCCATCGCCTGCAAAGTTTCGCGCTCTACATCAGAGTTAGACGCCTCAATTACTTCTTTTGGCCATTTCGCTTTCTTTAGCTTTTCGTCATCACCAAATTTCGTATCGTCCTTCACCTCAAGGTCAAGTTTCTTGCCAGTGAACTTATTATATTTGTCTAGATTTCTCTTTAGAGCTTTACGGAAAGACTTATCCACCCCAGGTGCCATCGCATAATCAAAATTCGGAATAGATTGCCCACCATGTTGCTCATTCTGATTCGCTTGCAACAAAATCGCCGCTAGCGCCGCATAACTACCGATTGAATTTGGCGTCCTCAGATGCCCGTGACCGGTATTAAACCCACCATTTTCAAACAAGACAAATGGATCACTCTGGCAACAAGTCAATGTACCAGTTGCATAAAAGTCTAAATCATGAATATGAATATCGCCATTATCATGCGCTGCCGCAATGTCAGGACGAATCATCAAAGTCTTTGCAAAAATTTTCGAACCTTCCGCTCCGAACTGCAACATCTTCCCCATTGCAGAGTTGCCATCCACATTTGCGTTACTACGCTTAATATCGGAATCTTCCGACGCGTCTGCGTGCGAAATTGTACGGTAAATCATCATTAAGTCGCTCTTCGCGTCCCTAACCCTAGAGCGTTCCTGACGGTATCGAATATAAGCTCTTGCAGTCTTCTTAAAAGAAGATTCCATTAAAACTTCTTCTACAATATCTTGAATTTGTTCAACGTTCGGAGTTCTAGCAGTGATCTTTTCATTAGCCTTCTCCAGAACTTTATCAGTCAAAGCTTTTGCTCTATCATATTTAAATTCTTCCGTAGCTAAACCTGCTTTAGCAATCGCTTCTGTAATTTTTTCTGGCTCGAATTTAACGATTTTTCCGTCTCTTTTGACAATTCTTTTGAACATCAGTACCTCCTTCTTTTGTTCTGATTTTTGATGTATGACGCTATATTTAGTGCTTAGTATCTAATATACACCACTAAATATGGAATTGCAAGACTTTTTATGCTTAAATCATTATCAACAAAAACACTATTTAAAACAACGCTTGTTGTCAAAACCCCTATTCGCCATCAAACCATTTTGGATGCTCACGCCCATTTTCATCAAGTATTTGCGCGAGTCTCCTAAGTTCAGATTCAGACATAACTTGTTCTAAAATTTTCCTAGGCGTACGAGATAATTCTTTTAAATTATTATTCCTGTCCTTTATCCATACACGAGTCCGCTTATTTAAGAAATCATCCTCTTGTATCTCCTTAAATAACTCTTTATCTGACATTTGGGCTTTAGCTTTACTTTCAACCCTTTCGTTGTCTACAGTTATATTCTCTTCGCCCGTCTGTGGCTCTGATTCTTCAATAATTACTTCTTCATTATCTGCCGTTCCCACCGCGTTTGCTACTTCTTCCGTACTATCCATTTTTTTGGGCAAAACAATAGGTTTTGGATCGCGGGAATCATTAATAATGTCATAGAAATAACTTGCAATTTTTTCATAAGCATCCTCACTCGCAAGCCTATCTATATCAGTACTCTTCCATCCCCTCTTCATATTTTCTCTCATATTTTTTGGCATCCAACCATGCCTAATACGAGAAATACCCATGTCTTTTATATTTGGACTTTTATCAGATCTTCTATAATAATCACCCTTAAATAGTTTCTCGATATCTTCTAAAGATTTAGCTGTTCCATAATAAATATTCTGTTCAGTGCTCAAGGTCCCCTCACAAATAAAACACCATATTTCACCAACACTCAGCGGAGATTCAACTCTAAATGCCGAAACCCTACAACGGTCAGTCGCCCACGCCCCATCTAAATACGTAGGCTCATGGACCACCACTCCTAACCCTGAAAAATCAACATCATCATTTATGGAATCAATGATTTGTTGTGTTCCCTCAATATGCTGTAAATTACGATACAGATTCACAATTTCACGAGCCAATCGTATAATTTCATCGACCCTCGAATTACTAGCTTCACCATCCTTACTTGCCCTTTCCCTATTTTTATTCCTAGGATTCCCAATGTGTTTATATTTTATATTTAATTCCGCAAGTCTTTTTAGCAAATCATCCCTTAGTTGAATAGCATTATTTCTATCTTCATCTTCATAATCAATCTCTTCGTTTGTCTCTTCTTTTTTCCCCCTATCCCAAACAATTTTCTCAACAAACTCATTAAATCTTTCATTCCACTTTCTATCTCCTCTGGTACCGAACTTAATACTAAGCGCTTCGACCATAGACAAAATACTATCTGTATCGAGATCACTCGCATCATCCACTAAATCATAAAACCACTGGGCGCGTTCAATAGCTTCATTTCTTGTTCCATATTCAAGCACTCTAGACAAACCTGCACACATTGCCAATAGATCATCTTCATCGTTTAGGTTTTCTCTCACATATCCAACAAATTCTTGATTATTAATAGGTAAAATAAAGCGACTTTCGTCATAAGACGTCCCATCTTCATCAATTACATTTTTAGAACGCACGGGCTCCGCAATAGCGCGCATTACAGAATTACGCTTTATGACTTTCAACTCCGGTTGCCATAGCCGATGAATGAACCTCTCTGTTTCATTAATATTGAGTACTTCACCGCCATCCTCTAAACCATTCTTGACTGTTTCTTCCAAATCGTCCCCAGAAACCTCACTGCTAAATTCACCTCTAGCTAACCTAGAAACCAAACCAGAATCTAAAAGACTATCAACACCCAAACGCCTAGCTTCATAATTAACCATTTCTTCGTGTTGTTTATTTAGCTCTTCCATTTCTTGTTTTCGGAATCTATCTACATCCTCCACAGTTGGCAAATCTACCTCTGTTTTCTTATGATATTCCCTATCATACTGATCAAAAGCACTTCTACGACTATCCAAATATCTAGCCCTATTTTCGTACTGTTTTTCCTGAGCTTCCTCATTAGTCAAAATACCTTCACTACGCAATACTTTAATAGCATTATTACTTGCCTTATATTTTTCTCGAATACCAACAATCTTCTCGCGATACCCTTCATCCGTTATAGCCTCGTGTCCTCTCTGCTTTTCATCAGACATTGGATCCATTTGCCAATTTTGAACGTCGATGATTTTCCTTGCCATCTTCTTTCTATCATCTTTACTAGAATCAGGATATTGTTCTAATAATTCTTCATTGGCCCGTGCAGTAAAAGCCTTTTCATCTTCACCAGGCTGTGGGGCTACTTCAGCCATACTTCTATTATTTTCATCCGATTGTTCATAAAAAGGCACGGTTTCAAAAGCACTATCCATAGCTAGTATTACTCCTTATTATTCTTATGTTTTAATAATACCATTATATTATCTAGCTCGTCAATATGAATCAAAAAATCCCCCTTTTCAGGAGGATACATGAAGTTAACTATTTATTACCGACTATCAGACGCGAAATTGCCCTTAAATCAGCACTACATTCAGCATGCTTACGGCTAATTTCCTTAAACAAACCTCCTAATCCATTTTGATCTTCTTCGCCTTCAGACGCCTGAATCATTTTTGATAACATGTGTTCAAGAGCCTTACAATTTAACATAACACGCTTAGCACGCCGATTTATATCGTAGATATCAAGCGACGTCATCTCTCTAGTTTCATTCATCATGGTTAACCCCTCTTTCATAAAATACATATAAGCCATAAGAAGCATATAATACACACATTATACACTATTTTACAAAAAAAATCAATACTATAAAATCAGAGCCATTTTGGCGTGGTGGGGATTACAGGGCTTGAACCTGTGACCTTACGAATGTGAATCGTACGCTCTAGCCAACTGAGCTAAATCCCCAAATGTGGTATAATTATACCATGAATTTAGATGAATATAAACAAGAGCTCGAGACGATTGAAAATTTCCTCGCCGAACCTAACGCCTACAGTAGCCCCGATTTTCCTGCCAAAAACAAGCGCGCCAACACTCTAAGAGAAATCATCGCTTTAAATCAAAAAATTACTCAACTAAAATCTAACCTTAAAGAGGCTGAATCCCTAATAAATGATCCAGATTTAGGTGAAATAGCTAAAGATGATATAAGTCATATTAAAACCGAACTAGACTCTACTACCGCAAAACTAAAAGAACTTCTAATTCCCCACGACCCCGAAGATGACAAACCAGCCATCATTGAAATCCGCGCCGGTGCCGGTGGCGACGAAGCAAGTCTCTTTGCCGCAGAACTCTACCGTCTTTATCAAAAATATGCCGAAACACATAACCTTAAATCCGAGCTTATTTCCAAAAACGAAAACGAAGCCGGCGGCATGAAAGAAATTATCTTTAAACTCACTGGCGAAGAGCCCTATGGTAAGCTCAAATTCGAAGGCGGTGTTCATCGCGTCCAACGCGTCCCAGTTACCGAATCCCAAGGTCGCATCCACACCTCTACCGTCACAGTCGCCGTTCTCCCCGAAGCCGCCGAAAAAGATCTTGAAATCAACCCCGAAGACCTCCGCATTGACATCTACCGTTCCGGCGGTCACGGTGGCCAAGGTGTCAACACTACTGATTCCGCCGTCCGCATCACTCATCTTCCTACCGGCATAGTAGTTGCCATGCAGGACGAACGCTCCCAACAGCAAAACCGCATCAAAGCCATGAATATTCTCCGTTCTCGCCTCTTAGAAAAAAAGAAAGAAGAGGAGCTAAAATCCGCCTCTGAAGCCCGCAAATCCCTAATCGGCACCGGTGATCGCTCCGAAAAAATCCGCACTTACAACTTCCCTCAAGACCGCGTCACCGATCACCGCATTCACTATTCTCGCAGCAATATCAATGCTGTTATGGACGGCGATATCGACGATATTATTACCGAACTCATCAAAAATGAACGCGAACTCAAAAAATAAGTTTATAGATTTTTATGGCCGTAATTTTTTGATTACGCCCGATGTTTTAATTCCCCGCCCCGAAACTGAACAATTAATTGATACAGTTCTATCTCTAGCTGGAAAACCATTCTTACCCGGCATCAAAGCCGAAAAACCCAAGCTAAAGTCCGATTTTTCTTTGTTAGATGTTGGTACCGGTTCCGGATGTATTGCAATCACTATTAAAGAAGAATTAAAAAACGCCAAAGTTACCGCGTCCGATATCTCCGAAAAAGCTCTCAGAGTGGCCACCAAAAATGCCGAAAAATTTAACGCTAACATAAATTTCATTCATTCCAACCTCCTAGAAAATATCAATCAGAGTTTTGACGTAATTGTAGCAAACCTTCCTTATGTAGATAAGACTTGGGATTGGCTAGATCTTGACTCTTTAAGCCAAGAACCCAGCCTTGCCCTCTTCGCAGACGATCATGGCCTCGCCCTTATTAAAGAGCTAATTAATCAACTAGAATTCAAAAAACCAAAATATCTAATCTTAGAAGCTGACCCTTGCCAGCACCAAGCAATTATAGATTACGCAAAAAACCACGGTTTTTGTCATCAAAATACCCGTGGTTTTATCCTGTCTTTTATTCCGCATTAGTATAGACATTCGTCACGTCGTCTAAATCGTCAACTGCTTCAAGCAGTTTTTCTAATTTTTCAGCATTCTCGCCTTCAATTGGCACATAACTTGTCGGCACATATTGCTGCTCTGCACTCGTCACTGTCATTCCAGCTTCATCAAGCGCTTTCTTTACTTTCATCAAATCCGAAGCACTTGTATAAATCACAATTCCCTCATCTTCCTCAGTAGCGTCTTCGGCTCCAGCCTCCAAGGCCGCCATCAAAGCGTCCTCGCCTTTTTCGCTCACTTCAATTACGCCCTTGCGAGTAAATTGAAACATTACACTCCCAGCATCTGCCATTCGCCCACCATTTTTGTCTAAAGTATGCCTCACCTCGGGCAAAGTTCGGTTTTTATTATCCGTAGCAACTTCAATTACTATTCCTACACCACCAGGCCCATATGCCTCATATGTTTCTTCAATTAGTGCTGCCGCCGATTTATCAGCCGCTCTCGCAATTGCCCGTTCAATATTGACTTTCGGCATATTAGCGTGTCGCGCCTTTTCTAAAACCATCGCGAGACTCGGATTCATTGCCGGGTCCGTACCACCTCTGGCTGCAATTGCAATCTGATTCCCGATCTTAGTAAAAAGTGCACCTCTCTTAGCATCTACTACCGCTTTTTGCCTTTTGGTCGTTGCCCATTTACTATGTCCAGACATATTTTCTCCCGCTTAAATTTATTTTTCGCTTGTTTTAATTCTACCATTTTTAGATGAAATAGTCCAATTGCAATAAAAACATAGATCAAAAACACCCAGCCATTATAAGGCTCAATCGTTATCAAAAAGCTTCTCATTTCAGCAAAACTCCCCACCACAAAAATATGAAAATCCAAGAGTTTTGTTGCTAAAAACGAGACAAGAGTTTCAATACCCGGAATACCAAACACCACGCCAGTCAAAAACACCAACCCCATCGCATAAGATAATGTTGGCAAAATCAGAAGATTCGCCACGAGAGAAATTATCGAAATCATCCCGTAATAATACAAAATAATCGGCAAAGTCATTAAGGTAGCCGATATGGTCGTAATAATTGTACTTCCCAAAAACCCAGGTTTTCTATCTCCATAAAAAAATTTATTCAGTTGTGGCCCCAAAATCATTATCCCCGCATAACTCGCAAATGACAAAAGCCAACCAAGATTTATAAAAAACATCGGATTAAGCATCAAAGTAAAAGCCGCTACAAGCAAAATAATCCGCCACGGCGCAAATTTCCGCCCTACATACCATGCCAAAAGCGTCAAAATCGACATCACCCCCGCACGCAGTATCGACGGCGTAAACCCCACCATAATCATAAAAAATAAAATAAATAATACCGAAAACAAAAGTCCCGAAAATCGTGAAATTTTTCCAAAGATTTTTCGAGCGATTTCAACCAAAATAGAAAGATGAGCCCCACTCGCCACCACAATATGCACCAAGCCCACCAAGCGTAGATTTTCTGATAAATCATCTGGTAACCCAGCTTTCATACCAAGCAAATATGATAGACCTAGCTTGTTTTCTGGTTCAGGGATTAGACTAGCAATACGCCTCGCAAACCAATTACGAATTTTCAGTATTAAATCGCCCGGCTCAGGACGCCGAATCTCCAAAACTACAGGCTTATACATATATCCCACGAAAGTCCCAAATCCACTCTCTAGCTTTCCACTCAGCGTCACTAAATCACTCCGCTTCAAACTCTCATTTTTCCCAAGCGAAATATAAATACTCCCTCTTACCTCAAACTTCTCTTCACCAAACCCCAAATTTGTAAGTTTAAGTTTGGTCCCCTGCTCGTCCGTTTCCGGATCGCCGTCAATCGTTCCAGTTATCACTACCATCTGCCCCTCAAACTGTCTTACATAATCCTCACTGATAAACTCTACCGAAATTCTAAAAAATGCCAAAACCACCCCTGACATTAAAGCCAACAATACAAACGCTAATTTAGATTTAAAAAGTATTATTATTAACAATAGGCTACACACAATAATCCATATCGGCGAATCAAAAAACTTCACTCGCCAAATTAGTCCTATCACCATACCCGCCACTACTCCAACACAAAAACTCGCCACTATCCACGACCCATGAATATCTTTAAAAAGCGCTTTTAGCATGCGCCTCTCTTACCATAAACCGCACCAAACTTCAACCCCCTACCCCTATCTCTAAAAAAATGCTATAATAATACCATGCACCGGTAGCTCAGTGGATTAGAGCACTTGTCTTCGGAACAAGGGGTCGTGGGTTCGAATCCCTCCCGGTGTACCAAATAACGGAAAAATAAGAGTTTACTCTTATTTTTTTGTTATTTGAAATACCGGACGGGGATTATTAATCCCTCCCGGTGTACCAAATAACAATTGTGACAATCAATAAAAAATACCCTCCTTTTAAAAAGAGGGTATTTTGATTATTCCGCTTGAGACTGCGACATATTGGGCGCCTCGGGAGTTTGTTGTTGATGTGATTCTGGTTGCGTTGCTTCGGGCTGCTGCGATACGTTTGGCCGCTCAGCCTCAACTGATGTTTCTATAGCCAGTTCTTCTACCTCTGGTTGTTTTTCATCTATAGATTCCTTCGTTTCTGGTAGTTTATTATCCTCACCTTTAAGTAGCTCATCCCTTTTTACTAGTAATAATCTAATATCCGAAGTGTTTTCCCATACCACGATTAGGGCCATAGTTAGTTCCAGCATCACCCTTAATAAAATATTGCCAAAAATCAACGAAGCTAGTCCAGTCAAAATCATCGGCAGTACTTCGTCGCCTTCTCCTTGAAACATCAATATAATGCTCATTATTGTTAGAAAAACAGCAAGAAACACATATAGAATCTTAATAATTCCTGCGACTAAAATTGAACGAAAATTTAAAAATTCTTTTATCCAATTGGCAAATCTTCCCTTAAAACTTTTTTTCCTTTGAATCACAAAAATGAATACCAAAATAGCCGTAATTAGGGCAATAATTCCTACGGCTATTAATACTCCTGGCTGAATACCACCTCCGGAGCCAGCTAAACCACCAGAAAAACCAGCATCAAGATCACTGACTCCTCTGACATTTTCTTTTTGTAATAAATACATACTTTCCTTTCAAGTAATCATTAGTATTATACCGTCATTGTACCATACTTATTTTAAGATTCTTATAAATTCCATGAACAATGGACGAGTATAGTTACAACCTCTTTCACCAAGATGTACCAAATAGCAATAAAAAAACGCCGGGCAAAACCCAGCGTTATTGTTTAGTCGGTAGCCGCTCCTTCGAGTGTCTTTTTTATGCGATCATATGTCGCGCAAGCAAAATCATATTCTGCTTGTGCGACATCTCGCTCCTTCTGAAACTTTTTGAATTCCTCCAGAGCAACATCATAATGGATGCGCCCCTCTTGCAAGGCTTTTTCAGCCTTAAGAAATGCCTCAAAGTCATCTTTAGAAGCTTTCTTCTCGGCCTCGGCCTTCGCGTCTTTTATCTCGCGCTCACATCGAGAAATCTCCCCATGAAGCTCTGTCAAACGACGCTTATGCTCATATCCTTCGCTCCTATAAATGGATGCCTCGTGTTTATCGCGGTTGCTATAAGCAAATTCCGCCTTATCAAAACATTCCGTCATGAGGGCATGTTCCGTTTCACATTTCAACCGAAGCAGGTCAATCTGGGAATTCTTATAATTCCGAAATTCCTCAAATTCCTCCCAAACTTCTTGATAAAACCGGCTAGAAGATTTTACAACCTCGTATTCCCAGTCGCGCTTATCTTCAAGCGCATTCAGTTCAGTAAGATACAGATCGCGACTTTTTCTAGCACTAATTAAAATTAATTCGGCCTGTTCAAGCTTCTCATACCAAAGCTCTTTGAGCTCGAACGCTTCCTCGGCATTTTTCTTCAGTTTTTCGATCTCTGCCTTATTCAGAAAGACCACCTCCTTTGTTAATTTACAAGCTACCAACTCAAGATAATTATATCATAATTTTTCGCAAAAATCAATCGAAGCCCTAGTAAAAACAGCATCTTTCAATTATAATTACTAAAACGCACCCGTAGTTCAACGGATAGAACATTGGTTTCCGGAACCAACGATATCGGTTCGATTCCGGTCGGGTGTACCAAATAAATAAAAGTAAAGCTTGCTTTAGTTTTATTTATTTGTAACCCGAAACGGAAAACCCTTCCGGTCGGGTGTACCAGATTCAAAAAGTATGATATAATATACATCACATGGTACCGTAGCTCAGCTGGTTAGAGCGTGGGACTCATAAGCCCAAGGTCGGTGGTTCAATCCCACCCGGTACCACCATTTTTATGCTATAATAACTATATGAAAAAACGCGGCTTCACTGTTTTAGAAATTATCATCGTAGCAGTTTTTGCTAGCCTACTTTTAATTTTCTTCTTCATCCAAAAATCCAACATCGATGCCATGAAACGCGACGAAGATCGCAAAGTCGCTATCAATGCCATGTATTATGCCCTGGAAGAAAGCTATTTCAAAGATCACGGCTACTACCCTGAATTCATCTCCGAAGAAAACATCAAAGTCATCGATCCTTCCCTCTGGACCGATCCAAACGGCTATAACCTAGGTGATCCCCAAAGCTCCTACTCCTACGAAGCAGCCAACTGTAAAGACGGCAAATGTAAAGAATACACCCTAAAAGCCAAACTAGAAAAAGAAGACACCTTTATTAAATCAAATCGCAACTAATTATCTTTATAACTAGAAATAAGCTTAGAAACCGCCTTTAATGTCTCAGGTGTAACACTGACATATTTAAATGTGTATGTCGTTTCGTCGCCCACAGTTGCCAGCCTAAAAGTCCCATAACGAAACATATTTTGAATAATTCCTTCTTGCTTAAAACTTGCATCTTCGACCTTGGACAATTCAATAATATTTACAGAAGTAGAAAATGGCGAGGTCATCACAAATTGTATCGCGTGCCGATTTGTAATAAAAAGCTTATTGCCGCGATAAATCGAATAAGAAATAGCACCGATTATTACCGCAGCCACAAGCAATGCCGTAAGAAGAATAAACAAAAAGTTTCTCCCCATTGCGTCGAGCATATCTTGTTTCATTAATATCAATAAGAAAACAAATAACACAACAATTAGCCCCAAGCTAGTACAACCCAAAATCAAAAGTAAACAAATCTTAGATCTAGAAAAAGCAAATTCTACAAATTCATCGTCCTCAAGCTTCAGCCCAGGGAAATCTCTTTTACTTCTTTCATGTCTAATTTTATTGAGAGATTTATCCATATGGGCTCCTTTTTATAATTATACCTTATTTTTGGTATTTTGTAAATGTTTCTTCCCTTTTTCAGTCACCACCCTTCCCTTTGGCGTCCGCATCAGAAGCCCTACTTGCATCAAATATGGCTCATAAAAGTCCTCAATAGTTGTTGTCTCGTCACCAGTTAGCGCCGCAATTGTAGCTAATCCCACCGGCCTATCACCATAATTATCGTACATTAGTTTTAGCATATTTCTATCAGCTGGATCTAGCCCAAGATAATCAATCTCCATCAAATCGAGCGATTTTTCTGCTGTCACCTTATCAATAATTCCATCTCCATTCACGTCAGCAAAATCCCGGACACGCTTAAACAACCTATTCGCAATCCTCGGTGTCAATCTAGAACGTTTCGCCAAAAGCTCTGTCGCCTCCGGCTTAATTTCAGTTTTCAAAATACCCGCTGTTCGCTCAATAATTTGCTCAATTTCGGGCTCTTTATAATACTCCAACCGGTGTATTATCCCAAATCTATCCCTAAGTGGCCCCGCCAAAGACCCAGTTCTAGTAGTTGCTCCAATTACCGTAAAATGTGGCAAGTCTAATCTTACACTTCGCGCCGCCGGTCCTTTCCCTATTACGATATCCAGTTTATAATCTTCCATCGCTGAATACAAAATCTCCTCAACTGCCCGCCTGAGTCTATGTATTTCATCTATAAATAACACGTCCCCATCTTTTAGATTTGTCAAAATCGAAGCTAAATCGCCAGCTCTTTCAATCGCTGGCCCAGAGGTAACTCTAAGAGAAGCGCCAAGTTCATGTGCAATTACACCAGCCATCGTAGTTTTGCCAAGTCCTGGCGGACCATACAATAATACATGGTCTAAGGTAGAGCCATCTGCACGCTTTTTAACCGCTGAAATTGCCAGCTTCAAATTATTCTTCAAATGTTCTTGCCCAATATATTCATCAAAAGTTACCGGGCGAAGACTAATTTCAATTTTCTCTTCCTCGGGATCATCTCTTGCCGCTGTTGGCTCCACTAACCTCTCAATTACCATATATTTATTATAACATGAAATGCTGCTTTGAGAGGTGTCCGGAGACCACGACCGAGGATTAAGGGTGCAAGCGGCCCATCCTTTCAAAGTAGAATTCATGTTTTAGCAGACTTGACATGTGAGTGCTAATGCGCTACAATAGAGACATATTAGCACTCACCACACACGAGTGCCAACGAAAAAATAACGAAAGTGAGGAAAAAATGAGTAAAATAATCGGAATTGACCTCGGCACCACTAATAGCGCATTCGCTTATATGGTCGCCGGCAAACCAGAAGTTATCACTAACGCCGAAGGCGATCGTACTACCCCATCGGTGGTCGCTGTTACCAAAAAAGGTGAACGTCTAGTCGGTAAAGTTGCCCAACGTCAACGTGTTACTAATCCAAAAAATACCATTTATGGCATCAAGCGTCTAATTGGCCGCAAATTTACTGACAAAGAAGTTCAACACGACCTAGACATCAGCCCATATAAAATCGTCAAAAAAGGTCAAGGCGTTGCCGTAGAAATGGACGGCAAAGAATATACCCCAGAAGAAATATCCGCTATGGTTCTCTCGAAAATCAAAGCTGACGCCGAAGCCTTCTTAGGCGAACCAGTTACTGAAGCTATCATCACCGTCCCGGCTTATTTTGATGATTCTCAACGTCAAGCTACTAAAGATGCCGGCAAAATCGCTGGCCTAGAAGTCAAGCGTATCATCAATGAGCCTACCGCTGCCGCCTTGGCCTACGGCCTCGAATCCAAAAAAGATGAAAAAATCGTCGTCTTCGACCTTGGCGGTGGTACTTTCGATGTTTCTATTCTAGAACTCGGTGATGGCGTTTTTGAAGTAATGTCCACCAATGGCGATACCCACCTCGGCGGTGAAGATTTCGATAACGTCATCGTCAACTTCCTCGTCGATGAATTCAAGAAAGAATCCGGTATCGACATCAAAGGCGATGCCGCTGCTATGCAACGCGTCAAAGACGAAGCCGAAAAAGCCAAAAAGGAGCTTTCAAGCTCTACTAGCACCGACATTAATCTTCCCTTCCTTTCTGCCGATGAAGATGGTCCTAAACATTTCGAATACACTCTCACTCGTGCTAAACTAGAAGAGCTCGTATCAGATCTCATCGATCGTCTCGCTAGTCCAGTCGAAAAAGCTCTAAAAGATGCCAAGCTTACCACCAAAGACATCGATGAAGTCGTGATGGTCGGTGGCATGACTCGTATGCCAGCCGTCGTCGAAAAAGTCAAATCCATCTTTGGCAAAGACCCAATGCAGGGTGTTAACCCAGACGAAGTTGTAGCCGTAGGTGCTGCTATTCAAGGTGGTGTACTCCAAGGCGATGTCAAAGATATTCTATTACTTGATGTCACCCCGCTCACCCTCGGTATCGAAACTATGGGCGGTGTCCGCACCCCTCTAATCGACCGCAACACTACCATTCCGACCAGCAAATCCGAGATCTTCTCTACTGCCTCCGACAATCAACCTCAGGTCGAAATCCACGTCCTTCAAGGCGAACGCGAATTTGCAGCCGACAACAAATCCCTCGGCCGCTTCATCTTAGACGGTATTGCCCCGGCTCCTCGCGGTGTACCACAAATCGAAGTTACCTTCAACCTTGACGCTAACGGCATTTTAAATGTCACCGCCAAAGATAAAGGTACCGGCAAAGAGCAATCCATCACCATTCAAAACTCCGGCAACATGAGCAAAGACGATATCGAAAAAGCTCGCAAAGAAGCCGAAGCCCACGCCGATGAAGACAAGAAAAAACGCGATTCTATCGATGCTAAAAACCACCTAGAAAATTCTATCTACCAAGCCGAAAAAATGCCTACCGAATACAAGGATAAAATATCGGACGATGATAAAGAAACCATCAAAAAAGCCGTCGAAGAGGCCAAAAAAGTCTTAAATGACGACAAAGCCGACAAAGATGCCTACGAAGAAGCAGTAAAAGAGCTTTCCGATAAAATCATGCCTATCGGCGCCAAGATGTATCAAGCCTCCGCAAACGACGCCAAATCAGAAGACGCCAAAGGTTCCAAAGACTCTAAGGACTCCGATGACGCCGTCGAAGGCGAAGTCGTCGACAAATAACCCACCCTAAGAAACTCAAGCGGCGCTGTTAAAGAAGACCCGCAACACGTAAGCAAACAACACACAAACCACCAAAAACCGGCCCCCACCAGGGCCGGTTTTCCGTCAATTAGCAATCATAAACATTTAATTTTCAAAAGTACCATCATTAGTTTTTAAAATAGTGTTATCATTTATATCTTCGCTAATCGGCAATACAACGAATTGAGTTGCCAGTAAATTTATCATTGCTGTCCGTACCCGGATACAAATACTGATTTGTGCTTATAGATAAGAAATGAGCCCAAGCGATTGACTGAACAGTAGACGACCAATAGAGGCCGAACATACCACGATTACTAAATGATCCCCGATAGGCGGAGCCTGAATAGACAAAGTTATTTGGAAATTTACGAAAAGCTACAGAAGCAGTATCCCCACTATTGTTGACGGCATTAACATAAAAAGATGCATTTCCATTTGGTTTTTCTTCATATGCAGTCTTAGTTCTATCCATAATTGCGTATCCAAGGTTATAGAAATCGCTATACGTAGACGGAAAACCTGTCTTATTTATTTCAGCGGTACTATCCGCAGCATATGCTTTACCGCCAGTGGGTATATGCCAGCCACTTGGACAAATTGAAGTACTAGTAATAGATTGGTTGCCGTTTTCATATTCAGTAGTATCCGCAATGACGGCGGCCCACGTGTAATAGTTACCATAAGAATATATATTCATATCAATATTTGTTGTTGGCTCAAAAGCCCTAGATTGAGTATTTGCGTTATTATAGCGCGGGAACCTATCAAACAGATTGTACTGCCCAGAAATAGTGCTTGCGGTAGAGCCATCTACACTATATAAAGAATTAGCGGTAGTGCTATAATCAAACACTTCTGTAGCCTCCGCGGCAGCTAGACCAATAAAACTCGAATTGTAATTCTGCGCAAGTACCATATTATTATTCCCAATAGTAGAATCAGATTCTAATCTCAGATTTTCTATCATCCAACACTTACTATCCGCAAGCTTAGCTATAGCATAGGTTTGATTATCGCGTTGGTCAGTAAGCGCAGTAACGTCACCTATATTCATGCTACTACACCCATTCCAACTTTGAAGATTACCGGCAGATTGCACCCAAACGGCATAGAGAGTGAGTCCAGTTGAACTAAAATCTGAAGCAGTTGTAATGGTCTCGTTTGGACCGTAAATAGTATTGTTGCCATTTACTGTGGCATTTGGATTTTCGCTCCAACCAGCAAAGCCATAACCAGCGCGAGAAAAGTTAGAAGCAATAAGCTCGACATCTTCGTTGTTTTCTGCATCTTGCTCGCCCATGGTGCCCTCAGCGTCACTAGCGTTTGGAAGATATATGATTTTGCCTGGCTTGGAGCCAGCGGTTACGCAGCGGACTGAATCTCCGAGATACCTATAGTCGTTGTAGGTAGCCGGGTAAACGCTGCTACTGTAGTAGTTCAAATAGTAAGCAGCCGTGCTACTAAATGCGGACGTAGACCAGTACCGCCCGCGGCTGCCACGACTGCTGGCAGACGAGGCATTCCAGTAACCAGACCAAACAAAGTTGTTAGGGAACTTCTTTAAGGCGTCATATACTAGCTTGGCTGTGGCTTCTGAGTTCCAATACTTATAATTAGTACTGCCAGTTTCTGGTTCTGTGCCAGAAATTGTGGTAGTGAGATCATAGAAGTCATTAGTACCGTTACTAGCTCCGCCAGTAGGTAGATGCCAGCCAGCTGGACAAATGGAAGTACCTGCGCTTTCTGAAGCGGATTCAGTGGTGAAGTCCTCAGTACTAGCCATAGCAGCGTTCCAGGTGTAGTAGTTTCCATAGGAATAGACCGTAGAGCCTTCATATGTGCCTGAGTTAGATGGGCTGGCAGTATTAACATAGTTTCTAGTCTTGGTTGGGCTAGAAAGAAGAGACGCGGTGTTGGAATTATTATAACGTGGGAATCTCTGGCCTTGATTACTACCTGATATAGTATAAGTAGTAGAACCATTTATACTGTATAGACTATTAGCAGTAGTTGAGTTAGAAAAATTAGTAGACTCTGAAGCAGCTAATCCATGGAATACTCCACCAAAGCCTTGGCTTAAGTTATCATTGCCCCAGTTTGAAACGCTGGTATTATTACTGAGCCTTAGGTTTTCCATCATCCAACAATTACCATCTTCTAGTTTGCCTACTGTATAGACATTATTATCACGTTGATCAGTTAATGCAGTGACGTCTCCTTCGCTCATACTAGAACAACCAGACCAGTTTTGAATATTACCAGCAGAAGCTACCCATACAGCATATAATGTTTTTGTTTCACCTGGAGTAGATGATGTGGGGGCAATAATACTCTCGTTTGGACCATAAATAGTAGTAGAACCACCAGGTTGAGCAGAACTATCAAATGACCAGCCAGCAAATCCATAGTTAGTTTTGTAATAGTTAGAAGCAAGTAGTTCTATTTCGTCATTTTCTGCTACATTGGTGAATTTAACTGTATAGTCAGAGCTACTTCTCATACCAGTCATTTCATTATCTGCTCCATTACCGTCAAAGACTATAGTATAAGTTGGAGTCCATTGAGCATACAAAGTAATACCATCACCTGGGACTGAGCCAGCTGGTACTGTGAAGGTAGAGCTTGGCACGTAACTTGTGCCACTACCGTCTGCGGCAGTATTCCAGGAAGTAATCTTATAATTAGTTTGCGTCCATTTATTTGTAGCGCCCAGTGTACCTGTTTCTGTGCCGGTGCTTGGATTGTTTGATAGGATAATATTTAGAACCGAAGTACCGTTTGAAGTAGACGCAGTACAACCAGTGTTAAATGTAGCACAGTTATTTACGTATGTAATCTTATAAATTGGATTCCATTGAGCATAAAGAGTAATAGTATCGCCATTTGAAGCAATGGAGGATAATGCAGTACTCACAGCAACTGTAGTTCCAGAACCATTAGCTGCCGTGTTCCAATTTTTAAATGAATAACCAGTTGGGGCAGTGAAGGCGTTGGAGCTAATTTTAATGGAGTTAATATCGCCTGTTTGGCTTGCCATGGTACCAGAGCCACCATTGGCGTTGTAATTAACTGTAGCGGTACCATTAGAGGCTATACAACGAACATTTCTGCCGTAGTATTTGTAATAAGTAGTGCTACTACTAGCACCAATAGTAAATGTGCTGGAAGCAATGTATAATTCTTGGCCGAAGTTTGTACCCTGATTAGTAGAGGTCCATAAATCACCACGAGTTGTTTGACTAGTGAAATCAACACCATTCTTATAACCACCATAAGTGAAGCTATATGGAGCTACGCTAGCAGTAGCATAATTAGTTAAGCTAGCTGAACTCTTTAAATAAGTATAACTAGCTGAAATAGGCAAATCCCAGCCTTTAGGACAGATGGAAGTAGTGATGTTTTGGTTGGCCGTGCTATAGGCTGTAGTGCTTGCAATTGCGGCAGCATAGCTATAATAACCACCATAAGTTGTGACATTAGACTGAATTTGAGGTGTAGTATAATAGTCTGCTCCTGTTGAGAAGGTGGAAGTAGATGCTGGAGACATAAAGGTAGTATTAGATGGAAGATCTGTGTCATATGCAGTAAGTAGGGTATCGCTACTATTACCAAAGTTTAGGTTCTTGGTTAACCAGAGGTTACCATCTGGGAGTTTGGCTACAGTATAGCTTTGCCCATCACGGGCATCTATTAAGTTATAGGTGCCAGTGGTAGATGTAGCGGTAGGGAGACTAGCTTTCATGGCTGGCGTTACATCTTGCAGACAAACTGCATCAGTGCTACTATTTCCTGTACCAATGGTAGTAGCGGATGGGTTACAGCTATTATTAGTCCATCTTGCATAAAGCACTGCATTTGGATTATTAGTTTTAAACACACTGCTAGGCTGGACTTCATTTCCTTTTTCATCTATCCAGCCAGCAAAAGTATAACCAGAGCGGGTTGGGGTAGTACTGCTAATAGTAAAAGTGGCAGAACCATTGGCGGTAGTGGATTGTGCACTAGGAGCGCCCGAACCACCATTAGCATTATAGGCCAGGGCAAAAGTTTCTGAGTCTGAAGCAACGCAACGCACAGGATAGCCACTAAATTTATTGGTATTACCCGTACCAGGAACAATGGAGTTGCTACCGAAGTATAATCTGAAGACATGTTGGTCGGTCATTGCCGTAAGAGACCAATACCCGCCGCTATCACCGCGGACAATTAATGCACCATTTTGCGTAAAACCAGAATAAAGGAAGTTGTTAGGATAACTTTTGAGTTTTTTATCTATAGGTCCAGCCTCAGTTTTACCATTGTAATATGGCTGCGATTGGCTATTATAATTAGCTGGATTAGTACTATTGTTTAATCCATCTACAATGAGATTCCAGAACTCATTATTATCATCAGCTTCTATTCTGGTTTTATTGCCACCAGTAGGTAGACGCCAGCCAGATGGGCAAAGTGAAGTACGAGTAGCTTCAGAAACGGCATAACTAGATAAGTCTTCTGTATTAGCCATAGCGGCTGCCCAGGTGTAATAGTTACCATAGCTATAAATGATTGCACCATTATCTGTTGGGTTAGTGGCTCTGGTACTGGTATTGGCATTGTTATAGCGTGGAAAACGGGAGCTTAGCGCATTGCCAGAAATAGTATTAGCAGTGGAACCATCAGTACTATATAGACTGTTAGCAGTAGCAACACTATTAAATAATGATAGTCCTTCCGCTGCAGCTAGGCCCGTAAAGACACCGCCAAAACCTTGACTTAAGAAGTCATCGCCCCAGTTTGGAGTGGTAGCATTGTTATCTAGTCTTAAGTTTTCTATCATCCAACATTTGCCATCAGCAAGTCTAGCAACGGCATAGGTATCGTGATCTCTCATGTCGGTAAGAGCAGTAACGGAGTTTTTGGTTATGTCTAGTGCCCCGGTAGTGCTGTCGTATGTGGCTGTATCTAGATTATTGCAACCAGTCCAGCCTTGAAGATTTCCTTGGCTTGGGATCCAGACAGCATAGAGTTTTACTATTCCATCGTTATCAGTATCGTAGGATGATATATCATCAGGTAGAGTAATATCTTCTTGTGGGCCATAGATTACTGGGTTGTTGGTAGTGTCGCTATCTATAAGTTTAGTACCGGCATTACTGTCTAGACTCCAGCCTGCAAAACCGTAGCCTGATCTAGAAAAGTTAGAAGCAATAAGCGAGATGTTGTCCCCTTCTTTTACGTTGGTATGAATGACTCCGGTACCTTGTGCTCCCATAGTGCCTTCATCTGCGTTATTGCCATCATAGGCTATGTTTACTACATTACATGTAGGATGCATAGTAATAAAGTAATCGATGGTGCCGTTGGTGGTAGTGTTACTAGTGGTACCCATTTTATAACTGCCTGGGGCTACAGTAGAGTCTGCATTTACACCATAGTAGATAGAATGAGTAACGTCTATATCGCTAGAAGAAGCAGTATCATTAGTAGTTAGTAATGAAGTAGCGGTAGTGGATAGTGGAGAGAAGATGGCGGAATCCGTGGGGGCAGTGTTAGTATTACTGCTAGTGCTGCTATTACCATTATTAGTACCAGCACTAAAGTAATAGCCCCATTTGTTTTGGTTTGATGAGTTTGCGAGTGAGTTAGTACCATCTACCGTGTTGAAGATAGCAGTAGTTGTATTATCTCCTCCTAGATAAAGTGATGGACTAGTAGAAGTAGCAATACTAAAGTTATAGCCTAACCTACAGTCTGATACTATTCCTACCTCTGATTCTTTAATGGATGTTTTGCCACTAACTATGTCTATACTTACATCATCGGCAGAGACTGAAAGATTATAGGCGTAGGTGTTAGGAGATAAAAACAAAATACCACAAAACAAGGCTGCGGGCACAAAAACAATAGACTTCAGTAGCTTAATCACACATATAGAACGCCACTGCGACATTTTTTATCCTCTCCAAGAAGAGCAAATTCATTTTTATTTGATTGCATGCATGTCCTCTTTGTATAACCTTTGTTACATTAAATTATAACATAAGCAAAATTATGTGCAAGGGTTTTATATCAAATTACCCATATGTTATAATAAAATCATGAAAATTCTCTTTCCAGAACTATCCACCAACATAATTGCAAAACAATCCGCGAAATCTTTCCCTGACATCGAATTTATCCCCACTGAATCATTGGACCAAGCTGCGAGTTTATTAAAATCCGGCGCCGCCGATTCAATGATTTCCGGTCTCGATTACTCCTCACGCGATGTTCTTCTCGCATACAAAGACCGCATCCCGCTAAGCTCCGACTTTTTCTCAAGTTGTTTTATTTGCCAAAAAGGCGATCAAATTCTTGCCATCGCCGATGGCGGAGTCAACAAAACTCCTACTAAAGAGCAACTATATACTATTGTCAAAGACACCGCCAAAACCTACAAAACATTCACCGGCAATCAACCTAAAATCGCCATGCTTTCCTACTCTACCTACGGTTCTGGCGGCAAGAATCCCGATCTAGACAAAATCCATTATTGCATAGATCAAATTAAACAAAACTACCCTAACTATATAATAGACGGCGAAATGCAACTAGACGCCGCAATTAATCCACAAGTCGCCAACAAGAAAACCCCAAACAGCCCTCTAAAAGGTCAGGCTAATGTTCTCATTGTTCCAGACCTTAATTCTGGCAATATCCTTTACAAATCTCTCGAACAATTCGCCGGCTTTACTATCGCCGGCCCTATAATTCAAGGTTTCAATATTCCCCTCGCCGACCTCTCTCGTGGCAGCACTATAGAAGACACTATACTAACTATTAATGTAATTAAAGGATTACTATGAAATATTTCGGTACAGACGGTATTAGACAAAAAGCCGATCAATTCACACCAGAGTTTTTAAGCTTTATCATTAAAGGCCTCGTAAACTACGCCGGTGACAAAATCAAAGTATTCGTCGCCGGCGATAATCGCGAATCTAGCGAATGGATTTTATCCGATCTCGCCGCCGCTCTGGAGTCACTTGGTATCGAATACTACAGCGCCGGCATCCTCCCCACTCCTGCCATCAATTATTGTTTTTACAAAATCGGGTTCAATTTCGCTATCGACGTCACCGCCTCTCACAATCCCCACACCGACAATGGTATCAAAATTTTCGAACGTGGCAAAACCAGTGGCGTTAAACTCTGCGAAGCAGGCTGCCAATCCATTGAAGACGCCATCATCAAAGCCCAACCATTCCCACTAAAATCCGTCGAACTCCAAGACGACCTTCACCAAGAATCTTTAGATATATACCAAAAACATATAGAAAATTATTTAAAACAGCCAGATTTCAAAGGCCTAAAAATCGGCATGGACTGCGCCAACGGCGCCACCAGCGTCATCAATAAAACTATTTTTGAAGAATACGGCGCCAAAGTCGAACTTATCAATGCCGACCAAACCTACAATACAAAAATCAATTACAATTGCGGTAGTACTCATCTAGAATCACTTCAATCTCTAGTGACTAAAAATCACCTAGATTTTGGCGTGGCTTTCGACGGCGACGGCGACCGATGCATGCTCATAGACAAAAATGGTCAGATTGTAGACGGCGACGAAATTCTTGCTATCCTCGCCAATTATCTCAAACTCCCTTCTCTCGCGATCACTGTTATGGCTAATCAAGGCTTAATTAACTGGGCAAACTCTAATAATATCAAATTAGAAATCACCGCCGTCGGTGATGCCAATGTCAAGGCCGCCATGGACCAAAATTCCATTTCTCTCGGCGGCGAACAATCCGGACATATAATTTTGCCAAACGAACCTACCGGCGACGGCATGCTCACTGCCCTTATGATTACTAAGATTATTTCCGAAACCAAGAAACCTCTACACGAATTAGCCGGCATCATGCAAAAATCCCCCCAAATCATCGTTAATTTAGATGCTACCAAAGAGATGAAAGCAAATCTCAAAGAATCCGAATCTACCAAAACCCTCCTCCTAGAATACAGCCAAAAACTCGAACCAATCCACGGCCGTCTCCTCGTTCGCCCTTCCGGTACCGAAAACTTAATTCGTATCGCCATGTGGGGCGACGATGAAAGCGTAATTAATAAACTAGTAAAAGAATTAAAAACTAAATTGGAGCAAACTCTATGATTATCAAAAAACTAGATAAGTACTCACCAGAAATCGCCCAAAGAATTCGCGAACTATTAATTCAACTTTCCCGTAGCGGCAAAGACCGCGGCGAAATCCCTGAAACCTGGTTTAAAGACCTTATTAATTCCCCTTTCCACGACATGCTCGTAGCCTACGATGATGACAATAAAATCATCGGCATCGCCACTCTTTCTGTCACCATGGGCCCCATTACCAGAAAAAACGCTTACCTTGAAGATTTCGTTACCGACCAAACTGTCCGCGGCCAAGGTGTTGGCTCCGCCCTTTGGCAAGCCATGCTAGACTGGGCCAAAGAAAAGGGCTGCGGCAATCTAGTGTTTACCTGCGGTCAAGGCCGCGAAAAATCTCAAGAGTTTTACAAAAATCACGGTGCCGAAATATATGACACTAATTTTTTCCGTAAAGAGATAGAATAACTGCTGGCAAAAGATAGATTTGCAACGCGTTCGGAAGTCCCGAAAAGAAACATAATGAAATCCCGTAAGCTACCATTATGACAAGAAGCGGTAACGCTATTTTGCTTTTTAATGTGACTCTAATTATTAATACAATCGTAATAGCAAGTAAAGCAATACCAATTAAACCAGTTTCTAGAAGCAAACTTGCATATTCATTTTGAATAATTTCCTTCGGCGCCGGCGAAAGACCATTATTATATAGTGCCTTTCCAGCGCCCCCCAACCCCACACCAAAAAGTATTGTCCTTATGTCTTTCGACCAAACCGTAATTGCAGCGTTAGTTAACCGCATCCTTGTATCAGTAGATTCCGCCACGTACCCATCAAATACAGCTTCTTGATTCTCCTCATCAACTAAAGCTTCTTCTATAGCGCCATTTTTGTCATCAATGTCATTATTTATCTCATCCTTTTGTTCGCGAATATCAATCACACCGAGCGATAAATGGTTTAAAACCTTAGCTACACCACTTTTATACGTATCATTTGTCGGCCCCACCTCCGCCATTACCCCCTGCACATTAATTGCGATTGCAAATGCAAATATAATAACTAACCACATTTTAGTTAAAGTTTTAAGAGTTTGGTTTGGGACCGTAAGCTTGGCCAGACCGCCCCTTGGGACGCGGACGACCCGAAGGGTCGAACGGCCTTGAGTGTGTCCCAAACCAAACATCTTAGAACTTTGATAGATAATAGTTAATATTATCATTGCAATCACAAACGCGTAAATCGCTCCCCGCGAGAATGTCAGGAAAAGTGTGGTTGCGAGGGCAAGAAACAGGATGTTGTAATGCTTCAGCGAAACGGCATTTCGGAGCGCGGCAGCGCGAGAATTAGCGCCGGCTGCCCGTGCCGACGGGCCAGCCGGACGCGGCCGTGAGCGAAGTATTAACCATCCGGACATTATCGCTGGCGCCAGCAGCAAATTCCCCATAAACTGTGGTTCTATCGCAAAACCATTTGGATGCGGAAACCCAAACATCTGATACGTACAACCCGCACACATCAAAGAATAATCACGCGAAACACCAGCTATATCCAAAATACATTGCACTAAACACCACACGCAAATAACCAAAGTTGAACCAAAGAAAACCTTCCAAAACTTTTCTCTAAAACTATCTTCGCTGAACAAATCCTTTAACTGCCAAAAACTAAAAACCGCAAAATAAATCAACCACAAAATACCCACAGTTAATAATCCGCGCACAGGATTTAATGACCAAAAAACTGAAATTGTCAAAAACCCAGGCAGTATTAGCCACGCCCAATAATCCACAATTTTCTTTAAAAGTTTTCTTTTTATCAGCAAAAATACAACCAAAAAATCAAACAATATCAACCAAATCATCGGCAACGAAATCTCAAAATTCATTGATTCATCGCTACCAAAATGGAAAAGTGGATAATAAGAAAAAAACAGCGCTCCCGGTAAAATATATATCAAAAATCTAAAAAACTTT
Organism: Candidatus Saccharimonadota bacterium; assembly: GCA_017545505.1. Classification (GTDB taxonomy): domain Bacteria; phylum Patescibacteriota; class Saccharimonadia; order Saccharimonadales; family Saccharimonadaceae; genus Nanosyncoccus. Next base: position 46,805 of record JAFWNB010000001.1, on the reverse strand, counting down.
TCAAGCTTATTTAGTTTTGTCATTCACAAAATCCTTGATTTCTTTATCAAAACGCAAAATATCAAAACTCTCAGCAGTCGCCGGTATCTTTTTTCGGTCAAATTTCATTTTTTCGAATTTGAGAATTGTCTTCACTATTTCATTAACTGATTGTTCTTTAAAAAGCAGACCATTCTTCCCATTGATAATATAATCTCTTGCTCCCCCCACTCCATAAGCAATCACTGGACAACCCGCCGCCAAAGCCTCAACTGGCGCTATCCCAAATGGCTCTAAACTCGGGAAAAGATACCCATAAGCCCCAACTAAATATTTAGCTAATTCCTTCTTACCCATCACCGGCAAAAACTTTATCAACTTAGAACCGCCAGCTATTTTTTCTAATTTTTTATGCTCTGGTCCATCGCCAATAATCACTAGTTCACGCTTCAATTCCAAACACGCCTTAATTGCCAAATCAATCTTTTTCCAATTTACCTGACGCGAAGTTGTAATGTAATATCTAGACGAATCAAAGTCGGATATTTTACTATTCTTACCACTCATTCTAAAATCCTTAATCTCTACCGGTGGATGAATAATTGTCGCCTCCCTATCGTAATATTTTTTTATTTGTTCTTTCGCGTAATCAGAAATTGTTATAAAATAATCTGGCCTTTTCGCCGCCTTCAAATCCGCTTTTCTAAGTGGCACCACAAACAATCTAAAGAAAAAACGTACAATAAAATTAAATACGCCAAATCCTGGATTATTAATGTATTCATCATACATCTGCCAATAATACTGAGTAGGAATATGACAGTAAGAAATATGTATACCATTCGGGTTCTTGACATTTTTCTTGCCATTTTCATGAAGCCACTTTCCCGACTTCACGGCCTTAGCCTCAGCACCTGTCACGGAAATTATTAAATCATATTCCGATAAATCCAGACGTGAAAAATAGATTTGTCTCAAAGGTCCTAAAATCCGACGCATTGCAGTCGGAAATTTTTGCAACCATCCCGTACGGATATCAGCTCCTTTAAACCAATCAATTCCTTTCTCATCGTATTTTGAAGTGTAAATTGGCGCTTTTGGAAAAAGATGATGCAATTCCAAAAGCACCTTTTCGGCCCCTCCCACATTTGTGATCCAATCACAAACCAAAGCAACTTTCATTTTGCTCCATCTCTTTTTAACACCGCAGCTATCGTCTTAAAGAAAATCGACAGATCAAGCATCAAAGACCAGTTTTTTACATAATATATATCTAATGCCCTACGCTCTTCAAAAGAAATATCACGCCTCCCAGACACTTGCGCAAATCCAGTCAAACCTGATTTCACTGTAAGAATCAAAGACCTATCACCATAATCTCTTAGCTCGCCCGGAAGCAGCGCTCGCGGGCCGATTAGTGATATGTCTCCCTTCAAAATATTGAAAAGTTGTGGCAATTCATCAAGCGAAGTTTTGCGAATAAAATGTCCAAATTTCGTAATTCTAGGATCATTTTTTAAATAATCTCCATCTTTCCGATATTTTTTAATCAATTCAGGTTTGCCCATTTTTGTAAAAGCTTCTTCCGCAGTCATACCACTATATTCTTGTTTCATAGAACGAAACTTATAACATCTAAATTTACGGTTGTATTGCGTCAATCTCTCATCTGCATAAATCGCAGGTGATTTTAAATCACTGAATTTCACGATTAGCCAAATAATAATCATTGGAATTGCCGCAATAACAATCGCTACAAAACTAAACAAAATATCGAAGAGTCTCTTTATCACAACATAACCACCAGCAAGCGGCGTCGCCATCACCAAAACCGCTGGCGTATTCCCAACCAATTCCAATTCCCCAAAATGCGACGAAAGTGCTGTTTCGCTAGGAACAAAATAATACAACAAATGTTTATTAAGCGCCTGACGATAGACATATTCCGTAGATTTTTCATCAGTTTGAAAAATTACATCTGCCTTTGCTTTTTTTAAGGCATCCTTGAGTGATGAATATTGCCTAGTTTTCAGATCCTTTGGAATAAATTTACGATTCGCAACAATTCCAGCAAGTCTATAGCCAGATTCAGGAGTTGAAGTAATGTAATCAGCTAAATACTCAGTATTTTTATGATTTCCCGTTATTATCACTCGCTTTGTTCCATAATCTTTTCTAAAAATCATCCTTACAATAAAACGAATAATTATTCGTTCTGCTAGCAAAAACACAAACGACAAAACTACCGACGTCAGCGCCATAATTCTTACCGGAAAAATATTATCACCCTTAAAAAAATCATATACAATTAAAGCAGCAACAGATAAAATTGCCGCCAGAAAAATACGCCACCTTTCCGGCAACCTAGATTTACCCAAAAAAATATCTTTTCTGTATAGTCCCAAAACCGCCAATATTATGATAAGAATTGGCACTAGAGTTGCAACTGTAGCTATATAATCATAAAATTGAAACTCGAAAACATACGGTCTAGGATCAACTTTAACACGAATATAATATGCCATCGCAAAAGATAGCATCAACATCAAAGCATCTCCAATAATCAAACATAAACGTAAAATAAAATCGGATTTCTTCCGCATAATTACATTATACCATAGAGTAGTGAAAAATACTTTTGGGACTATAAGCTTGGCCAAACGGCCTTGAGTGTGTCCCAAAAGTATTTTTACTACTCCACTGTAACAGATTTCGCTAAGTTCCGTGGCTGATCTACATTGTAACCCTTAGCTGTAGTTATATAGTAAGCTAGAAGCTGCGAAACCAAATTCATTAAAAGTGGGGCAAATATCAAAAGCGATGTATCAATTTTTATTATATTCTCAACTTGCAAATCAAATTCTTGATTATTTGTAATTGCAACAATATGTCCATTTCTAGCTAACACTTCCTGCACGTTAGATATTGCTTTATCGTACAAAACACCCTTTGGTAAAAATGCCATTTCAAAGAATCTATCATCAATCAAAGCCAATGGCCCATGTTTCAATTCACCAAAAGCATAAGCATTCGCATCGATATAAGATATTTCTTTTAGTTTCAAAGCTCCTTCCATTGCGATTGGATAAGAAGTATCACGACCTAAATAAATTGCGTGTTCATATTCCTTGTAAGTATCTGCGATTTTTTTAATACCGCCAGAAACGCTATTTAATACTTTTTCTATCTCACTAGGTAACTTATTAATTTCCTCAACATAAGGTTTCAAAATCGCCTTCTTAACCCCTTTCGCCTGAGCAATAGTTAGCCCAAACATCACCATAGCAATCACCTGCGACGTAAAAGCCTTAGTAGAAGCTACTGAAATTTCCGGCCCTACATGTACATATGTTCCACCATCCACTTCTCTTGCAATTGTCGAACCAATTGCATTTACAATTCCAATCGTCTTAATTCCCTGTTTTTTTATCTCGCGAAGACATGCTAGCGTATCAGCCGTCTCGCCAGATTGCGAAACAATCAAAGCTACGGAATTTTCAGGAATATAGGCTTCTTTATAACGATATTCCGATGCAATAACAGTTTCAATTGTGATTTCGGGTGTAAACTTCTCAATATAATAACTTGCAAGCAACCCGGCATGATAAGCCGTACCACATCCCACTATCACTAAATGTTTAATTCTTCTTAATTCATCTTCAGATAGTCCAGGTCCGCCCAACCTCACCGTTCCCTCTTCGACGTTTACTCGCCCACGCAATGTTTCCATCAAAGATTGTGGTTGCTCCATTATTTCTTTCAAAAGAAAATGTTCATAACCACCTTTTTGGATTGCAGCTAAATTTGTCTCAATCTCTTCAACCTTTGCTGAAACTGGCTCAGCGTTCAAGGTTTTAATTTCTACGCTATCATTCGTAACTCGCGCCACCTCGCCATCATTTAGATATATTGCTCGTTTTGTGTGCCCAACTAAAGCGGACGCATCAGACGCAATTAATGTCTCATTATTACCGATACCAATTACGAGCGGCGAACCAAATCGCGCCACAACAATTTCGCTAGGATTTTTCCGAGAAACAACAGCGATACCATATGTACCTTTTACCAGTTTTAATGCCTGTACCACTGCATTTGACAATGGATAGTCACCGTTTTTATAAAATGAATCGATCAAAGCCGCCAATACCTCTGTATCAGTTTCAGACTTAAAATCGTAATCATTTAGTGTTTCTTTCAACTCTTTATAGTTTTCTATTATTCCATTATGCACCAAGAACAAATCATTAATCTGATGTGGATGCGCATTTCTTTCACTCGGTTCACCATGAGTCGCCCAACGCGTATGCCCAATACCAATCATGTCGCTTCGTTTATTTTTTAATAATTTTTCTTCTAGATTGGTAATTTTACCTTGTGCACGTAGATAAGTCGCATCGCCATTCTCTGCCAAAGTTACAATCCCAGCCGAATCGTATCCACGATATTCCAATCGTTTGAGCCCGGAAATCAAAAAATCTTGCGCATTTTTGTTTCCAATATATCCCACAATTCCACACATGAAACCTCCTTTCAGGTTATCACTATTATATCATAATCCATCTTTAATAATCTTTAATTTTATGATATAATAATACTATTCGGTCCGGTAGCTCAGTTGGTTAGAGCACGAGCCTCTTAAGCTTGGTGTCGTGGGTTCGAGCCCCACCCGGATCACCACGAATTTGCTCCAGATGGGGCTTTTTTGTTTGACGTTATTATTCTTGCGGTTTGAGGGTTCGTTTCTTTTGAGGTTGCGCTCCTGAAGCGCTGTTTGTTATTCGGCGTTTAGATTTACGGTAATGCTACCGTCATCTAATTCTGATGGGTTATTAATGTGTCCAATTTTTGAGTAGCTATAACTTGTGTCGAATGATTCGTAGAAGATTACGAGACAGTTATCTCCAAATAGCATCACGTCACCGGCTTCGATATGCTTCGGGCTATAAGTATTTGTTGGTAGAGATTCATTTAAATATACATATTTTTCATTGCCATTTAAGTCATTCATTGAAAGTTCTAGCGGTAATAGTTTTATTAAGGCTGAAGTCGTAGAGTTATTCTCTAAATCTATTCCAAGTTTCTTGTTGTTAATATTTATATAAACTTTATCCATAGTCATTTCCTCATTATCTATTGATTGATTTGTTTCGGGCGAAAGATTTGGATCTTTGTCTGATTCTTTGTTGTTTATCATGATTGTTGTAACGACAACTGAAACGATTATCGCAATCAAGATTGGAATAGAGATAGCTAGCTTTTTATTCATTTTAATCCTTTTATAGTTGCATTTACTATTTCTGCTAGCTTTTCTTTATCATCTACGTCTTCAACTAGAAACATTGGCTTGGCACCGTCGTAGGGGATAGATTCTGACATTTTGTATTGTTCGTTTTCTGGAACAATCTTCACAAGCAAACGATCATCATAAATGCCGCCAAATAGGACGTTATTGGAATAGAGCAAGAACTCGCCCATCATTGGTCGGCAAGTAATGTTCGGCGCTTTTGACAGTTGTTCTAAGATAAAATCGCAATATTCTTTGGTGCTTACCATTTTATTTCTCGCAGTTCTTCTTATGTGCTTTGAGCTTCTTCATCGCCCAGTCGTAATGGGAGGAGAGAACACTCACAAAATATGAGCCGAGTACGGAACCGCCAACCCAAGGATACATGCCTTTAGTGAATAGTTGTTCTTCGCTCAGGCTTTCGGCTAACTTCATGACGTCTTTGTGGGATTTCTCAAACATCTTTCTAGCATCTTCTAGCGAAGTCTTTTGGTGTTTCTTCCAGTATTCGACGTTCATATCGCCGTAAGTCTTCCAAGTATATGGTTCTGGCAAGAATGGTGCGTTACCGCCTTTATTCAGATTAGTATCGACAAATTCTAGTAACATGCGGTGCCATTCGTATAAGTGCACCCAAATATCGCGTAGATTCTTGTCGCGCCCCCAGTGGCGTTCTTTCTTCGATGGATCGCCGGAGAAGTCGAACTCGGTGTTCATTTCTTTCTCGCTCATTCCATCAGCCATTTCGATTAGCTTGGCGTAGTACTCTTCGCCAGCCTTTAATAAGTCCTGTTTGTTTCGTGGTCTTGGCATAAATAAGTCCTTGTTTACTACTTTAATTATATCATCGGGTGCAAGTCTGCCATTGACATTGTGTTTATTTTATTTTCTTCATTGTCATTGTTTTAAGCCTCTCCGGTTCCAGCTAAGCTAGAAATCCTTAAAAGTTCGAATGGAGCGAAGCGACATCCTTATCTCTTTACCTGCAAAAATATACCTCATAACCGAATAAGGTAATCTACTCGCCCCCTCACCAAATAAAAAAGACCCCGCAGGGTCTTATTTTTTATTTAGCGTATTCTACCGCACGTGTCTCACGAATTACATTTACCTTTATAACGCCGGGGTAACTCATTGTAGCCTCAATTTTATTTGCAATATCACGTGCCAATTTAAGTGCCGACAAATCATCAATTTGCTTTGGCTCAACAATCACCCGTATTTCCCTACCAGCCGAAATTGCATATGCCTTGTCAATACCCGGAAACGATGTTGCAATGTTCTCAAGATCTTTCATTCTTTCCGCAAAGTTCTCGGCTGAAATATTACGCGCACCAGGCCTTGCTGCACTCATCGCATCCACAATCTTTACGATAATTGCTTCTGGCGTTGTTGGCTCGATATCGTCATGATGTGCCGCAATTGCATGTACAACCGCTTCTGGCATACCATACTTTTTAGCAAGCTCCGCCCCAATGTCCGCATGTTTTCCTTCAATTTTATGTGTCACTGCCTTGCCCATATCATGAAGTAGCGCCGCAGTCTTAGCTACACGCTTATCAGCCCCGATTTCTTCTGCAATCATTCCAGCCACATGCGCCATTTCAATCGAATGAAGTAACACATTCTGACCATAAGATGTTCTAAATTTAAGTTCACCAAGCAAATGCAAAATTTCACGCGGAATCCCTACTACACCTACTTCGCGCGCCGCGTCTTCACCGGCTCTTACTACTTCTTTTTCTATTTCTTTTTCTGCTTTTGCCACCGCATCCTCAATCGAAGCCGGGTTAATTCGCCCATCTTTCATCAATCGCTCCAAAGCATACCTTGCCACCTGTCGGCGAATCGGGTCAAAACTAGATAAAACCACCATCCCAGGCGTATCATCCACCATGATATCCACACCCGTTGCACGTTGCAAAGCTTGGATATTGCGCCCCTCTTTACCAATGATACGCCCCTTCATATCATCGTCGGGCAATTTCAAAGCTGTTACAGTTCTGTCCGCCGTCACCTCGGATGACATCCTCTCCATTGCTGTTAAAAGCATTGCCTGCGCAGTTTCATCGATATCATGTTTTATCTCTTTTTGCTCTTTATTAATTAAACCGACCAAATCTTGCTTAATGTCATTCTCTGTCATTTTCATCAGTTTATCTCGTGCATCCGCCTTAGACAAGCCTGCAATTTTCTCTAATTTTTCGTGCTGTTTAACACGTATTTCTTTAATTTCATTTTTTAATTCCTCAATCTCGCGTTCTTGTTTATTTAGTCGTTCCGATTTCTTTTCTAGCTGATCTAGCTTTGCATCAAGCGTAGTCTCCCGCTCCGCCAAGCGATTTTCTGTTTTTTTCCACTCGCGACGACGCTCGCTTTCTTCGGCTTGACTCTTCTCAGTAATAGATGCTGCATCTTTCTTCGCATTCAAAACAATGTCCGATGCTTCACGTTTTGCTTTACGCACCAAATCATCAGCCTTGTCCTTGCCACCATTTTCATTTTTCTTATTATATGCAAAAACCCCGCCTGCCCCGGCACATAAACCTACCACGGCGGCAATAATAGGGATAGCTATTTCCATATTGCCCTTTCTAATTGTTTTGCCGATATTTTCCTTATACCAGCGATTTAACAAATAAAATCAAATTTTAAATTTATAAGTTTACAATTCTATTATATCACAAAAAACAAATTTATCCCCAAAACCCGCGTTTTTTACTTCCCTTAAATTCTTCCAATAATTCTTTTTGTTTACGACTTAGGTTTTTAGGAGTCTCAACAATAATTGTTACAATATGCGGTCCTCTATCACCGTCCGATCTAAACGGCACTCCATGTCCAGACAGCTTAAAAGGTGTCCCGCTTTGTGTACCGGCCGGCACTTTCATTCGTACCGTCCCATCCACAGTTTCAACATCAATCTCGCAACCCAAAGCCGCGTCAACCATATCAATTCTCTGCTCCGACAAGATAATAGCACCTTCTCTTGTCAAATTCTTATGCGGTTTAACCCGTATCCTCACATACAAATCACCTCTTTCAGTGCCACCTTCTGGAGGTTCTCCGCCTTTACCATGAAGTTTAATAGACATTCCATCATCAATTCCCGCCGGGATTTTAACTTTAATATTCTTCCCTTGAGCGGAAACGGTCTTTGTCGTACCGAAAATTGCTTCTTCAAAAGTCAAAGTTACAGAAGTTTGATAATCCGCCCCTCTACGTGCCCTTCTCGCTCCTCCACCGAATCCAAAAATACTACCCAAAATATCATCAAGTGGCGAACCACCACCAAAGTCAAAGTTAAATGATTGCCCATTAAAATTAAAATTGCCTCCCTGTCCAAACGGATTTCCACCCGCAAATGGATTACCACCAGCCCCGCCAACACCAGCATGACCAAACTGATCGTACCTAGCTCTCTTTTGTTTATCACTTAATACGTCATGCGCTTCATTAATTTCTTTAAATTTTGCTTCAGCTTCTTTGTCGCCAGGATTTTTATCGGGATGGTATTTAACCGCTAATTTGCGGTAAGCTTTTTTAATCTCATCATCAGAAGCATTTTTAGAAACACCTAATACTTCGTAATAATCTCTTTTTTCAGCCATATTATATATTATACCTCACTAGCACTCGAAATACAAGAGTGCTAATTATTTAATGGTACTATTGGTTTATTCTCATATATTATTTCGTAATCATCTGGATTAAAACCTTTTTCTTTTATCATTTGGATAGCCTTTTCGTAATTCCCGCCAGTTGTGTCTGTAATTTTTAAACAAAAAGTTCCCTCGCATCCATCAAACATCCCTCCATCAATCCTAAATTCGGTCAACTCCCAATTTTCATCATAATCCACAAATTGAATCGGCAATATTTCGATAATCGGATATTTTTCCCGATATGATGCACTATCGGCGTTTGCTTCTGCATCACCAATTGTATTTAATATCATCATATCTTCTTCGTGATTTAAATACCAATCAAAACTTCCATCTATTGGCATTAAATAAGTATATAGCTTTGTAGTTTTATTAGGCTCTAGTAAAATAGTCTTTCTTTCAGAAGTAAACCCGTCTTTAGTGATTTCTACCTCTACCTCGCCAGGTTCAAACTGATAAGTTCCATTCTTATATTCTTTTCCATCAATTTTGATTTCTGCCGATAATGGCGAAACGATAATATCGAGCGTAGCGTTCTTACCCGAATTGATAATTATAAAAATGATTGACACTAAAATTATACAAACCACCGCAAAAGCAGATCCAAATATCAACCAAAATTTCCTCTTTTTACTCTCATCCATTGTTTATTTCCTCCTAAATATTCTATATGATGAGTCAACATAATAACCAGTTGCATGATCTCCGGTTCTGTCGCAATGCGAAGCCGAAGCAATTCCAAAAGTCCCATCGTCAAATTGCACTACAACTTCTACGTGTCTACCATTTGCCCGAATATCCCCAGCTTGGATATTAGACGTATTTCCAATATTGGGTATTTCCTCATACAAATCGCCATGAGATGTTAAATAATTTAATTGCATTGCGGCGCCGCAACAAGGAAATCCTGTATCTGCACCCGAAAATCTCATCACAGTAGCCAAAAATGCATCACAACTATATCCACCCATCGAACAAGTATCGCCAAGTCGATTAACGCCCGTCTCCGCTAAAGCGTTTCTATATTCCACTTTAGGATCTGTTGGAGCATGAGATCTGTCCGGCCACGATAATTCAAGCGCCGTAGCATTTATATCTCCATTGCCCGACAAAATACAGCTTCCAGACACCACAGGCGCTACCGCGCCACCTTCACCAGCTGCATTTTTATTGGCATTTTCCAACATTTCTGGATGTAAAGTTGCTAATTCCGCAGAGCTTGACCAATTTTTCCCTCTCGCCCGATTTTCAATCGCCGAAATTAAATTATTCAATTTTGAGACATAATTTGGATCAGTTGCATATCCCGCGTTTTTTATTGCTTGGGCATATGCATATGGATCGGTCACTGTATCACCAGAAAAAACCCCATGTGCACGATAAGTTGCTGTTTTTCTAATGTTTTCGTAATACCCTCGCCAACCTTCTTCGGGCGTTTCATAAGAAAACGCATTATCAGGATTAGAATCATATGCTCCTATTCCAAAAAAATTATTTCTATTTACCGCAAAATTACTCGTGCCCGCTGCCGACTCTAAAATCCCCTGTGCAATAACCGTCTCCCAAGGTATTCCATATTCAATCGATAGTCTTTCCGCAATATCATGATAAGTGTCAACGAATGCCGCCTGCGCATCGGAAAGACCCGCCGATGCGTTACCATCATACGAGCCAATCGCTATGTTACAATTTTGCGAACTTGGATCATAAAACAAAATCCCATTCTGCGAAAAAATCTCAAGCTCCGAACTAGACAATGCAAAAACCGGCAATGACAATCCAAAAGACAAAGCCAAAACACCTGCTAAAGCGATTTTGCTCCTCAAAAAACTCCATCTTTTCATATTATTATTATAGCATATTGACGACAAAATAAACTTTACTGCTTTTGAGCCGCAGCAGGATTTGTTGTAATTAGGCTCTCTTCAGTTTCAGAAGCGATAATTTGAATATGCACATGATTTGAACCAGCAAAGAACAAACCTTGCCCTACTGGAAAATTCGCCAATCTCTTCTTTTCTTCTTCGGTTAGTTTAAAAACATTCGCAAGTACATCAACTGCTGAAGGATGCTGTTTTAGCAACAATTGCATAGAAGAGTTACCAACCACGGCACGCCCAAGTTTAGTACTCATAAAGTCCTCTACATCTTGCGTTACGGTAGTTAAACCAAGATAATATTTGCGTGCTCTCTTCGCCAAACTAAACAAGAAGTTCGCCGAATCTTCATATTGCATCAACTGCCAAGCCTCGTCCACAATCAATAAACGTTTTTTCTGTTCTGCACGTACAATATTCCAAATATGAGAAAGTACGATATACATTGCTACCGGGCGTAATTCTTCTTCAAGGTCACGAATATTAAACACCACCATCTGATTATTGATATCAATATTTGATTGTTGCGAAAAGATACCAGCAAACGTTCCTGTCGTATATTTACGTAACCTCTGCGCCAATTGCGGGCCACTTCCCTCCATATGAATTAAAGTATCATACAAATTTGCAATAGTTGGTGGCGTAGATTGATGGGTCAAAGGATCAGATGTAATACCCGCTCTTGCATAAGTATCTATCAGAGCCTGGTCTAAATCTGCTTCCTCATTTGCACTAAGAGCCGGCACCATCTGACCACCAGCCGATATTTGATTACCGCCAAGCATTAATCTAAACAAACCGTGTAGAGTCACCAAATTAGCACGTAATGCATCATTGGCGTCCTCAGAATCTACCACCTTTGGCAAATCAAATGGATTAATCCTTACATCAGAGTTCAAAGAAAGTCGGATATATGAACCACCAACCGCATCACATAATTTCTGATATTCATTCTCCGGATCAATAATAATAATCTCGCTCCCTACCATCATCGAACGCAACGCTTCTAATTTAACCGTAAAAGATTTACCTGCACCAGATTTCGCGAACACCACCATATTGGCATTTTCCAAACTAAATCTATCAAAAATTACTAAACCATTGTTATGCATATTGATGCCATACAAAATGCCTCTATCTTGCGTCAAATCAGCTGAAGTGAAAGGAAACGAAGTGGAAATTGCGCCAGTATTCATATTACGACGAATTTGCAACTGATCAGTGCACTGCGGCATAGTAGAATTCAACCCTTGTTCTTGTTGTGAATTAGCTACTTTAGAAAACACCATCTGCTGCCCGAAAATCGTCTCAATTTTTTGCTGTACAAATTTCATTTCGTCTAATGAATCCGCCCAAATCGTTACATAAAGTCCAAACCTAAAAAATCGTTCCATGCCTACCTGGAGTTGGTCACGTAACTCCTCCGTATCTTGAAGTGCTGCCTCGAGTTCCGGATCACGTACTTTTCCTTTCTCCATATTTAAATTCATTGATGCTTCAAGCTGAGTAGCTTTTGTTCTCAAATTCTTCATAACCACTGCCGACTCCACCGGATAAACATACATCGATACATCGACCACTTCATCTATATTAATAATAGAAGAAAGCCAGCCAGTATAAATCGAACGAGGATAACCATATACATATAAAGTACGACCATACTTATTTCCAAGCCTAAAATAATCTGAATGAATCTCAATCGCCGAAGGCGAAATCAAATCCCTTAAAGTATTTGTTCCCTGCTCAAAAGCCTGCTGAATCCTCGCCGCTTCCATCGCTTCTTGTTGCGCCGCAATTTCCGCTGGAGTCAATTGTCTTCTCTTAGCCATTATTCTCACCTTTCTTTACATACATTGTGGCAAGTTTAGAAAAATCCACTAATGGTTCCCTTACTGCAGTATCTGGATTATTATAATTATAATAAAGTTCAGCCAATTCTTTAGTGTTTAAACGAACCGAATGTATGCCAGCTCTAAATAAACCAGCCATCACCGAATCAACTCGGTTATTTAGCTCGTCGAGGGCTTTATCATAAGTCGCCCGATCAATTCTTACTACTTCCGGAGCTTTATTTTTTGCAAAAGATTTAAAGAAATTCTTGGTCTGTTGCACCACCTTTTCGGCAGTTTCTGAAGTATAATATGGTATCACGATAAAGAACGATTTGTCCATAATATTTGCTTCTTGCGATAATGCATCGATGAAATTGATATAATCATCCATCAATACACCCAAAAGCATGTTATCGTTTGTGCGACGAATTTCCGAAAGCTTTTCAATATACGGACCAATATCTACTCTTTGCGAACGAACTAAAATTTGAATATTAAACCTCAGCGAATTTAAGAAATCCTGATAGGTCACTTCGACCGCCTCACGCTCTACGTCAGACATTAAATCAAAGTTGATAGATTTACAAGCCACTACAGCCCTAAATGATCCATCTTTCATAATCACCACATTGTCACGTAACTCCGAAATAAGAAGTGTGGACTGCGTAGAAGTCGGCGATTCCTTATTTGGCGAAACCGGTTGAGCTTGATTAGCCGCCATCGCCGCCGAACCAAGATTAGCTGCATTCGGATTTTGTGGCATCATCTGATTTGGTAAAATCTGTTCCGGTGTGACCTGTGCTGGAGCACCTTGAATAGGCATACCTTGATTCTGCGGAAAAACTTGTTGCTGTTGCGGATTCATACTTTAATGCAGCGAGATAAACACTTCGCCGTCCTCCTTTTCTTTTATACGATTGGCTTCTTTAGCGATTGTATCAACAGTATAATCGGTATTATTCGCTAATTCTATTATACTAGATTTTACGGATTCTGGTTGAGCTTTTTCGGTTTTTTCCTCATTTTCAGTTTTTTCAACATTTTGCATACGAGGCAATTCCGGGATATTAAATGTATCAGCTTTTTCCTCATGTTTTACCACTTCCGCCGACCCATTCAATTCATCATTTTTCTTTATCGCTTCTTGCATTCCACGGATAACTTCCTCGTGCCTTTTATTTTCGTCATTCGCAATAGTGTTCTCTAGCTGATTAAAGTGGTTAGTCTCGAACATATCATCCGTAGTATTTGCTTCTGCCACAATTTCATCATTCATGTTGCTACCATTCGTGTTATTAATAGCTCGTCCTTCAGAGTCAACAATATCAGCTAGAAAAGAAATCCGATGCGTAGCTTCTTCGCCAGTCAGATTCCTTGCTCTTTCGTCGTCAACAATTTTTGGAGCCGTGATCGTAATTGTTGATTCTCTTTGCCCAGGTGTCCAAATTCGTTTATGTGGCTTCAGATAATAAGTAATCAATGCTGCAAGGTACGTCTCCATCGGCTGGTCTTTCTTTAAAGGTAAAGCCAAAACTACGAAAAGAATAATGAATGGTAACGGGATTATTGCAAGAAGTGGAAAAATTTGAAACAAACCCACTGCAAGTGCAACCAAACCCGCCGCAATCAACAGATAAATAAACTGCCGAAAGCTAAACGGTCCGATTAATTTATCGTCCGCCTCAACATCCTGAGGCACCTTATACTGCGCCATATACTATTATAATAACATAAACAGTTCAAATTATAAAATTATTTACTCGGTATTACTTTATTTATTCGACATCATTATTAAGAAGTTCATCTAGATATGTTCTCAAATCATCTACCGTAGCTCTACCCTGCATTATATCATTATAAAACTGATTATATTCAAACACCTCTCTACTATTTTGTCCAAAAGTGCTTTCAAGCATCGCCTTCGTCTCGGCATAATAATCTCCACCATTGTCCTCTAATCTATAACTAGCCGAGTTCCATAAACTCTCTAATGCCCTTCTACATTCTTGTCTCATTCTAAGTATTGCGTCATTTGATACATTATTAGAACCAGGTTCATTTTGGCTCGGATTATTAGCTCTATATTTTGCTTCCTGTTTTCGCTTTTCTAACTTGATAGACTTATTAAGCCTGTCTACTCTACCTGGATCAAGATTAAGCATCTCTCTCACCCAGTCTTTAGAGCCACTTACCGCACTAGATCGTTCTGACATTTTCTTAAAGTGATTAAGCATACCACGATCACTCAAAAGCCTCATTGCATCATCACTGCGAATTTCCTCAAGTAGTTTTCTGCCAGCACTGCTATTCAACAAATCTACATCACTTTCAAAATGATTTTCGTTCATTATATTTTGCATTCGTTCACGATAATTATTTTTATTATTTTCCTCTTCAATATCATCTGAATCACTATCTAGATAATCCATAGCAAAAAGATAAGCAAATGGATTATTAAAATCCGATCTAAGTCCCAAAATTTGTTGCGGAGTACTGCCACCAAGATATTTAGTAGCATTATTAATATAATAATCTCGTAATTTTTCACGTTCTTCACCTTCCAAACCATCCCATGCAGCTACCCATTCCATTTCAGGCTCACCATTTTTATCTAATATCACTCTACCATTCTCATCCTTAGTTGGTTTCTGCTCTAAACCGGTCAAAAACTTAACTTCACTGAGTAATGCTTCACTACCTGATGGATATTTCATTGTAGACGAAATAAAGGCCGGCATCATCGAATCCCTAATTCCCTTCATCTTATTCAAATAAGCATCTTGATTAAATGTCTCAGTTCCATCGCTATTTTTAGTAGTATAAGCCTTCTTTACGAACGCCTCTAAGTTTGGCAATGCTGTTCTTTCCATAGCGTCAAGTGAAACACCTTTTATCAAATTTTCAATACCAGTCTTAATATAAACAGGTTCATCTGACCCTTCCTCATAATAATAACCCTTCACATACTCATCTAACGATGTCATCTTATTTTTACGTTCACCATTATCATATACTTTCGCCGTCTGCACATTAATATGCTTACCAAACTTCTTCATAAATGGATCGCTATTACCCATATCAAATTGCACAAAACCCATAATAGATTGTGACGCATGGGTACCAAGTTCAACGCCGCCACCATTAGATTCAAATGCTCTTTCTATAATTTCTCTTGCTTTATCCGTATCTCCACGAATGTTCAACTCTCTTAATCCAGGTATCACATAATCTATATTATTCATTACATCACTTTGCCTTGCTAATTCCTCTAATTTCAACATCACGCTTTCAGTTGGCACAGTCTTATTAAAATAAGCTTTCATCTTATTCTGTATAATATCCTGATATGAACTTCTTAGATGGGCGGCCGTCGCACCAGCGTATTGAATACCAGCCATATCGCCTTCCATAATGTTCGAAATCACATCGAAACGATCTCTAGCTTCATTCTGCGTACTAGCCACCATATCACGTACTGCATAATTCTTTTCGCCCTCATGCTTGCGGTTGAGGTAATTATTGTAAGCATCCTCAGTTCTATTATGGAATCCGACTGCATTCTCATAATCAATTTTCTCACCTCTGGCTCGCTCAATTTTCAAATAATCCGCTTCGGCAGTATTTATCTTATCTAATCTCATTAATCTAGATGCTTGAGCTCCGTCGCGCGCAGCGCCCTTAATTGCCCCATAGCCAAGGTTAAGATTATTATCATCGCGCTGAATAGATCTTTCGTATCCCATCATTTTAGCTTGTCTAGCATATACTCGTTCACCTTCTCTAGAAATTGAACCGTCTTTTCTATATCGTAATCCACGGTAATATTCTAGACCACGCTGTGTGCTTGCCGATTCACTATCTTTTATCGCCGCTTCTCGCGCTATCTTTCTATTATTTAAGAATCTCATCAAATGGGCTGACGGGGTTCGACCTTCTTCTATAGTTCTCTGTCTAGTTAAATTACGATGCGATTCTGCCCATGCTCTGTTCGCTGCCAACGGCCTAGCAGCCAAGCCACGCAATCCTGCATTAATGTTACCAAGAAACGTGCCGCTCATTTGCATTAATTTCCAAGAGAAAAACAACGGGAAAATTTGTACAGCCACACCAAGGATTATCCCAAAACCGCTAGTCGCACTCGCAATTATCGCAAAACCAGCTAAGCTTGATGCTCCAAATAGCAAAGAAAATGCAGGATAGAAAATTAACATCTTATATAATAAATCACGCCATTGATTAAACCATTTTTCTGTATTTGGTAGTATATATGCTACCATCGCAAGTGGCGAAATCATTATAAGAAGCATTACAACCGCTTGACGAAGCGCAATTGTAATTAAACCTGTTACTACCGCTACAAGCGCACCAAGAAGCACCGGTATCAACATCCAAATTGCACCAAACTCAAACGCCACTACACCAGCACCTACCGCCAAAGCTGTACCACCTGCAAGCGACGAGAACATCCTCGCAGAAGAAATATCTGCTTCGGCCGCCGTCATTCCAGTCCCAGCCAACACAACATTCTCTTGTACCGTAGTAAACACATCTCTTAAACTATTACCAACTATATTGGAAAGATCCACCGCTAGTGTACAAATCAAAAAGCTCAAATTTACTAAAATAGCTGCAATAATAAGCTTTGGTAAAGCTTTTTTCACACCATAATTAGATATTCCCACACCTGTTATTTGCGAATAAATAACTACTAGTAAGAAAATAATAAAGACTATATTAGTAATTCCACGACAATACTTCCATACCTCGTAAATCGGTGTTCCTTCTTTAAATGATATCGGGTTGACAATTAGAATACTCTCAATCTTATCATAAAGCCAATCAACAGCCTCAGCAATTTTACCAGTAGTAGGACATACTAGCCATCCAATCATCCCAAGACTACTCTGACAATTGTCACCAGTAGTAACAGCACTAGTGTTACCACTATTTCGTGTGCCTTCTGTTTGTTCGGTTTCATCTTGCTCTGTATTTTCATTGGTTTCTTCTGTACTGCCTTCGTTTTCCACTGCGTTTTCTTCATTTTCCTCTGTACTTTCACTGGTTTCCGGCTCTGCGTAAACCGCCTGAGAATTGACAAAAACACTACTAAATGGCATAAAAACAGCTAAAATTGCAAAAATAAGCCCAAAAATGGTATTTTTCAAACTCATTTTTAATCTATTTTTCACAATCATAGCAAAATCGCCTCCCTTTTTAAGGCGTATATTAATAATAGCACACATAAGCGTTTTTGTCAAGATAATATTGGTTCATTTTTCTCGGAAAATATGTTATTATAAAAACATGATTAAAAGAATAATCTTAAGTTTATTAATATGTTTCACTTTAGGATCCATATCTACTTCCCTCACCTTTGCGGATAATTCAGATTCAGACATCTATAACGCTGAAAATCATTGTGACATGGTCCTCGGACTCGTTCCATGGGACTGTGGCGTAGTGATAAATGACCAAGAAACTCTAAGTAATGGTATATGGACGGTCGCCGCTAACGTCGCTGCAGATATAACCGTGGTAGGCACTTATTTAGCTCTAGGTTTCGTCATCTATGGCGGATATCTCTATATGTTCTCCGCCGGTGATTCAACTAGAATTACAACTAGCAAAAAAGTTCTTCCCCAAGCCTTTATTGGCCTTGCCATAGTATTAACCGCTCATATTATCCTTGCAGGAATCCGAATCGCTTTATTATCGGGTGGAGATTTTTCAAATTGCGCAAAAGAAACGTGCGTAGATCCTTCAAACATGGTCACCAGTACAATCCAATGGGTAGTTGGTATGGCGGGAGTAGTTGCAGCTATATTCATAGTGTATGGGGGTATTTCCTATACCACTTCCGCTGGAGATCCTAATAAACTCCAAAAAGCCAAACAAATTATCATGTATGCCTTAATTGGTCTAGCCATAGTAATCCTCGCAGAGATAATTACTGCATTCGCTTCTAACGTACTCAATAAATCAATGCGGAATACACAATCAAATTTTTATAATCAAAAGGTTATTTCAAAGGAGAATAACAATGTTAAAATTAATTAAATCACTACTCGCATCACTTATGCTCTTATTTACATTTTTTATCTCTTTAACTCCCACATATGCGGCCAATAATAATAGCGCCGACGTTTGCTCCCAAAGTGTACCAGATTCAGTCAAACAAGCTGCTGGCTGCGAAAACGCTCCTTCTGCCGAATTGGGTGAAGTAATCCGTAACATTGTCCTCGCCGTCATCGGAGCAGCCGGCATAGTTTCAGTTATCTATATAATAATTGGTGGCTACAGCTACATGACTTCATCCGGCGAAACCCAAAAACTTGAAAAAGCCAAAAAAACCATCCTCTATGCTACAATTGGCCTCGCTATCTGTGTTCTCGCATTCGCAATTGTTAATTTCGTTATTAACAATATAATTAATTACACACCTAATTAAACTAAAGATTATTGCTTTTTTTTAAAAAAACTGTATAATTATAATAACTAATTCAAAAGGAACTAAATATGAAAGAAATTATTACAAAGCTCGCTGCAGGAAATCCTGGCGAGTACATTCACACCGATGAAAACTTAAGTGTATCTATTGTTAACATTATCAATGCTGTTATCGGCGTACTTGGTTTAGTTTGTGTTGTAGTTATGATTATCGGTGGCGTAAACTATATGACTTCCTCCGGCGATGCTACTAAAGTTAAAAAAGCCAAAGACACCATCCTATATGGTTTAATTGGTCTTGTCGTCTGTGTTCTCGCGTTTGCAATCGTCAACTTCGTCATTACAAATATTATAGGTAACGGAAGCTAGAACACTCGTCAAAAACCGCCCACTCTTCGGGCGGTTTTTTTTATCCACCCGCACAAAAAATAGCTCCTGAAGGAGCTATTTGTTATTGCACACAAATTATTGTACTTCAATCTTCTTAGGCGCTTCAGTCTTTTCCTTTTCAAACGTGATAGTAAGAACACCATCTTTAAGTTCGGCCTTCACACTATTTTCGTCTTCGCGCACCTGTACAGGAAGCGCAATTGTCCTCGAAAACTCGCCCCAATAACATTCTTGAATATGCCATCTAGTAGTTTGCTCATCTTCACCACCTGAGAGAACGCCAGAAATAGTCAAAATATTGTCGGAAATACTGACATCAAGATCGGATTTCGAAATGCCAGCGGTGCGAGCTTTAACTACTAATTGGTCGGCGGTCTCATAGACATCTACTGCTAGCTGTCCAGGAAACTCGTCTGTCTCCACCCATTCATCTTCGACTGGTTCGTCTGATTCTGGGATAACCATCTCGCCTGCAGCTTCCTCAGTCTCGACGGGAGCCGTGAGCTCATCGTCGTTATTTAGGAAAGCAGCCGCTAGGTCATCTTCCATCAGCAAATCGTCACTGTTTGTACGAGCCATATTTCCTCCACTTATATTGTTATGCTTTATTATAAACCATGTTCATAGTAAAATCAAGAGAATCATGGATTTTATTGTAAAAATTACAACAAAACTAAACTTTTTCGATTTAATAGCTCCGCACACCTGTAGGGGTTGCGGTCACATTGGCGAAGCATTTTGTGACCGTTGTAAAAAAAACTTAAAAACCAGTCATCAAAATTATTGTCCAAATTGTAAAACCAACAACACAAACGGAAAATGCAAAAAGTGCAAAAATCTTCCACCAATTTTTAATGTTGGCGATCGCAATTCAATCGTCGGCGCTCTGATTAAGGATTACAAATATAACTCTGTTCGAGCATTATCAAAACCCCTTGCTGAATTATTAGACAACGCATTACCAATTATCAACCAACCTGTCACTATTATTCCCTTACCTACTATCGATTCCCATATTCGTCAACGCGGCTTAGATCACACCTATTTATTAGCCAAACAACTATCAAAACGTCATCATAATTGGTCGGTTAAAAAGGCTATTATACGCGCAAATAATAGTATCCAAGTTGGCTCAGACAAAAAAACTCGCCTTACCCAGGCCAACTTAGCTTATTCCATAAACCCAAAATTTAAACCAGAAAAAAATATCACCTATTTGTTGCTAGATGATGTTTGGACAACGGGTGCCAGTATCAGAGCAGGCATCAAAATATTAAAAGAAAACGATATAAACGACATCGTTGTTGGGATATTAGCCGTTAGTAGATTGGATTAACAAGGAAGTTTCATCCGCGGTTTCGCTATTAGGCAAAGCGGAAATTACAAAGTTTACGATAGCAAACGCCAAGAAAGCAATTACTAAACCAATTATCGCATAAAGTACGGTATTTTTAGCATCGGTAACTTTTTTAGAATCACCACCAGAAATAACATATTTAATACCACCTATAATCAACATAATAACTGCAATAATTCCAACGATGTAAAGAATTGTATTTGTTACTTGTTTAAAAACGCCTGTATCTCCGAACAAATCAGCTGGACAACCATCGCAACGTGCTGCTTCTGCACCCTCTCTAAGAGTCATTGCAGAAACGCTCGTTAAACCAGCAAAAGATAAAGTTAATGTAATAACAAATGTTGAGATTAGTTTAAAAACGTTTTTCATAAATCAATTATATCACATCTCAGATATTTTGTCTATGGCGGAGGCTGGAGATTCGTACCGAGTGCCAGCGAGGTTCCTAGAATCTCGCTTTTGATGATGCATCGTTAGACGCATGGCGGAGGGTGGGAGATTCGATACGAGCAAAGCGAGAACGAATCTCGCTTTTTGATGATGCGTCGTTAGACGCATGGCGGAGGGTGGGAGATTCGAACTCCCGCTCCAGATCACTCCAGACTAACGATTTAGCAAACCGTCCCCTTCAGCCACTTGGGTAACCCTCCAGTACTCTAATTCTATCATATTTAACTATTTTTTGTAAATTATGCTACAATAAACTTATGGCAAAGGTTAATAAAGACATCTCTTGGCAAGCCGAAGAGTATATCGTTCGCAACCGTAACGCATGGTGGTATGTTGGCTTATTCGCAGTTGGCATCGCACTGTCTGTTTTAGCTGTATTTCTAAACTGGTGGACATTCCTAGCATTAATTATCCTCAGCGTCATCGCCATACTTACTTCTAATTTTCGCCCTCCTCGCAAAATATCCTATTCATTAAATAAAGACGGCCTCCTAGAAGGCGACAAACTATACAAATTCGAAGATTACCGCGCATTCGGCATCTTAAAAGAAGAAACCAATTATTCAGCTGTTCTAATCCCTAAAAAACGCTTCAGTTTCAGCGTCAAAGTGTATTTCCCTGGCAACAATGGTGAAGCTATAGTTGATGCCCTAGGAGCTAGACTCCCTATGGAAGAAGTCAAACTAGATTTTATTGATAAAATCGTAAATTTCTTGCGGATTTAAAATACCTGTGATAAAATAAGTATAAGTATAATAATGTAAAGGTGGGCAAAATGGACCAAAATCAAACCGTAGATAATGATCTACAAAAAGCAATCGATGATATAACCAATACTACTAGTGTAGATCCTGTTTTTTCAGACCCAGTAGCAGCACCATCATCAGTACCAGAAGGAGATACCGGCGAATTAGGTGAGCCAATTGGTCCTTTCCCAGAACCAAAAGTCGCCGTGGTAGAACCAGGCGCCGAACCAATTGCCCCATTAGAATCTGCAAATATTCCCGCCCTCAACAATCTCGAAATGCCAGATTCTGTCCCGATGCCGCCTGAACCAACCCCAACTATAGAGTCAACTCCAGAACCTATCCCTACTATGGAAAAACAAGATATCGAACCAATTCCCCAATCGTTGAGCACAAACGAAGTCAAAAAGGCTGCCCTTCGCGACCTAGTACCTCTATTAGACAAAATAAATATGGACGCCTCGCAAAAGTTCAAAATCTACCGTGATATCTTTGAAGATCTAAAAGACTACACGATATTAGAGCCAGCCTATCACGCCGCTCGTGAAATTCCTGATGAAACTGAGCGCGCAAATGCCCTTCTCTACCTCGTAGAGTCTATAGACAAAATGTAACCTACCTCCAAAAAAAATAGCCCCATAAGGGGCTATTTTTTAATACATTCCGCCCATATCAGGAGCAGCCGGTTTTTCCTCCGGTATTTCACAAATTAATGCGCCCATTGTAATAGCCGTCGCCGCAATTGATGTAGCGTTTTTTACCGCTTCTTTCGTTACTTTTGCCGGATCAATAACGCCAACTTTTTTCATATCCACTAATCCTTTATCCGGCGTCATTACATTTATGCCAAAACCTGTTTTTGCTTCTTCAACTTCAGCCAGTAGCGCCTGTGCATTTAATCCAGCATTCTCCATAATGTGAATAAATGGTGTCTTGAGTGCATTTTTAACAATTCTTGCGCCCTTATCAGTATCAGGCAAAATTTCAGCCAGATTCACTAACGTAATACCGCCTCCGGCGACAATGCCTTCAGCAAGTGCCGCCTTTGTCGCAGCCACCGCGTCGTCAACTCTAAATTTCTTTTCATCAATTTCGGTCTCCGTCGCACCACCTACTTTTATAACAGCTACCTTGCCAGAAAGGGCCGCAGCACGCTTTTCTAATTCTTCCCTCTCATAATCCGATTTTGCCATTTTGGCTTGTGTATTAATAAGTTTAATTCTCTCAGCTACAACCTTACTATCTCCTGCTCCTTTAATAATTGTCGTCTCATCTTTCGTAGCAATTACTTTTGCCGCCGACCCTAAGACCTCAAATCCAACTTCTTCTAACTTAAGCCCTTTGTCAGCCGATACAACAGTCGCATCCGTAAGAATTGCTATATCCTCCATAATTTCTTTTCGTCTGTCACCAAAAGAAGGCGCTTTAAGAACTAGTGAATTAAAGACTCCTTTTAATTTATTTAGTACCAAAAGTGATAAAGCCTCACCTTCAACTTCCTCAGCAATTATCACTAAATCCTTTTTTCCAGCCTGTGCGCATTTTTCAAGAAGTGGCAAAATATCAGACGCTGCAGAAATCTTTTGCTCGGTAATTAAAACCAATGGTTTTTCAAAAACCGCTTCTTGTCTATTGACGTCCGTCACAAAGAAAGGAGAAGAATAGCCCTTATCATAGCTAAAACCTTCTACGATTTCCTCTTCCATTTCAAGACCTTGGCCTGCCTCCACGGTCACCACGCCATCTTTGCCAATTTTGGCTATCACTTCAGCGATTAGTTTACCTATTTCAGCATCACCCGCTGAGATAGTAGCGACTTCAGAAACTTTATCAGAATCACCATCTATTTTTTCAGCGACTTTATCAATTTCTGATACAATTTTTGCTCCAGCTTTTTCGATCCCAGTTCTAAGTTCCATCGGATTAACACCGGCTGCAATTAGCTTATTTGCTTCATTCAATATATTATAAGTCAACACTGTTACAGTAGTGGTACCATCACCTGCTGCCTTGTTTAATTTTTGGGCAGCTGTCTTAATCAGTTTTGCACCAACTGCCTCACCTAAAGCCTCATCTTTATTAGGTAGTTCTACAGCTTCAGCTACAGTCACACCATCATGAGTAATCACAGGCGCACCATATTCTTTTTCAATAATTACATTTTTGCCCTTAGGACCAAAAGTTACCTTCACGGCATCATATAGTTGTTTTGCGCCAGAAAGCACTTTTTCGCGTGCCTCTGTTTCATAAAAAATTTTTTTTGCCATTTTATCTCCTTGTTAATCAAAACAATAAATCTTATAAAGTAGCTAAGATATCTTCTTCTTTTAAGATAATATAGTCTTTGTTATCAATCTTTATTTCAGTCGTAGAATACTCCTTGTAAACTATCTTTTTACCTTTTTTTACATCTTTTACCTCTGGGCCTACCGATTCCACAACAGCATATGCTGGTTTTTCTTTTGCTTCACCAAGTAAAATCCCAGACTTAGTTTTTTCTAGTGGCTTTTCAACCACAGCCACTACTCTGTCTTTTAATGGTTTTAATGCCATATTATTAACTCCTTTTCTGCCCTAATTATAGCACAAAAATTAGCACTGTAAAGCATAGAGTGCTAATTAACTAACGGCAATAATCTAGTTCTGGCCGTTCGAGATAAATATATGATATTAACTATCGTTTTATCTATATCTTCTTCCAAAAAACCTCTCCGTCCCCACTCTTCAATCACGCTTAATATCTCACTACTATATATATCTATTATAATCTCTGAGTTTTTTGGCAAATTATATTTTAAGGACACTAAATCTCTAGTGACCTCAATCATCTTTTTTATGGTTTTCGTTTCCCCTCTCGAAAGCAAAACCATAAACTCTTTTTTATAAGAAAGCATAAAACTAAGCATCCGATAATAGAACAATCGAATATTTAAATTCTTTTCATAATCAAAACATTTTACATATTTCAAAAATTTTTTATAAATATAATGTTCGTAATCTGGCAAAATTTTACTTATAGCACAGTGATGCCGATATAAAGTAGCCCTAGAAATACCAACCCTTCTAGCAAGCTCCTTCATTCTCAAATCTTCTTTTGTCCCAAAATAAACATCAAAAATCTTTTCCTCAGTCTGACGAAAACGTCTGTTTTTCATTTTTCTTTCAGACAACCCACCAATCATTTTAATCTGATTTTTAAACTATTCCTCATTATCAAGAAGCTCGGAAGCCTTCTTTATCATATAAGCGGCCTCATTGGTCGGAATTACATAAATAGGCTTGGAATCATCTTCGGCAATATTTGCATAACCCTTAGATTTGTCAATTACGGCATCATTTTTTATCTTAAAGCCCATAAACTCTAATTTAGAAATTATTGAATTTCTCACAGGAAAAGATCGTTCACCAATAGTTGCTGTAAATACAATCGCATCTATCCCGCCCATTTTCGCCGCGTATTCACCTATTTTACCAGCAACTCCATCTACAAACATATTATATGCAATTGCCGCATTTTCATCATCCTCCTCAGTCCTCGCGATTATTTCGCGCATATCCGAAGATCCAGCTAGTGCTAAAAGACCAGAATCCTTAATCATTAGTTTAATCGCCTCATCAGCACCTAGTTTTTCCCCAAGTATTGCCCCGATCGCCGGATCTACCGAGCCGGCTCTTGTCGACGACATTAACCCCTCAAGTGGCGTTTCACCCATAGACGTATATGCTGGCTCACCATCAATAAAACCAGTTATAGAGCAACCGGACCCTAAATGACAAACCACCATCTTTTTTTCCAAAATTCCTAACTCTTTGACTTTATCAATTATAAAACCATACGAAGAACCATGTGCTCCATATCTAGCTAATTCATATTCATCTATTATTTCTTTTGGCAAAGCATATATATTATCTTTACGAGATTTACGAGTCAAAGATTCCGAATCGCTCATCGCAATTACTGGAATATTAGGAAATGCCTCTTGAGCGTTTTTTAACCCCCTAATTGCACCAGGAACATGTAATGGATAAGTGAGCTTAGCCTTCTCTAGCTCATCAAATGTTTCTTGATCTACAATATGATGCTTAGTAAAATATTTCCCTGCCGCCGGAGTGCGTACCAAAATACCATCTAGTGGATGTGCTTCGTTGATGAATCCTTCCTTTTCAAAAATATCCTTTGCTTCTTTAAATGCTTCGCTTAATGAATCCCATTTTTTATCTAATTTTTCCTCAGAACCATCCGCTCTTGTAATAGTACAAATAAATTCCTTCTTGCCATTTTTTTCTATACCTTCAAAATAAAGAGAACAAACCTCGTCTTCTCCTTCATAAAGTGAAAACTTCTCACTAGAAGAACCAGAGTTTAATACTAAAAAAATCTTCGTAATATTTGTCATTTTACTCCTTTTCACCATTATAGCATACAGTTTTTATAGCAAGATTACCCTATAATCGTTTTTAGATTTTATCCATTCATCTACCGCTTTTTTTACTCCGGGTAAAGCCGGATTTGAATAATCATGTACCACAATCACGCCGCCGTTACTCATTTTTGGTTCTACCAATTTCAAAGCATCCCTGATAGATTCATAAAAATCACCATCAATGAATGAAAAAGCGATTTTATCCGGCAAATCATCCTCTCGTAAATCACAAAACCAAGCTTTTTTGATGATAGGCACAGGTATCCCAGCTCTTAAAAATCTTTCTTTTACTTCTCTTTTAGTCACAAATAGTTCTTTTTCCTTAAAATTTTCACCTAATACCGATTCATCCTCTTTTCTTTTTTTAGGTAAACCTTCAAAAGAATCATAAAGCCATAGTTTTCTCGAAGATTTTTTAATTAAATCCGCTAACAAAAGTGAAGTATCGCCCCTGTAACAACCAAATTCCGTAAAATCACCTTCGACGTTCGTTAAACATTCTTGTGCCAACCCCAAAATCCTTGCTGTTTCTCTTTCATTTACCTGGTCGTTTTTCCAAGCCACTACAAAACCTTTCGCAAATATTCACCGGTTGGTGTTTTTGCTGATTTTGCGAGCTGCTCTGGCGTACCTTCAGCAATTACCATTCCACCTTTCATACCACCTTCTGGCCCCATATCTATAACCCAATCCGCTGACTTTATCACATGTAAATTGTGTTCAATAATTATCATCGAATTTCCGCCATCAACTAATCGTCCTAAAATTGACAATAATCTTTTTACATCATCTGAATGTAAACCCGTCGTTGGCTCATCTAAAATATATAGGGTACGTCCAGTAGATCTTCGCGCAAGTTCCGTTGCAAGTTTAATTCTCTGTGCTTCACCACCACTAAAAGTCGTAGCCGGTTGCCCAAGTTTTATATAACCTAATCCTACTTCTTGAATAGTTCTAAGTTTAGGCGCAATTGAAGGAATATTAGCAAAAAATTCTACCGCCTCATCAATAGTCATTTCTAAAACTTCTGATATGTCCTTCCCTTTATACTTTATTTCCAGTGCTTCTTGGTTGTACCTTCTTCCTTTACAAACAGGACATTTTACATAAACATCAGGCAAAAAGTGCATCTCAATTTTATTAACCCCATCGCCCTGACAGTGTTCACATCTTCCGCCTTTTACGTTAAAACTAAAACGTCCAGCTTTATAACCTCTCACTTCTGCTTCCGGTTGCGAAGCGAATAATTCCCTAATCTGAGTGAAAACACCTGTATAGGTTGCTGGATTGGAACGCGGAGTTCTACCAATCGGTGACTGATCTATCACAATTATTTTGTTTAGATTTTCAATTCCATCAATTCTTTCATGTGTTCCTGAAACAGTTTGCGCCCGATTTAATCTAGCTAATAATTCGTTTGCTAAAATTGTATTCACTAAAGTAGATTTACCAGAACCACTTACTCCAGACACCACCGTCATTACACCTAATGGAAAATGCACATCAATATTTTTTAGATTGTTTTCCCTAGCACCCACCACTACAAGTTCTTGTCCTCTTTTTGCCTTTCTGCGTTTTTTTGGTGTAGGAATTGTAAGTTTTCCCGATAAATACTTTCCAGTAATTGATTCGGGATTATTCATTATTTCTTCTGGCGTACCAGCTGCTACTAGTTTACCGCCATTCTTACCAGCGCCTGGCCCAATATCAATAATATAATCCGACGAAAGCATCGTATCTTCATCGTGTTCTACTACCAACACTGTATTTTTTAAATCTCTTAAATGCTTTAAAGTAGCAATAAGCTTATCATTGTCTCGCTGGTGTAATCCAATCGACGGCTCGTCTAAAACATATAAAACGCCCTGCAGACCAGAGCCAATTTGTGTAGCTAACCTAATTCTCTGCGCTTCACCACCAGAAAGAGTATTTGCCGCTCGCCCAAGTTCCAAGTATCCTAGCCCTACATCTTTCATGAATTTCACTCGTTCGCGAATTTCTTTTAAAATTGGCCCCGCAATCACAGCTTCTTCTTCCGAAAAACCTAAATCCTGGCTTAATACCTCAAGCGTTGCATCGACATCTAAATTACACATGTCCATAATATTTAAATCGTGAATAGTCACCGCAAGTACCGCCGGTTTTAATCGCAAACCATGACATTCCTGACATTCTCTTACTCGCATAAATCTTTCAATGTCATGTTTCATAAACTCCGAAATTTTCGGATCATTATATCTTCTTTCAAGAGTAGGGATTACGCCTTCATAAGTCGTCTCGTATACTGTACCATCCGCAAATCTACCAGACCCCATAATTTTCATTTCATATTTTTCATCACCGGTACCATATAGTATCAAATGGCGAATATCTTCACTAAGTTCACCAATTGGTGTATAAACATTAAACCCGTGTTTCACGCCTACTTGCATTAAACGTTTTAGCCACCACGAATCTTGTCCCACTCTATTAAATGGCCTAATACCACCCTCGGCAATAGTTAAATTATTATTAAAGACCAACGAAGGATCAATTTCCATTCTAGAACCAAGACCAGTACAAACCGGACAAGCTCCTTCCGGCGCATTAAAAGAAAAAAGTCTTGGTGTAAGCTCAGGGATCAATTCATCTGGGTGATCCGGACAGGCATATCTCTGAGAATATGTATATATTTCTGTATTTTCAACCGCAATTCTATTTTCTCCAATCGCTGTAGAAGAATCTTTGATTTTAAGCAATTGAATTATTCCCTGCCCCATTTCAAGTGCCTGTTCAATTGAGCTAGAAATCCTTGCCCTTAGTTCAGGATTCAATACAAATCTATCGACTATTATTTCGACACTGTGTCTTTCATTTTTATTTAGTTCCGGAAATTCATCTAACGCATAAATAATTCCATCGACTCTAACTCTAGAAAAACCCTTTGCAAGGTATTGTTCGGATATATGTAAAAATTCTCCTTTTTTAGATTGCACAATAGGTGCCAGAAGCATTAATTTTGAACCAAGCGGCAATTTCATTACTTCATTTACAATATCTTCTACCGTCCTACGACTTACTTGTTTATGACAAATCGGACAATGTGGTACTCCAACCCGCGCAAATAATAGACGTAAATAATCATATACCTCTGTAACCGTAGCAACCGTCGAACGAGGATTACGCGATGTGGATTTTTGATCAATTGAAATTGCAGGACTTAACCCAGTTATCGAATCAACTTCGGGTTTATCCATCACCCCCAAAAACATTCGCGCATAAGAAGACAAAGATTCAACATATCGCCTCTGACCTTCTGCATAAATTGTATCAAAAGCAAGAGAGGACTTTCCTGATCCAGACAAACCGGTAATAATTACCAACTTATCTCGCGGAATATCTACATCTAAATCTTGCAGATTATTTTGTCGTGCCCCTCTTACTCTTATTACGTTATCAGAACCAAAAATCTCCCCCTCATAGTTCTGATTTTTTTCTTCTTTATTCGTATCCATTTCTACCTTCGCATAAATTAAACGCGTATATTATACCAAAATAATCAAGTTTTGTCTATGGTATAATAACTAATATGGATACCGAAAAACAAACTGACAAAAACCATCCAAAAGACGTCAAAACCAGCAAACGAGCCGGTCGTTATATTTTAGTAGGTATTGCTATAACTATATTTAATTTTGGCTTTTATTCTATCCTGGCAAATCTTATTATTAATAATAACGATTTTCTCTGGCTCTCCACTTTTATTTCTACTGCTGCAACTACTATAGTTGCCTACATTTTACATTCTAAAATCACCTGGAAAGAGCGACCCATCACTAAAGCTGCTATTATCCGCTTTTTCATCTGGAACGCCATTCTTACCGTCGCTATTGGCCCCTGGATAACTCAATTATTCAGCCTTATCACTCCTATCTACGATTTAGCCTTCAATATTTGCGAAGCTATTCATCTACCATTCACTTACGAATTTATTCAATCTACGGGCGCCTTTGTTTTTACCTCCATCGTAGTCATGATTTTGAATTATTTGTTCTACGATAAATTTGTATTTAAAAAAAATAAATCAACCAAGGAGACAACCAAATGAAAATCCTCGTCACTGGCGGCACTGGTTACATCGGTTCCCACGTTGCCGTTGAATTAATTAACCAAGGTCACACTATTGAAATTGTTGATAATCTATCTAATAGCCAAATTGAGGTCCTCGACAAAATCGAACAAATCACTAGTACTAGACCTGTTTTTCATGAAGTCGACCTACTCGACCAACTCGCTCTCGACCATATATTCGATAACACCTCTTTTGATCTTGTCATCCATTTTGCCGGACTAAAGGCTGTTGCCGAATCCATCGAACAACCCTTGCGATATTATGATAACAATGTCACCAGCACTATAAATCTTTTAGAGTCTATGCAATCACACAGTGTCAAAAACATTATTTTTTCTTCTTCTGCAACAGTTTACGGCGACCAAGGCGTAGATCAATGTGTTGAAACTATGCCAACCGGCATTAAGCTTACTAATCCTTATGGCAAAACCAAATATATGATTGAAGAAATATTAAAAGATTTAGCCATATCAAATCCTGAATTTAGTATTATTTCTCTCCGCTACTTTAATCCCATCGGTAATCACACAAGTGGCCTTCTCGGCGAAAACCCCAATGGCATCCCAAACAACCTCATGCCTTACATTATGAAAGTCGCTACCGGCGAGCTCCCAGAGCTTAACATATTTGGTAACGACTACGACACCGAAGATGGTACTTGTCTCCGTGATTACATTCACGTTGTCGACCTTGCTAAAGGCCATCTCGCCGCTATTGATGGATTAAAGCCTGGCTTTACCGCCTACAACCTCGGGACTGGTCGCCCCACTTCTGTTTTAGAAATGGTTCATGCTTTCGAAAAGGTCTCCGGTAAACCTCTTCCCCACAAATTTGCACCTCGCCGACCTGGCGACCTTCCAAAACTTTATGCTAATCCCAAAAAAGCCGAACAAGAGTTAAAATGGCATGCCAACCTTACAATCGAAGATGCTATTAAAGACACCTTAACCTTCATTAGCAACAAATAATGTGATAAAATAATATATATGGCAATTCCAAATTTCCTTTATAAAGGAAACCGAGTTTTATTAAAAGAACTAACTAAAACTGACTTTAAGCTTCGCTACCAAGGTTCTGTTTTAGGCTATCTTTGGGCCCTTCTTCGCCCATTAATGATGTTCGCTATATTATACATAGTATTTGGTAAGCTTCTCCGTTTCGGAAGCGATATCCCACACTACCCTGTCTATCTTCTCACAGGCACTACGCTTTGGAGCTTCTTTACGGAATGCACTAATCAAGGTATTCAAGCCATTGTTGTACGTGGCGAGCTAATTCGAAAAATCTGTTTTCCAAAATATATCATCGTTGTTTCCGCTACTTTAACCGCTATAATCAATCTTTTAATTAATCTCGTAGTCATTATTGTCTTTGCACTTATTAATGGCGTCACTCCTAGCTGGACCTGGCTTATAGTTCCATTCGTAGTCTGCGAATTATATGCCCTTTCGCTCGGAATATCATTTTTACTAGGAGCTATTAATGTTAAATACCGCGATATTACATCAATTTGGGATGTTTGTATTCAAGCTCTTTTTTATGCCGTGCCTATTATTTACCCAATTACTATGATTGCCTCAACTAATCTTACTGCAGCTAAAATAATCCTCTTAAACCCTATTGCTCAATGCATCCAAGATATTCGTTATCTTCTTATTACCTCCGAAACCGTCACTACTTGGAATTTTGTCGGTACAGAAAACCCAGTTTGGAAATTTATACCGCTAATTATTGTTATAATTATCCTCACTTGGGGTTCTTGGTATTTTCGTAAAAAATCTAAAAAATTTGCGGAGGAAATCTAAATGGAAAACAATATCGTTATTTCAGTTAAAAACCTCCACAAAAGCTTTAAACTCCCGACTGAACGTGCCTGGGGCTTAAAACAAGCTATTTTTAATCGCCTAAAAGGCATTAAAGGATATAAAGAACAAAAAGTATTAAATGGTATCAATTTTGATATTCGCCGTGGTGAATTTGTTGGCATAGTTGGCCGTAATGGTTCTGGCAAATCCACTTTACTTAAGACTCTCGCAAAAATCTATTTTCCCGAAAAAGGTTCAGTAGAAATTAATGGCAATTTGATACCATTTATAGAACTTGGTGTCGGTTTTAACCCTGATCTTTCGGGCCGCGAGAACGTTTACTTAAATGGTGCACTTCTTGGTTTTAGTAATAAAGAAATGGACGCTATGTACGACGAAATCGTTGATTTTGCCGAACTCCGTGAGTTTATGGACCAAAAACTCAAAAACTATTCTAGCGGCATGCAGGTTCGCCTCGCCTTCTCTATTGCCATCCGTGCCAAAGGCGATATTCTTTTACTCGATGAAGTTCTTGCTGTTGGCGATGCAGCCTTTCAACAAAAATGTTCTAATTATTTTGCCAGTATCAAAAATCACCAAACTGTTGTCCTCGTCACTCATAATATGGAAAGTGTCAAAAAGTTTTGCAGTCGTGCTATTTTAATTGAAAAAGGAAGGATCAAGCTTGACGGCGAGCCTCAGAAAATTGCCGAAGCCTACAACAATCTATGGAAACAATAAAAAAACACCACAAAGCAATCATTGCTTACACGATTATCGCTTTTGGCATTTTTGCGCTCATTGCTATCTTAATTGTTAAGCCCTCTAGAATTATCTTAGAAGAAGCTTATTCTTTCAATCAAAAACCAAAATTAAAAACCATAGAGTTCCCTTTTTCCCAAACTGTCAATGTCCCAGATAAAAAACTCTCGTTTTTAGAATTACGCTTTGAAGATGATTCAATTAATCAATATCAATATACTGTCACTACTACCTACAAATCGACTCCTGTTTTTAGCCATGTTTATGACAACGAAATTTCCAATATTATTAGAATACCCATTGATTATTCCATTATAGAGCCAATAGAAGGCGGTGTTTTCGACATACGCATCGATTGCGAAGGAACTTGCAAAAACGCCAAAATCGAACTATATGACATCGATGGCACACCTACAATTAAATCATTATATGGTTATCAAAAAGTAGATTACGGGTTATTGTGGTATGGTCTTTTTCCTATCGCAATCGGATTAACGCTATTACCACTAACAAAAAGAGGCGGTAAACATGAATAAAAAAATCTATAAATATATCATCGGTATTATCGTCTGTCTACTATTGAGTATTTTAACCGAAATAATAGGTTTTAATTTCAAAGCAATTACTAGTAGTGATGAAAAATTTCAAGATGTCACCTTCTCCGAATCTCATAATGGCGATGAAACTACTCTCAAACTAAGCACCGACAATCGCTACATCAATAAACTAATTATCGAGTACCAAACTTCTAAGGATGTTAATTACTCTCTCAACTATTCCAGCTCAGGCTTATTTAATGACGAAAAAACAATCACATTTGAAGACATCTTCGACGACTCTTTTAATCAATCCGTTATCAACCTAGATTGTCAACCGTCAAATGCTATCATAGTGTACAAACAATCAAAAACAGCTCAACTAGAAATCAAAACTATTACAATTGACAACAGTTTTCATTTTAATATAGTCCGCACCATTTCCGTATTTTTATCCTTTATTCTAATATTTAGTCTTATTTGTTTTTATCGAAATGGATTCAAAACTTCAAAACTTCATCTATACTTCGCAATTGTTTGCTCACTCCTTGGCGCTATTATCATAATCTCACAGCCATCTGCTACTTATTTTTCGTTTGACGACCAAATTCACTTCCAAAACATCATAGACCTATTCCATGTAGGTCACACTACTTATTCAATAGGTGAATACCAGCTAATAGATTCAAATGTCTCCAATAGCGCCGGACACAACTCTATCGACTCAATCGAAGAGCAACGAGCCCAAAACGAATTATTCAATTCGGGTGATAGCGACTTTTCCAAAAACGTTACTTTTGCCCCCACTTACAACAAAATTGGCTATCTCCCTATGGCTATAGGTTACCATCTAGCAAGACTTGTCAATTTACCCTTCACTGCTTGTTTCAAAATTGGAAAAATCTTCAATCTTCTATTTTATGTTTTGATAATGGCATATGCCATCAAAACCATCAAAATCGGCAAGCGCCTTCTTTCCGTTATAGCATTAATACCTGCCAACATTTTCTTAGCCAGTCAGTATTCCTACGACCCAGCCGTCATTATAGGAATAACAGTTTTTGTCGCGCATCTCATTAATTTATACCTAGACAAAAATACTAAATTTGATTTCAGAATTGCAGTTATTATGCTGGCATCCATTTCATATGCCTGTTTTGTCAAAGCTATCTATGTCCCATTCCTCTTACTTGCATTGTTAATCCCCAAAGAAAGGTTCGATAGCAAAAAACAATCTCATTTAGTTAAAATAGGCATCATCGTAGTTGCTTTCCTCTTATCTGCCACTTTCATTTTACCCACCATCAGTGGCACTATGGAAAGCGATTCCCGTGGTGGCAACACCTCCGTAAGTGGACAGCTATCTACAGTATTATCCAATCCACTAGATTATGCAACACTACTAGGTAATACCGCTATCTCACAATTCAGCGATATGACTATGAACAATTTCAGTAATTATGGCTACATTGTCAACCAGACCACCATAAGTAGCACAAACTTTTTATACATACTACTCATTTTACTTCTATTTACCTTCTTAACAGATAACGACGAGAACAACCTCATCAAAAAACAACGATTTGCTATCCTCATAGCTAATCTCGCTACAATTCTCTTCATTTGGACTGCACTATACCTTACCTTTAATCCCATAGGAAACAACACAATTAAAGGAGTCCAAAGTAGGTATTTCTTACCGCTATTTTTCCCACTCCTCATCTGTCTTCAGCCCAAAAATATCAAAAACGCCATAAAACCAAAAACTTACAATGCTATTATTATTACTATCCCTGCAATCATTAATCTAATAACTATCATTACGTCAATCCTAGCAGTTTATTCCTACTAATTAAGCCAAATATGCTATAATTGACCTAATGAAAATAGAGAAAAAGGCAATCAAAATCAGCTTTATTATTCCCTGTTATAATGTCGAACAGTATTTACCGAAATGTCTTAATAGCCTTATGCATCAAACAATGAACGACATCGAAGCTATTTGTATCAACGATGGCTCACCTGATAATTGTCTTAAAATACTAAAAGATTATCGTAAAAAATACGGTGACAAAATTGTTATTATCGACAAAAAGAACGAAGGCGTCTGGCGCGGCCGTAAAGACGGCATCAAAAAAGCTCGTGGAGAATTCATTGGTTTTGTAGATAGCGACGATTACGTTACTGAAGACTTTGCCGAAAATCTTTATACTGCTGCCATTAAAAACAAAGCTGATATCGCAGTTTGCGGATTTGACCGTATCGACCTCGAAACCGGCAAACTCTATTCTCGAGAAATGTGTAAACCAAAACACAAGAACATCATCATCAAAGATAACCCAGGCCTACTCCTAGAGTTAAATGGTGCTCCATGGAATAAAATTTACAAAGCCGAACTCTTAAAGAATATGGCCGAGCTAAAAAACATACCTCCAGTCCTAGACGATATGATGTTTCTCCAACTTATTTACATCAACGCTAATAAAATAACTTTTATTCCAGATAGTCTCAATCGTTACATGGTTAGAAAAGACTCTATTATAAATACCGTTGAACCAAAAGCTCTTCCAAAAACCTATGCCGCTATGAAAGAAATACGCGATATTTACGCAAAATCCAAAGACCAGAACTATATTGATTATGTAGATGCTAATGCTTTCTTGCACCTCGGTATATCACTCATGTATCGCCTTTCAACTAACAAAGATGCCGATTTTAACAAGCTTCTCAAAGAGAATACTAAATTCCTCGATCAAAATTTTCCAAATTGGCGACATAATCAATACTTAACTCTAAAACATGTCAGAGCAAATAATGGCTCCAATAAAAAACTCTATCTCGTCAAAAAAATATACGACTTCCATCTATTTAAGCCATTTCTAGCTACATACAAAACTATGATTAACAAACTAGGAGTTGATATTAAATGGTAAAAGAACACTATGATTATTTAATTGTAGGTGCTGGCCTTTTTGGCGCTACCATCGCTGAGCGCGCCCATCGTGCTGGAAAAAAAGTTTTAGTCATTGACAAAAGAGATCATATCGCAGGTAATGTTTACACCGAAAACCAAGACGGTATCAATGTTCATAAATATGGTGCTCATATTTTTCACACAGATTATGAAGATGTATGGCAATATGTCAATCAATTTGCTGAATTTAACCACTTTATAAATTCACCAATTGCCATTTTTGACGGAAATGTTTATAACATGCCATTTAATATGAATACTTTCGCTAAAATCTGGGGTGATTGCATCACGCCAGCCGATGCTATAAAGCACATTGAAAAGGAACGAAAAGAAATCAAACATACCCCCACTAATCTCGAAGAACAAGCTATCAGTTTAGTTGGACGCACTATTTACGAAAAACTTATCAAAGGATACACTGAAAAACAATGGGGACGTCCATGCTCAGAGCTTCCAGCCTTTATTATCAAACGACTTCCTGTGCGCCTAACTTACGACAATAATTATTTTAATGATAAATACCAAGGCATACCAGTTGGTGGCTATACAAAAATGGTTGAAAAAATGCTTTCAGGCATTGAAATCCGATTAAACACTGATTTTTTCCAAGACAGAGCAAAACTCCAATCCATGGCTAGCCACATTGTTTACACTGGTCCACTGGATGAATACTTTGATTATCAACTTGGCGAGCTAGAATGGCGTTCCCTTAGATTTGAAACCGAAACTCTAAACGAAGTAAATCACCAAGGCTGCGCCGTTGTGAATTACACCGGACACGATGTAGAATATACTCGCGTTATTGAACATAAACATTTCGAATTCGGCACTGGGCCTAAAACCGTCATCACTTATGAATATCCGGCAAACTACCAAAAAGGCTCCGAAAAATACTATACCGTTAATAATGAAAAAAATGACCAGCTAGCCGAGGCCTATCGTGATCTAGCCAAAAAAGAGTCCAATGTCATCTTTGGCGGTAGATTAGCTGAATATAAATACTACGACATGGATGACGTAATTAAGCAAGCTCTTAGTGTCGTTATTAAATAATCCTCTCTATTTATGATATAATTAACCCAATGAATAATAGTAGAGTCCTTATTGTCATACCGGCTTACAATGAATCCGACAACATCGGCCAAGTTTTAGCAGAAATCAAAAAAAACACCCCTAAATTTGATATTTTAGTTATTAATGATTGCTCTACTGACAATACTGCAGAAATCGTTCAAAAGGCCGGCATAAATTGTATTACAAACGTTTTCAATATGCGCTATGCTTGGGCTGTCCAAACTGGTCTAAAATATGCTCAAAAACACAATTATGATTATGCAATTCTCATGGACGCCGATGGCCAACACATAGCGTCCGAAACTAAAAAACTCTTTGAGCAAGCTATTAACACAAATTCTGACATCATCATCGGATCTCGTTATCTAAAAGACCTCGGCTACCCATGCCCTCTCTTTCGTAAAATTGGCACCAAGTTTTTTTCTATTATGATCAGACTTTTTACCAAGCATAAAATTACTGATCCTCTTTCCGGTTTTCAATGTCTCAACAAAGCTGTTATTGATTACTATGCTCAGTGCGGTAACTATCCAGAGTATCCAGACGCCAATCTTATTATTGAAATGCTCCTTAAAGGCTACAAAATTACTGAAATACCTACTAAAATGCGCGTCCGAGAAAATGGCGTTTCAATGCATTCCGGCATTTTAAGACCCATCAAATATATGATCACGCAATTCTATACATGTATAGTTATACTTGTTAAATACGCTGGTAAAAAGAAAGGTAAAACATGAATAACATCTTTTTTATCATTATTTCATTAATAACAATTATTTATATCTTTTATTCAATTCGCAAGAACAAACTAGATATTACTAGTTCCTTTATTTGGATTGTTTTTTGTATTATCCTGTTAGTATTATCTATTTGGCCCACTTCTCTAGATTGGTTTGCCAATCTCCTCGGTATTACTTACCCACCAACTCTATTTTTAACCATCGCTATTGTTGTTCTTTTTATTATGATTTTTATTCAATCCAAAAAAATCGAAGACCTTCGTAAAAAAGTCATCGACCTCGGGCAAGAATTAAGCGTATTAAAAAATGAACATCCCCCAAAAACTGCTCCCAAAAAATCTAGCTCTTCGAAGAAACAATAAATCGGCTCAAAGCGTCCTTCCACTCAGGCAAAGGTTTAAAACCATTCTCTACTAATTTACTTTTATCTAACCTCGAATTAAACGGCCTTTTAGCTTTTGATAGTCCATATTCCTCGGTTGTTACTCTCTCAACTTTTACATCCATTCCAGTTTGTTTATAAATTTCTTCCGTAAAATCTGCCCAAGAAATAAACCCACCTTCATTCGTAGCATGATAATAGCCATATTTGTCGGTTTCAATCATATCAACCAATAATCTTGCGAGATCAACTGTGTATGTTGGCGTTCCGATCTGATCATCCACCACCCGCACCGTATCATGAGTTTTTCCAACTTCAATCATTGTCTTAATAAAATTCTTGCCATTTCTTCCAAACACCCAAGCAATTCGCACAATAAAATACTTATCTAAAATCCTCGCTACTTCTTTTTCACCATCTAATTTAGATTGTCCATATACATTAATCGGCGCATAGTTCTTATCGTCTGGCCGCCAAGGCCTCTCACCTTCTCCGTTAAATACATAGTCCGTGGAAATATAAACAAATTTAGCATCAATCTTCTTACAGGCTTCTGCTAAATTACGTGTACCATCTACATTCACTGCTCTCACTATCTCCAAATTATCTGGGTCCTCCGCTCCATCCACATTTGTCCATGCCGCGCAGTGCACAATCGCATCTGGTTTAATATTGGAAATCACCTCAAAAACTTTTTCCTTATCTGTAATATCTAAAACTACATGTTCAAAACTAGCATTAGTGTCTGCCCTATCCGCTCCAATCCCAATATGCCCTCGGCGAGCCAATTCTTCCATTACATCATATCCGAGCTGTCCACTCGTTCCAGTCACTAAAACCTTCATTTATTTCCCCTCATACATCTTTTTATAATAGTTCTGATATTCACCAGAAATAATCTCTTCCCACCAATCTTTATGATCAAGATACCATTTAATAGTTTTAACAATCCCATTTTCAAACTTAGTTTCTGGTTCCCAACCTAGTTGAGTCTTTATCTTGGTTGGATCAATTGCGTATCTCCTGTCATGTCCTTTCCTATCTTCTACGAACGTAATCAATGATTCTGGCTTACCTAGCTCCTTCAAGATTAACTTCACAATATCGATATTCGCCATTTCATTATGACCGCCCACATTATAAACTTCCCCAACGCAATCTCCATGAATAATCATATCTATCGCTTTACAATGATCTTCTACGTATAGCCAATCTCTCACATTTAATCCATCACCATATACAGGCAACGGTTTATCATGTAAAGCATTAATAATCATGAGAGGAATTAACTTTTCCGGAAAATGATATGGCCCGTAATTATTTGAGCAACGCGAAATAGAAACTGGCAACTTATACGTCCTGTGATAAGCCATGGTTAATAAATCTGCACTCGCCTTAGATGCTGAGTATGGCGACGAAGTGTGTAAATTGGTATTTTCTGTAAAAAATAGATCTGGCCTATCTAGTGGCAAATCACCATAAACTTCATCAGTAGACACTTGATGATATCGCTTTACACCGTGATTTAAGCATGCGTCCATCAACACCTTTGGACCCATAATATTTGTTGCCAGAAATATCTGTGGATCTGCAATCGACCTATCTACATGACTTTCCGCCGCGAAATTTACTACAATATCTGGCTTCTCTTCAGTAAATAGATTGTCTATCGCCTCGGCATCCCTAATGTCTGCTTTTACAAAGCGGAAATTCTCGTTTTTCATCGCTTTTTCAAGCGTTGATAAATTTCCTGCATAGGTTAAAGCATCTAAACACACAATCCTGTAAGAAGGATACTTTTTTAACATATAATAAACAAAATTTGAACCTATAAATCCTGCTCCGCCCGTAACTATAATTGTTTTTTTATCCATTACACCTCCTTAAATTTAAAATCTAATTCTTCTAGTCTTGGATGTTTCAAATCTTTTTCTGATAAAATCAGTTCGCCTTCAATTTCTGGCCATTCGATTCCGACCGAATCATACATTATCCCACCTTCATCCTCTGGATGATAAAACTCATCGCATTTATAAGCAAATTCTGCCTTTTCGCTCACTACTAAAAATCCATGTGCAAACCCACGCGGAATCATTAATTGTTTGTGGTTTTCAGCTGATAATAACACTCCTACCCACTTGCCAAAAGTTGAAGAGTTTTCGCGTAAATCTACTGCTACATCAAACACTTCACCCGACAAAACTCTCACCAGTTTTGCCTGAGGATGTTCTTTTTGAAAATGAAGTCCCCGAAGCACTCCCCTCCTTGATGATGATTGATTATCTTGCACAAATTTATAATCTAGTCCCGCCTCTTTAAAATCTGCCTCCGAATAAGTCTCCATAAAATACCCTCGCTCGTCACCAAATACAGTCGACTCAATCACGTAAACATCGGGTATCTCAGTTTGGTTAAATTTAAACTTTCCCATCAGTCTTTCATTTTCCCTTCTGCTACCTTAAACAAATGTTGACCATAAGAAGACTTCTTAAATTTCTCAGCCGATTCTAACAGCTCTTCCTTTGAAATCCATCCATTTTTGAAAGCTATTTCCTCCGGGGCAGCAATTTGTATTCCTTGCCTTTTTTGAATTACTCTCACAAAATCCGATGCGTCAGCGAGTGAATCCATCGTGCCAGTATCGAGCCATGCAAAACCACGCGACAATAATTGTACATCGAGTAATTCGTCTTTCAAATACATTTCATTAAGTGTTGTGATTTCTAATTCTCCTCTATCCGAAGGTTTAACTTCCTTTGCTCTTTCAGATACGCCAGCCGGATAAAAATATAAACCTGTTACCGCATAATTACTCTTTGGTACTTTTGGTTTTTCTTCAATTGAAATTGCTTTCCAATCCCTATCAAATTCCACCACACCAAATCTCTCTGGATCATTCACGTAATATCCAAATACCGTTGCTCTACCATTATCTTCAGCGTTTGCCGCAGATTCACGTAGCATATTTGCAAACCCAGAACCATAAAAAATATTATCACCTAAAACCATTGCACAAGCTTCGTCGCCAATAAATTCCTCTCCCAATATAAATGCCTGCGCCAAACCATCAGGCGAAGGTTGCACTTTATATGAAAGATTAATACCCATCGTTTTTCCATCTCCAAGCAATCTTTCAAAATTAGGTAAATCATTTGGTGTAGAAATAATTAATATATCCTTGATTCCAGCCAACATCAAAGTAGATAATGGATAATAAATCATTGGTTTATCATAAACCGGCAACATCTGTTTAGACGTGCCTAACGTCAATGGATAAAGCCTCGTCCCAGACCCTCCGGCTAAAATAATACCCTTCATAATAACTCCTAATTATTTATAATAATTATACCACGAACAAAAGCCTACAGGTACCTATTTTACTCTATTAGTAAGTCTCTTTTCTTCCGCCACCATCCTTTTGGTTACAAATTCATCCAGATTATATTTTACTGCAAACATTTTATGAATTTTAATTATCTCCTCAAAATGTTCTTTGCTGTTTTTCGCCTTTGCCGTCTTGCTGTCGCTATGTACTCTAAACTTATTTAAAGATTTTCTATTATAGCTAATTCTGCCATGATTTAAGACTTTACTATAAAAATACCAATCTCCCACCTGCGAATATGCTAATGCCTCTTCTAAATATTTTAAATAAGGAATTTTAGGATGTTTTTTAAACACAACCGCCGACACATTTGGAATTGTGCACCTAATTGCCATTATTTCTTCTATTTCTCTAAAACCGTCTTTAATATAACTCTCTTTATAATGTCCCGTTTTTTCTTTATCTCTAGACCATCTAAAGTTTGGTGCTAATATTAAACCGCTTCCATTTATTATTATCGATTCCGTATAAGAAAGCACCACTTCCGGATCATCAAATCCTTTCATGGCCTCTTCTAAAAAGTTTTTCGAACACAAATCATCCGCTTCTGCAATCCAAATATAATCACCAGTTGCGAGCTCAAATCCTTTTTTCCATTGCGCTATAGCTTTACCAGAATTCTTTTTGCTAGACACAAACCTTATATTAACTTCTGGATTTTTTAGCTTGGTATCTAACACTATATTTTTTATTATTTCTGCGCTACCATCAGTAGAGGCATCATCTAAAATTATAATTTCATAAATTGGATAAGTTTGATTAAAAATAGATTTTAATCTCTTTTTAATATACTTTCCATAATTATAATTCGGCACCACTACCGATACTTTTTTATTTTGCGAAGTAATCATACGCCGCCTCCACCTCTTTCAAAAATTCTTTACCATAATAATGCTTCAGAGCATATTCTTTAGCCGCCAAAGCAACTTCTCTGTTCTTTTTTGGATTCTTGTACAAATACTCTAACTTTTCATACCATTCTCCAGGCTGCGCCAAAAAACCATTTTCACCGTCTTTGATTGCCTTCTTAAAAGTATAGGTTGGTGAAGCAATCGTTGTAGTTTCCACTACGGCCGCCTCAAAAAATTTAAGTTCTGATTTACAATTCGTAAAATCATTTACCACAAGCGGTGCAATATTTACATCAACTTCCGACATCATTCTTTGTAACTTTCTAAAATCCACCATAGGTAAAAATACAATTCTTCTTTTGTCTATGTATTTTTCCGTTTCCTTCGAAAACTTCATAAACCCAACTATTTTCAACACCGCATTATCATGTTTATCCAAAAACTTAAGCACCTCAGATAATGCTTCGTCTAAATCCTTTTTGTGTGTTGGTGAACCAGAAAAATAGCCCATCACAAATTGTTTATCTCGACGTTTTGCTTTTCTTTCTACATAAACTGTCGAAGCCGACAACTGCTCATCATTTAAAGAATTGCGTATAACCTTACAAGGCTTATTGAAAGACTCTTTAATTTTTTTAGCCAAAAAATCATTTGTAACTATAAAATAATCTACTTGCCGAGCTATAGCTTGAACACTCGCAAAATAAGATAACCAATAACTTTTATTAACTTTTTCTCCAATAGTATCTAACATGATATCAAGATACTTCATATCAAACACCAGATCGTCTACATCTAATCCAACTTTTACGCCATTGGAATGTGCCATCTTAATCAAGTTTTTGATGATCCTTTCCTGACCAGATTGTCTACCTAACACTACAAGGCTTACGCGCGGAATTATTTCTTCAACGAAATTGATATCTTGCTTAAAAAAATACATCGCTTGCCATTTTTTACTATCCAGTGTTGCCTTAAAAGTATTATAGCAACGATATCGGAACGTTGAACTATCAGGTTTTTCCAAATAGTACAATGCTATTTTTTTTCCTTCTTTAATCGCTTGCGTTACGATTTCTTTACGTCTATCTAAATCAATAATCCAAGGCTCTAGAATATTTTTTTCTTCTTCCAAAAAAAGC
This sequence comes from Candidatus Saccharimonadota bacterium, assembly GCA_017545505.1. Lineage (GTDB taxonomy): Bacteria > Patescibacteriota > Saccharimonadia > Saccharimonadales > Saccharimonadaceae > Nanosyncoccus. The sequence goes on along the minus strand of JAFWNB010000001.1, from coordinate 2,589 downwards.
CCTACTTCATCTGTCGTTTTTTTTTGTATTAAACTCTTTCGAATTTCCGGATTCTTTATTAATCTATAAAACGATCTTGGTGCTCTAGCCACCTTTCCCACTTTACTATCTGGTTCAGAAAGAATGTTTTTATACAACTTCGTCTTTTTTAGCTTTTGGACTATAAATGCACGCAAGCTCAAATCATCCTCAGCGAGTTTTCGTTCACGCTCAATCGAAGCACATAGTTCTTCCTCTAAAGCCGCAATATACTCTTCATCCCTACTACTCATAGAAAATATTATATCATACGGCCTACAATATCTTTAAGACTAAATGTGCTACAATTTAATTTATGGATAATCTAGAGCACAATCTTAAACTCATAAAAGATCATCGAATTTTTTGTTTTTTTCATGGAAAAAAAGCAATGATTAAAGCTATCTATGCAAAACAGTTTGGCAAGGCATTAGATTATAAACACATATCTACATTTAATGAAATAATAAATGTTCGTAAATTATCTAAAAATCCGCTATATTCCAAGTGTGCCGATAAGAAAAGCGTTCAAGCCTATGTTGAAAAAAAAATTGGCAAGGACTATCTCATACCTCAATACCTTTATAAAAAGAATATCTCGATTAACGATTTAGAGTCCCTCCCCAATGCTTTTGTCCTCAAAACTACCAGCGGCAGCGGTTTTAATATAGTAATTAAAGATAAAAGCAAAGTAGACCTTAAAAACATTTGCGAAAAAATGAATTCTTACGTTAAAATCAAATACGGCTATCTCTGGGGTGAATTTTATTATAATCAAATTAATAATCATATTATTGCAGAAAAACTCCTCACAGAAAATGAAGTCTATGATTATAAAATCCATTGCTTCCGTGATAACAAGAATAATTTACGACAAATTATAGAAGTCTTATGGGGACCAAAAAGCAATCGCCATAAATGTATGTACGACACAAATTGGCAACCATTAAAATACTATTTTAGTATTCCGCCAAGCAAACACACCTTTAAAAAACCTAAACAATTATCGAAGCTGCTAGAGTTATCAGACAAGCTATCTGAAGACTTTAATTACGTTCGAGTTGATTTTTATATCATCAACGAAAAAATCTATTTTGGTGAGCTAACTTTCGTCCCAGCCGCCGGTTTCGGTAAGTTTAATCCTCCAAAATATGACCAAATTTGGGGTAGTTGGATATCTCAAGACTAAACCCTAAAAGGTGTTATAATAATAATAATATGAGTAAAAATCTCTGCGTCTACACATGCATTACTGGTGATTATGACACGCTCCACGAAATTAATCAGCCCGAACCAAATGTCGACTATCTTTGTTTTACCAATAATAAATCAATAAAATCAAAAACATGGAAAATTATTTATATTGAAGACAGTAGCTTAAATAATCATCTTCTTTCTCGTAAAATCAAAATACTCGGACACCCAATTATTTCAGAACAATATGATGCCAGTGTTTGGATGGATGCATCTGTTATTTGGAATAAAAAAATAACTGCATTTGTTTCCGAATATTTCAAAAATAGCACTTTTTCAGCTTTTACGCATCATGCTAGAACATCTATCCAACAAGAAGCTATAACATGTTTACGTCTTCATAAAGATTCCAAAGAAAATATCGTCCGCACCCTCGATTATTTAAAAAAAGAAGAATTCCCAGATAACCTTGGGCTTTATGAAATGACAGTGTTCATTAAAAAACACAACGATCCTATAGTTATAAAAACTATGCAAATCTGGTTCGATACAATCAAACATTACAGCAAAAGAGATCAACTCAGCTTCACCTACGCTATTTGGAAAACAAATCTCAAAGTATCACCTATTAATCTTAGCGTATGGAATAATCAATGGTTTACAACCGTTAAACATACGACGCACCCGGGAAACAAAGAATGCTGTGTATACTATGGTAACCCCAATCAAGATTTTGATATCAATAAATTTTTCACCTATCCATACCATCGCAACAAAAATATCTATTCGTTCGAGGCCATCATTCCAAATGATACTAAAGAAATAGAGTTTAATCCTACTAATCTAGTTGGCGCAAGCTATAGCAATATTTCTATTACCCCCTCCCCTTCAAAACTAGTTATTCATGACGCTGTGTTATCTATTTTCTGTACCACTCATGGAACTATTCATGCATATAAAAACTACCAAAAGAATCAAAAACTAAGCTTTTCTATCGAACTAAACTCCCCCTCTCAAGCAGAAATAGACCAACTTATTGAACACCAATATATTGAAAACAATAAATTAGAATATCAACTAACAGAATTGAATAATAAAGTCCAGCAAATCCAATCCCAAAACGATCAACTTCGGTCAGCTCTTCGAAAAATTACAGACAATAAAGCCTGGAAAGTCATTAATGGAATACATAAAGCCGTTCGCTTTCCTAATAAAAAATCCTAGGGTTATCTAGCCACTAATTCCCATTTCTGGTTATCACCACCATGATTATCAAAGATTACTACATTATTTAGTGAAGTGGCATCTAACACTCTACTTGAACATCTAGACGTGATTGTATAATAACCATCATCCCCTTTTTCAAATACCCAATCT
>JAFWNB010000007.1 GCA_017545505.1 Candidatus Saccharimonadota bacterium | reverse complement strand
CAGCCAAACGCTGTATAAATCGTTTTTAGCCCCAATTTCCCCCTGTAAGGCATTGGTAAGTCCCTTACTCAAAATTGGGGCTAATTTTTTTGACGATTTTTCTAAAAATTCGAGCCATGGATACGGCTTGACCTCTATAAATTTGGCGGTTAAGTCCCTACCATCAGCCGTCTTGCCAATTATGCGTTCTACAAGCAATGCTTCTGGTCCTATCGACTGCAGTATAGCTCTCTTTTCGCCAGCATCCATAGCTGCGTCCATTTTAGCTTTCGGGTCTTTTAAGTTTTCTAGTGTTCTACCTACCACTTCGTACCAGTTGCGGTCTAGGTCTTGTGCGGCTTTATTCGCTTGCTTGGTCTTTTCGATTAAGTCGTCTAGTTCCTTATTCTTCGCTTCAAACACGTCTTCCTTTATCATACCCTTAACATACATCTCTACTAGCCGTTCCTTACGCCCTTCATATTCAGTTAGGGTAGTATGCTGCATATTAGCGATGTCGTAGCGGCTTTCGATTTCTTCTTTATGGATTCGTTCGATAATCTTCTTTGACCATTCGTATAGTACTGGGTGGATGGTGTACTTATCTAATAATTCATAAATCTGCCTAAATGCTTCTTCCTCTTTAATACTGCCATGCATTTGACACTTCCTATATGGACTCTTTTGGGTGCATTTATAGTAAATATGTCTATTAGTACCGCCATTAGCTAACTTTTTATCGTGAGCTTCTGCTACAATCGAGCAACCGCAACTAGCACAACGCATTAAACCTTTTAATTCAAAGTTAGCAGAGTCTACTTTAACTTTTGGTCTAAGGTTATGTATAATTGCAAATTCGCTCTTCATACGTTGTATGCGGTAATACTGCTCTTCTGTAATAATTGGTTCCCAACTACCATCGTGCAAAATATTCGGGTCGTCCATATCCCTAATTTTGCCCATATAAAAAGGGTTCTCAAGCATACGGTTAACAGTAGACGGCATTAAGGGGTTTCCACCAGTTTTTAAGCGTTTAATAGTCCTATAACCATACTCATTGTTGGCAATACTAGTAATTTCTGGTACGGAGTAATGGCCTGTTAAGTATAATTCAAATAGTTTCTTCACTATATGCCAACGCTCAGGGTCTTTTACTACAATCCTTTGGTGGGTTAAAGGATCTTCAGCATTTAAGTAGCCTTGTGGAGCAACTCCTGTACAGCCGCCATTTTTATTTTTTGACCTAATACCACGACTAACTACACGAGATAGGTTTCTAGAGTATTCTGCATTCATACTAGCCTCTACGCCAAACATAATACCTGAGTCTTTTGGCGTATATTTGCTGTCTGATGTATGGATTAATTGGATTTTACCGTCAAACAATAATTGTTGGACTAAACCGCTCTCTAAAGGGTTCCTTGCTAAACGGTTAGTGTGCCAACAAATAATGGCGTTTGCTTCGCCATCTTCAATTAGTTTAATCATCTTATCAAATTCAGGACGATTATGTACTTTACTAGCTGAGGCAGATTCCTCAAACCTAGCGACCACTTTGTAATGGTTTTCTTTTGCTACCTTTTTAGCAAACTCTTTTTGGTCTGGGATTGAAGCCACCTGTCGCTCAGAGCCTTCTGAGGACTTTCGAGCGTAGATGACAAATTTAAGTTTTTCCGGATTGGCTTTTTGTGCCATAATATTCTCCTAACGTTAATTATTTTATTAAATGACTAAAAAATAAACCCCCTTTATGGTTTATAAGAGGGCTTATTATTAGTGAAAGATTTGACTAAACGCCGTTTACGACGTTTTGCCGTTTAGTTATTTACTGCTATTGTCGTGGACAACGATTTTTTCTACTAATCGTTTTACTCCTAATCCACGCCAATAAGTACCGGGATAAATTCTAACTACAATGTCGATATCGCTATCTTCATTAAGATTCTTCTTTGGCAGTCTTTTTCCATTAGAATCTACGATCTTAGTATGACGGTCTAAGCCGAAGCGGTATTTGAGCATAAATTCGTCGCCATATAATTTGCGACGAGGTACGCAGGAAACGGGCTCGTCAATATTATTAGCTCTTAACCACCTCGTAATTTTATCCATGCTCGCCCAATTGCTAAATAAATCAATTGACAGATATTTCCTTGGTGGACAGGTTCTAGTTCCAAAATTGGCAAATTTAACTTTTTCAAGTTTAAGTAAGGCTTTATCTTCTTTCATAATTATTCTCCTTGTAATTAGTTATTAAAACGGAATCTCGCCCAAATCGACTTCGGGGTCGGCTGGCGGATTCGCTGTATTGGTAGAAGGTTTCTCTTCGTTATTAGTAGAAGGTTCGTCGGCAGTAGCTTCGCCACTTTCAGCTTTGTTCTCTTTAGCTAGGCGATTTGCTCGCATTTTTACGATATGTTCGAGATTGGTTTGTGTACGATTTTTTGGCTCGTAAACAACTATCATTTCTAGCGGTCGTGAAATACCTGAGCGTCCTTCATATTCGTATGGTACTGCTCTAGCAACTAATCCAACTCTCGCACCTTTTACGAGTTCGTCTTTCGAAACCTTTTTACCATCTAGGTCGATAATCTTAGTTTGAGCAGTGATTTTAAAGTAGAAGGGTATATATTTATTGTCAGTGTACTTGTCAGTTAACACTTTCGTACCGTTCGTTCCACGTTCATCACCGTTATGCTTTAGCCAAGTATCAATCTTGTTTTCATCGCTCTCTGGATTATTAGGGTCATCAAAAATGTCGATTGACAAGGCTTCTCCATATTTACTGTTTTTATCGAAGTAGCTGAGGACACAAGCGTCGTCCAGCTCTAAAATATCGTTATTGTTTTCCATAATTTATTCTCCTTATTAATAGTTAAATTGTTAAAATGGGCAGACAATTCCGTTGTCTTGCGGTTTTTCGTTGGATTTAATCCAACCGTAGTCTTTAAGAGTAATCCATCTTGCTCCGTCCTTATAAACGTCTTTGCCATCTCGACTGTGTTCTATAATGATTCCGAGAGAACGCAGGGTAGATTCGGCACGATTAAGCCGAATACCAAGCGATGATGGGTTCTTCGGAAAAGTTGGATTATCTTTAATGGACTGTTTTAGATTCTTATCTTCTGGGGTTTCCAGATAGTTGTCATTCTCGTTGAGCTTAAAACTGAGCATATCGGTGGCGGTGCCTTCCCAGATATGAAACTTGCTTCTATCGACTAGAAACTTTGCAATCTGAGCAACTGCACTAGCTTCAAACGCACTCTCTACTTGTCGCTTAAAGACTTTATCTCTGACTCTCAGCCATTCTTCGCCAGAGTAACCATCGATGGCTTCGCAGATCGCAAATCCGAGCTGGTCGAAATCGGCAAGACGATGGCTATCGGCGAGATTTACGGTGGGATAGATGGAGAGGACTTTAGATAAAGTCATAAAAATCTCGTGCAGGAGATACGGCTTCATCTCCTCTAACCTCGCAAAAATCTCTGATTCAGTCTTACGTTTGTCTTCAGGGATTCGCTTCATATTAAAAATTAAACAGCGGTCCAGTAAATCTTCACGCTCTGCCAGTTTCCCGATTCCATTAAGCATAACTACACGCTGACCTTTAAAAATAGCGTCATCGTCATTGGTATAGAGCACTCTTCTGGCAAAAGCTTGTCCAGATGTAATGCGGCAAATTGCATTGCTGACTTCCGGCGTGATTTCTCTACCATCGATATTATCCCAATGTAGTACGGCACATTTATTCGCAATTCTGGCTAGCTCGCCATTATCTCTGACCAACGGTGTACCAGCTTCGAGTTCGCTTGGGTCGATAAGGTTATGTATAATCCGCATTGGGGTAGACTTGCCACTACCATTCGTTCCTCTAATTAGTAAAACTGGTTTTGGAAATCTATCCACAAAACAGGAAACGAGGAAAACGGTTAGTGCGACTTTATCGGCTCGTTCAGTAAGATTAATTAGCTCGAATAGGTCATCTAGCTTTCCGTCATCTTTTGCTCTTGGTTTTACCTGCTCATGTTGATGGTCGTACTTTCGGAAGATGATGGGCGGCTCTTCGATAGTGTAGCCGCTCTTTGTAATATGAACGGCTAAGCCATCCTCTCCTCCGAGGTCATACCATAACTCTTCTGGCAAACCATATCTATTGTCAATACGGTGAATCCGTACTGCTAAGGGTCTTAAATCTTTTGATTTATAGACTGCAATTGCCTGTAAACGTTTGGCGATTTCGTCAATCGTATGTGTACTGATGTATTCGCCAGTTTCCATTCTTTCAGCCAGTAGCCATGACTTAAATTCATTGCTACTTAAGTTCATAACTTTAGCTCCAGAATGATTGATGGCAATATATGGTTGCTTCTGGGTATCATGAAACAATGTATGTTGTTCACTTAATTCCTGAGTAAGTTTTTCGATTAGCTTTTGGCCAGAGCTTTGTTCTAGCTTCTCATTCTCGTCATTATTACTCATAGGCTTCTACTACCACTTTGATATTGCTTTTATACCCATTGGAAGTAGTGCCATTTTCTTCGAGCATACCACGAATCGCTAGCCCAACATCTCCAATGTTGTATGGGTTAAAAAATAGGTGCATACTAGGCATTTCGTATGTGACGAAATCCATAATGAAACTACAGAAGTCCAGAGGGCTCTTAAATGTCTTTTCCTTTGGTGTCCAGTTATATGCTTTGTTATTTCTACTTTTGACACTCAATGGATGCCCGCTAAAAACGAATTTTTTAGTGATTTCGTCCAGAATGAGGACTACTCTAGAGTCTTCTTGCATTCTCTTTTCTGCGATTGTCGTATATTCCGATTTAGTTTTTCTACTCATGTTTTCTCCTTATTTAATTGTTGATAATCGATGTTCCCGCAAAGCTTTGGCTAGGCAAAAGCGTAAAATCGCAATGCCGCAAACTTCCGGTTCTAATCCTTCCGGTAAGTTAATACCGAGGCTTTGCAGGTTGGCTTTTAGCTCGCCAAGCTCTTTATTGGTTAACATCTGTTTCCCCTGATTAAAGTTAATATTGGTTTGTTTTCGTGTTTGTTTTTCGGATACACCGTATAGGGTAGCAAAGACGGGTTGCCTAGATGAAAGTGGAGGTAATACTTTTTATCTTTAGGCTTTCTCGAGTTGGCTAAGCTATGCGGCGAATTTGGTTGGGTGGTGCCTCGTTAAGTTGTTAAGACTTCGATAGTCGCTCCGTTTCCGCTTGCTCCTATCTGCCTCTGATTTTACTAGAAGACAATAAAAAACACCCTACGTCAAGTAGAGTTTTTCTGAGATAGTTTACCTCTGTTATTTTATATTTTTTTTAATGAAAACAGGTTCTGTTTGTTATTAAATTTAAGCTCAAAACGCTTCATCTGCTCTTCTGTCCATTCATAAATCGGATCATCCAATAAGGTGATTTCTGGCCATCCTGATATAGGTGCTTCGGGTGGATTATGCTCCGTCATCATTTTAAAATAGTGCTTTTTATATACATCGAGATTTCTAGTCCTATCGTTCTCAAACGTATTGATGGCTTCTCTAAACCAATCACGTTCAATCTCTCTATTCATTCTACCGAAATCGTTTGAAGCATTCTGCTCGTTATAGAGATAAAAAATATCTGCAATTTTGTCTGGTATTTGTTCGACTATTTTACCCTTTTCTTCTTTATACTCTGTGAAAATGTAATTAATTAAACCCATAAGATCTTTGGGCTTAATGTCATACAAATAATGCATATTTCTAATCAGAATATTACGCAACAAATACGGTGTCGCTTCATTGATTTTTGGCTTAGGCAGATTGTCGGAATAGAAAACACCGAAGTATTCCTCGATAAAATCTATAAGATCGCCAGCCGTAAAATCGCCCAGCATATTTATAGATAGATATGGCTTTCCATTCTTGCCGTCGGAGTATCTCTCGCGATTATTATTGTAGTGTCTATCAAACGATATGCCGTCCATTATGTATGCACGCATGGGGTGTGCGATTGTTTCATATATTCGAATGGCTACGGCTAAATCTAGCCAATCATAGCATTCTACGAAATAATCTAGAATATGTTGTTTATTTTTCTCTAGACTTTCCGTCGTACAGAAACTGAGTAGTTGACGTACCGTACTAATAGGTTGGTCCCATTTTGCCCTAACTATTGCGACTCGCTGCGAGGGATTCCATAGTGAACTTTTTTTCAAAACATTTTTATCAAAGTTGCTAAAAAGGTCGTTCTTTGCACCCTCAAAGATGGCGATGGCTCGAGATACAACGAAATCGTCTGCGTCAATAGACGGAACGTGTTTCATATGGTCGTACACACCAAAATAATCATGTATTCTGGATTTCTTCATCTCTTATATTATACCATAATCCCAGATAAAATCATGTCCGCAAAGGCTCTTAAACGACGACTGGGGACGTGCTGTGCTTTAACCTAAGAACTTATGTAGCTTTGCAATAAAACCGTCCAAAAATCGCTTAAAATACGCCCTAGACATTTTGCGTAAAAATGCTTTACATTTTTCATATTTAGCGGCAAAATTTCAATTTAATTATGAAAATGCCGAAAAATATTACCATTATGAAATATCTCGGTACCGACGGCGAGTACCATTTTGAGATTATTGATGACCTGCAGTTTCCAAATCTCGAAGATGGGCTTAATTATCTCGCTAGGCTAGAGCGTCAGCTCTGGGCTGATGGCGAGATTGTAGAGCATTTATGGACTAGAACTTCTAGTTGTTGCGAGGCAATATGAAACTGCTTCAGCCCGATATTTGCCAAAACTTCTATCGCTATGAGCTAGTTCTATCACGACACCATTCTTAATACAACAAACTTTTTAGAGTGAATACGATTTAACATATATAATAAGAAAAGATTTGTAAGTGAACTGAATTTAAAGCCATAAAAATAAGAGCCTTTCGGCTCCTATTATCTCTACCATACAAATTGTAATTTAGCGAATAGTAACTTAATTTTCTTTTTTATTAAACATATGGCGT
>JAFWNB010000006.1 GCA_017545505.1 Candidatus Saccharimonadota bacterium | reverse complement strand
GGGGGAGATGATTGGGGTTAAGTCGTAACAAGGCATCCGTACGAGAACGTGTGGATGGATTACCTCCTTTCTTGAGAAGGAATTATGCGCCTGAAACGGATTTATCTGTCGCAGGTAGCAAGGTCGGTTACGGTTATGATTATACAAGCTTGAATCATAACAGCTCTGGTTTAACCAGACGTAACATTAAGCTTTTGACGATGATTTGCACAACTAAGTTGTTAAAGGAAATCCGCCCGAAAGGGCGGTTTTTGTTAATAGTATGGTATAATTAAATTGTCAATAACAATTTAATATCCGTACTTAGACTACGAACCGCACTAGTTTTGCGCGTTGTTACAGTTGAGATTATCAATCAGGGCATCGCGCGAAACATTTAGATCTTAACTGGTCTGAGTGCGGAAAAACGTTATTGACACCGTCGCGGTGTCCTGTTTTTTAGCTTAGTATAGTGACACCGCAAGGTGTCACTTTTCGATTGTGGTCTATGGGGAAGGGAGACCATGATTGATAAAAACGGCGAAATCACTCATCGACAACGCTATGGTCAATTTTTTACACCAAAGAAGCTTGTTAAGGAGTGTATTTCCTTAATCAAAAACAAGGGCCGACTGCTCGAGCCATCTTGTGGTGCTGGTGCATTTAAAGAATTAAAAAACAACGAATCAGTGTTTATAGAAAAAGATAAAACAGTAGTTTATGACAATGATGTTTTAATAATGGACTTCTTCGATTATGGAACAGAAGAGAAATTCGATACCATTATCGGTAATCCACCCTATGTCGATAATTCGCTTTTTAAAAAACCAAAAAATACACACATCAAAGTACAAGCTAACCTTTATGTATACTTTATAGAAAAATGCTTTCATCACCTTAAGACTCACGGAGAATTAATATTTATTGTTCCAAGAGAATTTATCAAACAAACATCAGCTAAAGATGTCAATGAATTACTATTCAAGAACGGCACAATCACCCATTATTATGACTACGGAGACGAGAAGTTCTTCGAAGGTGCATGTCCAAATGTATGTATCTTTAGGTATGAAAAAGACAATTTTAGTAGAAAGACAACAACTTTAGATGGAGAATTAATCAGTGTAATTAATAACGGAATTATATCATTTGTTGGCGAAGGCGTTAGCGACAGAATTGGGGATTTCTTTGATATTAAAGTTGGGGCCGTTAGTGGTGCAGATGCGCTTTTTATTAGCGAAAAAGGAGAAGAATTTGTTTGCTCAAAAACACGAAAGACAGGGGAATTAAGAAAACTTATTTATCAGCAGTACTCACCAGAACTCGAAAAATACAAAGAGACATTAATCAATAGAAAGATAAAGAAATTCGACGAGACGAACTGGTTTATGTGGGGCAGGCCAGTCAATTTTGAGGAGAGAAGAAAGAGAATCTATGTAAACTGTAGAACCAGACTTAATAATCCCTTTTTTCTAAACAAATGTAAAAAATGGGACGGTTCCATCTTGGCTCTATTTCCCAAAGAAAACATCGATCTTGAAAATGCAGTTACCCGTTTAAATGAGGTTGATTGGCAAAAACTTGGGTTTATGACTGGTGGCAGATATATGTTTTCTCAAAAATCATTACAGGAGGCACCGATAGATGGAACGCTATTTAGATGAAATGGTCAATTACTTATCGTTAGAAAGCCTCATTCTAGTAGCATCAAGTAATGATGGGCGAGTTAATTCAATTGCCAATGAAGATCAAATTATTAATCTACTAAAGAAAAAATATCCAAAAGAAATTGACGTCCCAAACATCAGGTCATGGTATGATTTTGGTTTTCGAAAAAACAATCAAGAAATATATGTGAATATAAAGGTGTCTGACCTTGATAATAGGGCAGCAGATAATCTTTCCTCGAAAATCGGAATGGGGTACGCACTAACCGGGATTAAGGACATGCCGGTCGATTGGGATAATTTTAATGAAATGCTTGCCGACAATTTAAAATACGGATACGATTATTATTTTCTTATAGTTAATAAAAATGATACAAGTGATATCTTTTGGACCTCACTGAAAAGAATTAAAGAATTACGCCCGAATGGAAGTAATTTACCTTTTCAATGTGACTGGGGTAAAAATAGGGAACCGTCCGGTCGCTCAGAAGATGAAGCTACTAGGTATATTCTTTCCGTGTATGTTAGTAGCTGGGACAAGAAAACCAATGGATATCCAGAGAGAATTAAAAATATGCTGTCTAGCGACATGATTATTGGAAGTTAACATATCAATTCGTGGTTTGTTTGATAACCCAAATCTATACTACAAAACTATTGTATTTGTAATGTATTTGTAGTATAATTGAGTCAAACAACGAAGGAAAAAAATGAGTACAAGAACCACCATACCAATTCAAATAAGAGTAGATAAAAAAACCAAAGATGAGGCTAACGAGCTTTTCGAGGAACTTGGTACCAGCATGTCTGGCGCCGTGAATATGTTTTTGAAACAATGCGTTAATACCGGTAGCATTCCTTTCCGCATCAAAAAACCTCACCCTTCTAAAGAACTTCTTGAGGCGATGGAAGAAGCCGAAGCACTGGCAAAAGATCCGAACGCCTCAACATATGATTCGTCTGAGGAATTCTGGGCGGCGATGGAGGAGTAATGAAATATAGCCTACAAGCGACCAGTAAATTCAAAAAGAATTACAAACAGATGCAAAAACGTGGGCTCAAGAAAGAAGAATTGCAAAAAGTTGTAGAATTATTACGGAATGGAAAGAAGTTAGACATTAAGTACAAGGACCATGCTTTAAAGGGCCAGTTTAAGAAATATCGAGAATGTCATATTAATCCAGACTGGCTGTGAAGTGAACCACATCACACTGCCCGTCAAACCATGAGAGTCGCCAACACCCGAAGTCCGCCTTGGCGGCCTAAGGTGGGGGAGACTAAAGATTAAGTCGTAACAAGGCATCCGTACGAGAACGTGTGGATGGATTACCTCCTTTCTTGAGAAGGAATTGATGCTTATGAATCCCGTGAGGGACACATAATGCTAGGTCGGTTACGGTTATGATTAGAAGCTTAAATCATAACAACTTCTGGCTCGCCAGACGTAACATTAAGCTATTTATACTGAACGCATGAAAATTGCACAACTAAGTTGTTAAACAGAACAACTCCCGTGAGGGAGTTTTTTGTGAAAAATGAATGGATGGATTTTGAAAAAAAATTGTTTGATTGCTATAATGAGTAAAAGGAGAAAAACATGAAGAATGGTGAAAAAAGATTTATACCGGGAACTAATCCAAAATGGGGTAGAGAATTGCCCGATGAGTATAGTAATTCTCTGGTAGATAAATATGGTAATAGTTATGATAATGGTTGGAATTTTGATGAAAAAGACGACGATGAAGATGAAGACGATAAGAAAGGTAATGAGTTGAATGGAGTTTCGAAAAGCTGATTTAATTAGCTTTTAACTCGTTCACCCATTTATAGGCGACCGGTCTTTTAAGATCGGCGCTTTTTTGTATGTTAGTAACTACTAAGGGCTGCGTCATGATCAACGTTTGTCGCCTTCGCCATGGATCTGGTTGCGCTGGTAACGGTCTTCAAGCTTATTGATGTTTTGTGAAGCTATTTTAGATAGAGGGACATTGAGATATCTTGAGATAGAGGCGATATACCATAAGGTATCGCCGAGTTCTTTTGTGACCAGCTCTTTATCTTCGCTTGAAACTTCACCGTTTTTGTCGCGGATGAGTTTTTTGATTTTATCGGCGGTTTCGCCAGCTTCGCCAACTAAACCTAAGATTTTTTCGATAAATCCGGGGTCTTTTAGGTCTGAAGTGGGTTTAGCTAAGTCGTATTTTGCGGCTTTTTTCTGGTATTCGTCAAATTTCATAAACCTCCTTATCTATTAGTATTATACCATGGTATAATACAGGTATGGAAGATACGCGGAATTTAATAGATGAATATAAGGGAATGGAGAATGAACAAGTTTTTGGGGCTCTAGACAAGAAGCGAACGCCACTTGAAATTGCGATCGAAAACGTAGAACATGATTTTAATATTGGTTCAATCGTGCGAACGGCGAATTCTTTTAATGTAAAAATTGTACATATAATAGGGAAGAAAAAATACAATCGTAGGGGTGCGATGTGTACTGATAAGTATTTAAAGATCGTACATCACGCCACAGTCTCTGATTTTTTGGAAAGTCAGAAAAACAGGGAATTGGTGGCAATTGAAAACAATACAGAGAGAGCTTTGCCGCTTAAAGAAAAGAAATTTGTCGAAGATACCACGTTGATATTTGGATCAGAAAATAATGGTATTACTGCAGAGTTATTAGAAAAGGCAAATGATGTAAGATTTATAGAGAGCTTTGGCTCTACGAGATCAGTTAATGTTGGCGTAGCCGCCGGGATTGCGATGTATGAGTACATCAGGCAAATCATCTTCTAATTTGTTTCAGAGACTCAACATTCGTTTTCCGTGGCTAAAGATTGTAGTGACAGTAACACTATGCTTGATTGCGCTTTTAGATTTGATGAGGTCAACAATATCAAGTACTAGAGATGCAAATACGATAAAAATTGCGCCGATGGCTAGACACGTAAAGATTACAAGCAGAGATTTAGAGGGGAAGAAGTTGGTTGCTTTAACTTTTGATGATGGGCCTTCGTCGGAAACAACACCAAGATTACTCGGTATTTTAGAAAAAAGAGAAGTACCAGCGACATTTTTTATGCTTGGTAGCAAGGCAAGAAATAATCCAGAGCTTGTTAAACAAGTGGCGAAAGAAGGACACGAAATTGGGAGTCATACGATGTATCATCAGAATTTGATTAGGATTGCTGCTGCAGCTGCGGAATCGGATATTAACGAAGCGAAAGCTGTTTTAAGGGATATATTAGGGAAGGATATTAGTTTAACTAGAACACCGTATGGAAATACTAACGATAGAATACGGAATTTTGTTGGGACACCTATAATTTTGTGGTCAGTAGATACTTTGGATTGGAAAATAAAGACCACTGAATCTATTGTGGGGATTACGATGAGTCAAGTCGGTGATGGAGCGGTTATTCTGATGCACGATATTCATCCGACTTCTGTGGATGCGGTGCCAACTTTGGTAGATACTTTGAGGGATAATGGCTATGAATTTGTGACAGTCTCTGAGCTTGCTGAGAAAAAGGGAATAAAACTAACACCTGGGGCGATTTACTATAATTTAAGATAGTTTTGACTTTTTGGATAGTTTTGATATAATATGATGTATGGGGTAATAGCTCAGTTGATTAGAGCGCTGCCTTTGCAAGGCAGAGGTCCAGGGTTTGAGTCCCTGTTACTCCACCAAGAATTGGGGATATAGCTCAGCTGGTTAGAGCGCGTCACTGATAATGACGAGGTCTGTGGTTCAAGTCCACATATCCCCACCATTTTTTTATTGCATAAAATTTATGCGGAGAGTTTTTGATACTTTTCTTCGCCGTGAGTGGCGATGACGAAATAAAGGAATGCGGAAACAATAACGAAAACGGCGTCAAGAATGATGAGCCCAGTGGTTTGACCGGCGAGAAAAACTAGCGTAAAGAGCAGGGAAATAGAAACCAGGACCATGCCGAGACCAAGGAAGGTTGCTACCATGACGCCGGCGCTTTGCTTGACGACAACGGCATCGCTTTCGGCATTGAAGCGAGCGTATTTGAGGTCAATCAGGACGCCGATCATTTCCGTAAGCATAGGTGCAGCAATAACGGCGATAAAAATTAAAATCGTATCTAGAATACCGAATTGAAATCTAATAGCCATAATGATGCTGCCCAGAGCGGTCACTGGCACAATTAAAAGTACGGCGGCTAAAACTTTAGTCATGATAACTTTGTGACCGCTGATAGGGAGAGTTTTGAGTAAATTAAAGGTTTTGCCTTCAAGAGAAATTATGGTAGCAGTAATAAAAGTCATTAGGCTGGCAAATGCTACTAGGGCAACGGTTACGCTTGGTAAATAAGAGAGGATTTGTTCTGAAGTAAGAGGAAAATTTTCCGTAGATGAGGTCAGAGAAGCGATAAAATCATCGTATTTAAAACAAAGCGCTACAACGGCTACGATAAAGAGAATGAGGCCTATAGCGGTGTTCATTAGTAGCACTGGTGTGTTAAAATATTTCACGATTTCTTTTTTAATCATGGCAGCCGTTTGACTATGGCGTTTAAAATTGTAGTTTGTGGATGTAGTTGTGGTTTGTTTGATGGCGCCAAGGCGGTTGACGATTTTGGCATAAAAGTGGCTAACGATAAGGGTAGGAACTACTAACACTACTAAATTAATCGCAATAAACAATAAGTATTGCCAGATATTAAAGTCAGATACAAGGTTGACGAAAGTTTGAGCGGGGTAATAGTAATTAGCAACTTTGTCACTAATAGCTACTATAGCACGACCTTCGAAACTTGAATCGGTATTTGATATTATAATAAAAATCGCGAGAGCGATTAGAAAAATAAAAGATAAGATGACTTGGAAGAAGTTTTTGTGTTTAAATCTGGAGGAAATTGACGAGGAAATGAGGCCAATAATGCAAGAGAGAGCAATAGGAATAATTGGAGTAAGCAGAAGAACTGTAATAGAGGTCAGCCAAAATAGTGGTGGGTTAATATCGAAAGTTGTGGCGTAGGCTACGACGGCGGGTAAGAGGAAAATTAGACAGTAAAGTAATTCGTAAATGTAAAATTTGATGATTCTAGCTAAAATAATATGTCGCTTAGGGATAGGCATTGAGAGCAAGAGGTCGTTGTCTTTTGGTTTGAACAGTAGATCGCTAGATTTGTAGATGCCTTCCATCAGGATAATAATACTGGTGACTAAAGTATATAGAGAAAGTAGAGCAACTCCATTCCCGTCCTGTTGCAGTTCTGTTGCCATGGCGCTAGCACTTATGAGCATAGATATCCAGACCAGCGCGCCGAGTACTAGCGGCATAATGCGTTGTGAGCGTTCGGTTTTGCCGCGGTAATTAAAAAGCTGTAATCCACCCGCCATCGAAGCTTTGAGCAGAGAAATAAGCTTGTTCATTATTTGGCCTCGAGTTCTAGGAAGACTTTTTCGAGAGATTTGTCGCCGCGGATTTTTTTCATGCTGCCGACTTTGATGATTTCGCCTTTTTTGACGATAGCGACGCGATCGCAGAGTTTTTCGGCCATATCTAGAATATGAGTAGAAAAGAAAATGGTGCCGCCAGATTTTGCAACTTCGTGCATAACTTCCTTCATATCAAAAATCGCTTTGGGGTCTAGGCCTACAAATGGCTCGTCCATGATTAATACTTTTGGCTCGTGCGAAAGTGCGGCGATGAGGGCGACTTTTTGTTTCATGCCGTGAGAAAAAGATTTGATTTGGTTGTTCAGCTCGTTTTCTAGATCAAACATTTTGGCGTAGTGCTCGATGTTCTTGGCGCGTTTTTCGGCTGGAACCTCATATATATCGCAGATAAAATTAATAAAGGCGATAGCTTTCATGTCTTCGTAGAGTTCTGGGTCGTCGGAAATATAGGCCATTTCTTTTTTGCAGGCTAGGGGATCGTTTTTGATGGAGTGTTTATCGATTAGGATCTCACCTTCATCGAAGTCGATGATACCACAAATAGACTTGATTAATGTGGTTTTGCCGGCACCATTGTGACCGATAAAAGCGAAAATTTCGCCATCTTTAACGTCGAATGATACGTCCTTAAGGGCATATTTGCCGCCGTATTTTTTGCTGACCTTTTTTATCTCTATCATGAGTTTATTATACACCATAAAAGGGAAAACCGCCCAGGTCTGGACGGTTCTCTCAGGTCATACATGTATTTTAAGTAGCCTCGCAGTTTAATCTACTTAAAACTATCTCTATATTATCGCACGTGGCGCATATTGTCAAGTACCTTTTTCCACAAATTGTTCAAAAGTTATAAATTTTATGTTCGGAAAAATTTAAAATATTAAAACATATTTTTTAGAATTAGCATATTGACAAACGGTAAGCACTATGCTATAATAAGCTTATACACTCTGTTTTAGGGTGGTGTTAATTATAAGATTGGTGGGCAGATAGGAGTTCTAGAAATGGCTGGAACTAAAGCTGGTGGCATGAAAGCTGCCGCTACTAATAAAGCTAAATACGGTAAAGAATTCTATGCCCGTATTGGTAAAAAAGGCGGCCAAAATGGTCACACTGGCGGTTTTGCCGCTAACCCTGCACTTGCTCGTATCGCTGGTGCTAAAGGTGGACGTATTTCACGTCGTGGTCCTGCTAAGAAAGCTTAATAAAAGCTTCACAGCGAGGACAATGGTACTCCCCATCTGGAGTCTGAAATCGCGTTAGTCCGCAAGAAGGACAACGCGATTTTTGATGGAGCCAATTACGGTAAGTGTCTAATTGGTCCTGAATCAGATCTTCATCTATTTTTATCCTATAGTGGTTGGCTAATTCTTTCGCCTTATCCCATGCGGCATTTTCCATTTTTAAGCGTTCTACGTCTAGATTATAATCTCTATGTTTGAGAATTGCATGAGATAGTTCGTGAAGGGAAAGTAGTTCATAGTAGGGCTCGTCTGGGCCGAGGATGATAGTTTTGGGTGGCCTAAAGGCAAATTTCTTGCCAAGCTTAAAACAAAACTCTGGATAATCTTTTTTTAGAACTTGAATGAATTTTTTATTCATGGTTGGAATTGTGCTTTCTGGACTATATATTTATAGAGGTAAATAGAGGAGGTACGATTGATTGAATAAATTTTTTATTCAATTTATAATCCCAAGTATATAGCTTGATTATATCATGTTTTTTTGATATAATGAGTGTAGATTTGGGCTCATTCATAAAAGTCTAAGAGGGGCTTTTTTGAATGGGCCTGAAGGAAGGAAAAATTAATTATGGCAAAAGCCAAAAAAATAACAATGGACGAACTTCTAGAGAACAATGAAGATTCGTTTAAAAAGGTCGTGGCAGGTGACACCGTAAAAGGTGTAGTTTTATCTGTAAAGAAACACGAAATATTAATCGATTTAGGGGCGCAAGGCGTTGGTTTAGTCCCACGTCGCGAAGCATCTTTTGCTCGCAATTTAAAGGTAGGTGACGAGGTAACTGTTTCGGTCTTAGAAACAGAGATGAACGACGGATACGTTTTGTTGTCACTCCGAAAAGCCGTTAAGGAGAAAGGCTGGGATGAAATCCAGGCTAAACTTGATAGTGGTGAAATCGTTGAAGTCACACCGTTTGACGCTAACAGAGGCGGTTTGTTGGTAGAGTATGAAGGAATCCGCGGGTTTATGCCGGTTTCTCAACTTTCAGCAGAACACTATCCAAGAGTTGGATCAGCCGATAAAGATGAAATCTTACAGAGATTAAACTCTCTGGTTGGTAAGCCGATTAAAGCACGCATATTAGATGCGAATAAGAAAGAGAACAAACTAATCTTTTCTGAAAAAGAAGCTATCAAGGATGGTTTAGCAGAGAGATTTGCCGAAATGAAAGTTGGCGATACGATTAAAGGCGTCGTAACTGGTGTAGTAGATTTTGGTGTATTTGTGAATGTTGATGGTATCGAAGGATTGATTCATATCTCTGAAATATCTTGGGAAAGAGTCAGTAACCCATCTGATTATGTGAAAGTTGGCGACACAATAGAAGCTAAAATTATCGCTATTGATAAAGAACGATTATCATTATCGATGAAACAGCTCGTTGAGGATCCTTGGATTTCTGAAGTAGAAGGCCTAAAGAAAGGTTCTAAGGTTGAAGGTACAATCACTAGAATTACTCCGTTTGGCGCTTTTGTACAAATCAGCCCAGCGGTAGAGGCCTTAGTGCACGTATCTGAGCTTGGTGAAGGCTCTGATGTGGATCCAGAAAAAATCTTTACCTTGAATGAGCGTAAGACTTTTAAAGTTCTAGACGTTGATAAAGAAGGCCGCAAAATTTCATTATCGATTAGCAAATAACTGATAATAAATCTATAAAAATAGCCCAATTACGGGCTATTTTTAGTATTGCTTTTTCTAAAAATAAGCGTTATGATGTAAAAAAGCACTAAAAGAAAGGTCATATAATGGAAGTTCAGTCTATAGATGATTTTATAGAGCAAATCCTTAACGAGAAAGGAATAACGGATGTTTCTCCGGATGTGAGAGAGCAACTTAAGGAAGAGATGAAAACGCGTTTAATGGATCAGATTAATAAGGCTGCAGTGATGCAACTTAGCGAAGAAAAAGCAGTTGAACTTGCAAATATGGTAGATGACCCGAATTTTACAGATGAAAAAATGACTGAATTTATGAAAAACTCAGGAGTGGATTTAGTCCAAGTGACTCTTGACACAATGTTGAGGTTCCGTGGTCTATATCTCGGAACGGAGTCTTAAAATGAGTGGTGAAAAAGTAGGAAACGATGATATAGTGCAAAACACTGGATGGGAAAGCTTATCCGAGTTAGACAAAAAAGTTGACGAAGAATTAAAAGATGACCTAGAGTTTATTGAGCATAAATACAAAGGTGATGAAGCGAAAAGGAAAATAGAAGAACGCAAGGCCTTGCGTGGTGCTGAAAAAGAAAACATAAAAAAGTATGAGGAATGGTTAGAAAAAAATGAAAGTCGTAGTGGTGATGCTGCGGGTGATTCTTTTGAAGGGGAAACAAATGTTAATTCTGGGACCGGCAAAGAAAGAACATTTACGACGATGGATACATATAATATTGGTTCCGATGAAACGGCGCGCGAGTACGGTGATAGGATTATAAATAATGGCGACATAGAAGTTTTGACTGGATATTTGCCAATGCTTGAAAATGAATCAGCCGAAGAATATAGCAAGAGAATTAAACAAGTCCATGAAGATTTTCCAAGAAAAGAAGGCGAGAGTTTAAAAGAATACAGAGAACGCATGAAAGAAGCGGACGAAGACAATAAATTATTGGAGAGTTGTGCAGATCACGTGGTTGATCCCGAGTCTAAAGCTGGTCAATATTTGAGAGATGAGTTTTTGAATATTGAAGATATGCAAAAAAGCGGACGTTTTGGCGACGAAAAAGCCAAGGCTTTTCGACGAGAGGTTTTGATTAGGTCAATAGAGCAACAGAAAAAAATAAACGAAGCTGAAGAAAGAGAAAAACGTCTGGAAGAACTCAGAAAAAAGAAAGAAATGGAGGATGGAGAGAAGCGCAAGCTTGAGGACGAAGAGAAGCGCAAGCTTGAGGACGAAGAAGCGAAAAAAGCTGAACAAGAAAAATTGGAAGAGCAAAAAGAGGAGGGGCCGCTCGTAGCGATAAATGCAGATATGACATTAGACGCTAGGGATGTGGCCTATACAGAAGCGGCTACACAATTTGATGCTGAAATGAGTAAAGCTGGTTTTCTAGAAAGAATTTGGAAAAAAGGTCTTTTCGAGAGATATTATAAAAGAAAGTATGAGAAAGAGATTCTAAGTGGAGCTCGCAAAATTGAAAAGGAAGGGGTATCTTACGATTTATCAGGATATTTAAAGGCATACCGTAAAAGCGCCATGGAACGCTTTATTAAAGGTGCTACTGAAAGTGCGGATTATATTCATGATGAGGCTGGCGAAAAGCTCGTGAAGGCTGATGGGGAAACTACCGAAGCGGTAAAATCTGTAATTGAGAAGTTTGCAGGAGAATGGGCAGAAAACAACGCTGGAGGTGATGCGATTCGAGATAATAAGGAGATTAGACAAAAGTTTTATGATGAAATTAAAAGATTGTCCTCGGGAGCAAACAATGAGGGGCTGAATGCTGATCCGGTAATGTTAGATAATTACTTTGATATCGCTATCCAAGCTAGCGAAAGAGCGGCTCATGGTGTAGCTATGGAGAGAGTACTGGATGGGTTTGAAGTATATAATGCTGAAGTACGTGATGGATATCGTACGAAGGTTCATCGTGACGCAATAGATAAAATAACTGACAAAATAGCTGGTAGTAAAATTGGACGTGTGATTCCGGCAGAGGTTGTGGCTGCGGCTTTGGGGACTATAGCTGGACTAACCCAAACTGGTGGTCGTGCTCTGGGCGGTACTGGTGTAGGAATATTGATCTCTGGTTTAATTGCTGGGTTTAAGGAGCGCGAACAGGCAGCTGTGGATCGTGCAATCATGACCCGTAATCTCGAACAGGGTAATGCTTATAGTGGAACATCCAATGAGGAGGTTAGGGGTTTTAGAGCAAAACGAATTCAGAAATATGAAAAAACAATTGGTGGCACTGTTTACGAGATGAAGCAAGCATCTGACTTGATAAGTAATATATCCGAAGCGATGGAAGGGGATGACGCTGAAGCTCGATTGAGAGCTATCGCTGAAGCGCGTGTAAGAATTGGTTTTTCTGATTCTGAAGGTAAAGCATTAATCGCGTATTCGTCTGAGGACAAGATGAGTGATGAGCGTTTGCAACTTGATATTGCGGTGATTGAAGCAGAAAAGTCACTATCTGAAGAGGATAGAGAAAAAGTTGAAGAGATGAAAAAGACTATCCTTAATGAAATGATCAAAGACGTTGATGAAAAGGATAAGGATTTCAAGAAGACTCAAGCGGTACTTGCGATTAAGAAAGCGGCTAAATCTGTTGCTATTGGTGCAGCTTTTGCCATAGGTTCACAAGAGCTTATGGCGGCGCTTGATCCAAATAAAATTGGTCTGTTCGAAAAATTAGGTATTCTGAAAACACGTAACAACGATAGGGCAGCAGAATCGTTATTGGCGCGTCTAGCTGGGCCCGAAAGAACTACTCAAACCATAACAGTAAGTGGAGATAATGAAGCTGCTATGCGTAAATTAGAAGCTGCTGGGTACGATAAGACTCAAGTGAGTGATGGCTGGATAGAGACTAAGACGGACGTCATAAATGTCAATGCAAGTGATTCGGCTTCTGGTATTGATAACTTACAGATTCAATACGCGAACTATAACACTAATCCTTCTGAATTAAACGAACTTAGGCTTTATCGTAGTGGCGATGGAATGGGTTTCAGAACGAATTTTTCAGGTAATTCAGTTATGGGTAATAGGGTAATAAATACTGAAGAGCTTGTGCAACAAGGAAGAATAACTGGTATTTTGCAATGTGCCGATGGTACTTATGTAGAAATACCTGCTACTGGTATTGATCCACTTAATGGAAATCCGATTTTTTCGAATCTCGATGGCAGTATGACTACGGCTAGTGGTGGTATCGTCAGCAATGTTGTTGGGTCTGACGGTACATTTCATGGCGGTAGATTCTTTGCTGGATTCTTTGATAATGATGGCTCATTTGTTTCGCTTGCTTCATTTGGGGGGGATGGTAGTGGCGCTGAGGCTATACAAGAGGCAGTAACTTCAGTATTAGAGCACCAGCCCACATATGTGTTTTCGAGAGTATTTGAGCGTGTAAGAGCCCTGTTTGGTGCGCCAGTTATTCCTGATATTACTCCTCGAGCTGGGCTTGGGGCGACGCGTGTTAGACAGGAGGCTGCTCCAGGTGAGGGCAATGGAACAGAGGCTACACCGGAAGAACCAGCACCTGAAGCTCCTGTGCCTGAATCGGAGCCAGAACCTGAAGCAGAGAATCCAACTGAACCTGAAGCAACTACTCCAGTTGAACCAACTCCAACTAATGTTGAGCCAGTTCCAATTGTTGCTGAGCCAACGTCGATAAACGGTGTGCCAGTAAATTCTGAAGGAACGTCTGTTCCTAGCAGCGCTGAGGCGACTCCTGCGGACAACACTAATGAAGTTGTAGCTGAGACTACAGCGGAAGCTGCGCCAACACAACCTGAAACAGATAATTCTGCTGAGGAATGGAATGATTTGGGGAGGGAATTCTTAACCAGTGAAGAAGGGCTAAGCGAGGAATATGCAGATCGGATAAGCGAGTGGTGGGCAGGATTAAGTGAAGATTTAAGGAACGATATTAGAGAATACTTTGATGAAGTCTCGGCGAATAACCCACATGGGCGCGCGTTGAGAGAATGGCTTTCTTTGCAATAATAGAGGCTATTCCTTTAACTATTTAAAACTTTAATCGAAAACGTATTTGTGGTATAATCTTATCATAAGGAGTTTTTGTGAAAAAGAATAAAAAAGAATCTGAGGCTAAGCCTTGGCTTGCATATTATGACGAAGAGGGGGTAGCTAATAGTATAGAATATCCAGATTGTTCGATGGTAGATATGATTATGCAGTCTGCCGAAAAATGGCCGGATAATACTGCTTATATTTACTATGGCCATAAAGTCACCTATAAAAATTTCGTTAAGAAAATCGAAAAAACCGCTCGTGCGCTAAAAAATTATGGCGTAAAAGAAGGAGATAGAGTAACCATTTGTATGCCGAATACACCGGAGGGTATTACGATGGTTTATGCAGTAAATATGGTAGGCGCTATTTGTAATATGGTGCACCCATTATCTTCTGAAAAAGAGCTAGAATACTATATTAAGGTTGCGGAATCTAAATATGTATTAGTAATTGATGCGGTTTTTGATAAGATTTACAAGTTACGCGATACCGCTCAGTTAGAGAGAATCATCGTAGTACGTCCTTCCGATGGACTTGGTTTTTTGAAGAAAAAACTATATAACACTTTACACGTTAAAAAAGTTCGTTTGCCTGCTAATGATAGCCGGGTAGTTCTTTGGGAAGATTTTATTGCAAATTCATATTTTTATCAGGGGAATTACCACGAAGAAAGAGGTGGGGAAGATTTGGCGGTAATTATGTACTCTGGCGGTACGACTGGTGCGCCAAAAGCTGTGATGCTTTCTAATCTTAATATTAATGCTGAATCGATTTGTGATGGCGCAATGATTCGCCAAGTGGTACCTGGTGCTACGGTACTTTCGATCTTGCCACTGTTCCATTGTTTTGGGCTTGGCGTATGTATTCATACGCCGCTCTGTAAAGGTATGGGTTGTATCTTGATTCCGGCGTTTTCACATAAGCAATTTGCTGACATAATTAGGAAAAATGAGCCTAATTTCATAGTGGGCGTGCCTACTCTATTTGAGGCACTTATAAATACTAAGTTAAAACCTAATGATCTAAAATCTGTCACGGCCGTGATATGTGGTGGTGATGCTTTAAATCAGACTTTGCGCGATAAGGTGAATGAATTTTTAAAGAACCATGGTTCTGATGCGAAAATAAGAGTAGGTTATGGTTTAACAGAGGGTTCTGGTGCTGTTTGCCTTTCGCCGGAAAGTACTTTTGCTGATGGAATTATTGGGGTGCCATTTCCAGATATGGACTTTAAAATTATCAAAAATGATACCTTTAATGAACTGCCAGTTGGTGAAGAGGGTGAAATTTGTATCTCTGGTCCACTTGTGATGATGGGGTATCTTGGTGATGACGCTGAGACCGCTCAGGCGATCAGACTACATGATGATGGTAAATTATGGTTACATACGGGAGATATTGGCTACCTCGGTGAGGACGGACTGATTTATTTCGCGCAGAGGTTAAAGAGAATTATTATTTCTTCTGGATACAATATCTACCCAACCCACCTAGAATCGATTATTAATTCGCACGAAGCGGTGCTTACTTCTACGGTTATTGGGATAGATCATCATTATAAAGGTCAAGTCCCGAAGGCCTTTGTGGTACTTAAACCTGGTTATAAACCTGGTAAACGCCTGGAGCGCGAAATAAGGGAATTACTAGAGAGAAATGTGCCAATTTATGCCTTGCCAGCAGCTTATGAATTCCGCGATAAACTGCCTACTACCAAAATTGGTAAAGTGGCTTTCCGTGAGTTAGAAAAAGAAGAGAAAAACAAATAGTTTAGATAAAGGACACTGCTTAAATCGTAGTGTTCTTTTTATTTGTAATAGTTTAGTCTAACTCTGAGTTGTAACTTTAGGGGTTTTTCGCGTAAAAAGCGGTTTTTACGCCAGTTTGGGAAGTATTTTTTTAGCATTTTGCGAGAGCGAGCGAAACCGGGCTTACCTTCAGGGAATTGGCTAAAATCTTTTGCGGAATCTATCAACAAGTTCCAAATAAAAAACCATTCTAATTCATCGTGGTAACGTTTTTCCGCTTTGAGGGCCTTAAAACGCTCTAGGAGCCCTTCTAGCGCTGGAAAGATATCATAAGCGTGTTCGTTCCAAGAACGCCTGTGAAGCACCGATTCTGGCGTCTGACGGTAAAAATAAAGTGGTGTATCTATACTGGATAGCTTATCGGTATAAAGGATGAGCGAAGACATCAATTCCATATCTTCGTGAATGATGCCTTCTTTAAAAGAGAAATTATGCTCGTTCCACCATTTTTTAAAAATTATAACTTGCCAGGGACCCATACCATAACGAATGAATCGACTTTTATAGTTTGGTTCTGCTATAGAAACTGGCGAGAGATAGTCTGTATGATGGTCTTTATAAACTCTTTTTGCGCCTATCATAATTAAATCTGCTTTTGTTTTGTCTATCTCTTCAAATAATTGAGCGAGGGCGGTTTTTGCAATATAGTCATCGGCGTCTATAAACCAAATGTATTTACCTTTAGCTTTTTTAGCGCCATAATTCCTAACCGCCGCCGCTCCTTTTGTGTGACACTGTAGGATGTCTATGATTTGGGGATACTTTTTTGAATACTGTTTGCAGATTGTTAGGGAATTATCGGAAGAATCATTATCTATTAAAAGAATTTCTATAGTGTTTTCGGATGTTTTGAGGACATATTGAGCATGATTAAGCGATTCTATTATTGAATTTAGGCATTTTTCTAGGTATTTTTCCGCATTAAATACTGGGATGATGATTGAAACTTTTGGCATTATTTAAAGATATCCTTGAATATTTTATCGGTGATTTTGCGCCCCAAAGTGCTACCGACGGAGCCAACTATATTACCGAGAAGTCTATCTCTGGTTTTTTGAGACTTTTCTTTGGCTTTTTTAGCTTCACGCTCGGCTTCTTCTCGCCTTTTTTCTTCGGCTTTTGCTCGGGCGAGTTCGGCTTTTTCGGCAGCTTTTTCGGCGGCAATACGCTCTTTTTCGGCTAATTTGGCCTGTTCGTTGGCGGCTTTTTCGGCAGCTTTTTCGGCGGCAATTTGCTGTTTCTTTGCGGCTTCTGCTTCTTCTTTGGCGGCGGTTTCGGCAGCGAGAGTATCGGCTTTTTGTTGGATGATTTCGGCTGCCGATTCTGGATCCTCGGGCTCGTCATATTTGCCGATCAGAGGGCTGGTGTTGATGATTTTATTGCGCGTGATAGCATCTATGGCTCCCATTTGGCTTTGGGGTGGTAAAATCGTGACGCGTTCGACGATTTCTGGTGCACCTTTTTCATTTTGGAAAGAAACTAGGGCTTCACCAGTGCCAAGCTCTAGAATGGCTTTTTCGGTGTCAAATTCTGGATTGACGCGAAAAGCTTGCGCTGCGGCGTGAACGGACTTTTGCTCTGACGGGGTATAGGCGCGGAGTGAGTGTTGTACACGGTTGCCAAGTTGGGCTAGAATTTCATCTGGGATGTCGGTCGGGCTTTGAGAAATAAAATAGAGACCGATACCACGCGAACGGATAAGTTTGACAATTTGCGTGATTCTTTTTAACCGATATGTTGGCATGCCATTAAAGAGGAGATGGGCTTCGTCAAAGAAGAATACCAGCTTTGGTTTATCTAAGTCGCCAACTTCTGGCGAAGAAGAGAAGAGTGTAGTGAGGAGCCAAAGCAAAAATGCAGCATACATATCTGGGCTTTCGAATAAAGTAACGGCATGAAGAATATTGATAACTCCGCGACCGTTTTCTGAGGTAAAGAAATCACGAATATCTAGAGCTGGTTGGCCGAAGAAATGGTTAGCGCCTTGATTTTCTAGAGTTAGAAGGGAACGTTGAATCACTCCTATACTTTGGGTAGTGATATTACCGTAACGGGTGGAATACTTGTCTTTGTTTTCGCTGACATATTGAAGGACTGCTCTCAAATCTTTAAGATCTATAAGGGAGAGGTTTTCGTCTTTTGCAATGGCGAAGGCGATAGCCAAATTGCCCTCTTGAGCCTCGGAAAGACCAAGCATAATCGAAAGCACTTCGGGACCGATAGACTCAACAGTGGCACGAAGCGGATGACCTTCCGTACCATATAAATCCCAAAATCTAACGGGGAAAGAATTAACTTCAAAATCTTTAATATTTAGCTTATCTAGGCGTTTTTGGATTGCTTCTGTCACTTCGCCTTTTATTGCGGTACCAGCCAGATCGCCTTTAACATCGGCAAGGAACACTGGAATACCTGCATCGGAAAAGCTTTCCGCCATAACTTTAAGAGTAATAGTTTTGCCAGAGCCGGATGCGCCCGTGATGATACCGTGACGATTCGCCATTTGAGGTAGAATTGCCAGCTCTTTGTCGCTTTCGGTTTTGCCAATTAAAAGCTTATCGTTTGTTAGCATAAACACTCCTTTTCTCTATTTTAACACAGTGTAATATGAAACATGTTATTAATTATCTGAAAGAGAAAACTTAGTCTAGGTCAATTTTTTTGAACCATTTTTGCGAAAGCACAAAAGAAAGCGCAATTATAATAAGATAGAGAACAATAGAGAGAGTATAGATTGGGCGAAGGACGCTTATGTCGGGGATGAGTTGTTCGCTGGAAAAGAGGGAATTACCAATTTTAGGATTAATGCCTGCTAGAATAAACACACCGAATAGGATGATTAATTGAATGACAACATAACAGATAAGTCCGAATAAGATTGACCAGCCGGTACGATTAGAGAGTTTTTTGTAGCCGAGAATAATCCCAATATAGCCAGAAATGAGCATCACAAAAACTTCTAAAAACACCACTATAATCATTAGAATGATGATTTCTGTTGCTGTACTATCTAGGATTTCGGCCATTGGTGCGAGGAAGTTTTTGAGAGCTTCGAAGCTTTCTGGAGTGAGCCAGGCAATTGCCGTTGTGGCCACAATGACTATGGTACTAGTTATTAAAATAATAAGTCCTGTTAAAAATTTTGAGGTAAAAAGGTTTTTACGTGGTACCGGCAGAGTGTGCATAAGATAGCCTTCGTCGGCGTATAGATTAGTTTTAAAATAAACCCAGAGTCGCATGAGATTATTAATAAGAATATTAGCAATCATTGCGATAGTCGTGCCATTAAAGATATAAGCAAAAATTTGTATAGCTAAGTTAGTGGCATGAGCGAAACAGATTTTGGTTAGAATTGCAAAAAAGAGGGCGAGTGCATAAAAAATGAGCATGAATTTAAAGTTGGATTTTAGGTCGTATTTTAAAAGCTTGTTTAACATTTCATCTCCTTTCTAAAGATTGCATCAATAGAAGTTTTATATTTGGCGCGGAGGGCGTCGGCGTCAGATTGAAGAACGATTTGCCCTTTGTCAATAAAGATAACTTCATCTAATATGCGTTCAATATCAGAAATGAGATGAGTAGAAATAATTAGGCTGGCATTTGGGTTAAAGTTTTTTAGGATGGTGTCGAGGATATAATCTCTAGTGGCAGGATCTACGCCGCCAAGAGGTTCGTCTAGGATATAGAGTTTGGCTTTTCTAGACATCACTAAGATGAGCTGAAGTTTCTCTTGCATTCCTTTGCTCATGGCAGAGATTTTTTGGTCTTCATCTAGATCAAGGTCCTTTAAGAGTTTTTGGGCGGTTTTTTTGTTGAAATCTTTATAGAAATCTTGGAAAAAGTCGAGAGTTTTTTTGATGGTCGTGCGGCGGTCTAAGTAGGTACGTTCTGGCAAGTAGGAAATGATGGCTTTCGTGACTGGACCGGGCGCTTTGTTGTCTATTAAAATTTGGCCTGTAGTTGGAGTGAGTAAATTATTTATGAGTTTAATGAGAGTGGTTTTGCCGGAGCCGTTGCGACCGAGTAGCCCGATGATTTTGCCGGCAGGAATAGTGAAATTGATATCTTTTAATGCCTGTTTTTTACCGTAATTTTTACTAAGGTTTTTACATTCTAAAAGAACCATTTTTTGCGCTCCTTTTTCTGGCCTTTTGGCAGGGACTTAAAATTATTGTTCAATCCGGCATAGTCGCTAGTTGGTAAATTTGAAGGCCACATGATTTTTGGCATGGTGATTTCGGCGCCTACGTCTTTCATTTTTTGTTCGTAGGTCTCGGTGAGTTTGGTGGCATATTCTTCGCGTTTTTTCATGATTAGCTCGACATCTTCGGTGACAAATTTACCATGAGTGCTCCTAGAGAGAATTAGGCCGTCTCTTTCTAATTCGGCAAGAGCTTTTTGGACGGTGTTGGGGTTAGCCCATTCTGATAGGGCAATTTCGCGCACAGTAGGGAGTTGAGTCCCTGGTTCTAGTTTGCCACCAAAGATTTTAATTGCTAGTTTTTCGGCGATTTGGAGGTAAACTGGAGTGCTGTTGTCTAGATTATTCATTTTGCCTCTTATTGTATTATTTAACTAGTACAATAATACAACGTGAAAATTAAAGAGTCAATACTAAAAATATGTTAATATAGAATTATGTTTTGGAAAATTTTGATAGTACTACTAATATCGATGGTGCCTTTGATTGAACTTAGGGGCGCAATACCGGTGGCGGTAGGTATGGATTTGGGGCTTCCAGAGTGGTTAGTATTAATAGTGGCAATTATTGGTAATATCATTCCGGTGCCAATAATTTATTTCTTCGCCCGAAAAGTTCTAAAGTGGGGAAGCGAGCAAAAATGGAAACCGTTTCAAGAGTTTTGTAATTTTTGTTTAAAAAAGGGTGAAAAAGGCGGGAAAAAGCTTCTTCGAAAAACGGGAAAATATGGGACTTATTTTGCGCTGTTTTTATTTGTAGCAATTCCACTTCCTGGAACCGGTGCATGGACTGGGACGCTCGCTGCATCGATTTTAAATCTTGATTTCAAAAAGACGATGATTGCGATTATTGCTGGAGTTTTGGCCGCCGGTTTAATTATGCTGGCAGTTTCCTTGGGTCTGTTTAAAGTGTTATTTGGAGGATAGAGGTTGGGTTCGATTTGAAGAATGAGTCCAACTTTTTGACACAAAAAAGCCCGAAAGGCTTTTAAATTGGCTCCCGATATTAGATGATTTTAGAATAGTCTGCCATGAATATAGTAAGAAGAAAGAACTGACGGCGTTCGTACAAGAGCACCTTTATGAGGTTTTGTCTAAAGCATATTTACGGCGATAATGGATTTGTCCCTAAGCGTTGGACGATAGTAAAGGGGAGCCAGTGGATAATAACCAAAGAATATGATATAATCTTCTCTAATGAAAAAGGAACCACAGGTTATCAACGTCGGCGATGTATTAGTCGAGATTAAAAGACCGGTTTCTAAGCCCCCTTTAAAAAAAATCACTATTAAATACCCCTCTAGGTTGGATGCCGCTTGTACTGACCCTGGGAAATTATACAGCATAAAACCAAAAGATAATATTTTCCCAACAGGACAGATTAATTTTTGCGTAAATATATGTAAAAAAATTGCCGTAGAGCCCAGAAAAGATAACGCTATTGTTGTTGCTGGCAATTACGGTCGAATAGCTTTGGTCAAACATGCTGCTATGTTGATGCAGAAAGCCTTAGATATAACTACTGGTTTTTCCATTAACATAAATACAGACCTAGACCTTAGACATTGCGGTTTAGGATCAAGCGCCTCGGCTATACAAGGGGTAGGCGCTGCAATTAATGAATTATACAATAATCCGATAGAACCAATGGACTTGATTAGATACCTTGCCGGCAATCATGCTGAAGAAATAGATGGGGATAACGAGCATCTTGTGTTTGTACAATCGGTTGGCGGTTCTGGAGTCTGCGGACATTATGATGGTGGGCTAATCATTATGACGGGTAGAGCAGTACCTATAATAAGGGTAAATTTGCCAGAAGATTTAAAAATTGTTTTTGGTATTCCAAATCGATATTTGTATCCCGATGCTAACACATTAATCACAGATGAAATTATGATGTCAGAAAGCTTTAAGAAAACCAGTACAGATTACTCAAGAGAAATTGCGTATAGACTCTTGAACGACGCCATTCCAGAGTTGATGGATGGAAATTGTAGACCACTGAAGGAATTTATTTTTGATTATCGTTGGGATATGGGCAGTATT